>CAYSNP010000008.1:0-56648 GCA_964432485.1 uncultured Christensenellaceae bacterium | reverse complement strand
TTTATTATTGATACCTTATTATAGATACTATTTTATCAATATGCAAGTATTTTCAACTTGTTTCAAGTAAAAAAAAAGTCAATTTATACATAAAATATACATACGTTTATAATTGATAAAACTTGGCGAGCTTTAAGGCTAAAATTACATTGCAATTGGGCACAAATCCAGGCATAGGCTTGCTACTTGATAATTTTGTTATTGAAAAAAAGTAAATATTTGGTAAGCTAATTTTTTTCATTACAGTTTAAGCCTAAGCAAGAGTTGACTAGATATAAGGGGTATGATAAAATACAGTAGTGAGGAAAAATTATGTTAGATAAACAAACTGCAGCAATGCTAAAGTTAATCTTAGAAGCTAGCCCTGATGGGGAAAGCATAGTAATCGAAAAGAAAGACTTGCTAGAAAAGATTGGGCAAAGTGTTGAAATTGACCCCGATGCCCTAAAGGAAGCGGCGGAAAGGCTGTCCATTGCGGGATTTATCAATATTGTTTATCAAGATGATGAGGTCTACGGTATAGCTTCGCTTGCTAAAGGCAGAGCCGCTGCTGAAAAGCTAGTCAATGCTAAAAATCCCGAATTGGATATCTTTAAGCCTGACTTTGGTAGCCCAATCAGCTTAAATAAGATATTCCAATATGCTTTTATGGGAGCTTTGGCGGGCGGGATTATTGCAGGTGCAATATTGGGCATCCTGGCAAAGTTGATTTGATATGGTACTTAACAAAAAAGAAAAAGTCCTAATGGACACAATAGTAAAAAGCAAACTTAATAAGCGAGGGCAAGCAATGCTCTCTCCTTTGCAAATCTTGCAAAGTATACCTTACAGCATTGATTTTAGGGCAGAGGAGTTGGAGGGAGTGCTTACGCAGCTTGTTTATGACAATTACTTTACTTTAGAGAGCGCAAAACGCAAAGGCGAAGCAATGTATATTATTACATTAAAGGAGAACGGGCTAAGTTATCTGCGGGAAAAGAGAGCGGCAAGGCGCAGCCTAATTGTTAAACTTGCAATAGGTGCTTTGGTAGCGGCGTTATCCTTTTTTGTCAAATGGATATTAGGTTTGTTTTTTAATTAAAGTCCTTAATATTGGTAATAAAAAGCACGATGGATAAATTTGTAATAAAATCCGATTACAAGCCTTGCGGAGACCAGCCGCAAGCAATTGAAGCACTTGTCGAAGGCTTAAATGATGGCTTTAGAACGCAAGTGCTTTTAGGCGTAACCGGCAGCGGAAAAACTTTTACTATGGCAAATGTAATAGAAAAGCTGCAACGCCCCGCCTTAGTAATAGCACATAACAAGACGCTTGCCGCTCAGCTTTGCAATGAGTTTCGGGAGCTTTTTCCCAACAATAGGGTAGAATATTTTGTAAGCTATTATGATTTTTATCAGCCTGAGGCATATATTCCCAGGAGCGATACCTATATAGCCAAAGAAATTGACCTTAATGACGAAATTGATAAACTGCGCCATTCGGCTACCTCAAGCCTGATAGAAAGGCGGGATGTAATAGTGGTGGCAAGCGTATCTTGTATTTATGCGCTTGGCGCGCCTGAGGAGTATTTTAGGCTGACTGTTTCTTTGCGTCCGGGTATGCAAATTGACAGAGATGACCTGCTTTTCCGATTGGTAGAAATTCAATACAAGCGCAACGATATTGATTTTGCACGCTCTACTTTTAGGGTAAGAGGTGATATTGTAGAGATTTTTCCTTCTTATTCCACCGCTACCGCAATACGGGTGGATTTCTTTGGCGATGTGATAGACAGGCTGTTAGAATTTGAAGTGGTCAGCGGCAGAATCATTGCTGAGCTTAGCCATATAGCCATTACCCCTGCAACTCACTATGTAGTTGGCAGCGAGTTTATGGAGGAAAAGCTGCAAGCAATACATCAAGATATGAAGCTGGAAGTGCAAGCATTCAAAGAGCGCAATAAACTGATAGAAGCCCAACGCCTTGAGGAACGAGTTAACTATGACTTGGAAATGCTGCGGGAAATAGGGTATTGCCCTGGTATAGAAAATTACAGCCGCTATTTTGATGGCAGGATGATAGGACAGCCTCCTTTTACCTTATTAGATTACTTTCCTGAAGATTTTATCCTTTTTGTAGACGAAAGCCATATGACTTTGCCTCAAATCAGAGGGATGTTCCATGGCGATTGGTCCAGAAAAAAGAATTTGGTGGATTATGGTTTCCGCCTAAAGGCGGCTTACGATAACAGACCCGTAAACTTTGCAGAGTTTAACGAAAGATTCTCGCAAATGATTTGCGTATCCGCCACTCCCGCAGATTATGAGCTAAAGGAAGCCAGCCAAGTTGTGGAGCAACTTATTCGCCCTACGGGACTGCTTGACCCCAGCGTTACCGTAAGAGGGGTGCAAGGGCAAATTGATGACCTTATTGGAGAAATCAATGCCGCTGTAGACAAGGGTGGCAGGGTGTTGGTGACCACGCTTACTAAAAAAATGGCAGAAAGCCTAACAAAATACCTTAGAGAGCATCGCATTAAAGTCAGATATATGCATAGCGAAATAGAGACTTTGGAGCGTATAGACATAATCAATGATTTGCGCAAAGGAAAAATTGATGTAATAGTGGGTATAAATCTATTGCGAGAGGGACTGGATTTGCCCGAAGTGCTGCTTGTCGCTATATTGGATGCTGATAAGGAGGGCTTTTTGCGTTCTCGTAGCTCTTTAATCCAAACAATTGGGCGTGCGGCGCGCAATAAAGATGCAAAGGTAATAATGTATGCCGATAGGATTACTCGCAGTATGCAAGAAGCCATAGACGAAACCGAAAGGAGGCGCAGCTTTCAAGCGCAATATAACTTTGAGCATAATATTACCCCAAAAACAATTTCCAAAGAAATTGTAAATACATTGCAAATAACCAAAAAGTTTAAGGCAAGGGCAAAGGATAAGCTGCAAAGACCCGAGCTTTATAAAGAAATTGAAAGACTGACCAGAATAATGAAAGCGGCAAGCGCGGCACAAGATTATGAGCAAGCAATTGTAGTGCGTGATGCTATAGCTGAGCTAAAAAAGGAGCTAAATGAAGTCAATTAAAATTACGGGTGCAAAAGAGCATAACCTAAAAAATATAAATGTAGAAATCCCACGCAATAAGTTAGTAGTGTTTACCGGCATTTCGGGGAGCGGCAAATCTTCGTTGGCATTCGATACCATTTTTGCCGAAGGGCAAAGGAGGTATGTAGAAAGCCTTTCTGCTTATGCAAGGCAGTTTTTGGGGCAAATGCAGAAGCCTAATGTAGAGCATATCGAAGGGCTTAGCCCCGCAATCAGCATAGACCAAAAGACCACCAGCAGCAACCCCCGCTCCACTGTAGGCACAGCTACTGAGATTTACGACTATCTTAGGCTGCTTTATGCTCGGATAGGCAAGCCTCATTGCCCCAATTGCGGCAGAGAAATAGCCAATATCACCATAGACCAAATTGCTGACAATGTGCTTAAATTGGCAGAAGGCGAACGCATAATGATACTTGCTCCCATTGTAAGAGGGCGCAAAGGCAGCTATCAAAAAGAACTGGAAAAGTTAAAAAAGGAAGGCTTTGTACGGGTAAAAGTAGATGGTGTAGTTAGGCAGTTAGAAGAAGAAATCAGTCTGGATAAAAACTACAAGCACGATATAAGCGTAATAGTGGATAGGCTGATTATAAAAGACAATTTGGGGCGCAGGCTTTCTGATAGTTTGGAAATAGCGCTAGGGCTTGCCGACGGTATGGTGATTATTGACAATCAAGGGCAAGAAACTTTATACAGCACAAAAAATTCTTGTCCCGAATGTGATATTAGTTTAGGGGCACTTGCTCCACGAATGTTTTCCTTTAACAGCCCTTATGGCGCTTGCCCAAGTTGCAACGGTTTAGGATTCAAAAGTGAAATTGATATTAATAAGATTCTAAAGCACCCCGAGCTATCTCTTAACCAAGGCGCAATTAAGGTAAGCGGCTGGACGCTGGATTATGGTACTATTTCTATGATGAAGTTTAGAGCGCTGGCTAAGCGTTACGGGTTTAGTTTAGATACTCCTTTTAAGGACCTATCGGAGCACATTCAACATATGATTTTTTATGGTAACGATGGCGAAAAAATGACTATGCATTGGCAGTCTGACAAAATGCAAGGCAGTTTTACATCTGATTACGAAGGCATAGCCGACAACCTTTTGCGCCGCTATCGTGAAACTACATCAGACGGTGTTAAGTCCGACATTGAAAGGCTAATGAAGTCAGTCCCTTGTGAAACTTGCAAAGGCGACCGCCTAAGGCGGGAAATGCTTTTTGTTACCATAGGGGATAAGAATATAATAGAAGTCAGCAAAATGTCTATTGAAAAACAAAAAGCCTTTTTTGGGCAACTGAAATTAGATAATCGGGATACCATAATAGCAGAAACTATTATAAGAGAAATAACAGAAAGGCTAAACTTTCTTGTTAATGTAGGCTTGCCTTATCTTACGCTTATGCGTTCCAGCAACAGTCTTTCGGGGGGAGAAAGCCAACGGATTAGGTTAGCTACCCAAATAGGCAGCGGACTTATGGGGGTGCTGTATATCTTAGATGAGCCAAGTATTGGATTGCACCAAAAAGACAATGCCAGACTGCTTGCTACTCTTACTCGCTTAAGAGATTTAGGCAACACCGTTATAGTGGTGGAGCACGACGAAGAAACCATTCGTGCGGCAGACCATATTATAGATATTGGACCGGGCGCAGGAGAGAGCGGAGGCGAGCTGGTAGCTGCCGGCACCCTTGAGGATATTGCGGCAGAACAGCGCAGTATAACCGGTGCTTACCTTTCAGGTGTAAGGAAAATCGAAATACCCAAGGAGCGGCGCAAACCTAACGGAAAGTATTTACAAGTTAAAGGAGCGGCGCAAAATAATCTAAAAGAGGTTGATGTTAATATCCCGGCAGGCACTTTTACCGTAGTAAGCGGAGTCTCCGGCAGCGGAAAATCTAGTTTGGTAAACGGGGTCATTTATCCTTATCTTGCCACTAAATTAAACAAGGCAAACCGTATCGAAGGCGCTTTTGCCAGCATAGAAGGGCTGGAGCACTTTGATAAAGTTATAGCTATTGACCAATCTCCGATAGGGCGCACCCCTCGCAGCAACCCTGCTACTTATACAGGGGTATTTGACTATATCCGCCAATTATTTTCTATTACCGCAGATGCTAAAGCACGAGGCTATAAGCCCGGCAGGTTTAGTTTTAATGTAAAGGGCGGCCGATGCGAAAACTGTAGTGGCGATGGAGTGATTAAAATAGAAATGCACTTTTTGCCCGATGTCTATGTGCCTTGCGAAGTTTGTCACGGAGCAAGATACAACCGTGAAACGCTGGAGGTAAAATATAAAGGCAAAAATATTAGCGATATATTGGAAATGACTGTGGATACAGCTTGCGATTTTTTCAAAAATATTCCCCGTATTTTAAATAAGATTTCTACCTTACAAGATGTAGGTTTGGGGTATATCAGGCTGGGGCAATCCTCTACCACCTTATCAGGCGGAGAAGCGCAAAGGGTCAAGCTGGCTACCGAGCTTAGCAAGCGCAGCACAGGCAAAACTGTCTATATCCTTGACGAGCCTACCACAGGACTGCATTTTGCCGATGTGGAAAAGCTAATAGCTATCCTGCAAAGGCTTGCAGAAGGCGGCAATACGGTAATTGTTATTGAGCATAACTTGGATATAATAAAGAATGCTGATTATATTATAGATTTAGGTCCTGAAGGCGGAGATGCGGGCGGACAAGTGATAGCGCAAGGCACGCCTGAAGAAGTTGCCCGCTGCCCTCACAGTTTTACAGGGCAGTATCTTAAAAAGATTTTGAAATAAAAAAGAGCACGCAAGGATGCATGCGGCTCTTGCTTGATTTTCTTATATTATTTTAGTTTTATTACTGACTTTACAGCGTAGTGGTCAGAGGTGTAGTGCCCGTCATAGTCTTCAATTAACACTTTATAAGATATTGGCACAAAATCACCTTTACTAACCATAATAAAATCTATGGGAGAGCCATTTATTATATTAATCTTGCCAAAACCGTGAAAAGACCCTGAGCTCATAGTATCGGGTGCTATGTATTTGGTATCATCCAGCTTGGCAGTAACAAGACCGTAAAGCTCGTCAGTTTCATTAAAATTAAAATCTCCTGTTAAGATAGATGGATGATTTTGCAGGCTCATACGCTCCATAATTAAAGCAAGTCCGTTTTCTCGTGCAAGCGCACTTTTATGGTCAAGGTGAGTATTAAAATGTACAAATTCTTTGCCGCTGTCATTATGCTTTAGTACCGCAAAAGTACAGATACGGTAGCAGGCAGAGTCCCAAGAAATGCTCATTTTTTCAGGCGTTTCAGAAAGCCAAAAAGTGCCGCTATCCAACAGGGTAAACATATCTTTTTTGTAGAAAACAGGGCTGGACTCCGTAAAAAAAGGTATCCAATCTCGATTTTGCAGCACATAATCGTAATCGCTAAGTTCCTCTTTGATAAATATAGCTTGCAAGTCTGTTACTTCTTGCATACCAATAATATCAGGGTCATGCTCCCTAATATGCTGTATAAAAAGGTCTTGCCGATTTGTCCATAAGTCACGAGAATTATTTTCTATGCCAAAAGTGCGAATATTGTAGCTCATTACAGTAATTACGCTATCTTTGAAGTTTTGACCGCAAGCTACACCTGCTATGGGGATACTCATTAAAATAAGCACCATAAGAACTTTAAATAAATTTTTCATTTATTTTCCTTTTTTATAAACTTGAATTTATTTTAATATACAATCAGCAGTTTTTCAATGCTAACCTAACTATAGCAAGTCCTATTGATAATTATCTTTTTAAGCGCATCGGACAACTCGTTAAAATAAGCGCAATAGCCCGCAATACGCACCATAAGATATTTATGCTTTTCAGGATTCTCATACGCTTCAATCAATATCTTGCGGTCTATAACATTGGGCTGCAGCTGCATACCTCCCGTAGTTAAAAATGTCCTAAACACCGAAGCCAAATTGCCTATCCCGTCTTGCCCTTGGAAAAGAGCGGCATCTATAGTAAAGGTAACTGTTGTACCATTGGCCGCAAAGTCAGTAAAATTAACTTGCGAAATGGCATTAAGTGCAGGAAGCAGGTCATTTTGCTCCATTTGGTAATGAGGAATAATGCTATTGGCAAAGGGCACTCCAGCAGGCCTCCCTGAGGGCAGAGCTTGACAATGCTCACCGTAAACGTCATTTACATTAAGTGCATAGTATCCCGCAGTATACCAACCTCCTCGGGTGCTTTCGATAGAGGCTAAGCTCTTGTTAAATATTTCCATAACCTTAGTTACCCATTGCGCAGGTTTTGGGTCAAAATCATCGCCATACTTAGGTACAGCTTGCAAGTCCTCTCTAATCTTTTGATTGGCCTCGCCCTCAAAGTTACGGTCTATTGCACGCAAGATTTCTTTCATACTATATTTCTTTTGCTTAAAAACCAACTCATCTATAGCGTAAAGGGAGTCAGCTACATCGGTTATTGCAATCCCTTGTATACCGCTAGTATTGATAGCCGCTCCGCCTTGATTGACATCCTTGCCTACCTCCAGGCAGTTGGGGAAAAGGGAGCTTGCCAGCGGAGTGGGCATTGATTTTGCAATTATAGCCTCTATTGTCTTATGGTCACGCAGAATCTTAGTTGCAAGCGAGTCCAACCGCTCTTGAAAACGCTCTAATAACTCATCCATATCTTTAGGCGGGTCATACACATAATGCCCTCTGATAAGTTTGCGCCATTCTTTTTGTTCCGCTACTTTTTGGCGTTTGCGCTTGCTGAGTTTGCTGTTGCCTTTATAAAGAAAATGTATTAGCTTATCTTTAATCAGCTCTCTTTGCTCTCTGTATGAAAAATCCCAAAGTTCATGATTATGCCCTTTGATAGCTTGTAAGAAAGGTAGGGCAAGATTGACATTAGCGCAATCAGTATTGCCGTAATGGTCATCGCTGGCATTAGGCTCTACACATCCCACAATAGCAAAATTGCGTGCATGCTCAATAGTAGTGGGGTAATGGCGCATTAAGGATTCGATATAAATATCGTCGGCAAACATTTCGGGCATAGGGCATCCGCTTACATAGATTTCTGCAAGCCGCCTTAGATATTTTTCAGGATTCTTTTCGCTGATGCGTGCAGCCATATTTACAGAAAGAGGCTGCAGTTCGCAAGCATCTATAAGCATATAAGTTATATCATTTACCGCATCTTCTCCATCTTTGCCCACGCCTCCAAAGGTAGCAGTTTGGTCGGTGGACACTGTTTCAAATAGTCTGCTGACATTAAGATAAGAGTATCCGTCGTTAACCAGAATAGCCTCATCCATTTTAAGGATAAAAAGGCAAACCAGCTCTTTGGCTTCTTCATAGCTTATGCGCCCGGCTTGCAAATCCGCCTTATAATAAGGGTAAAGTATTTGGTCAAGCCTACCGAACGAAATAGCATTTTCATAAGTTTCTATACATAGCGCCAAATGTAAAAACAGCATACTTTGCAACGCTTCATGGAAAGTGGAAGCAGGCTCTTTTGGCACTTTTCGGCAGATACGAGCCATATTTAGCAGCTCTTCTCTGCGTTTGGCATCTTTTTCAATGCGGCTAAGATTTAACAAATAATTTGCATAATTTTCTGCAAAAATCTCCAATGCTTCAATAGCAATAAGCACTCCTTTATAAAAATCAGGGTCATTTTCGGGATGCTCTTTTTGTTTTTGCAGCACCTCTTCTCTTATGCCTTTAGTGCCTAGCGTAAGTATCCTTTCAAAATTAACTACAAAGTGCGCTATTGCAGCATGATTGTTGTTAAATCCCGCATTCATAACAGATGAGCGGGCCAACATCAATCTAATATCATTAAGCGTGGAGTTAACTTTAGAAAATAGAGAGTGCTTAATCCAAAAAGGGAAAATACGCAGATAAAAATACCATCTTTCTTTGAAAGAGCAATGAAAAGACACAGGTTTTTGGCGATTTATTTTATACAAAAAAGATATATCTAATGAGCCGTATTGCTCCTCCCAAACTTGCCCCGACACTCTTTTAGTGGTAAAAGTGCCTGCAAGCAGCTCTTCTGGCCAAACAATGCTCTTTTTATTTTCAAGTACATATTTCAGCCTTTCTGACCTGTAGATATACGGCGAACCTTTGAATTTGTTTTTACGGTAAAACCTGGTCTTTAGCTTAGAGGACTCAATACAAAGTGCTCTGCCTGCCTTTCTTTGGTCGGCTTGTATCCGCTTTACCCGCTCGGTGTACTCTGTTTTCTTGCCTTCTTCGTCAAAACCTACATCTACAGCGGCAATGCCCCTGGCGTTAAACATCCTTAAACAACGCTTTAGGCTTTCTGCACTTTGCTCAGGAGGAATATGCAGCATTGGACGATCTAAATTAAGTTTCTTTACCTTATCCTCATAAGCATTGTGATATTTCAGCAAGTCTATTTGGTGGCAGTCCATACTTTTTAGATAAGCGGCTATGGCATCTACATTGGCTTCGGTATCATTAAGCCCGGGAATTACTGCCATACGGAAGCGAATATTGCTCCCTAACTCTCTAAGTTTGGCAAGATTAGAATGGATTAGCTTGCTATCTTGACCGGTTAGCTCTTTATGGCGTGCTTCGTCACCTACTATTTTGAAATCTACCAAAAACAAGTCAATATAAGGTGCTACCCTTTCTATACTGCTCCAAGGTGCAAAAAGAGTAGTTTCCGCAGCTATATGTACTTTTTCTTTTTTTAGCTTTTTTAGAAACTCTTCCAATGCTTTAGCATCTTGCAAAAGCGGCTCGCCTCCGGAAAGAGTTACTCCGCCCCCTGAGGCAAAGTAATACTTCTTATCTCGCAGCACCAGCTCCGCCAGCTCGCTTGTGGTATAATTTAGCAAAGGCACAGCCCCGCCCGTAAAGCAAAGGCCTTCGGGATTTTGACACCATAAGCAGCGCAATCCGCAACCTTGAAAAAATATTGTTGAGCGCAGTCCAGGTCCGTCATGTACACAAGTGCGTTGAACTTTGAAAACCTTTAATCTAGAATCTTGAGTAGATGCTTTGCCTGAAGTGTTAATAGCTTCGGATAATTCCATAGTAATCACCTCTTAAAAGTTATTGGCAAGCTTTTATGTTCAACAGATTATAACATAGAAGCATATCTTTTTCAATAGCAAACCTTCAAAAATAGCCTAAAACAAGTTAAATCGTATAGATTTACTGTATTTATTCATTGTTTCTTTAATTACATTTTATTCTATTAGTTACTTAAAATGTGTTTATTCTATTATATCTAAAATAAGCTCAGCCTTTTTCGGTTTTTTTCCTATTACAAAAGCCTTGGAGCAAATTGCGGCGGAGCGCTTTAGCTTTGCTGGCTCTTTAGCATACACTCTTGCCAGCAGCTCGCCGCTTTCCACAAAATCGCCTGTCTTTTTTGCTAATATAATGCCTGAATTATAGTCCAGAGAATCGTTTGCTTTTTCTCTCCCTGCTCCTGTGTGCATACTTGCAAGTCCAATTGCTTGCGCATCTATATTTTGAATAAAACCTGTCTCCGCAGCCACAACCTCAACAGAGTCAAGCGCAAAGGTATTAAGGTAGCCTATTTTGCCGATATCTCCGCCTTGTGCTTGTATAAATTGTAAGAATCGCTCTTTAGCCTTACCGTCTTCAAGGGCGGCTCTTGCTAGTAAGGTGCATTGCTCCAAACTACCTAAACCTGCCAAGTCCAACATATGAGCGGCAAGCGTTATACATAGCTCTTTTAGCCTATTGCACCCTTTATTTGATAAAACTTCCATTGCTTCAGCCACTTCTACACTATTGCCGATAGCATATCCCAGCGGCTCGTCCATATCAGTTACCAGCGCTCGTACCCTTAGCCCTGCAAGCGTCCCTACTGCTACCAGCTCTTTAGCCAGCTGCTTTGCGCTTGCAAAAGTTTTGCAAAAAGCGCCGCTGCCGCACTTTACATCAAATACTATATTATTAGCCCCACTTGCTATCTTTTTGCTTAAAATGCTGGCAGTAATAAGCGGAGCGCTATCCACCGTGGCAGTAGTATCACGCAAAGCATACAGCACCTTATCCGCAGGCGCAATATCAGCTGTTGCGCCGGAGATGCAGAGCCCTGAAGAGTTTGTTATACTTTTTACTTGCTCAAAGCTCAAATTACAGCTAAGCCCGGGTATGGCCTCCAGTTTATCTATTGTTCCTCCGGTATGCCCCAGCCCCTTGCCGCTTAATTTGGCGACCTTAACTCCGCAAGCCGCCGCAATTGGCGCAACAATCAAAGTCGTTTTATCCCCCACGCCGCCGGTAGAATGCTTATCCGCTCTTGCTCCTTTTAAGTCGGAAAAATCCAGCACTTTGCCCGAAGCCGCCATTGCAAAGGTAAGAGCGGCAGTTTCTTTTGCGCTCATACCCTTAAAATAAATTGCCATAAGCAAGGCGGACAGCTGATAAGCAGGGATACTGCCTTTTGCCGCTCCTTGTACAAAATATTTTATCTCTTGTTCGGATAAAGCCTTGCCTTGTTTTTTAGCTGTGATTATATCATACATTTTCATTGTGCTACCTTGTCAAATTGTCCTTGCCAAAGGCATAAGGCAATATTTCGGAAAACTTTACCGTCTTTACTTGCGCATACTCTTGCCAAATCATGCTAAAGGAGCTAGGGTCTACAAACTCGCTGATAAACTGGGCGCAAGCTCCGCAAGGCGGACAAGGTGCGCTATTGCCTGCTATGGCAATAGCGACAAAGTCTTTTTGCCCTTTGCTGATAGCTTTGGCAAAAGCTACCCGCTCTGCACAAATGGTCAAAGAAAATGATGCATTTTCTATATTACAACCTGTGTGCACTTGTCCATTTGCGCATAATAGAGCACTTCCCACCTTAAAATTGGAGTAAGGCGCATAAGCGTTACCCCTTGCTTCTTTTGCCTTTTCTAAAAGCATATCAACTGTAACTTTATCCATTTTTATATTTATTCCTCCAATGCCCCGTTAGTTTTCTAGTTTAGCTACCTCTTTATAAAAACTTTGCCCTTGCGCCCTATCTTTGCAGCCAAGCGCTTCCAGTATGGTTGCTCCAATATCAGCAAAGCTGGAGCGGGTATTTAGATTTATCCCCTGTCTTATTTGTTTGCCATAGATAAGCATAGGGGTATATTCTCTGGTATGGTCTGTGCTTATATCCCCGGGGTCGCAGCCATGGTCAGCGGTAAGGATAAGTATATCTTTATCTTGCAGCCGCTCCATAATAAGTTGTAGGGCAGCATCAAACTCATTTAATGCCTTTGCATAACCCACACTATCATTGCGATGACCGTAGAGAGAGTCAAAATCAATTAAATTGGCAAAACATAATCCGTAAAAATCTTGCTCTAGCACCTTTAGTATTTGCGCAATTGCAGTAGCATTATCTTTAGCGGGCAAGCTGCGGCTTATTCCTTTTTGCGCAAAGATTTCTGCAATTTTACCTATGCTAATTACTTGCCCGCCTTCTTTACCAATAATATCCAAGATAGTTTTGCCCTCTGGCGGCAAGGAGTAATCTTTTCTATCTTTTGTCCTAAAAAAGTTAGGATACTGCCCTGCAAAAGGTCTTGCTATAACTCTGCCTACTCCATGCTCTCCTTGTAATAGTTCCCTTGCAATTATGCAATAGTCATACAAAACCTCAAGCGGCACAATATCCTGGTGTGCGGCAATTTGAAATACGCTATCTGCAGAAGTATATACAATAAGCGCACCTGTGCGCATATGCTCCGCTCCGTAATCAAGAATTACTTGAGTACCTGAGTAAGGTTGATTGCATAGAACTTGCCTTTTTGTCCTTTTAGTAAATTGATTAATAATAGTAGCAGGAAAACCATTAGGATAGGTAGGAGCTGGACTAGTTTTTATTAGCCCTGCTAACTCCCAATGTCCTGCAGTAGTATCTTTGCCTACAGCTTGCTCTTGCATACGGGCATAGCTTGCTAGCGGAAAGGCAACGCTATTGCCTGCTACACCGTCTATATTAAAAAGCCCTAGTTTTGTTAAATTAGGGACATTCAAAATTGCGGTTCTTGCAACTGATTGTAAAGTGTTGGCAGTACTGTCATTATATAGGTGGGCATCAGGCAGCGCACCTATTCCCAGCCCGTCCAACATCAGCAAAAAGATGCGTTTTGCCATTATATGCATTCCAAAGCCAGCTCTATCATACGGGTAAGCGCAAGTTGTCTTTCCTCTGCGTTTAGCTTGTTTTCTTCATAAGGGCTGTCCGAAACGGTGCATATAGCCAAGGCATCTTTGCCTAGCCTGGCGGCATTCATATAAAGAGCCGCCGCTTCCATTTCTATTGCCAGCACTCCCATTTTGCCCCATTCTTCCACATTGGATGTATCGTAATAAAAAACATCAGAAGTTAGGATATTGCCTACCTGCAACTTAATGCCCATAGCTTTTGCCGCACTTGTGCATTTTTCAAGCAACGAGAAAGAAGCAATAGGGGCATAAGTGCCCGGCAGCTTATATTGGTGGGCATAGTTAGAATTGGTGCAGCAACCAAGTCCTACAACTATATCATTGACCTTAACTTTTTTAGAAACAGCACCGGCAGAACCTACTCTGATAATGCCCTTTACTCCAAAGAACTTATATAATTCGTAGCTATAGATACCAATTGAGGGAGTTCCCATACCCGAGCCCATTACAGACACTCTTTTGCCCTTATAAGTGCCGCTATAAGCTAACATACCCCTGACCTTATTGATAAGGCGCACTTCTTGCAAATATTGTTCTGCAATAAATTGTGCCCGCAAGGGGTCACCCGGCATTAGCACAATAGGGGTAAAATCATTTTTTTCTGCCTCAATATGCACAGTAATGCTCATGTTTCTCCTTTTTTTTTAGTGTATTCTTATTCTATTATTACTTGGTCAAGAATATTAAATACATCTTCTTTAGCAAAAATCATAGGAACGGGATAAAGGGGATTGGCTTCGCTAAGTGCACGCTGAGCTATAAGAGCATAGTCCTCTCTTTTAAGGTCAGCCAGCTTGTCGGGGATATTCATATACTTATTAAGCCCTTTTACCCAATCAATAAAAGCATTCGCTCTTTCTGCATAATTCTCGCCCGGCAGTCCTATATGGTCGGCAAGAGCGGCAAGAGGTTTATGGGCGCTTTTTCCGTAATATTCTAGCACAATGGGCAGCAGCACTGAGTTAGCCAATCCGTGCGCAGTCTTATACAAGCCCCCCATAGTGTGCGCAATAGCATGCACATTGCCCACATAAGCTCTGGTAAAAGCAAGCCCTGCATAATAAGAAGCCAGTTGCATATTTTTGCGAGCTTCCATATCTGTGCCTTTATCGTATGCCGCTTTAAGGTTTTCGTTGATTAAAGCCACCGCAGTAAGAGCTTTGGCTTTGGTAAACTTGGTATTGCTTTTGCCTATAAATGCCTCTACCGCATGAGTGAGAGCATCCAGCCCGGTTGTAGAAGTGATATGTTTAGGCAGCTTTACAGTTAGAGCGGGGTCCAGCACCGCATATTTAGGAATTAGCGAAAAGTCATTGATAGGATATTTTTCGTGCGTTTTGCTATCGCTGATAACTGCGGCAAGAGTGCATTCGCTTCCTGTGCCTGCAGTAGTAGGCACAGCAAATAAGGGAGGTGTAGATTTTAATATTTTAAACAAGCCTTTCATTTTAGATACAGGCTTATTAGGTCGGGCAACTCTTGCGCCTATCCCTTTGGCGCAATCCATTGGAGAGCCGCCGCCAAGCGCAATAATAGCGGAGCAACTGTTTTGCTTATATAGCTCCAACCCTTCTTCTATATTGTCAATAGTAGGATTAGGCACAGTTTTATCGTAAATTGAGTAGGCTATTCCTTCTTTTTCTAAGCCTTTAAGCAAGGAGGTAGCCAGCCCTAGTTTTATAATTACTTCATCAGTAACAAGCAGCACGCTGTCAATACCTTTATTTTTAATAAACACAGGCAACTTTTCTATACTGCCCTCGCCTTCCAGCAATTCGGGCACTCTCCAAGGCAAAATCGTAGAAGCAATGCGAAAAATAATTTGAAACACTCTGCAAAATGCTTTATAAAAAATATTCATAGCTACTCCCTCACTTTCTTTTTTTTTATTATACCATTATATGCCACTCTTTACAAGAAGCAGCAAAAAAATATGTTAAAAAGTGCCATTTCTTAGAGCTGTGTCAAGAAAATGGTATAAATATGCCTTATTTTAAGATATTAAAGCCAAGGTAAAAACTAATGGAAAAGAGCAAAATATATCTTGCCGCTCCGCATCTTTCAGGTAAAGAAATATTATTTATTCAATCAGCCCTGGATGCCAATTGGGTTGCCCCTTTAGGGGAAAATGTAGAACTGTTTGAAAAGGAAATAGCCTCATATATCGGCGCACCTTATGCCGCCGCCCTTTGTTCAGGGACAGCCGCCATTCATCTTGCGCTAAAATGGCTGGGGGTCGGCGACAATGACTATGTCTTTTGCGCTTCGCTTACCTTTGCAGGCAGTTGCAATCCAATACTATATGAGCGTGCGCACCCTGTCTTTATTGATAGCGAGTGCGCTAGCTGGAATATGTGTCCGCAAGCGTTAGAGCAAGCATTGCTTTGGGCACAAGCGCAAGGCAAGCTGCCTAAAGCGGCAATTGTAGTTAATTTATACGGTCAAAGTGCAGATTATCAGCCTATTTGTGCACTTTGCTCCAGATTTGGAGTGCCTATAATTGAGGATGCGGCAGAAAGTTTGGGCGCACGCTATAAGGATAGGCAAACAGGCAACTTTGGAGCACTTTCGATATTTTCCTTTAACGGTAATAAAATTATTACTACCTCCGGCGGGGGAATGTTGCTGTCAAAAAATAAGGATGCAATAGCTAAAGCAAAGTTTTGGGCAACTCAAGCAAGGGATAATTACCCTTATTACCACCATACAGAATTGGGCTACAATTACCGCCTTAGCAATATTAGCGCAGGGATAGGCAGAGGTCAATTTTTAGCGTTGGAAGAGCGGATAGCTAAAAAAAGGTGGATTTATCAGCGGTATGCAGACGCTTTTGCAGGATTGCCAATTACTTTAATGCCTATACCCGATTGGAGCAAGCCCAATTACTGGCTTTCTTGCGCAACTTTGGATAAGGAGTGCAAGCTGCTGCCTGCTGTAATTATTCAAGCGTTGGCAAAAGAAAATATAGAAGCCCGCCATATTTGGAAACCCATGCACACGCAGCCTTTATATTGCTCTTATCCTTTTTTTAGCTTAAATAAAGAGCAAAATGTAGCGGACGACATCTTTACCAGAGGGTTTTGTTTGCCCAGCGATACCAAAATGAGCACAGAGCAGCAAGACAAGGTTGCAGATATAGTAAAAGGCTGTTTGCAATATGTATAAAAAGTATGGCAAAAGGGCTTTGGATATACTTTTTGCTCTTTTAGCACTTGTAATCTTGTCACCATTGCTGCTTGTTGTAGCCTTACTTGTAAAGCTAAAGTTAGGCAGTCCTATAATTTTTTCACAAGAGCGGCCGGGTAAAGATAACAAGATTTTTAAGATTTATAAGTTTAGAACTATGACTAATCAAACAGATGCTCAAGGCAATTTATTGCCTGACGAGCAGCGCCTTACCCGATTTGGCGCATTTTTGCGTAAAACTTCTCTAGACGAACTGCCGGAGCTGGTAAATATCCTTAAAGGCGATATGAGCTTGGTAGGGCCCAGACCTCAACTTATTAAGGATATGGCATTCTTTAATGCCAAAATTGCAAAAAGGCAAACTGTTCTGCCGGGTTTGACCGGACTTGCGCAAATAAAGGGACGCAACAATATCAGTTGGGAGCAAAAATTTGTCCTAGATTTAGAGTATTGCGAAAGAATCACTTTTCGGCAAGATATAAGCATAATTTTTAGCACAATTGGCGCTGTGCTATCTTCCCGTGATGTGAATACCGAAGGGCGGGCAACGGCAGAGGACTATGGCGATTATCTGCTGCGCACAGGGCAGATAAGTCCTTTAGAATATAAGGAAAAGTTGCAAAGTATAGATGAAAAAGTTTAGTGTATCTATGGCAGTATATCAAGGCGACAATTCGGAGCATTTTAAGATTGCTTTGGAAAGCGTGTATAATCAAACGGTTGCGCCAAATGAGGTGGTACTGGTAGTAGACGGACCTATTCCCAACGAAACGGAAAAAGTTATAGCGCAATTTCTAGCTAGCAAAAGCAACTTAAAAGTAATTAGATTAGAGCAGAATATGGGGCATGCTCAAGCGCGCAGAGCGGGGATGGAGCATTGCGCCAACGAATTGATAGCGTTAATGGATGCTGACGATATTAGCTTGCCTAATAGATTTCAAGACCAGCTACAATGCTTTGAGCGTATGCCCGATTGCGCAGCAGTTGGGGGCTTGATTGCAGAGTTTAGCGGCAATAGCAAGCCTTCATGTATCCGAAGAGTGCCGCAATATGATAAGGAAATAAAGCAGTATCTAAAAAGCCGCTGTCCTTTTAATCAAAGTAGCGTAATGCTAAAAAAAAGTGCGGTGCTTGCCGTAGGCGGCTATCAAGATTGGTATCACAATGAGGATTACTACCTTTGGATAAGGCTAAGCCTTGCAGGGGCTAAGTTTTACAATTTGCAAAAAGTTCTGGTCAATGCGCGCGCAGGCAGCATAATGTACGGGCGCAGAGGGGGCAGAGCGTATTTTGTAAGCGAATACAAACTGCAAAGATATATGTTGAAGCGGAAAGTTATTTCCCCGTTTAGATTCCTTGCTAATGTAGGGATAAGAATTATAGTTCAGCTTATACTCTCAAATAAATTACGCGAAGTGTTCTATAAGTTATTTGCAAGGGAAAAAGCGGAGTAGCTAAGGGATAGAATCCATATTATATGCTACATACTAGACAATAGGGGGCAGGTATGAAGGTAGAAGTGCTGGTATCTACTATGCATCAAAAGGATTTTAGCTTAATTGAAAAAATGAATATAAAAGGGGATGCTGTTGTAATCAATCAAACGGACAAAGAGGAGTATACTAGCATAGATACCCCTAAGGGCAAGGCAAAGTTTCTTTCTACCGTAACCCGCGGATTAAGCATAAGCCGCAATGCCGCTATTGCCGCAGCTAGCGGAGAAGTCTGCTTAATAGCAGATGACGATTTAGTATATGAAGATAACTATATCGAGTTGGTAACAGAAGCATATAACAGTCTCCCACAAGCGGATATTATTGTCTTTAAAGTGCAAGGACTTAATTCGGAAAGGCCGGAGCGAGATTTTGGCAACAAAGCAATTCGTTTACGCTTTAGAAAATCACTACAAGCGGTAAGCTATCGCATATCCTTTAAGTTGGCTAGTATAAAACAAAATAATATTGCCCTAGACCCTATCTTTGGCGCAGGCGCAAGATTTTCTCAAGGAGAAGAAAATATCTTTATGCGCACCTGTTTGCAAAAAGGGCTAAAGGCATATTATTTTCCTAAACAAATAGCATCGGTTAGTCATGAGCAATCGACTTGGTTTAAGGGATACAATGAAAAGTTTTTTAATGATTTAGGAGCTGTATATTATAGATTGTTCGGTAAGTTATTTATCTTATTTGCGTTTTGGTTTTTGCTTTCTAAAAGGAGCAAATATGCACCTTGGATAAGCAGCGTGCGCGCGTTAAAAAGTATGATTGCAGGCAAAAAGGAGTATAAGCGTGTTAGAGCTGGCGGACAATAAAAAGTTAATTTATTGGCAGTATATAGGCTTTGCGCTTTTTTTTCTTTTTATTGCCTTATCCTTTACTTTTGAGCGGAAAGTATTTTCCGCTTTTGCCCTAATTGCATTATTGCCTGCTCTTTTTTATCCTTATTTAAGCATACCAGTAATGCTTATATCTATCTATTTGGGTACCTTTTATTTGCCTTTTGGTATACCATTATCTTTTTTTGTGTATGGTATGTTTTCTGTAAGCGTAGGAGTAGGCTGGCTGGTTTACAGAAAAGTTGAACTTAATAAACCGCTGATAGCTGCAGGTATAATTTTGTTTTTGTTAGCGATACACTCTACAATGGTATCGGCAAGCCGTGATAAGTTGCAAATCTTAGAAATGGGTATCAGCATTGCCTTGCTTATTATATTTTCCTTATATAGTGTAAAGGACTCTTTTCGCTTAACGCTTTTGTTATACTTTGCGGCGGCTCTATTTGTTATCTTTAATTTTTCGTTATTTTTAGCGGGGATGTTGCCTACTTTGCATCATAGGATATCTATATTGCCAAATATCAATGTCAATTCCTACGGGCTTGCGCTTTGTCAAATAGGGATAGTGCTTTCCTGCGCCTTTACAATAGTCCGCAAGCCGCTTGCCAAAGCAGCGGTTGCCTTGCTTGCTTTAGCCAATCTTTACTTACTATTCCTTACCGGATCTCGCACCTCTTTGCTTTCCCTATTAGTGATAACAGCCTTGATTTTGCTACTTTCCCGCACCTTAAAAGCAAGCACAAAAGCCTTTATTTTTCTTGCAGGGTTAGCCTTTGCAAGCGCATTGTTCTTTTTTACCGATACCTATACAATTTTTTTAGGCAGAGAAGGAGGCTTTTCAGGCAGAACAGATATATGGAAGGCTACACTCTTTCATATAATTCCTAACAATATATGGACAGGGATAGGGTTTAGTATTCAAGATATGGGCAGGGAGCTATCCGGTTATGGTGCTAACACTTCTTATGCGCACAATTTGGTATTGTCCGCTCTTGCCCAGGGAGGCATTTTCTTTTTTATTACTTTGGCATTTATTATTGTAATTTGCGCAAGAGCGGCATATTTAGCGGCAAAAGCGCATCCTTATGCCGCACTCCCCGCTTACCTGTTAGGCGGTTTGCTGCTGATAGGAATAGCTGAGGATATTTATTACTCCAAATTCTTTTGGTGCATTATGGGCTGGGGAGTAATGTATTACAATTCCGTATCGGCAAAAAGGAGGCTTTATGCATCCTGCACTTAGCATAATTGTGCCTATTTATAAGGCTGAAAAGTTTTTGCATAAATGTATTTCCAGCATTTTGAATCAAACATTTTCAGATTTTCAATTGATTTTGATAAATGATGGAAGCCCCGATAATTGCGGCGGAATATGCGAGCACTATGCTAAATTAGATAAGCGTATACAAGTGTTGAGTCAGCCTAATTTGGGGATTGTGCTTGCTGTAAAAAATGCGCTTGAATACGCTGTCGGCAAATATATAGGCTTTGTGGACAGCGACGATTGGATAGAGCCTGATATGTACCAAAAGCTAATGGAGCAAGGCAAAGGCTGCGATATTGCGGCTTGCGCTTGGCAAGAAATAAGAAAAAAGGGAGCAACACCTGTTCCGTTGGGAGTGCCCTCAGGGCTTTATGATAAAGAAAAGATAGAAAAAGTAATTTATCCAACTTTGTTAGAGGACAATGGGGATATGGAGTTTGCCGCCCTTAGAATCTCCCGTACAAATAAAATATATCAAAGACAATTGATATTGGATAATCTAAAATATTATAAAGAAAATATTAAAGCTACTGAGGATTACTCCTTTTATTTAGCTGTAATGCTGGACGCTAAAAGTATTTTTGTCCTGCAAAACGATTACTTATACAATTATTTTATTCATTCAGGTTCTACCACATCAAGCCCCAATGCCGACTATTGGCAAGAAAGTCTTATTTGTGTGCGCAATTTGCAAGCAATTTTACAAGCTAAAGACAGGACGGAGTTTGCGCCAAGGGTAGATTTGCTGGCTGCCCGGTTTGCAAGCACTGCAATAGTGCGTGCTTTTTCTTTGGGCAAAGAAAAGGGGTTAGAGCAAATAAAGCAGATTTTGGCTACTCCCGAAGTACAACAAGGGTTGGCAATTCCCTGCCACTCTTATGATTTTAGAGTGCGGCTGTTGTTAAAGCTAATGCGCAAGGACAGGGTGCATGATTTATATGCGCTTTCTTACTTGTATAATACAATTAAAAAAAGGCGCGCTAAAGCATAGAGTTCAAGCGGTATAGTATTTAATATACTGCTTTTAGCATACTAGAGCAAAGGAGACAGCTTTATGCAGGGCAAGTATAAAGTGGGTTATACTACAGGGGTTTTTGACTTATTCCATATTGGACATCTTAATATTTTACAGCGTGCAAAAGAGCAATGCCAATATTTGATAGTGGGTGTCAGCACAGATGAACTTACTGCCGAATATAAGCATAGACCGCCCGTTATACCTTATATTGAGCGCAAAAGGATTGTGGAAGCAATTCGCTATGTGGATAAGGTTGTAGCTCAAACTACCCTTGATAAGTTAGCCGCTTGGAAGCAGTTGCAATTTGACGCTCTTTTTCATGGCAGCGATTGGCAAAATACTCACCTTTATAACAGATACGAGGAACAATTTTGCGCTCTTGGCGTGGATATAGTGTACTTGCCTTATACTAAGGGCACTTCCTCCACTATGCTTAACAGCTTTCTTACCGGCTCAATTCATTGCAATGTCTAAGGTAAGCAATTTTTTTAAGTCCACATTAATTTTTTTTGTAGGCAGTACCGCATCCAGGTTGGTAGCGTTTTTTTTGCTACCCATTTATACAAGTGAGATTCCCGCTGCTGATTATGGGTTTTATGACTTAACTGTAACTTATGCGGAGCTATTTTGCACGGTGATATTCTTTAATGTATGGACCTCTGTACTGCGCTTTATGTTTGACTTTGAAGGCAAAGACAAATATCAGGCAATATATTCGGGCTTGCCGCTTGTAGCTGCTTCTTTTGCGCTGACTTTGGTGTCCTCTTTAGTGCTGGCAAAATTGCTAAAGGTAAAATATACTCCGCTTATTACCATTTATACGCTGGCTATGGCAGTTAGTTTTTACTATTCTTTTGCGGCAAGGGGCTTTTCTTATAATATCTTATATGCAACAAGCGGATTTGTGGCCGCAGTAGTAAACCTTAGCGCATCAATAATACTCTTAAAAGTCTATAAGTTTGATTATTCCGCCCTTTATATAGCTTATATTTTAGGCTTCCTTGCTCAAATTATTATATTGGAGTTTAAGTTAAAGCTAATAAAGAACTTTGCTTTTGCAAAAGTCAGCCGCAGCCTTTTTGGCCGCATATTTGCTATAGCTTTGCCTTTAAGCATTAATGCGGCGGCTTTTTGGGCACTTACAGGTATTAATAAAGTAATTGTAGCTCACTATTTAGGCTCTTATGCCAATGGGCTATATGCAACCGCTATTAAATTTGGGGTAGTGCTGACCTTTGTATCCTATTGTGTAGAGCTGGCTTGGCAAGAGCTGGCTTTTTTAATAGGTGCAGAGCAAGAGGACTACTCTTTTTTCTCTAAGGCGGGCAGCTTGTATCTTAAAACCGCCTTTGCCGCCGCAATTGTTATTTTGCCTGTAATTTCTTTAATATTTCCTATCTTTATAGATAGCTCATACAGCGGAGCACGGGCTATGGTGCCTCTTTATATAATAGCTACGCTTGCAGGTATATACTCTAAGTTTTTAGGCAGTATTTTTACCGGCTTAAAAAAGACCAAAACGGTGTTATGGTCTACTATCCTTGCCGCAATTGTCAACTCTTTGCTTGCGCTTGCGCTAATTAGAACAATGGGTGTAAAAGCAGTAAATATTTCTCTTTTAGCAGGGTATATTGTCAATATTGCAGTCAGAGTAATTATGCTAAGACGCTCAATAGGCTTTAGCGTTAATTATAAGATACTGGTAGCACTTACTCCGCCGCTGCTTGCCTCCTATATTGTATATGTATTTTTGCCTGATATGGTAATACCCTTTTTAATTCTAGCAATAATTATAGCTTTTTTAGCTTTACGAAAAGAGCTGTTTGCTTTAGCTAAAAGTTGGAGAAAGGCATGAGCGCACTAGAGCAGCTGCAACAAGCGGCATTTGAGATATTATGCGAGTTCGATACCTTTTGCGTGCGCCATAAGCTAACCTATTATTTATGCGCGGGGTCGCTTTTAGGAGCAGTACGCCATGGCGGATTTATTCCTTGGGATGATGATATTGATGTTTCTATGCCCCGAGAGGACTACGATAAGCTAATGGCGCTTGGCAAGCAATTCCCTAAGCATTTGGAACTGCTTTTTCATAACAATACCGCCTATTATCCTCTTAATTTTGCAAAATTAACAAATGCAGACACCACAGTAATAGAACAAGGAGGTCAGCACAATTACAATATTCGTGGGGTATATATAGATATTTTTCCTATTGACGGGGCGGGCAAAACTTACAAAAAGGCAGTCCGTCGCAGAAAACGAGCCGCTATTTATCGTCATCTTATACCTATAGCCGCCAATGTGCCTGACGACAAAAAAAGACCTTTTTATAAAAAAGTCTTAATTGCTTTAATCCGAAAGTTAAATGCTAAAAAGTTGCAAAATAATTTTGATTCATTTTTACGGAGAAAACTTTATAAGTCCAGCAACTTTGTAGCAGTTTATGTAGGAGCTTACGGGCTAAAGGAAATAATGCCGCAAGCAGTTTACGCTACGCCTTCTCGTATTGCTTTTTGCGGAAAAGAGTTTTGCGCTCCTGCTCAAGTAAGCAGCTATCTTACTACTCGTTTTGGTGATTATATGCGCCTTCCGCCTATTGAAAAGCAAGTTAGCGAGCATAATTTTGTATATATTAACCTTAACTTGCCCTTTAGAGAATATAAAGGCGAGCTGCTGCAACGCTAAGCATTCTAATAAGTTTATTCTTTTTTTTGAGTTTTCTCACTCTTTACAAATTAAAAATTAATGTTATAATTATTATATAAAACTATTAAGGAGAGATTAATAATGGCACAAGCATTAAAAATAATCGTAGTAATAGTTACTATTGCCGCACTAGGCGCATTGGTATTTTTGGGAGCAAGCGGCGCAACAGTGGAACTAGAAAACAGCTGGGATCCTCCAGATTATCAAGAAGAAGGCAGTGAGGCAGAAGGTTTAAGTGCGCTTGAACTATTTAACCAAGCTCTTGAGAATTACTATAATGCAGAATACTTTATACATATGTTTTCTCTGGATTTTAAGGCAGGTTTAGGCTCAATAACAGTTGCAACTCAACAAACCATAGAGATTGTTAAATATGCAAAAGGCAAAGTTTTCAATCAGGTTACCAAGCAAGGCACAGGATTAGGCAAAGTTTATGAAGGCAATAGATTTTATTTTGATGGAACTGAGGGTTACAGCATTGAAGAGTCCAGCAAAGATCGCTTTCCAAAATTGGGCGATGAAGATTGGGAAGGTTTAGAGTATTCTGTTTATAGCAGTACTGAAAAGACAGCTGCTAAAAATGCAGAGAGCATAGTTAATTTTAGCAGCTATGTTATAGATGAGGCCAATTTATCTCCAGCTCATAACGATAAGGTATATTTCCTGAGCGGCAAATATTATTTTTCTATTACAATAAATTGTCTTGGGATACAGACAGGTACAATTCAAAAGGTAATAGAAGACGGTATAATGGCTGCATTGGGCGACAATGCTGTGCCGGGCTCTTTTGCTTGGAAAGAGGATACCGTGCTTAGCTTAGAAGTTACCAAGATTGGCGGAGAGTAATATATTACAGCCAGCAATTTAAACGAAAAGTATACTGCTCAACAGTCAGGCGGTATACCTACAAATGGCGGTCAAGTAACTAGCGGTACATACTCTTATGTCTCTTCTGCAGCGGCAATTACCAGTGAAGAGTTGCTTAATCTGGCATAATGAAAAGCTATCGTAAGGAATTGCGCTTTAATATGCCCTCAAGGCGCGGATATATTAATATTACTGCTCAAGTGCAAGATTGCATTGATAAGAGCGGTATTAAGGAAGGGCTGGTATTAGTTAATGCTATGCATATAACTGCCAGTGTATTTATCAACGATGACGAAAGCGGACTGCATTCTGATTTTGAGGCATGGTTAGAGCGGCTGGCTCCAGAAAAGCCGCATTCTGCCTATGCTCACAATACTTATGAGGACAATGCGGACGCTCACCTTAAACGCCAGATTATGGGCAGAGAGGCAGTATGCGCAATAAGCGAGGGCAGATTGGATTTTGGGCCTTGGGAACAAATTTTTTATGGAGAATATGATGGCAAAAGACCTAAAAAAGCACTTGTAAAGATTATAGGAGAATAAAGTTTATTTATTTTTATAAAAATCAGCAGAAGCCCTAAAAATATAGGGCTTTTGTTATATGTTTTACGCTATTATCCTTGTATCAACAAGGCTGATAGTGTATAATAAGCGCAAGCGAAACAAGCTAGATAGGGAGTATGTCGCAAATAATTTTTAAGGCAAAAGATAAATATGAGAACAAAAAAAGTATTGTCCCGCCCTTTGCTGGAAGCGGTTAAGCTAGATTTAGAAAACGGTCTTACAGCCGCCCAAATTGAAGAAAGGGTAGCCAAAGGGTATGTAAATGAAACTAAGATTGGCGGTTCTAAAAGCGTTTGGGCTATCTTTTCAGAAAATGTTTTTACCTTTTTTAACTTTATATGCTTGTTGGTGTTTATTTGGATTTTAACAGTAGCGCAATCTTTTGACGATATAAAGAATGCTACTTTTATGGGGATTATTTTAATCAATACTTCAATAGGTATTGTGCAAGAGCTTAAAGCAAAGCATACTATGGACAAGCTGTCCTTGCTTTCTTCCCCTGATGTCAAGGTGCTAAGAGAGGGCAGGCAGTCTGCTATTAAACTCAACCAAATACTTACAGATGATATTGTGCTACTTGAGCCCGGTGCACAAATTTGCTCAGATTCTATCCTGGAAGAAGGTATGCTGGAGGTCAATGAAAGCCTGCTTACCGGCGAAAGCATGCCCATAAAAAAGGAAGTAGGGGATAGCTTGCTTGCCGGCAGTTATGTCATTACAGGCAAGGGTAAGAGTAGGGTAGAAAAAATAGGAGAGGAAAATTATATACAGCAAATTGCCCAAAAAGCAAAAGAGCTTAAAAAGAATAAATCAGAACTAATTCGCTCAATAAAACTTATTATGAGAGTAATAGGCATTGCAATAATACCTCTTGCCGCTCTTTCCTTTTTGAATAACTTTAATGCTCAACTTAGGAAGTTAAATGAAGTTTCACATATTTTAGCAACAGATAACGGATATTTGCAGGCGCTAAGATATTTAGAGGAATTTCGCTTAGCCCATACAGCTCTGGAGATACAGTCAGCGTATAAGGAAGCAGTTTTCAAAACTGCGGGCAGTATAATAGGTATGATACCAGTAGGTTTATTTTTATTGACAAGCGTAGCACTTGCGGTTGGAATATTGCGGCTGTATAAAAAGAAAGCAGTTGTGCGTGAGCTTTATTCAATTGAAACTTTAGCCAGGGTCAATATGCTATGTTTAGATAAAACAGGCACTATTACCGACGGCACAATGAATGTAGCCAAAGTAATAGATTTTGGGTGCGAGCGCAAAGGCTGCTCTGTCAATGATATTGTGTCCTCTATGCAAATGGCGCTTGATGAAAATAATCAAACAGCAATTGCGCTAAAAAATTACTTTAAGATAGAAAACATTATAAGAGCGGAGTATACTATAGCATTTTCTTCAGAACGAAAGGCAAGTGCAGTTTATCTGGAGGAGATAGGGCTTTGCGTGCTGGGCGCGCCTGAGTTTATTTGTAAGAGCCTTTCAGCCAGAGTACAGGGCGAAATTGAGCATTATCAACAGCGGGGCAACAGAGTATTGCTGCTGGGGATAAGCAAGAATAAGGCTTCTATAGAATCTCGCACCATCCCTGACAGCTGTACACCTGCGGCGCTTATTGTCATTGAGGACAATATCAAACCCGATGCCGCTCGCACCATTGCCAAATTCAAAGAAAATGGCGTAGATGTTAGGGTGATTTCCGGCGACAATCCGCTAACAGTTGCAGAGGTAGCAAGACGGGTAGGGATTGATAACGCATATAAGTTTATTAGTCTGCAAAACTTATCCGATGCGGATATTAAGTCGCTTGCTCTTGACTATACTGTATTTGGCAGAGTTAATCCCGCACAAAAGAAGCTGCTTATCCAAATCTTTAAAGAACACGGAAAAACAGTTGCTATGACGGGTGACGGTATCAATGATATACTGGCATTAAAAGAGGCTGATTGTTCTGTGGCTATGGCTAACGGTGCAGAAGCTACCCGCAATATCGCTCAATTGGTGCTAATGGACTCAGACTTTGGCTCTATGCCGGAGATTGTTAACGAGGGCAGAAGGGTTATTAACAATGTGCAAAGGACATCCAGCTTATTTTTAACAAAAACCTTATTTTCCTTTTTGTTGTTAATAAGCGTATTTATGCTAAGGCATGGCTACCCTCTTGACCCTGTACAACTCACCTTTACCAATTTATTTATTATAGGTATTGCATCTTTTGTGCTAGCGTTAGAGCCTAATAAGAATAAGATTAAAGGCAAGTTTATTACCAATATCTTAAAAAATATTGTGCCGCCTGCGCTTTCTATGGTGGTAAGTATCTTGCTACTAGTGTTGCTGTATCAAAAAGGAGTGCTAGGTGTATCAGAAAGTGAATACAATACAATTATCACTTATACCTTATTTGGCAATTTTATGTTAGTGCTATATAATATATCTCGTCCGTTTAACCTTACCAGAGCGGTGCTAAATATCAGCATATTGACTCTTGCTGTAGGCTGTGCTATTGTTATGCCTTTGCTCCCTAATCAAGATCTTAATATGTTTAACTTAGCGCAACTGCAAAGTTTGTTTTCCTATACTCTTATATTTTCCTTAATCTTTTTAGCTGAAAATGTAATTAAAGCTGTTGACTATGTAATTAAGAAATATCAAGAGCCTCCAAAGGGCGACTTTAGCAAAATGCGGCTGATAGAAGGTCCTAACGATAAAGATTACTTAGATTTTCTTGCATATCTTAATCAAAAACGAGAGGCGCAAAAACAATTAGAGGAGTAATTATGAAAGAGGGAAAATTGCAGCTTTCGGTAATAGGCTACTATGGTAAATACCCTAGTCCGAAACACGCTACAAGCTGTTACCTGCTGCAAGGAGCAGGCAAGCGGATAGTTATAGATATGGGTAGCGGAGCACTGTTAAAACTTACTCGTTTTATAGACCCTGCCACTATTGATACTATTATACTTTCTCACTTGCATGGCGACCATATTGCCGACATTTTTGCTTATAAGAATATAGCACTTGAACGCAATATCAGCAAAAAGTATGCCAAAGTGCAACTTATAGTACCCCAAACACCTAAAATTATATTAGACGCCATATTAGAAGGTGATTTTTTTGAATATCATCCGCTTGGTGAAGGCATCTTTAATATAGGCGACATTAAATGCCACGCATATAAGATGACCCACCCTATAGAAACTTATGGGATTAAGTTTGCACTTGGAAGCAGCTGCATTTCTTACACTTCGGACACTTTATTTAACGAGAACCTTGCACCTTTAATTTGCGGCTCTAATTTAGTTATAGCCGATGCTTGCATATTGGAGCGGGAGTTTAATGAAACAAGCAAGCATATTTCCGTTGCACAAATCAGCAAGCTGTCTCAAGGCAGAAAGCTAATCCTTTCGCATTTATTTTACGGAAAAGAAAAAGCAATTCTTGCAGAAGCGCTAAAGTACAATAACCTTGCTCAATTGGCAAGCGAAGGTTTAGAAATTACGGTATGAAAGAACGAATCCTCAATTATCGTCCTGCTGTGCTGGCAGGACTTGCTTGCGCTATCGGCATTTTAATTGCCGCCGCAAGCGTAAAGAGTTTTATTTGGATAGCGTTGCTTGTTTTGTTGGCGTTAGGGTGTGCCGCTTGTATAATTTTTAAGAAATATAAAGTTTTTCTTGTCCTTATTTTTGCATTTGCAGCTTTTTCAAGTTTTATTATTGCTTGGTCAAAAGCTGAAGTTGCCGAGCTGGATGTTAAAGATAAATACATAAATGCAAGGGTGTGCTCGGTAGAAAGAGAGCGAAGCGGTGCAACCGTTTATATTTTAGAGGATGTAAGTTATGATGTAACGCCTTTAGCGCATAAAACGCTGCTTATTTGCCCTGACGGAGCTAGTTTTAAGGTAGGAGACAGCATAGCGGTTTATGGTAAAATAGCAAGTATAAGGGCGGATGTCTTTGATAGTTATGGCGCTAATCTGCTAGGCAGAGATATAAGGTATCAAGCAGAAAGCGAATTCACAGTATCTAGTAAGAAAGATAAACTAAAGCTATTTGAAAGGATAAAAGCGCATATTTATTCTGACTTTGACAAGCATTTGCTTTTTGATACGCAAGGCATTGCAGCCAGTTTGCTTTTTGGGGAGCGTGCATTGCTTAGCATTTCCGAAGCGGAGGGCTTTAAAATAAGTGGATTGTCCCATATCTTTGCAGTTAGCGGACTGCATGTGGCTTTCTTTGCCGCTTTGCTGTTCTTTCTTTTCAAAAAGCTATCTTTAAGCCCTAAGCTCACCTTTATTTGTACTTTGCTGATTTTATTATTTTACGGTGCATTGGCAGGCTTTGTCCCTAGTGTAAACAGAGCAATAATTATGACTATGGTAGCTTTAGGCAGCAGCTTGGTATATAAAAGGATAGACCCGCTTAGCGCATTATGTGCCGCAGGGGTGTTAATCTTGCTATTTAAGCCTTTTAATCTTTTTGATATCAGTTTCCTGCTTAGCTTTAGTGCTGTAGCAGGGATAGCTTTATTTTATTCTCAATTGCGAAAAACCTTATTAAATACAGGTAAACTGGGCAACTTTACCAGCTCTTCTTTTGCTCTCAGTCTCTCAGCTAACTCCTTGCTGCTACCGGTAATTGTCAATGTATTTAATGTATTTGCTCTTTATTTTTGTTTGGCTAATTTGATAGTATTGCCTTTA
This sequence comes from uncultured Christensenellaceae bacterium, assembly GCA_964432485.1. Taxonomy (GTDB): domain Bacteria; phylum Bacillota; class Clostridia; order Christensenellales; family DTU072; genus CAYSNP01. The sequence continues at coordinate 26,675 of CAYSNP010000008.1, read as the reverse complement.
GTTTCCCTTGCGTTTTTATTGTTGATAATAGCCATTGCCGTTACTGCCATTGCACCTTTTATGGGGGTGCTTTACAAGCTGGCAAGTTTGCCTCTTTTTGCCCTTAGAGGCTTGTCCGCCTTTATTGCGCACTTGCCATATGCCCAGCTTGCAGTCGGCAATATGGGCATTATCACCTTTTTTTATTTTGCAGTTATGCTGCTCAATTCAAAGTTCTTTATGCTGCCTAAGGAAAAGAAGCTGCGGTATAGCGTTGTGCTAATCTTTATTTGCATAATACTTGTGACAATTTTATAAATAATTTGCAAAAAATAACAAATTGTAGTACCATATATATATGGACAAAAAAGCAAAAAGGGCAATAGATATCCATAAGTATACTTTAGATAAGGGTATATTTTTTATCGAAACAGAGGATTACTTTTTTGAAGAATATGCCCTTGACTATTTTAGGAGTTTGGTGGACGAGCAAGCAAAGGCTTTTGATTTAGTAGAACTGACCCAACCTAGCTTTGCTCAAATTGCAGATAGACTTTCTGCTTATTCTTTATTTGGCGGCAATTCAGTTACTATTGTTAAAGACTTTAATACCAAACTTCAAGAGCAGGAAAGACAGCAGCTGGCTTTATTTTCTAAACAAATACCTGATTGCTTCTTTTTAGTTTTTTCTTCCGGCAAAGGATTGATTGGCGCAGATAAGGCATTTATGGAGCCCATTTCGGCAGCTAAGGGTACCCATTATGAGCTATCGAAGTTCATCAACAGCTTATATCCCAATGTGATAGATAATGCGGCTCTTGCCAAACTTATTGATTATACAGATAGAGATATGGTAAGAATAAATATGGAACTAGCTAAGCTCGTAGATTATGTTGGGGGCAGGCTTATAAGGGTGCAAGATATAGAGGAGATGGTTGCTCCTGATATGGAATATAAGGTTTATGAGTTTACCAATGCAGTAGCGGCAAGGCAGTATCGCAAGGCAATAGAGATTATAGAGGCACTAAGTCTATCCGGGCTTGGGACCAGCGCATTATTTCGTGCGCTTATTCGCCAATACCAAAGGATGTTTTATGCAAGGACATCCTCTTTAGGCGAGGATGCGCTAGGTAAAAAACTAGAAATCAAGCCTTATGCTGTAATTAAGACTAAAGAAGCGGCGGCAAGGTATTCTTCATTACAGCTTATGAATATACTTGGCATGCTAAAACAAAAGGAACAAGATTACAGGATAGGCAAAACTAGTGATAAACAGGCTTTTGCGTCGGCTGTTTCCCTTTTAAGCACCTATTGAACTAACGGGGCATATACATCGCAATACATTGTTAGGCTGCGTTTTCCTAGGTCATGTATATAGGGAGGGATACACTCCCGCATGATTGCCTCGCCTGCCTCGTCTTGCTTGCATCTGCACCGTTATTTTAACAAGTTTTGAGCCTACAATGACACAAGGGAGGAATGAATATAAAAATGAATATCGCAGAACTTATACAAAGATTAAAAAAAGTGCCAAAGGCATTATGGTATTTATTGTTGCTTGTCAGCTTGTTTTTTAAGAATTTTCTGATAATGAGCGAGGTTATGAAACAAATGCCGCAGCGCATGGAAGAGTTTGGTTTCGATGCATCGCTTATGCCCGAAATCACCCCAACGGTTACAGCATTTATGTATATATTTAATGCTCTTATTATCTTTGCATTTTTTGAGTTTATAGTATACTTAGCTTACAACACATATTCAAAAAGGCGGCTCTTATACCCCAATATAAGCAAGGACGAGTTTGCTTTGCCTATAAGAGTAATGTTTTCAATTGGCAATATTGGCACAGGCATTGTTTCGCTTATCTACTTTTTGATACCCAAACTTGATATTATGGGTTTCAATATAGTAGTTTTTGCATTTGATAGCGCCGCATTAATATTGGCATTTATTTTGATACAAGCTAACAATCTTATTGTAAAGGGTGCTCGCAAACCTAGCTTTTCTTTATTTACCCGTACCTATGGCGGCATTTATTTAGTGCTGGCAATTTTTGCTTTGCTAGGCTCTTTAGAAGCTCCCAAAGCAGAGTTGATAATACAAATAATCAACCTTATTTTGGTGCTGGTATTCTTTCTTATATCAGGGCTTCTCCAATCCCGTTTTGCAGAAAAAGATAAGGATGATTTAAGCAGCAGCCCGCCTGATGAGCCTAGGGAAATTTTCAAGGGCTTTGGGTTTTAGTTTTTATAATCAATTATTTGTATTTTAGCAGATAAAAATTGCGAATTTGTTTGCATTAACATATAAATAAGGCTATAATATAAGCATATTAAGCGTTATATCATTTTATTTGGGTACCTTAATTTAACACTTTAACCATTTATGTTGCCTTAATGGTATTATGAGCAAAAGGGAAAGCAGTAAATATGTGTCTTTTTTCAGGATTTAATGTGGAGCTGGGTATAAAGATATTGCTGATTACTTTTTTTGCTCTGCTATATTCTTCCTTTTTTATCAAACGCAAGAATTTTAAGCTCTTATTTATCTTTTGGGGGCTTTTTATTGTTTATATCTTATTGCTTGAGCTTAGCAGAACTCAAGATTTAACAGTACCGCTTGCATTGTATCAAGCATTTGTTTTGCTCTTTATAGTGGTAGCCGCAATTGTCTATCAAAATGATTTCAAAACTTTATTCTTTAATTTAAGCAGAGGTACTGATAAGCGGCTTTATATCAGCGAAAGCATAGTAAGCGATGAGGATTTGCAAAAAACGGTTAAGGAAATAGTTAAGGCATGCCAAAATATGTCTAAGAATCGCTGCGGCGCGCTAATTGTTATTGCACCAACCAGCGTATCACATCATACTTTAGATACAGGTATTGAATTAAATGCACTAGTATCTTATCAATTGATAGAAAGTATCTTTAATATCAAATCTCCATTCCACGATGGGGCAATAATAATCAAAGATAACAGATTGCTTGCCGCAGGGTGTTTTTTGCCATTATCGCAAAATCAAAACTTGGATAAAAACCTTGGCACACGCCATAGGGCAGGCATAGGTATTACTGAGGAGACTGATATGCTTACAGTTGTTGTAAGTGAGGAAAACGGTATAATTAGCATAGCAAGGAGTGGAGAACTTAGACGCTTTATTACAACAGAGCGGCTTTCTGATATACTTCACGATACTTTTAAGATTGCCAAAATCAATTACAAAAAGAGAAGATTCTAGCCTAAGGAGATGACCAATGACAAAATGTGCTGTAGCGCCTAGTATTTTATTGCCAAAAAATATAGATATGCATAAATGGGCGATTGTGGCATGTGACCAATTTACCTCTCAACCGGCATATTGGCAAGCGTTGGATAAGCTGGTAGGCAGCTCACCCAGTATGCTTAGACTTATTTTTCCTGAGGTGTACTTAACAAAGGACAACAATGCCCGTATTCGCTCTATTAAGCAAGCTATGGCACAATATATGGAGCAAGACCTTTTTCAAACTTACAATGATACTATGGTGCTTGTAGAGCGGGAAGTAGCAGGCGGCAAAAAGCGCAAAGGATTGGTGTTGGCAGTAGATTTGGAGCAATATGATTGGCGCAGAGTTAGGACGGCAATAAGAGCTACTGAGGATACAATTATGGAGAGGCTGCCTGTGCGTGTAGAAATTCGAAAAGCGGCACAAATAGAATCCCCTCATATTTTATTGCTAATTGATGATAAAGAAAGTAAAGTTATAGAGCCTTTATATGACAATAGAAATAATCTTGACAAACTTTACGACTTTGACCTCAATATGGGTGGCGGGCATATAATAGGGTATAAGGTTGCAGATACTCAACCTATTTTAGATGCGCTTGCAGCCCTTGGCAAGCCTGAAATACAAAAAGAAAAATATGGCTTTGATGCCGGCATAGTATTTGCGGTAGGGGACGGCAATCATTCGCTTGCTACCGCTAAAATGTATTGGCAAGCAGTAAGTGCAGGGCTAACAGCGGAAGAAAGGCTGGGCCACCCTGCCAGGTATGCGTTGGTCGAAGTAGTAAATATCTATGACGAAGCTTTGGACTTTCGGCCAATACACAGAGTGGTATTCAATGGTGTTGCAGGGCTTATTGAAGGCTTAAAGAGAGCAGTTGAGCCTGGAGAAGGCAAGCTGGAACTTTTAGATAAAAAAGGAGCAAGCTATATACCTTGTTCTTGCAGTCCGGCTTTAGTTATTAAGCAAGTACAAGATTACCTGGAGAGCATAGCTTGCGCTGATATGGAAATAGATTATGTGCATGGCAGCAATCATTTGGCAGAAGTAGTTGCCGAAAAGGGAGGGCTGGGTATAAAGATGCCCATATTTGATAAGAGCGAATTGTTTAATTATATTTTGCATATTGGCAATCTCCCTAAAAAAGCATTCTCTATCGGCTCTGCTGAAAGTAAGAAATATTATGTAGAATGCAAGAAAATAGTTAAGGACTGTATATGAAAAAAGAGCTGATAGTCTGCAAATTTGGCGGCACTTCCATGGCAACCAAAGATGCGGTACTTAATGTAAAAAAGATAGTCTCCGGCAATGCGGCAAGGAAGTTCGTAGTAGTTTCTGCTCCGGGCAAAAGATTTGCCAAAGATACTAAGGTTACAGATTTGCTGTATAGCTGCTATGAGGAGAGCCGCTCTTACAGCAATTGCAAAGCTGCATTTAGCAAAATTGCTGTAAGATTTGACGCTCTAATTGCCCAACTTGGACTTGACCTGGACCTAAGTGCACATTATGCCGAAATTGAGGGCAATATTAACAATAGCGCAAGCCCGGATTATGCGGCTTCAAGAGGCGAATACTTAGCGGGCATAGTTATGGCGGCGGTGCTAGGTTATGAGTTTTGCGACAGCACAGAGCTTATTAAATTCGATAAGCAAGGCAAATTTTTAGCTGATGCGACCAACGAAGCGGTCAGCAAAGTGCTTTTGCATAAGGACAAAGTGGTGATACCCGGATTTTATGGCAGCAAGCCCAATGGAGAGATAGCTACTTTTTCAAGGGGCGGCTCTGATATTACAGGTGCGGTTATAGCCAGGGGAGTAGAAGCTACCGTATATGAAAATTGGACTGATGTCAATGGTTTTATGACAGCAGACCCCCGCATTGTAGACAATCCGCTGCCTATAAATGCTTTAACCTATGAGGAGCTAAGAGAGCTTTCTTATATGGGGGCAAATGTATTGCATCCGCTTTCCATTTTTCCTGTTAAGGAAAAAAATATCCCTATTAATATAAAGAATACCTTTGATATAGAGCATAAAGGCACTTTTATTGTGCCAAATTTTTCTAAAATTGAGGACCGCACAGTAACAGGTATTGCAGGCAAAAAGGGCTACCACACCATATTTATTAAAAAGTCTATGATGAACGATGAGGTAGGCTTTGGTCGCAGAGCCTTGCAGGTGCTAGAAGAGCTGGATATATCTTTTGAGCATATTCCTACCGGCATAGATACCCTTAGTATTATTATAGAAAACGCTCAGCTAAAGGGCAAGGAACAAATAGTTATCAATAACTTGCAAAAGGAATTGCATCCCGATTACATAGAATTGACCAGCGGGCTGGCGCTGATTGCCATTGTAGGCAGAGGTATGATTAAGCGTACGGGCACAGCGGCAAGGGTATGCAAATCTTTGGCAGATAACGATATAAATATCCGTATGATAGACCAAGGCTCATCAGAGCTCAATATAATTATAGGTGTTAGCGAAAAAGATTGCCAAGGGGCAATTGCCGCAATCTATAATGAGTTTTTTGGCAAGCTAACTTAATCTTCTATTAACAATTCATAAATGGCTTTATAGACTTCAGGCGCTTTATTTATCCAATTGTTATGGATAGCCAGCGCCTTTTGCCTTTTATCTAAGCTAAGCTCCAGCCTGAGCATTTCTTTATCTATATCCAGTATTTTAAGCGAAACCGTAAAGGTATTGTCCGCATTTTTATAGTAATCGCTAATAAACTCTTGCTTTACCTTCATTGCAAACTTGTCACGCTTTAATATTTCTGCAATATCATCCCTTAAAGATTTAGGTATATCATTATAAAAAGATTCCAAACAATTGCGCCCTTCATTGGTAATAACCAAATGTATTTTGTTTTGTTCGGAGGTAATTTTTTTGACAAAGCCAAACTCTACCAATTCATAAATAACATGCTTGCAATACATATAAGGGATAAGGTTGTATTCATGTGAGCATAAATCAAGCAGAATATCCTCATCGATAGGCATTTCTAACTTGCCTAAAATAAAGAGGATAAGCAGCTTATTATTTATATTCTCATCTTGAATCATATTTTTCCCTCTACAGACAAGTGCGCTCCATCAGTCTATGGAAGAACTCCGCCGCCCTGGCAAGGTCGGCAACACTGCACCTTTCGTTAATAGCATGGATGCGCGCTTGGTCTTCTTCCGTAACATAAAAGGGTGTAAAGCGATATACATTCTTAGTTAGCGCATAATAATACTTAGCGTCAGTAGCCGCTATAAAAGGATAGGGAGCAGTCACATACCCGGGAAACACTTCCTTAATAGTGCCCGTAAGCTCTTTATAGGCTTGTGAGGTAATATTGCTAACTTCGGTTGGATTGATTGAGCCGGGCTGAATGCTAACTTTTACATTTTTACCCACTACTTTTTTGATATGCGTTACCACATCGTCAATAGTTTCGTTGATATTAATTCGGCAATTGACATTGGCAAATGCTTTAGGAGGCAAAACATTGGGCGCAGTTGCGCCGGAAAGCATTGTAGGCGCAAAGGTGGTGCATATTAAACTTTTTGTAATAGGGTGAACTTTAGTAAATACAAATTTGAGCAAAGGCGAAAGTATATCACGATTGACAATAAAGAATTTGAATAAAGGATTCATATAAGGGGCAAGGGCTTTAAACATATCCTTTGTAGGTTGAGTCCAACGAGCTTTCATAGGTGTAGTTTCTACATCGTAAACCGCTTCGCACAGCATACCCACCGCAGTCCTTGCGGTAGGACTGGAGGCATGCCCCCCTTCCTTTTCTACCTCAAGACCTATGTCCACATACCCTTTTTCGCATATTCCAATAAGCGCAAGCTTGCCTTTAATTCCCACTATGCCGCCGTCTAGCACAATGCCGCCCTCATCTACCACATATTCCAGCTTTACTCCTTGCGCGGCAAGGTGCTTAACAATGTTAAAAGCACCTTCCGTTCCTGTATATTCCTCATCATGTCCAAAACAACAATAAATGGTGCGCTTTAGCTCTTTGCCGCCCTCTAGCAGTCGCTCTAGTCCTGAAAGTACAGCTATCATTTGCCCTTTCATATCCATACTGCCTCTGCCATATACAAAACCGTCTACGATTTCGCCGGAAAAAGGCGGCACATCCCAACCTTCCGCAGGTGCAGGCACCACATCTTGATGCGCTAGAAAACCCGCAGGCAAAAGAGAAGAATCAGAGCCCTCTATTTTAATAAGCAAGCTGTAATTATTGATTTTAGTAACTTGTCCTTTCTTAAAAACTAGGGGAAAAGTGTGCTCCAAATATTTATGGTATTGCAAAAAAGGCTCATAGCTCATCCCTTCCTTTATCACTGTAACAGTGGGGATTTGCACCGCTCCCGCAAGCTTTTTCCCCATTTCCTCTTGGTCGAATTCTATACCTTTGTAATCAGTTTCGGTCTCTTTTGCAGGCTTTGCAAGTATAGTCCTGACTATCATTACTATGATTAGAGCCCCAATCAGCCCTAACAAGCTCCATAAAGCATACTCCATTATTTAACTCCTTAAAAAACTTATAATATAACTTATTGTATACTCTTTTGCCTTCTTTTGCAAGGGCAATGGCTAATAAAAATAGCTATAAAAAAAGCCTACCGAACGGGTAGGCTTGGTAAGTATAATAAAGTAAGCTATGCGCTATATCCCCAAATTACAGCAGCTTCGTCTGCATTCCAATTCTGATCCCAATCTTGCGGTTGAGCAGCTACCTTACATTTAATAGTAAGAGCGGGATTATCGCCAAAGGCATTGCTGCCGATATAGGCAATATTAGTTGGGATAATTACTGTATTTAAGGTTTGATTGCCAACAAAAGCTCCGCTTTCTATAGCAGTTACTTCTCTGCCCTTAAAGTCCAAAGGTATAGTAAAAGTAGTTTTATTGCTGCCAAAGTGCAAAAGAGACGCTTTTTCGTCCGCTAAAAGGTAAGCTACATTGTCCTCTTTTTCTATTTCATTAACCAGCAAGTTTAATCCCTGACCCATAGTTAAGCATAGCAGATTGCCTCTAGCTTCCGATGTAACCGTAATGGTGTCATCTTCAATTAATTCCATTAACTCTTGCAGGGAGTTATCTACAATTTCTTTAAAACCTTCTACATAAACTTGTTCTTCCAAACTAAAAACTATAGAAGACGGCTTCCAATCTACAACAAAATCTATATAGCTTGAGGCAATTTCATGTTCGCCAAAAAGGCGGTCCATATATTCGCTGATAGCTTGAGGGTCATCTATTATATATTCAGCTAAGTCTATATTCTCAATTCCAAACAAGCTGGCTAAAAGCTCTATTTTCCCCTCAAAATATTCCATAGTGTAGTAATTGTAGTCAAAATCCCATATAGCATATAAGGTATATTCTCCGCCTGTACCCATAGTATAGCCAGAACCGTTGATATATTCTACCTCGCCGCCGGGCGCAGTTGCCCACCCTGCAAAAGTATAGCCGGGCTTGCCAAAAGTATTGTCAGGCAGGACTAAGGCATCTCCCGAAGGTACTGTAAGAGAGTCCATATCTCCCCAGCCTCCGCCGGAGTTAAACTTCAAAATATTGTCCTTTCCTACCCATTTTGCATATAAGGTAAGCTCTTGCACAGCATTTTGCCGAATATTGGTAAGCGTGGCGGGCATAGTGCAATAGATATCTGTATACCAACCGTCAAAGTTATATCCTTCTTTTGTGGGAGTAGGAAAGTCCGCTTTTTTTTGTGTAGCGTTAATAGTTATCTTTTCTTTTACTTCTGAGCCGCCTCTGGAGTCAAAGCTAATTACATATTGGGTACTAGAGCAGCCGGCTAGCAGAATTGGCAGCAATGCTGCTATAAGAATTAATATAATAAGGCTTCTTTTATCTTTCATAAGATATACTCCTTTTATTAGTGCCGCACTAAGCTTGTTCTTCTTCCATTTTTATAATATTATCAGCCATAGAGCCTGCTTTTTCCCATAAAGCCAAAGCCCGCTCTTGCCAAGCACCAAACTCTTGAGGCTGTTCGGGGTATGCTTTATAATGCTTTTCCAGCGCTCCTGCAACGCCAACTGCTTTAAGCAAGGATTTTACAGTTTTGAGCCTGATTTTGCCTGAAATCACCCCAATCAAAACTTTTACACCTAAACTTAACATATCCGAAAGCGACAGTTTTGCTGCAAATTCTCTATTCATTTTGGTCATATCTTTACTGGCAAAAACAATATCTTTCTTAAATTCATAATCATTTTCTTCTGCGGTAGCATCTACAGCACCGGTTAGCGTTGCCAATAAATTGGCAAAATCCGCTCCTTGCGAGCGGTTATATTTTACATTGACTTCCCATAGCAACTCTCTGGTTGGATATGCGCCGCCTTTCATTGCTTCGCTTGCCACTTGCGCCGCTATTGCGCATAAGTTCCAAGCCGCGGTAATACCTTCGCCGCTAAAAGGTTTGGTAATACAAGCGCTGTCCCCCAAAGTGACAAATCCGTCTCCCACAAAAGAAAACGGAGGTCTTCTATAAGGTGTAGTGCCTTTTTCAATCTTTTCCAGCTCATATTCCGGCAAAGTGATAACATCGGCAAACTTTTGGAAGCATTTTTCGGCATATTCATAGGAAAGGTTTGCACCTACCCCAATAATAGCCCCATTAGGGTCTGTTTGCGGGGCAATCCAAGTCTTGTAATAAGGGTAATTATCTGTACGGGTTACTCTATCCTTTTCCGGATTCTTTAGCTTAACATATCGCAAGACTACATAAAACTTTTCTGTGCTGTCTATATCAAAGGTTTCTACTAAAGTATGGGGCAGCAGTTTAGTCCGAACTGTAGCTTGTATCCCTGAGCAATCAGCAACTAACCTTGACTTAATTATCTTAGTTTTGCCTTGCACTTCTGCCTTAATCCCTGCAATCTTGTTGTCTTCATATACTAAATCCAAGAATTTTGTTTGCAGCGAATATTCAACTCCGCTCTCCTCAGCCCAACTCTTTAACCGCTGTAAAAACAAAGGCAACTTCATTACAATAAAAGGATAATCGGTAATTTTAGGATAATTGCCAAAGGCAGAATGGCTGTAAACTTTGTCGAATTTGCTTACATAATCAGCGTCGCCCTCTTTAGGTTTTGGCACTCCGTGTTTTTCAAAGTAATCTTCATCGATATGAAAAATATCCAGCCTTTGCCCCAGCATTTCATTGCTGTGAGCGTCAATTACAAGTACAGAATAGCCTGCTTGTGCCATTTTCTTAGCAAAATATGAACCTGCTGTACCCGCACCTACTACAATTACATCATAACTGTTTTTCATTACTGCCTCCATTAGGACAATATTTTTAATTTTTCTCGCACTATGTTTTTAACTTCTTGTCTGCCAATTGTCTGGTATATCTTTGGGTCATAAAGCGCAGTATCATTTAGTGCCTCTCTCACACCTTTGGTATAGGCTTGCCTTAGTTCGGTGGCAAAGTTAACTTTGGTAATACCTGCCTTAATACACCTTTGTAAAGTAAGCTTGTCCAGCCCTGATGCGCCATGTAGCACCAGCGGAATATTGACAGCATTTTTAATAGCTGCAATCCGCTCAAAATCTATATTAGGCTTGCCTTTATACTCCCCGTGGGCAGTTCCCACTCCAATGGCTACAAAGTCCACTTTAGTTTGAAGGACAAACTTTTTGCATTCTGCTATATCCGTATAGCCTATTTCGCCTGCAAGCCCGTCTTCCACCCCTCCGACTTTGCCTATTTCGCCTTCAGCGGAAAGCCCTTTTATATGCGCATAATAGGCAGCTTCTCTTGTTAGCGCAATATTGTCAGCAAGAGGCAGTCTTGAGCCGTCCAGCATTATGGAGCTATAGCCTGCATTTGTGCATTCCTTACAGATTTGCAGGCTATCCCCATGGTCTAAATGCAAAGCAATATCTACCTTGCCTACAGCGGAAACAATCTCTGCAATCATTGCACGCAGCACCTTTGCACCTATATGCCTGACAGTGGTATAAGTGGTTTGAAGGATAGCAAAGGTACCTAGCTCTTTTGCGCATTCTACAACAGCAAGCGCCATATTCGGATTTTCTATATTAAACGCACCTACTCCCTTACCTTGAGCAGCGGCACGCTTTAACAATGTAACTGTATTTACAAGCGGCATATTTTACCCTCTATGGTTAATTATATTATACACTATAGCTGATAATTTTCAAGTATTAGATTTAGTGTAATTATTTGTCTACCGTCTGCGCCCGGTGCATATTGTTGAATAAAGCGCAATTATTTGATATAATAATAAAAGTTCAGCTAGGAGGAAGTAAGACTTGCCAAACAATAACAATGCGGAAGAGTCCAGAGATTATATAATAACATACACCAAACGGAAATTTAATCCTATTGTGCCGACAGAAGAAGATATAGTTATAGAAGATATAGCGCATGCTCTTTCGCTGTTGAGCAGAGCGGGAGGGCATAGCGAGCAATTTTACAGCGTAGCGCAGCATTGTATCAATTGCACCTATGAAGCACTAGCACGCGGTTATAGCGAAAGGATTCAGCTTGCCTGCTTGCTGCACGATGCCTCAGAAGCATATATAGGGGATGTAACCCGCCCTTTTAAGAAGCACTTGCTATATTACTTAGAAGTGGAGGAGCGGCTGCAAGCCTCTATTTGGCATATTTTAGGTGTGACAAGGCTAACTGAGGCGGAAGAAGAAAAAGTATACGAAATAGATGACGCTATGCTTTACCATGAGTTTTTGCAGCTTATGGATGAAAGTATAAGCGAAAAAAAAGCGCGGCTAAAAGCTCAACCCAACTTTAGCGAAAGGTACTTTAAAGAGGTGGAGCAGGAATTCTTGCTGCTTTATAAGGATCTCTTTGCCAAAGTCAACGGATAATCAATCAGTATAAGATTTTTAAGACAATTACCTTATTACATAAAATTATTGCTCTTTGCCATAATAAAGATAAATTGTATTTTATTTCGGCGAGGTAATAATGAAAAAAAATTCCATCATTTTATTAATTATAGCAATAGCTTTGCTCTTTTCAATGCTGTTGCATTTTAACTATCAGGTGCAAGCTCAAGCTAACTTTTATAACAAAGGCGGCTTTACTCCTACTCCTATCAATTCTCAAATTGCAGGCAAGTGCGACATTGCGGCGGCGGAGCACATTTTACAAGTAATTGATAGCAACTTAATTGCCGCTCCGTCATATTCTTTTTATTCGCATGGCAGCGGCGGAGCAAGTTCTTCTTTTATGGATATGAAAGGGGAGCTGGATTACGGTATTATTTTTATTAAAGATAATGGAGCATTGTATTTGCAAAGCGGCGCTTGCGTTACACGCTTAACTTCTAATGCGGGCGATAAACTCTCCCAAGCGGTTAAAGGTGTGATTGACCAGGCAGAACGCCATTATAGCCCTGACGGCAGCACCTTTTATGTGCAAAAAGTGCGAGGATTTAAGGCTAAAACCAGAGTTTTTAACAATTTTCCTTATTCTGTCGCTAACTATGGCGCAGGCAAGGTAGAAGTTGCAAAAAAAGGGGATTATGCCCGTAAGCAATGCGTAAAGAAAGATATCTTTGAGTTTAGCAATATAGTTATGGACAGCAGCACTATTGACCCTGCCAGCGTAAAAATAAGCTATAAGGACGGGCTATACAAGCTATCTTACGAAATAAACTTAAAAGATGCCGCTTCCAGAGATAAGGCAACCCAGTATGCCCGCTCCTTTTTGCGGAATGTTGCCAACTCTGATGATTTGCAATTTAAGGTCTTTAAGGTTTATCTGGAAGTTTGGGAAAACGGTCTTATTAAAAAGTGCTGCAGAGAGGAATCTTGGACAGGTACTCTAAAGCTCCCTATGGGTGTAAAGCCTCAAGGCACTACAAAGAGCAGCAATTGTTTTTATTACACTTTTAACCCTAAGAATTGCAAAATAAAAGGCAAAGTAGATATTAGTTGGGCAAAATAGCCGGCAATCAGCAAAACAACCCAGACCCTATAAGTCTTTGCGAACGGTAGTGAAGCAATCCAGACCCACATAAGCCTTGCTCCCTGTTCCACCAAAACTTTTTGCCATAGGCAAAAAATCTCATTATGAGCTCGCTCATAATATCATTTGCGCGCAAATATCATTTTGCAACTTGCCAGCAAAATATCATTTTCAAGCTGTGCTACCGTAAGCCCTGGATTGCTTCGGCACTATTGTGCCTCGCAAAGACTTTGTAATTCGTTATTGCGAACATCGTGAAGCAATCCAGTCCCACGTAAGCCTTGCTCCCTGTCCCACCAAAACTTTTTGCCAAAGGCAAAAAATCTCATTATGAGCCCCGCTCATAATATCATTTGCAGAGCAAATATCATTTTGCAACTTGCCAGCAAAATCTCATTTTCAAGCCTTGCTACCGTAAGCCCTGGATTGCTTCGGCACTATTGTGCCTCGCAAAGACGATTTAGAGGTAAAGTCATTGCAAACAGCCATTCACTTTAGCTAAAAAATATAAATATTTAATGCCTTTTATCCGATTTTATAAATATAAACAAAAATTTTGGTATTATTTTTTACAATTAAGCATTGACAAAGTTGGTTTTTTATTAGATAATAGCTTATAGATAAAAAAATATCAAGGAGGCTGGCGATGAGTGATAAATTGGCAGATTGTACTTGCTGTTGTTGTGAAAATTACAAAGAATTTGACGAAATTTCCAATATCATTGATTTGTACAAAGGCAAAGAAGGCAGCTTAATCCAAGTCCTGCACTCGGCACAAAATATCTATGGGCATCTCCCGTTAGAAGTGCAAGAGTTTATTGCGGAGAAAATGGATTTGCCTTTAAGTGAGGTATCAAGCGTAATTTCATTTTATTCTTTCTTTTCAACTGTACCGCGCGGTTTGCATACAATTAGAGTTTGTATGGGAACTGCTTGCTATGTTAGAGGGGGAAAGAATTTGGTAGAAAGGCTAAAAGAGCTGCTGGACATAGAGATAGGCGGCACTACTCAGGATGGCAAGTTCACTTTCGAAATTGCACGCTGTATCGGAGCTTGCGGGCTTGCGCCTGCTATTATGATAGATGATGTAGTATACAAGCAAGTTACAGAAAATAAGCTAGAGTCCATACTCTCAAAATATTAATAGGGAGGCATCGTTATGAATGAAATTAAGATAAACAACCTTTCCGATCTTCAAAAAGTTAAAAAGACATATAACGATAATGCTAAGCGTTATAAAATGCAAATAGCGGTATGCGGCGGCGCAGGATGCGTATCCAGCAATTGCGCAGAGGTGCTGCAAGCATTCAAAGAGGAGCTTGCCGCTTGCAACTTGGGAGAGCAAGTACAGGTTATCGAAACAGGATGTATGGGACTGTGCGCAGTAGGACCGGTTGCCATTGTCAGTCCTGAGCGCATATTTTATACCAAACTTGACGCAGAAGCGGCAAAAGAGATTGTAGCCAAGCATATTGTCGGCGGCAATCCCGCAATAGACTATACTTACTATGACGAAACACTTAACAAGCATATCCCTTGCGTGGATGATATTAGCTTCTTTAAAGAGCAAGTAAAGATTGCGCTAAGGAATTGCGGCATAATTGAGCATGCCAGCATTGACGCTTATATATCCCGAGACGGCTATAAAGCGGCGTTGGATTGCTTAACCTCTAAAAGCAGCCAAGATGTTATTGACGAGGTTAAAAAGTCAGGCTTAAAAGGCAGAGGCGGCGCAGGCTTCCCCACAGGGATTAAGTTTCAATCGGGATATAATGCAAAAGGCAAAGACAAATATTTGGTATGTAATGCTGACGAGGGCGACCCCGGCGCATTTATGGACAGAAGTATTTTAGAAGGCGACCCTCATACCGTAATAGAAGGTATGCTTATTGCAGGTTATGCCATAGGCGCAAAAAAAGGCTATGTATATATAAGAGCCGAGTATCCTATTGCGGTGGAGCGGCTGGGCAATGCAATCAGCAACGCATATAAGTATGGTTTGCTAGGAGAAGGTATCTTTGGCAGCGAGTTTAGCTTTGATTTGGAGCTTCGTATAGGTGCGGGCGCATTTGTTTGCGGTGAAGAAACAGCGCTTATGCAATCTATTGAAGGCAAGCGAGGCGAACCACAACAAAAGCCTCCTTTCCCTTTCCAAAAAGGGCTTTTTGGCAAACCTACCATTATAGATAATGTAGAAACGCTGGCTAATGTGCCGGCAATTATGTTAAAAGGCAGCGCATGGCATGCGCAATACGGTACTGAAACAAGCAAGGGTACAAAAGTGTTTGCGCTGGCAGGCGATGTGGTCAATACCGGTATTATCGAAGTACCTATCGGCACTACCATTGGGGATATTCTCTTTAAGATTGGCGGCGGAATGCGCAATAAGAAGAAGTTTAAGGCTGTGCAAATCGGCGGCCCTTCCGGCGGGTGTATCACACAAGAGAATCTTAATACCCCTGCCGATTACGAATCACTTGCAAAACTTGGCGCAATTATGGGCTCGGGCGGCTTTATTGCTATGACAGAAGATACCTGTATGGTGGATACCGCAAGATTCTTTATGGATTTTATTAAAGATGAGTCTTGCGGCAAGTGCTTGCCTTGTCGTATTGGCACTAAGCGGATGTTAGAGATTTTAGAGCGTATCACTTCAGGTTGCGGACAAGAGGGGGATTTAGAGCTGCTGGAGGAGCTTAGTATTACTATTAAAGATACTGCAATGTGCGGATTGGGGCAAACTGCTCCTAATCCTGTGCTTTCTACGCTTTCCAACTTTAGAAAAGAGTATGAGGAGCATATAAAGCAAGGCTACTGTCGGGCGGGAGTTTGCGGCGACTTGTTTATTTCTCCTTGTGAAAATGCTTGTCCCGCCAATATCAATGTGCCCGGTTACCTTTCTTTAATTGCGGCAGGCAGATTTGTAGATGCTTACAATTTAATTAGGCAAGAGAATCCTTTCCCTGCAATTTGCGGTAGGATTTGTACCCGCCCTTGCGAGCTAAAGTGCAGGCGGTCTACCGTAGATGAGGCAGTTGCAATTTGTGACCTTAAACGGTTTGTTGCCGACTATGCTTTTAAGAACGAAAAGACCAGCAAAAGCGATATAGTATTTCCTAAGAATGGTAAAAGCGTAGCCATTATAGGTGCAGGAGCTTCCGGGCTTACTTGCGCATATTATCTTGCGCGGATAGGCTATAGTGTAGACGTTTACGAGTCTCACAGTATAGCGGGCGGCGTACTGGCTTTTGGCATACCCGAATACCGCTTACCTAAAAAGGTACTGGAGCACGAAATTGAGTTAATCAAAGATGCGGGCGTCAATATCCTGCTTAATAAAGAGGTGGGCAAAGATATTGACTTTAAGACCTTGCGGATGAGCTATGACTCTATTTATATTGCCACAGGCACACAATACCCTATTAAGGTCAATATTCCCGGTGAGGATTTGCAAGGCGTATATCACGGTATTAACTTCCTTAAAGATACCAACTTTGAAAAGCCGGTTGCCTTAGGCAAAACCGTTGCGGTTATAGGCGGCGGAAATACAGCTATTGACTCTGCCCGAACCGCAGTAAGACTAGGGGCGGAAAAAGTTATTATCCTGTATAGGCGCACAATAGATGCTATGCCTGCCTATATTACCGAAATTGACGAAGCATTGGAAGAAGGCATAGAGATTATGGAATTGGTTGCGCCTGTTAGATTTGTAGACGGCTCTGCTGGCAAACTTTCTAAGATAGAATGCGTTAAAATGCAACTTGGCGACTTTGATAAGAGCGGGCGCAGAAGGAGCATAGAAGTGCCCGGCTCCAACTTCTTCTTAGATGTGGACAATGTCATTATTGCTATAAGCCAATATTCCGACCTGCCCTTTATCAGCAAAGACGAAATTGCGCTTACCTCTTGGGGTACTTTTGTAGTAGAAGACCAAACGCTTGCCACTACAATGGAAGGCGTGTTTGCCGGAGGCGATGTGGCAAGAGGCCCTGATACGGTTATTAGAGCAATAGCTGACGGAAAAGCCGCCGCTGTGTCCATTGACAAGTATCTTGGCGGTAAGGGCAAGTTAAATAAAGGAGCGGCTATATCTATACCCGATACCTTTGACGAAGACGAGGTAGTCTCCTTAAAGCGCTTCCCGCAGGAGTTGTTAAGTCCGGAAGAGCGCAAGGACAACTTTGACGAGGTAGTAATAGGTTATCATAAATTAAACGCAATGGCGGAAGCAATGCGCTGTCTGCATTGTGACAGGAGGTAGGAAATGATAAATTTAACAATCAATGGCAAACCCATCGTAGCCGCCGAAGGCACTACCATATTGGATGCGGCTAAAGCCAATAATATAAATATCCCCAATCTTTGCTACCTACAAGGGGTGCATAAATTTGGCACTTGCCGTATTTGCGTAGTAGAAGTAAAAGGGGCAAAGACCCTGCAAGCATCTTGTATGACCGAAGTAGCAGAGGGCATGGAAGTTTTCACCAATACCAAAAGGGTAAGGGATGCACGGAAAGTGCTGTATGAGCTGTTGCTATCAGACCATTCTAAGGAGTGTTTAAGCTGTACTCGCAACCAAAGCTGTGAGCTGCAAGAGCTGGGCAGAATCTTAAATATTGAGGAAACTCGTTTTGAAGGGGAGCGGCCTGAGCATGTAATTGATGTATCCGTTTCTATTACTAGAGATATGACCAAATGTGTGCTGTGCCGCAGATGCGTTACCGCTTGCAATCAAATACAAGGAGTGGGAGCTATCAATGCGCAAAATAGGGGATTCGAAACCGTAATCAGCCCTGCAATGGATTTGCCGATTGGCAATGTCAACTGTATTTTCTGCGGGCAATGTACGGTAGTATGCCCTGTTGGCGCGCTGAAGGAAACTGATGGCAAAGCAAGAGTTTGGCAAGCCCTTGCCGACAAGAGCAAGCGTGTAGTAGTACAATCAGCGCCGGCAGTAAGGGTAACCATTGGCGAAGAGTTTGGCAATCCTCCCGGCTCAAGGGTTACGGGCAAGCTGGCGGCGGCGCTTCGGGCTTTGGGATTCGACGATGTGTTTGATACCAACTTTGCCGCTGACCTTACCATATTGGAAGAAGGTACGGAACTGCTTACCAGATTAAAGAAAGCGGTGTCGGGCGAAGAAGTTACCCTCCCTATGCTTACAAGCTGTTCGCCGGGTTGGGTAAAGTATATTGAGCATACTTTTCCGGAGATGCTTGACCACCTCTCTACCTGTAAGTCACCGCATACGATGCTGGGTGCATTGGTGAAGTCTTATTACGCTGAAAAAATTAATGCAGACCCTAAGGATATATTTGTAGTCAGCGTTATGCCTTGTACAGCTAAAAAGTTCGAAATTGAGAGGCCCGAAATGCAAAACAACGGTGTCCCCAATGTGGATGCTGTTATTACCACTCGTGAATTAGGAGCAATGATAAGGCAAGCAGGTATAGATTTTAACAGCCTACCTGATGAGGAATTCGATCATCCGCTTGGGCTTTCTACGGGAGCGGCAGATATTTTCGGCATTACAGGCGGCGTTATGGAAGCGGCACTTCGTACTGTTTATGAGCTGGTCACAGGCAGGGAGCTTCCTTTTGACAAGTTGCATGTTACCCCGATAATGGGCTTTGACGATATTAGGACAGCGGATATTTTGATAGAAAAGCCGCTTGAGCAATATAGCCTTTTTGACAATGTTACCGTAAAAGTTGCTGTTACCAGCGGCGCAAAAGGCGCAAAAAAACTAATGCAAGAGGTTGCGGAAGGCAAATCGCCTTATCACTTTATAGAAATTATGGGCTGCCCCGGCGGCTGCATAATGGGCGGAGGGCAACCCAGAAGCGACGAGTCTGATTTAAGACAAAAAAGGCTTGCAGGTATATACTCAGAAGATGAGGCTAAAATATACCGCAAATCGCATGAGAATCCTTATATAATCTCGCTTTATGAGGATTACTTAGGAGTGCCTAACAGCCATAAATCGCATGAGCTACTGCATACTCATTATGTTAAGAGAGGCACTTTTAATGAGCTGACTGAGCAAAGATTTGCTGTTGAGGTAACCAAGCCCGCTAAGCAAAAAGCCAGCAAGGAAGCCCTGCCTCGTGAGCGAATCAGCACTGAATTAGAATCTATTAAGGTGCTTGCTCTTGAAGGCGAAGTGGCAAGGCTAAAGAGAGAATGCGAGGAATATCATGATACTGTGGAATTGTTTAAGAAAATAATTTCTGACAGTTCCAGAACAGACACCAAATAAAGTAAAAAAACTAAAAAAAACAGTAAAAATCTTAGGCGGCAAAAAAACTTGCCGCCTTTTTGTTATATCTTTAAGGCATATAACCTGCCGCCCTTGCTAAGTTTACAATAGCGCTTGAGCCCAGCCGCTCGCATCCCAATTCTAAAAACTGCCAAGCCGCTTCTAATGAGCGTATACCGCCGGAGGCTTTTATTTTAATGTTTTTGTCCAGATATTCTTTCAAAAGTAAAATATCTTCTACCGAAGCACCGCCACCTGCAAAGCCTGTGGAGGTTTTAAGGTATTCCGCCCCGCTATTGTTTACAATTTTGCACATTTCAATCTTTTCTTGATTGGTAAGCAGGCAAGTTTCAATTATCACTTTTAAGATTCTGTTTTCACATACTTTTTTTATTTGCTTAATTTCACTTTCTACACTAGGAAAATTAGCGTCTTTTAGCGCGCCGATATTGATTACCATATCCAGTTCGCTTGCACCACACTCTATAGCTTCTTGAGCTTCGTATACCTTACTTTTAGTAGAGCTGTAACCAAAAGGGAAACCTATTACAGTAGAAACAATAAGCTGCTTCCCGCCTAAACTTTTTGCGAATTGCACATTGGAGAGGGGCACGCATACGCATGCAGTTTTATATTCTATAGCCTCTGTGCAAAGATTGATAATATCTTGAGTGCAAGTTTGAGGTTTTAGCATAGCGTGGTCGGTGCAAGCCAGAATTTTCGCAATATTCATACTCCCTCCTTATATTGTAGCACTACTTCAACGGGATAATGGTCACTAGGGTAATGCCCTTGCTCGTTATGGTGTCGGATTATTTTATGAGAAAGCACATTAAAATAGGTATCATCAATTAGAATAAAATCAATAGGCAGCGGCCAAGGCTTATCAAGATAGCCCTTAAAACTATGAAAAGTGCCGCCCTCATCAAAAGTGTTGGCAATTTTCTTGCAATCTTTTAATTTATCCGCAGTAACAATCCCATAGTTAGGAGTATCTTGCTGATAATTAAAATCTCCCATAACTATTACCCGTCCGTCACACTCTTGCGCTGTTTTTGCTATTATTTCGCTTGCCTTTTGCATTACCTGTACCCCTTGATACGGTAGATGTGTATTGATTACAGTAGTTGATTTTTTGTTTAACTTATCTTCCAACTTTACTTGCGTTAGTGTCCTATAATCAGTAGGTTGCGCATCCCAACCAGTAGAGGGACAGTCGGGGGTAGGAGATAGCCAGAGAGTGGATGCGGTAATAAGTGAGAACCGCTCTTTCTTAAAAAAAACTGCATTATATCCGCCGATAAGGTCTGCCGCAATACCTAGCGGCCAACAGTTTTCGCCATAATATTCATATTCGGGGAGGGCTGCTACCAAGTAATCATATTGGATTTTTTTTAATTCTTGAAATCCGACAATTTCAGGAGAAGATAGCCTTACTGCTTCTAGCACAAGCTCTTTGCGGTTGCCCCAAAACTTTTCTTTGGCATCCTCCAGCCCGAAAGTTCGAATATTAAAGCTCATAACGGTAAAATCTTTATTTGTAAATTCAGGCTCGGGTGCACAGGCAAATAATGAATATACCAAAACTATAAATAACATCAAAAAGGCAATTTTTTTCATAAAATAATTATATCATATACAAAAAATGGATACAAGAGGGCAAACAAACTAAAGCAATCCAAACTTGAAAAGTCATTGCGAACGGCAGTGAAGCAATCCAGTCCCGCAGAGCCTTTCCTTCTCGTCTTTGCGAGGTACGAAGCAATCCAGTCCCGCAAAGCCTTTCCTTCTCGTCTTTGCGAGGTACGAAGCAATCCAGTCCCCAGAGGGTTGCTTCTTGCTCCTTTCAACCCTTTTTTATAATTAATAGACATAAGACAAACACTGCATTGACACAGGGGCAAGCGTAGACTATAATTAAAGTTATAATAAGTGCTTTTTATAAAAAAGGAGGCATAAAAGGACAATGGGAGCTACCAAAATAATAGCGCATAGGGGACTTAGTTCCTTATATTATCAAAACACTTTAACAGCATTCCTGCAAGCGGGGGAAAGCAAGGCTTTTGACGGTATAGAAACAGATATTTGGGCAACTTCTGACGGGGCTTGGATATGCTCTCATGACCGAGACCCTTTTGCAGACCCTACTCTTTTAGTAGATGCTATCCCTTTTTCTCAAGCTACTTCTATCCCTTTGAACAAAAAGAAAGCAAGAGGCGCAAAGACAGAAGGATATGAGTTTTTATGTCCGTTTGAGGATTACTTAAATGTTTGCAGAGACTTTGGGCTACTTGCAGTTATAGAATTAAAGTTTCTAATACCTAAAGCACAGCTGCCCGGTTTGTTGGATTTAATTAGCGAAAAATTGCCTATTGATAAATATGTAATTATTAGCTTCTACAAAGAAAATATAGACAATATCTTAGAGCAAAACGCAATAGTTAATGCGCAAATACTAACCTCTAATTATATTTCAGCAAAGCGATACCTTAACGAGGGGTATAATATAGGGGTAAATAATAGGATTACTACCTCTAATTTAATTAAAAGGGCTAAAGTTAAGGGTAGGGAAATAAATGTCTGGACTGTAAACTCAAGTAGTAGGGCCCGCTCATTAATTAAGGCGGGGATAGACTACCTTACCACAGATAATAAGTTGGAAATATAGTCGAAAATGTATAAAGTTATTATAGCAGCACCTGATAGAGCAATAAGTATAAACAAGGTAGTTAAGGATACCAATCTACTTGATTTGTTAACCCAAAACGGGATATATATACCTGCCAATTGCGGCAGAAAAGGCAGTTGCGGCAAATGTAAGGTAGATATAATCATAGGCGGTAAAGTGCAAACAGTCACCAGCTGTACCTATGCTATACAAGAGGATATTACTGTACTATTGCCTACACCTATTGGAGAGGATTTTAAGGTAAAGCGGGTAGAGCAAGCAGGTATAGCTATTGATATAGGCACTACTTCTATAGCAGTATATTATGTAGATTTGCTCTTAGGGCATAGCCAAAGTTTTAGCACCTTAAATAAACAAGCCGCCTTTGGAGCAGATGTAATTAGCCGAATTAAGGCGTGTCAAGAGGGCAGGTTGGCAGAGCTACAAGCTATCATTATTAAACAAATAAATGCAATATTAGCAAATATCCCAAATATTAGCAGTTTGCCTGTCGTTATATCCGCCAATACCACTATGTTGCATATTTTGGCGGGCAAAGACCCTTCTTCCATAGGCAATTATCCCTTTACTCCCTTATTTACTGATACTCAAATTATTGAAGGGAGAAGCATAGGCCTAACTTGCGGCTCTCTTACCTTATTGCCTTCTGCCGCCGCCTATTTTGGCGCTGATGCCGTATGCGGAATGGCAAGCATAAATGTTGCAGAGCAAGAAGGAGCAAATTTATTTATTGATATAGGCACAAATGCAGAGCAAGCTATAAGTAATAACGGACAAATAACTGCTTGTGCCGCGGCCGCAGGACCTGCTTTCGAAGGCGCTAATATAGAAAAAGGTATGGGAGCGACAATAGGAGCTATTGACCATATCTATTACAAAGAGGGCAAATTGTCCTATTCTGTTATTGGCGGGGGCAAGCCTGTTGGTATATGCGGCTCCGGGCTTATAGATGCAGTTGCATTACTGTTAGAGCATAATGCAATAGACTACTACGGAACATTTTCCAAAGAAAAGAATATACTTTCCTCTTATATAGCGGAGGGCAAGTTTTTCTTAGCTGAACAAGTCTGCATTTCTCAAGCTGATATCAGGGAGTTTCAACTTGCCAAAAGCGCAGTTTATACCGGTATTATGGCACTACTGGATATTCAAAAGTTGACACCTGCTGATATAAAAAAAGTGTATATAGCAGGCGGACTGGGATATTATTTGGATAAAGCATCTGCAGTAAGGGCATCAATATTGCCTAAGGAATTGGAGCCAAAAATAATAAGTATAGGCAATGCCAGCGGTGCAGGGGCAGTAAAAGCACTATTAGAGGCTAAGTTTATTACAAAATGTGAAAGGCTGGCTAAACAAATTAATGTGATAGAACTTGCCGAGACCGCAGGATTTATGGATAAGTTTATAGAAAATATGAACTTTAGCGTATAAGCTGAATTACTTCTTTCGGTATACCTTTTTTAGCTTTTCAGGTACCTCAACTTCAAGTTTAGCATTTTCGCTGGCTTTAGTAGACAGCTTCTTTTTTCTTTGTTTTCCTTCCTGCTCAAAAGGTGTAAAGCCATATCCAAAGGCTTCGCTGACATCGGTTGCAAACATAAATGCTTGAGTGTCTATATTTTTAACTATATTCTTCATCATTGCGGCTTGAGAGCGGATAACCAGACAAAGCAGCATTTGTCTTTCGGCATTGGTATACATCCCCAAGCCTTTGAAAGAGGTGACCCCCCTACCTAGCTTCTCCATAATTGCTTGTCCGATTTCTTGATAATTATGGCTAAATATAAAGTATGCCTTAGAGCTTTTGCCGCCTTCAATTACATAATCTACTACTTTAGCTGATAAAAAAGAGGTTAAAAAAGCATATAGCGGAGCAAGAAAACTCTTGTAGACTATTGCTGACATTAAGATTACAAAGAAGTCTATGCCAAAAATCACATTGCCGATATTGGCTTTGCCCACCTTTTCGGACAAGAGATTGGCAACCATATCATTGCCGCCGGTAGAGCCGCCCATCCTTATAATCAAGCCCAGCCCCAGCCCATAAACGCTTGCTCCATATACCGTTGCAAGTGCTTTATCCGTCATTTGCAATGCAAGGTGCGCAAGTCCGCTTGAGTGCTCCAACAAGTTGATTGCCATAGTATAAACTATGGTAGATACTATGGATAGCACGCCAAAACGAGAGCCAAGCGAACGATAAGAAAATAAAAATAGCGGGATATTAAGCAGCAGCGTAAGAGTGCCTATAGATATCTTTATCAGTCCCGAAGTGGACAAAATCGTTGCAATGCCGGTAAAGCCGCCCACAGGGATTTGCATAGGAGCTAAAAAGACCGTTATGGAAAAAGCCATAGCTATTGCCCCAAAACAGCAAATTAAGATACTGCCTGCTAAATGATTCCTATCAGCCCACTCTTTTAACATCTTTTACCTTTACCTCTGCCTTTGCCATTATCTACATTACATAGTATATCCTTATAGATATAAAGTCAATAAAAGCAATGGCATTCTACTTTTAGCTTATCGCATTTTTAAGTAAAAATTGCTAAAAATAAGTATTGAGTATAAAATAAGCGGATTTACAGATAAATATAGTAACAAGGAGGTAATCTTATGAGCATAAAGTTAAGGCCGGGAGAAACAGCGCCTAAGAGCGGAACTTACAAGGTAGTAAACAAGCAAGGCAAAACCGAATATACTGTTAAAATGGAAAAGGGAGAAACTATGCCGCCTACGCAATCTTCAGGAAAACATTTTGAAATAGACTAATAGTAATAAAATATTATTGTATTACAAAAGCCGCACTCATTTGCGGCTTTTGTTATTTATACGCTCATTAGCTTTGGATAATCTAATATTTCTATTTTATTTCTAAATAGCTTTATCAGCCCGTCTGATTGAAATTGGCGCAACAGTCGGGTTACAACTTCTCTGGCACTGCCTAAATCATTTGCAAGCTGTTCATGCGTGACGCTTATAAACTCGTTTTTGGAAAGAGATGCCCTATCAAGCAGCATATCCCTAAGTCTTCTGCCCATATTGGTAAAAACCCTTTGTTCCAGCACCCACATAACTTCGGAGAACCTTGCCGCCATAAGCTCAAGAGTAAAGTTCTTAACATGAATGTTCTGTTCGCCCAACTGCTCGTAAACCTTGGCAGGGACAAGCACAATTGCACTGTCTTCTTCCGCATCTATATGTATATCAAAAGAGATATTGCGCACCATGCATTTTGCTCCCATTATGCAGGTGTCCCCTTCCACCAGCCTATAAAGGGTGATTTCTTTACCGTCTTCGGACAATATATAAGTCCTTAACTGTCCCGTCAGTACATAAAAAAGCCCGATACAATTGTTAGTTCTAAGTAAACCAGTGTTTTTAACATACTCTTTATGGTCAATTGCTTGTTCCAAAACTTTTTGTTGCTCTGTATTCAAATGACGCCAAAAGGGAAAAATCTCGCCTGTTATTTTCATCTTTAATCCTTTATTTTTTTTCATTATACATTTTTTTTGGCAATTTATCAAGATTTTGCCAGTCAAAAAGCATAACTTAATAATATCGTATTAAACAAGGTAGTAGTTTTATACTAAACTAAAGAGGAAAGTTATGGCTTACAGTTTTAAGGGCTCAATTAGTTTTGGGCTGGTATATATCCCTATCAAACTTTATCTTTGCGTAAAAGACAAGGATATAGGCTTCAATATGATAGACAAACAGACCCAAAGCAGAGTGCAATATAAAAAAACTTGTGTAGATTGCGACGGCAGGGAATTGCAGCAAAGCGATATTGTTAAAGGCTATGAGTATGAAGACGGAAAATATGTGATTTTTACCAATGAAGACTTTGAAAAGTTGAAAACGCAAAAAGATAAAAGTATAATGATACAAAAATTCGTAGACCTGGCTACTATTGACCCCATTTATTTTGACAAGTCTTATTATGTAGAACCTACCAGCGCAGAAAATGCGTTTGCATTGTTGCTTGCCGCTATGCAAGAGCAGGGCAGGGCAGGCATTGCAAAGACAGTACTTGGCTCTAAAGAAAAGCTGGTTGCGCTAAGAGTGAGAAATAATCAAATGCTGCTTAATACGCTATATTTTGCCGACGAAGTGCAAAAAGCGCCTCAAGTATCTATAGATGCGCCCTTAAAAGAGGAGGAGTTAAAACTTGCAAAGAGTTTAATAGAAAATATGCATGCTGAGTTTGCTCCCGAACAATATAAGGACGAGTATAGGGCAAGGGTAACAGAGGCAATTCAAAGCAAAATTGAGGGCAAGGAAATAATTACTCCCAAAGAGGAGGCACGCCCGCAAGCGGCAGGACTGCTAGACGCACTACAAAAGAGCTTAGAGGCCTATATTAAAACTGCACCTAAAAAATCGCAATCCCCTCGAGCAAGGGTATAATTGCCCTAAAGGGCAAAAGTACCGCCTTACGGCGGCATTATGTACATTGCTGCGCAATGCATTATG
>CAYSNP010000007.1:0-58742 GCA_964432485.1 uncultured Christensenellaceae bacterium | reverse complement strand
ATTGACACCAACTAGTAATTATTGTATTATATATATAGCTAAGATTATATTTAAACTTAAATATATCTTGCATATTATTTATATTGAAATAACAAACACTTATTGGATATGTTACCGGAGGTGACAAGATATGAAAGGTAATCTAAAAAAGACGCATTCTCTTAAAAGGGCAAGATTTAATAAGAAGATAGTTGTTCTTATGATATTTATTTTTGCGTCTTTGCTTGCAGCATTTGGCGGAGTAGCAAGTAGCTTTAATAGCGGCGGTCAACCTTTGGCTTATGCAGTAGAAGAAGGTACCGGAAAGACTGACTTAGGAACAGGAGGGCTTACTGTAGGCACTAATAATGTCAGGGCTTCTCAAGCTGATTTTACCCATGGCTCTACACCGGGAAGCCGGAGCGATTATAGGACTAAAGGCAACACGCAGTCGGGGGTGCTTTCAATTGGTAGCACTTCAACAACAATGGGCTTCTTTGCTCCGGGTGTGAAATCTAGCGGCATGCATTTCACTTCAAAAATCAGGCCAAGCACAACTTTAAGAAGTTATATAAGCGACCCTGCTATAAAGGTTACTGCAAGGGCATTAGTGGATATATATTTACAAGATTATGTGAGCCATGATGCTGATAGCTCAGACTTTTGTAACATTTCTCTAGTTT
Source organism: uncultured Christensenellaceae bacterium (assembly GCA_964432485.1). Taxonomy (GTDB): domain Bacteria; phylum Bacillota; class Clostridia; order Christensenellales; family DTU072; genus CAYSNP01. Next base: position 58,080 of record CAYSNP010000007.1, on the reverse strand, counting down.
GGCATCCAAGCAATTCTGTTACCAGCACTAGCACAACAGTTAGTAAGGCAGACTCTAGCGGAGGGATTAATCCTAATGTAGCCATAGGCAGTCTCAATACTTTTGAGCTTACTGCCTCAGGGCTAAATGCTGATGCATACTTAGAATTAACATTTAACGCTTTTGGTGCTAATACAGTAGTAACTCATCAAGAAGGCGGACTTTGGGGTATAGGCGAGACTACTGTATATGACTCAGGAGTAGGGCTTAAATTGGCCAATATTAGGATAGAAATACAGGTAAACCTTGTTTCTCCTTCAATGACACCCAATTCTACTTATGAAATTATAGGCGACCAATACAGGATGCCTGATTGCGAATATATAAAGACAAATGACTATATTATTATCCATAACAATCTTCGCGCCTCCAACAATCCTTTAACTGATACTAGTTTGGCTAATGTTAGACAAATCTACGGTATACCTTCCAATGAAGGCGTTGTTGCTTGGAAAGAGGGCAAGCCCACTGGCGAGGGACCATATCCGGATATACAAGGCTATTTTGAGTCGGGCGTCAGTTATCTAATTAGAGAAAATCCGCCTGGCACTCCGGGCAATTCAACTGACTACAATAATGGTAAGACCGCCAAGTTTTTAGTAAGGGCAGGAGTGCCTACCGGCGATGATGTACTGATTATGTCATATCTGCCTGTTGCCGGCTTTAATGTTCATTCTAGCCCCTTAACCATTAAGGTTGACAATGCTCTGCCTAACGCTCCTGAACTAGCGCCCAGCACAACCTTTATGCAGACAGTTAATGCCAATAAATATTTTAATAGCGACCTTATATTTAGTACTGATGAGAATTTTTTTACAGTCGATGCTCTGGCGCAGCAAGGAGGAGCTAAGGAATATATTTATTATACTACCAATGGAGCAGACCCATTGCCCGGCACAGAATATACTCATATTTTAAGAGGCTATGATGCTAATGGGCAATTAGAGTATCACCCCTTAGATTTTTCCGGCTTTACTACTATGCCTCAAGATAATATCCCTTTAAAGATTCGCACTTTTGACGGAGTCGGCAATAGAAGCTCAATAGTGCAATATACAGTTCGGCTTGATACCAATGATTATCTTATCACCACTAGGTTTGGGCTTGGAGATTATCTGGCATACACCTCCGAGCAAAAAGTTCAGGCATTTTCTAAGCTGCAATTTTCTGAATCTTATGACCCTGTATCAGGCGCTCCTATCTTTGCACCTTCAGGTGCTACCAACCTTGACAATTATACTTATAAAAGGGAAGATAAGGTCACTATAAGGATAGAGCAAAATGCTATCCAACATAACAATTATAAGATTAATTACATAGTAGGCGGCGATTGGGCAACTGCAAATTATAATATAACAATGACGCAATCGGGAAGTGTTTACAGATACGATATGGTCTTTTATATTGCAAGTGCCACCCGAACTGATATTCGTATTTATTTTAAGAAAAAGGCAGAAGTTGTCGTTAATACAAGATCTAGAGAATATACGGGCAGCCCTCTTTTAGCTTCAGGAGTTGTAATTACCGCATACAATCAAGATGGGGATAGGGATTATAATGTAAACTTTAATATTAAAGTTAAACAGGAAGATGAGCCTTCAAGCGCATACTCATCAGAGGGTTTTGTCAATGCGGGCACTTATAATTATTTGTGCGAAATAGAAAGCAATAAATATTTTGGCTCAACGGAGGGCACTTATACTATTACTAAAAAGTCTTCTGATGTTCGCGGCATAACAATGACCAATCTTATTTATGGCGCAGGCATGGACCAAGCTAGTATTATGTCGTTAGGACCTGACAGCAAGTTATCCGAAACTATTTCTTTCGGCGGTGTAGAAGGCACTTTTACTATTGAAAGCCCTTCGCCTTTTTCAGAAATTTTTCAACTGCCTGGAGTTGGTGACCATAATGTGCTGGTCAAATTTACTCCTAAAGACGCCGAAAATGCAGACCCTTATGACCCAAGATATAATTACGGTGCCTGCAAACTCAACTATAAAGAACATACCGAGTATGTAAGGATAACAGTATCGCACCAAGTGGTGGATGTAACTTTTGATGAGTCCACTTTTAATGCAGTTTTTTGCGGCGAGCCTTTAAGCGTAATTGCAAACACTCCGCAAACGCCTGAGCCTCAACCGTTAGCTATAGAATATAAGTTAGTTGGGCAACCTGATGCTTCTTATACGGTACAGCCACCTACCAATGCAGGCACTTATGAGGTAAGAGCTACTATTATGCAGCATGCCAGCAATTACAAAGGTGAGATTTGTACTGAGGGGACAGAGCTAAAGTTCTTTATTGACAAGCGGGATATTGATGTAGTAATAGGACAAAACGGGCAACAAATAGCCGGACTGGAATGCTATTATGGCCACTTTTCTAAACCTAGTCAAGCTATGGGCCTAAAAGCAGGGCTTTATTTGGACGAATTAGATATTTTTGATGAAGGCATTCAAGAGATAGTGCCTGTATTATTTGATTTTGAGATTAGTTTAGCAGAAGCTAATGAGTTTGCGCCTCTCCCTACAGAATATCAAATGATTAGCTCCGGGAGTTATGACTTAAAAATTATTGTCAACAGCAATAATAATAGAGGCAGCGTGACTTATCCGCTGCTAATCAGAAAGGGTACAGAATCTTACGGATTACCCGGCAGTAATTTTACAATTAATTTCCCCGGTATTGAAGTAGATTTCTTTACAGGCGGCAATATAATATATGGTCAAAGACTGTCAGATTTGCGCTTTTCTAAAGGCGATGCTTATCGTGCCAGCTATAAAGTTTTCAATCGTACTATTATATTATCAGGCAGATTCGAAGTTTTTGAAAACATAGCCGACCCTGTGTTACCGGCCGGAGTATATTCGGATAGGCAGTTGCAATTTATACCCGACGACAGCACCAACTTTGGCATTGTTGCTGTAACTGTGCAAATTATAGTGGCAAAGGCTACTCCTAACTATAGCGAAATTACTATGTTGCCCATAGTATTTGGACAGAAAGTAGGAGAAAGTGAGCATCAAGGAGACGCTTACTTTATGTCTCAGGGTGTAAAAACAATAGTAGAAGGGACATTGGAAGTAATAGGCGAAGAAGTTGTTCCAAATGCAGGTACAATGAATATTCTGCATTCTTTTGTGCCCGAAGATACTGACAATTTTTGTTCTACTGAGAGCTTGTATATTCCCTTAACAATTAATAAAGCGGATGCAATTATCACTTTTGCAAAGGCTGTAGAAGAAGACGAGGACGGCAATTTAATAATTAAGGATATAAGGACTTATGGAGATAACTTTTCTTCTCCTGTTGTTACCACCGAGCCGGAAGGGCTAAATGTAGAGTTTACTTATATCTATGAGAACAATGTAGTGAATATTACAGCCCAAAGCCCTGTAGGTATCTATTATGTGCATGCGGAAATTGTTGATAATAATTACAAAGGTACATTTGAAAACATTTTAGAAATAAAGCCTGCGGAATTGGCTCTTGCAGTCAACCCTGTCAACTCCTTATTGAGATATGGAATGTACTTAAATGAAGTTACTTTAACAGGAGGCTCTTGTACTGCTAAAGGAAGAAGCATAACAGGCACATTTACCTTTGATTATCCTGACACATTGGCTGCTGATGTTGGTCCGATCAATTTTTTAGCTACATTTATAGCAGACCCTAATTTGTATGGCAGCAATTATCTTCCTCTTGAGGTTAACTTAACAATTAATGTGCAAAAGGCAGAGACACAGATTGTAATAGTAGAAGACAGCTTTGCTTCAGTATATAATGAGCAGGAACAAGCTCCGCAAGCAAGTGCAGAAGATGCAGAAGGAAATTCGCTGCAAATAGTTTACACTTTTACTAAGAATGGCGAAACATTTAATAATACCGTAACAGAAGCGGGCGACTATCAGGTAACTGTAACAGTAAATGACGAATATTATACCGCCAGTTTAACAAGGTCATTTGTAATTGAAAAAGCAGAAGCGACAATTCTTGTCAACGAGCAAGATAAGGCGACCCAATATACAGGAGAAGCTCAAAGCGTGCAAGCTACCACCGATAAAGACAAGCCGGAGCAGGCACTAAGTATTACCCAATCTTTTAGGGACTATCGAGGTGTAGCAGTTGACGATGCAAAAGGCGTTGGTCTTTATTCCGCCACCCTTACAATAAATGACAATAACTATTATGGACAGTTACAGATACCGTTTACTATTAAGGAAGAAAGCTACGAGTTTGGCAATTTAGAGCAAGTATACGGTAGCGTAACACCTGTTACTTTTGAAACTCAGCCTGCCGATCTTACTTGGTCATTGCTTTACAAGGGAGAGGAAGCAAGTGATAGCACTTATTCCACCACATTGCCGCTTATAGCTGGCTCGTATATAGTTAAAGCAGTTTTTGACCATAACGGTTACACGGGCTTTTATGAGCAAGGTTTTGAAATTGAAAAAGCTGAAGCTGAAATAACTTGCGACGAAGAAGTTTCAAGAGAGTATATTAACAGAGTTAGGACTATGCCTGCTTCCACTACTCCTACTAATCTTACATTAGTTTATGAGTTTTCTGATGGTGAGGTAGACGAAGAGGGCGAGCTAATATACTCTACAATCCAACCTCTTTCGGTAGGCACTTATAGCATGCGCATTACTATCAACGATGTAAACTACAAAAAAACCAAGATAGTGACTTATATTATTACCCCTGCTGGCTTAGAAATTATTGATTCTCCCTTTGTAAATGCCATAGCTTATAAGGATACTAACGGTGATGTTGTATTTATGGGCGGAAAGATAGTATTTATTCCCAATGTTAGCAACCCTGTATCTTTAGTTGTACATGATGGCATTAATGCAATCCTTGGCGGGGAATATAGTATCCCCGATACTAGCGATAGTATAGAAGGAGTTAATGTATCTGCGCTGTCTGCCGGGGTATATCGTGTGCAATATAAGTTTTCTCCTGATGATAGCAACTATAAGCCTGTTTACGGCTACCTTAGTTTAACGATTCAGAAAAAAGATATTTCTGAATATATTAAGTTTAATCAAGACGATTTAGAGCAATCGTACAATTCTCGCAATTTGTCTGTGCGTGCATATATTGATAATGAACAAATAGCCGGCGAAGTGGCGGCTATAGATATGTTATATAACGGTATTAAGTTAAGCCCAACTAATGTAGGCGAGTATGTTCTTACTGCCATTGTGGTAGACCCTAACTATCAAGGCTCAGTAACTACCAACGGGACGAATAACTTTAAAATTATCAGAGGAGTACCGCAGATAGTCAATCCTATCCTTACTTCTATTAATGTAGGACAGAAACTGAGCGAGTCAAGTATATCTTTAGGATATGCATTTATAGAAGGTACAGAGCTTCGCATACCCGGAGTATTTAGCTTTGAGAATCCGAATATGGTAATGAATGCAGCCAATATGCGCAATGTGACCTTGCGCTTTACTCCGGATGCCACCAACAACTTCCAATACATTACATTTACTATGCAAATAAAAGTAATAGGTCAACAGCCTACCCTAGTATCTAAAGCTGCTACAACTATTACTTATGGGGCTCCTCTCAGCGAAAGCAATTTGGATATACAATATAATGTGGCAGGGAATGCAGTATGGGTGAACCCTGATTATGTACCTAAAGTAGGCGATGTGGTAGATTATAGGTTTATTCCTACAGCTTACGATGTTTACAATATGGTGGAAGGCAGTATCAATATAAATGTTGAAAAGGCGGATATAAGCGTTAGTAATGCCAAAGGCATAGCTTTTGTGGGCAATACATTTAATTCTGCAACAATAACCGGTAACTTTAGCAATACGCTTTATCCCTTAGCAAATGTGGAGGGTGTACTACAATTAATATCCGTAGAGGGATACAATGTTAATGACAATATCTCTACTAATTTAACAAATGTAAAAGGCGTGGTTAAGTTTACTTCTCCTAATTATAACGAAAAAGAGTTTGAGGTATTAATCAATACTTATTACTTAATTAGTGACGATAATATTCAGATTAGACAAACAATAAAGGATTATGACGGACAGCCTTTACATTTCAATGATTTTAATATTTCGATTACCGAAATAAGCCATAGTATTTATCCCGAGCAATATAGCTTTGTTTTTGAAAAGGACGGACAGGTTATAGAGCAAGCTGATACTGCCGATGTAGCTATGTATATGGTAGAGTTAACAATCAATGACCCTGTATACTATGGAGTAAAGCGTTTTTCATATATGGTAAAGAAGATTAACCTTTCTGCTTATATTAATATGGAAGGGCTTACCACTACATTTGACAATGTAGTAGCCCCAACTGTTAATTTCGGCTCCTACTCCCTCTCCCCTGAGGAATATCAAATAACCTATAAAATGCCGGAGGGCACAACTTATAATGCGGCTTTGCCTGAGTCAGCAGGTATTTATGATGCTAAGGTTGCAATTAATTCTGCAATTTACGAAGGCGTTATGATTTTTGAGTTTAAGATAGAAAAGGCAGATATAAGCACTAGCATTAGGTGTGACAATATGACACAAAACTATGGTCAGGTTAATCCTCCAATGCCAACTTTTGGCGCTACTAATGTTGGTGAGGACAGTTATGCCATTACTTATGACGGTAGTCTATTGAAGCCGGAAGACGCAGGCGAGTATACTGCTACCATTACTATAAATCATAAGAATTATACAGGCACTAAAGATATTAGTTTTAAAATCAATAAAGCAACGATTGCTGTAAAAGACCATCCTGCCCTTTCAGAAATCAGATATGGTCAAGGGCTGGTTGATATAATTATTTCCGGCGGCAGCGTGTTGCACGACGATATTATTGCGATTCCCGGCAGTTTTAAGATAGTAAGCGTTATTAGCTCTTCAGGCAATTTAGTTGTTGGCGACAATGCTGTACTTGTGCGCTTTACCCCGGTCAATGCTAACTATATTACTTTGGAGTTTCCGCTGGTAGTAACAGTACAAAAAGCTATTGCCTCAATTGATTTTAGGAATCTTGAACTCGAATATGACGGGCATGAACAAACACCTCAATTCATAATTACACCTGATAGCTCAATTAGAGCAAATGTAAGCTATTATCATGATGGCATATTGCTTACTTCTGCTCCTATAAATGCGGGTACTTATACTATTCGGGCTACTATCAATGACATCAATTATGAGGGTAGCCGCTCCTCTGTCTTTATTATTAAAAAGGCTAAAGCCAAAGAGGTAGTCCTGCCTACTGCCAGCGAGCTAATATATATGGAAGCTGTAAAGAATGTTAACTTTAGCGGCGGCAGTATGAGCTATATCAGCGGACAAGGTAGTGTCAATGGCATATATAAGTTTGTGCATGAGGGCACTATTTTAGGCGATGCAGGCAAGACTTACGATGTACCCTTTATATTCCAACCTATTGACAGTGCCAACTATGATATTTACGAAGGGCTGATTCAAGTTACAGTAGTTAAGAAAGAAGCTATAATTATTATAGAAAATAATGTATTTACTTACGGTTCTACTTTAGCTGGGCTAACGATTAAGACTTCTCCAGCAGGTTTAAGCGTATCGCATAATATCCCTGATATTAACCAAATATATGATGCAGGCAGCTATACTTATAATGCTGCAATTAATGATAACAACTATAAAGGTAAGTTAAAGTTTAGCGTAAATATTGTAAAGAAGGCTGTTAGCCTTGTATTCTACAAAAATAATGACCGCACCAATATCGTTTACAGCAGTTACGACACCGTGTATAGTGTTCCTTTGCCTGCTCAGGCTTACGTTCAAGGCTTACTCGGTAAAGATTTAGCTTTAGAAAATAGTATAAATAATCGAATAATCTATGAATATTATTCTAAAAATAAGACCATTAGCTATGGACACACTCCTCCTGGCAATGCAGGCGAGTATATAGTTGTGGCGCGCTTGTCGCACAACAATTACTATGTGGGCGAATCAAGCTCGGAAATACTATACAATATTGCAAGGGCAGAGGTAGAAGATATAATATTTGACAGTCGCACGCTAAGCTCACAGATTTATGGCGATGTGCAAGCACCTATCATTACTACTTATCCGCATGATATCAAGCTGGAAATCTCATATGTCGGGTATCCTTCTAAGATGCCTACCAATGCCGGCTTCTATACCATTAAAGCCAAGGCAGTTGACCCCAACTACTTGGCTAAGGAAAAGATTGCTACCTTTAGGATATTGCCTAGGACTATTAATATTACCAATATTAAGGTAGAGAATAAAGTATTTAGCAATACTTCTAACTTAGTTATTAGCGGCAACCTGACAGGAGTGCTTATAGGTGACGAAGTTTCTGTGCAAATGACTGCTCGCTGTAAAGACGGCAGGACCAATGTCGGTTACCATGATGTAGAGATACTCACCTATACGCTTATAGGCAGACATGCAGACAATTATGCTACCAATGCGCCTGTTTATAGAGAACAAGCGTATATTGCAGACAATAAGGTTATGGATGAGGCAACTAAAGCATATATGACAAGCTCTAAAGGGTTCAACGAAAATGTAATGATTAAAGTTACTACAATAGATAGCGTTAATACCAGAGGCGGCATTGTCAGCACATTTACTGGCCAGGAAAGCACAGTGCAATCCTTTACCGTTATGGAAGGGGATAAGGAGCTGATGCTTTCTGATATGATTAAGGTCTATATTAAAATCCCCGATAAATACCTGGATGCAGAGAATTTGGAATTCATAGCACTTGGCAATTTAGCTTATGCCAATGTTACCTTTGATAGGGAAGGCGATTATGTGACCTTCTATACCAATACTACAGGCGAGGTTATGTTTGTCAACAGCAAAGCACCTACTACTGCAATACTATTTGTTTGCGCTGGCGCAGTACTTGTTCTGGGTGTATTGTTTATCTTCTTTACCAACCCTGTAAGGAAGAGGAAGAGAGTAACTGCAGAAAGATACCGCTATATGAGATAAAAGCAAGCTTAAAAAGAATACTAATGGCTACTTGATTTAACCTAACATTACAGAAGCGCCTCACTTAACTTTCTAGGTGAGGCGCTTTTAAAAGGATAGCCCGAAAAGGAAAAATGCGCAAGAAAAACTTATTTATCATATTATTTTGCCTAACCCTTATAGTTATTGGGGTATTGCAGGCAGAAAGCCGCTCTTATTCTGCCCTAGCAGACGGAAGCGAAGCAGAGATAGAGTTTTTTTCTCAATTAGATGAAACAGTTTTTAGCCCGCAAGAGGGCTGCTCTTACCGTATTAAGTTAGGCACGGAAACTACAGGATTTAGGTTATACCTAGAAGATCTTAATTTCCCCACCGAACAGCCTATACTTATCGCCACCACTTTTCAAGAGGATTTAGAGGAAGTAGAGCTACCTGAGAACTGGACATTGCCTGTAGAGCAGGTAGAGCTGACAGTTGAGCAGGGCGCGCCGGGTGAGCCAAGCACAAAGTATAAGTATGTGATTATAAGTTTTGTACGCAATGGTATTTATACTGCAAAAGCATATGAAGAAGGGGAAGATGAGCCGTTTATGCATGGGGAGCTAGCCTTTCAAGATATAGATTTTGAGCCGCCGTTTGTAGGTAAAGTTTATGATGACGGTTGGCAAGTATATGACGATTTTCATTTTGAGGGGAGCGCAATTGTGCTGGAGTTTACAGTAGACGACACTAAAAAGACGATAGTGTCGTCCGCATCAAGCGGCATTCAGAAAATCAATATTTATTACTCTGCCGAGTATGATAAAGATACTACTGTAATAGAAGATTTAGAGCTGGTATGGAGCAAGCAGTTGGATAAGCATTCAATTACACAAAAATATTCAGATAATTTTGCAGCTGATAAAGTGGGCTTTTTCTTTTTTGAAACAATAGATTGGGTAGGCAATACAGACCTTTTTCCGCCTTTTGAGTATTCTGAAAAAAACACTGATTTATATACTTATTTGGCAAATATCGAAAGAATGTTGAAGTGGCAAGGTTATACCAACTATCTAAAAAGCTCATTACAAGATGCTTATGCTTACTATCGCTCTTTATATTCTGACCCGTCCGCTCAAGAAGAAGATAAAGAACAAGCCTGGCTTTTGCTTGTAGAAGAAAGGAATAGGTACTATAATGCCAAGGTAGAAACTGTTGTAAATGTTAAAGGGGATATAATAGGGGGCATAATCGCTTATTTAGACGAGAACAGTTATAGCGCCGCCTTAAAAGGAGATACCCTTACGCTGGACTTAACAATTGAAAATCTGCCTAAAGATTATAGCGATTTTGCGGTGTTATCTCAATTGCAAGAGCCCGATTTTGACAAAGCGGTTAAGATTTCTGCTACGCTTTATTATAATAATCAGCCCGTTGCCCCCTCCGAGCCAATTACTGTCTTTATGCCTGTCAGCGCAGGCTACTACTGTATAGGTGTGGTAGGATACAATCAATATACCGCCTCAGATTATAGCTCTTTAAGTTTTGACCTTGGAGATGGTTGGATTACTTTTGACCATATGGGTATTGATAAGGGATATGTCTTGCTGCTTGCAAGCGAGAATCCGAAAAATACCGAATGGATATGGTGGACTGTCATTGGGGTAGGTTTTGCCGCAGTTGTAGTGCTAGCTGTCTTTTTAGGTTATAAATATAAAAAGGAAAAGAAGCTAGGGATAGGTGGCCCTGATACTCCTTTGGACAAAAGTAATTAAAAACAGACCTTTTGGTAGCCTAAGCTACCTTTATTGTCAATTAATATAAAAGTTCCTTTAATACCCTTATTGTTATTACAATAAAACCAAGTTTGCAAAAAGCTATCATTAAGATAAATTGTTACCAAACACTTTTATATATCATGTACTTGTGTTATAATATATTTGCATAAATATGAGGTGTTTATGAGAGAAGAATTAAAAAAAGAGATTTTTACAATCCCTAATATAATAACATTATTGCGTATAGTTGCCATTCCGTTTTTTGTTTTTTTTACTTTAACGGACAAGGTTCTAGTAGGATTTGTTATCTTAGTTGCCGCTGCCGCCAGTGACCTGCTAGACGGATTTATTGCAAGAGAACTTGGCCAAATCAGCCAAATCGGAAAAGCGCTAGACCCTCTTGCCGATAAGCTGATGCATGTTTGCGCACTTATTGCACTTGCCATTATCGGTAATATTTGGTGGGGATTCGTAGCGTTGCTGTTTTTGAAGGAAGCTGCAATGATTGGCGGCTCTGTTGTGCTTATTAAAAATAAAAAGATTATTCAAGCTAATAATATGGGTAAAATTGCAAGCTTGGTAATCACCTTAGGTGTATTTGGCGCATTTTTTCACGATTTCTTTGCAGATAAGGTTTTTTATTTAGATTGGATAGTTTTAAGTATAGGTTTAGTGCTTACTTATATTGCTTTTTTTATTTACCTTAATATGATGATTAAGGCGTTAAAGGGCGAAAGCGTTAAAGGCGGCTCTGACTTAAAACTATAAACTTTTTGTTTTAATATTTTTACGAGGTTTTTTATGAAATTGCCTAAATCTTTTAATCCTACAAGCTTTGAAGGCAGGATTTATAGCAATTGGAGTAAGCAAGGTTACTTTACTCCTGCTGTCGATAAAACTAAGGAACCTTTTTGTATTGTTATGCCCCCTCCTAATATTACAGGGCAACTGCATATGGGGCATGCTTGCAACAATACTTTGCAAGATATTTTTATCCGTTACAAGCGCATGCAAGGATATTCCACTCTTTGGCTGCCCGGCACAGACCATGCCAGCATTGCCACAGAGGTAAAAATTGTAGAAGAGCTTAAAAAAGAGGGTATCACTAAAGAGCAGCTTGGCAGAAGCGCATTTTTGCAGCGCGCTTTTGAGTGGAAAGAAAAATATGGCGGTAAAATTGTAGAACAGCTAAAAAAGCTAGGCTCTAGTTGCGATTGGAGCAGAGAGGCTTTTACAATGGATGAGCGTTGCAGCAAGGCGGTTGAGCATGTATTTGTTAAGTTATATCAAAAAGGACTTATTTATAGAGGTAACAGGATAATCAATTGGTGTCCTGACTGTAAGACTGCGCTAAGCGATGCAGAAGTTGAGCACAATAGCCAAGAAGGGCATCTTTGGTATATCCGCTATCCTTTTGCTGACAATTCCGGCTATATTACTGTAGCTACAACCCGTCCTGAAACAATGTTAGGCGATACCGCTGTAGCTGTTAATCCCGCTGATGCAAGGTATGCGGGCAGCATTGGCAAGAGTTTGCGCTTGCCCTTAATGGATAGGATTATTCCTATAATAGGCGATGAGTATGTAGAAAAGGAGTTTGGCACAGGGGCAGTTAAGATTACACCTGCTCATGACCCCAATGACTTTGAAGTGGGCGCAAGGCATAACCTTGAAATCCTTAGGGTAATGAACGATGACGGTACAATGAACGAGCTTGCAGGCGCATATCAAGGTTTGGATAGATATGCCGCCCGAAAAAAGATAGTAGCGGACTTGCAAGAGCAAGGATTGCTGCAAAAGATAGAAGGTCATTTGCACAGCGTGGGCGAATGCTACCGCTGCGCCAGCCCTGTTGAGCCTATAGTATCCTTACAATGGTTTGTTAAAATGCAACCGTTGGCAGAGCCTGCAATTAAGGCAGTTAGGAACAATACTGTTAAGTTTTTGCCAAAACGATTCGAAAAAACATATTTTAATTGGATGGAAAATATTAAGGATTGGTGCATATCCCGCCAGCTATGGTGGGGGCATAGGATTCCGGCTTGGTATTGTGCAGATTGCGGTGAAATCATAGTTCAAGAGCATGCACCGGTAAAATGCCCAAAATGCCAAAGTGTCAAGCTATCTCAAGACGAAGGAGTGCTGGATACTTGGTTTTCCTCTGCGCTTTGGCCTTTTTCTACGCTTGGTTACCCCGAAAAAACTGAGGATCTCAAGTATTTTTACCCTACCGATGTGCTTATTACGGCTTATGATATCATTTTCTTTTGGGTAGCACGAATGATTTTCAGCGGTATTGAGCATATGGGCGAAATCCCTTTTTCCACTGTGCTGATACATGGCATAGTGCGTGATGCGCAAGGCCGAAAGATGTCAAAGTCTTTAGGCAATGGCATTGACCCTTTGGAAATAATAGATAAATATGGTGCTGATACTTTGCGTTTTTGCTTAACTAACGGGGTTGCGCCCGGCGGAGATTTACGCTTTAGTGAGGAGCGGGCAGAGTCTGCCCGCAACTTTATGAATAAAGTTTGGAATGCGGGGCGTTTTGTGCTTATGAATACAGAAGGGCAGCAAATCCCTGAATTCGGCACTTTTCACCTTACTGCGGCGGACAAATGGCTGCTTAGCAAACTCAATGATTTAATTGCTGAAGTTAACAGAAACCTTAAAAGATATGAAGCAGGGCTTGCTTGCCAAAAAATTTATGATTTTGTATGGAGTGAGTTTTGCGATTGGTATATAGAGCTGGCTAAACCCGCACTTAATTCCGGAGATAAAAGATTAAAGCAAAATACGCTGTCAGTTTTGCTTTACGCATTTAAGACTATTCTTAAAGTAATGCATCCTTTTACCCCTTTTATTACAGAGGAGATTTGGCAAGCGCTGCCGTCTGCTTCCGCAAGCATAATGATGCAAAAGTATCCTATCCGGAATGCTAAGTTCAAGCGTACCGCAGAAGCACAGGCTTTTGAAGGCATTAAGGATATTATCAGGGCTATTCGCAATAAAAGAGCGGAAATGGATGTAGCGCCCTCCCGTCCTCTTACCCTATATATCATAAGTAAAGAAAGCTCATATTTGGCAAAGAATATCATTTACATTCAAAAGCTGGCCAATGCTCAAGAAGTCCACTTTGCAGACTCCCCGCCTGCACAAAAATGTGCACAAATAGTGCTGCCGATAGGCGAAGTATATATTCCCTTAGGCGAGCTTATTGATACCCAAAAAGAAAAAGAGCGTTTAGACAAAGAGCTGAAAAAGACGCTTGCGGAAATAGCCCGAAGCGAAAATATGCTTGGCAGCACAGGATTCCTTTCCAAAGCGCCTGCTTATTTAATAGAGGCAGAAAAAGAAAAACTAGAAAAAAATAAGCAGTTGCTGACAAAGATTAAAGCGTCAATGCAAGAGCATATCAATTAAAATGGCAAAGGTATATAAAAACATTCTTATTGATTTGGACGGAACGCTTACGGATAGCGCACCCGGCATTATAGCAGCGTTAGAGTACACCTTTTCTAAAATGAATATGCCTTGTCCTGACAAAAAGACATTATTTAGCTATATCGGACCCCCTTTGCCGCTGTCTTTATGCAACCATTTTGCTTTGGAGGACCTAGATAAAGCGGTAGCTTACACCAGAGAGTTTTATTTAGATAAAGGCAAGTTTAACAACACGCTTTTTGCAGGCATTCCTGAACTGTTAAACTTATTGTGCGCATTAGGATACAATCTTTATGTAGCCACTTGTAAAGGTACTGACAGCGCTAGAGAAATCCTTAAAAAATTTGATGTTGCAAAATATTTTGTTTTTATTCAAGGGATAGAAGAAGGATTAAATAATAAATCTGATGTTATAGCAAAGGTTGTAAGGCAATTTAGCTTACAGCCAAAAGACACGCTTTTTGTAGGGGATACTTTACATGACACCGTTGGCGCAAAGGAAAACAATATTGATATGTGCTTTGTGACATATGGATATGGCAAAAAGGAAAGCGTTGCTGATATGCCTGTTGTCTGCTATGCACCCTCGCCAAAAGCAGTTGCGGAGTTTTTACAGGGCAAAAGGAAGTAGCCTAATCATTTTATAGCCCAATATAGTTTTGACTTTTACCTTTTTTATTGATAAAATATGCTAGACAATACAACTAAAGAAAACAGGAGCATTATTATATGAAGAAATTGCCATTTATAAGCCTAGAAAAAGTTAAGGAGATAGCAAAGGTGCATCCTACTCCTTTTCATATATATAATGAGCGGGGCATACGAGAAAATGCCATCGAGCTAAACAGCGCATTTGCTTGGAATAAAGGCTTTAAGGAGTATTTTGCAGTAAAAGCTACTCCCAATCCTACTATCTTAAAGGTGTTGCGGGAACATGGGGCAGGGCTGGACTGCTCCTCTTATACCGAATTGCTTATGGCAAAGGCACTAGGGTTTTACGGAGATGAAATTATGTTCTCCAGCAACGAAACTGCAGCGGAGGAATATCAGCTTGCCCGACAGTTGGACGCAATTATCAATTTAGACGATATTACCCATATAGATTTTTTGGCACAAGTTGCAAGTATCCCTAAAAAGATTGCCTTGCGCTACAACCCCGGCGGCGATTTTACTATTAACAATATGATTATGGGCAATCCTGCCGATGCCAAATATGGGCTGACCCGCCCTCAAATGTTCGAAGCGGTAAAAAAACTAGCCGGTTTAGGAGTAGAGGAGTTTGGCATACATGCTTTTTTGGCAAGCAACACTTTAGGCAATGATTATTACCCTGCGCTTGCCGGCGTTATCTTTGAGCTAATGGTAGCGTTAACTAAAGAATGTAATGTAAAGATGACTTTCGCCAACCTTTCGGGCGGGATTGGGGTCCCATACCGCCCCGAACAAGAAAAGAATGATGTATTTTTAATTAGCCGCCAAGTGCAGGAAGTGTATAACAAAATCTTAGTGGCAAACGGACTGTCTAATGTAAAAATCTTTACGGAGTTAGGTCGTTATATGCTTGCGCCTTATGGACATCTTATTACTAAGGTTATACATTTCAAGCATATCCATAAAGATTATGTGGGCGTAGACGCTTGTGCTGCTAACCTTATGCGCCCTGCTATTTATGGCGCATACCACCATATAACGGTGCTGGGAAAAGAAAGCGCGCCTGCTGACTACAAATATGATGTAGTAGGCTCTCTATGCGAAAATAGCGATAAGTTTGCAATAGACAGACATTTGCCTAAGGTAGATTATGGCGATTATCTTGCCGTGCATGATGCCGGCGCGCATGGTTTTGCTATGGGCTATAACTATAATGGCAAACTTAGAAGCAGCGAAATACTCCTGCATCCTGACGGAACTTTTACTTTAATACGCAGAGCTGAAACTCCTAAAGATTACTTTGCTACTTTTAATTTTATGGAGGAGTTTAAGGAGTACAGATAATTCCGCCCATCATCTTTGCGAGAGGCGACGCATTAAGCTGATTTGCTTAAGGCAGTAATGGAGCAAGGGTTTGGGTAATGATATTTTGCAGCAAGATTTAAGGCTTTACCGCTACTGCCTCTTTGGTATACGGGTCAATAAGAGCGGCGCTGTATAGTGACGGAGAGCTTAAATACCCGATATAGTAGTAAAATTTGTTAGTGCCCAGAGTGTCTTCAACTATGGTGATATAGATTTCTCTGTTTAGGGTATTTTTTTTGATATTTTCCCTAATTACTTTTTGCAGCACTTTAGAAGACGCTTCCAACGCATCCAGATAAGAGGTGCTACTGTCATTAATATCGGTTAAAGCTACTTTTTCACTTATCCCATTAGAAAATATAATTATACTATCCAGCACCGCATTACCGCTTAAGATTACGCCTTGCTGATACTTAATAGTGTCGGGGGTCAGCTCGCCTTCCAACTCGCCATACCTAAATTTATACTTTTTTTCTAAGCCGCCAAGTTTTAAGGGTATTAGCACCACCTTAACAAAGTCCTCCACCTGCCCCGTTATACCGTCGATAATCGGCACTACTTCTTTTAAGCCTATTGTTACTATTATTCTGTAATCTTGTGTTTCTCCAAAAAGTTTATGCTTTTCTACATAGCTAAGGCTGCGCTTGAGTATCTTGACGGTATTAGTATTGCAAGAGAACATAATTAATGCTATAATAGTTAAAATTAACAGCACACTTAATTTTTTAATCATAACAATACCTCTTTATAATATACTGGTAAAGAAAATATGTTATGAGTTGCATTGCAAATCAAAG
Source organism: uncultured Christensenellaceae bacterium (assembly GCA_964432485.1). GTDB lineage: Bacteria > Bacillota > Clostridia > Christensenellales > DTU072 > CAYSNP01. The sequence continues at coordinate 41,055 of CAYSNP010000007.1, read as the reverse complement.
TGTATGCTAATTTGTCGAAAGGGCAATATGGAAAAATCTAAAAGGCTGGAAAAAGGGATACGCACAGGAGTATGGGGTACGCTTGCAAATATCGCTATTGCTTCAGGCAAACTGGCAGCAGGCATATTAGGGCATAGCACAGCCATAACAGCAGATGCTATCCACAATTACAGCGATGCTTTTGTTAGCCTAGCCACTACCATAGGATTAAAATATTCGGCAAAAGGACCTGACGAAAAACATCCTTACGGACATGGCAGACTGGAGTATATTGTTGCCTTTATAGTAGCAATGATAATTATTGTTGCCAGTTTAGAGTTCTTTAAAGTGTCGCTTAAACAAATTATCAAATCCGTGCCTATAACATACAACACGCTTGCTTTTGTAATTGTAACACTTTCGGCATCAGGCAAAGGACTGCTTTTTTTATATTATAAAGTCAAAAACAAGTCAGCCCGCTCTCCGGTAATAAAAGCTGCCGCATTGGATTCCTTAGGGGATACGATAATAGGGCTAAGCGTAGCCGCCGCTTACTTTTTTTCTCGCTATACTGTTTTCCCTTTGGACGGAGTTTGCGGCATACTAATCAGTTTGATAATAGCGTATAGCGGAATAGCTTTAATTAAAGAAACAATGGCGGATATTATAGGCGGAGCGCATAACAAAGAGGTTTGCGATAAGATAAAAGAGCTTATAGCAGAATACGAAATCGTGCAAGGGACTCACGACCTTATGTTGCATAGCTATGGGCTGGATAAGCATATAGCGTCCATTCATATAGAAGTTCCGTGCAAGCTGACATTTGCGCAAGCTCATAAAATTGCGGATGAAATAGAGCGTCGCTCGCTGGAGGAGCTACAAATAGAACTGGTAGTGCATATAGACCCTGCCAATCCTTATAGCAAAACTGTATCCGCTTTTGCTGAAAGGATACAAGCTGTTCTTGCCGAAATTAATGAGGAGCTAAGTTTTCACGATTTGGATTGGGACTGTAAGGAAAAGGTGCTAAAGTTTGACTTGGTAGTGCCTTATTCTCTGCAAGCGGAGCAAGAGCGGATAAGCAGCACAATAGAGTCTGCTTTTGAAAAAGATATTAAGTTAGTTTATAAAATAGATTTCAGGTAACCTAAATATGAAAAATCCGCTTTAGTTCTTGCCCAATTGCTTTATGCTCTAAAATTACAGTAATCAAAATAATTGCCGCACTTATTGCCCCAACCGACAGCGAGGGCCAAAGTACCTCAATACCTTCATTTATAGCAATAATAAAAGGTATTATCCCAAGCACCCCCATAGTCATTAAAGGTACAAGGTAGCGGATATTATTTTTGCGACTAGCGGCAATAAATATGCCGACAATAGCTTGTGATACCAAATATACCGCAGGGAGCACATATGCATAGAGGTTAAAACGACCTTGTAACATAATTTCAATTGCTATAATTAATAAGGTAAGCACCAATGCTTGTCCAATTATCTTTCCGCATATCTTTTTAGGTGATAATATGGTGTTGCGTACTAAAAAGTATAAGTAAATAAGTGATGCAATGACCACTAAAGACCATAACAAGTGCGGTGACACTATTAAATTAACTATAAAACTGACTAGCGAAAGCCCAAGCGCAATAAAAAAGTACAGCAAATCAAATTTAGCGGAATTGGGCGGACGCTTCCTTTTTCTTTTAGGAAAGGCGCGGATACTCTTTTTATACTCTAACAAATTTTGTTCATCAGTATCTAAAGGGTTATGGCAAAGCGGGCATTGATGAGTTTTGCATTTTATATCCACATTGCAGTGCTTGCAAATCATTCCCTTATCTCCCTAAGATTGCTTATTATTTCCACCTTTAAGCCCAACCCGCTTAAAATGGTAAAGAAGTTTCTTTCTATTTCTGTAGAAACTAGCTGCCTTGTTATAGATACCACCAGCTTATTATTAAAGCTGACTACTGCCACATTACTGGGTGTGCCTGCAGAGCAGTTTAAGTTAAACAAAAACTTTTCTATATGCTTTAAGGTGTCTGGCGGCATCTTTACTATGCCCAAATTGCTAATAATTGAAGTCATAGTGGTAGCAGAGCCAATGAGCTTGCCCGCTTTGGTCACAAAGACCTTAATAGGCAAAGGCAACGCTTTGATAAGCACATTTTTATCCATAATTGATACAGCACTTAATTTGGTCTGCAAGGAGTCTTTATCAAGCCCCGCTTTCAATTCCTTATCAATTACTTTGGAAAAACTCTCAAGGTTGTGCTCCACTTTGTTTGGGTCCAGATAGCAACGGGTAAATATTACAAAGTTCTTTAAAGAGACCGAGGGGAAGAACTTTCTTAAATCTACCGGTACCAGCATAGCCAAATCCCTTTTGCTCCCACTGACAAATCCCGAGCGTATTACAGCAAGCAAGTATGCCGATGCAAGGAATGCGGTTAGGCTGCAGCCATATTGTTTAACGATAGCAAGTAAAGGGGCGGCTTCAATTGTGCCTTGAATTAGTCCATGCCCTTCCTTTTTGAATTTCTTGCCTCTTAATCCTTGTACAATTTTACCCCGCATAGCTTTTAGGGCTTCGGCAATATTGAATTTCTTATAATATTTCAAAAAGCTGTCTTCGCCTTCTTCAATACTAAAAGAGGTAGAGGTATCCTTTACGCTCCCGTCATTTTCCACATCTTCCCCTTTTTCTAAAAGGTATAAAAATGTAAGGCTTTTTAGAAACTCCATTCCGCCATTGCCATCACAAATTGCATGATTAAAATCAATAAAGATATTGTTATTGTAATAAGTAACCCTAAAAGGATAGCCATTACTTTCTTTTGCATTTATCCTTTTAAGCAGTTCCCCATGCTCCATGCTCACTATGGGCTGTTCTGAGTTTTCATCTAAAAAGTGGCGAAAAACTCCGCTTCTTAACTCAACCTTAAAAATGGGGTATCTATCTAATACTTTTATAAGTGCGGCTTGCAGCGCATCGGGGTCTATTGCTTTTTTAAGCTGTACGCCAAGCCGAAACAAAGACTGGGTTGCATGCGTCATTGTAAGCGGGTATACCGTACCCGAATTATCCAAGCGAAACCACTTCTTAATCCTGCTTTCGCCTTTGTTTTTCATACCGTTTTCCATATCCATAAGTATAAGCTGTTTATAAGAGATTGTCAATCAGCGCAAAGGGTTTACCTTTCTAATTATAGACTATTATTTTTCAAAAACCTTTAATACAATACAAGTTGTATCATCTCTAACAGAGCCGCCCGCTATACGCACTGTATTATCAGTTATAGAATCAGCTAAACTTTGCGGATTATGCGCACCGCTAGCCTCTGCAATTTCTATTAGCATATCGCTAGCCAGTGTATCCATCACTCCGTCGGAAACCATAATTACAAAGTCCCCGCCTTTAAGGGTGCGCTGTTCTATGGCAGGCACAATATCCTCTAAGATTCCGATAGGGAGCGCGCCTGCTTCTACAACTTCTACATTGTCTGAGCGCAATATAAAACTTTCTCTGCCGCCCAGTTTAATAAAGTCCGCTATGCCGGTTATGGTATCGACCACCACTATATCAATGGCATTAAAATCTTCGCTTTTACGCACGCTAAGCAGCGCATTGGCAGTTGTAACAATGGTATTATGGTCAAAGCCTGCTCTGTAGAGATGCTCCAACATATCCACAGCGTTGGAACTTATCTCATAGGCATCCGCTCCGTGCCCCATTCCGTCAGAAAGGATAACCATAATAATGTTTTGGGTAAGCCTAATCACCCTTTTGCAGTCGCCGCTAAGCTCTTCCCCTGTCCTTGGCAGGCTTCTTTCACCGTAAATAATATCATATTTTGAGGCAGGACCGTAATGAATGGTCACTTGATTGTTTAAGGTATTTTCACGATGATATTCCTCCAAAGATTGCCCCATAACGGTATTGACAATATCAATAATCTTTACATTGTCTTGGTCTTTTTCTCTTATAATGATTGTTACATTGTCTACCCTTTGTTCTCCGTAAATTATCACTTCGCTGGCAATGATATTGTTGTAACTTAATACTTCTATCAGCTGTTTTTCCTTTTTTGTATCATATCTTACTTGCCTTGCAATATCTTTTTTTAGATTTTCCAGTATTACTCCAACCCCGCCAAGCTGCTCGCTTACCAATTGTTTGCCCTTATCCACATTGCGCAGCCTTTCCATAGCAAGATTGTATTTAACAGCCAGCGTATTGGCACTTTTTATCATTTTGTTAATATTTTTGCACTTAGCGGTAAGATATGGAGGTGCATCTAACAGCGTTGCACCCTCATTTTCTAAAGAACGGGCAACTACTCCGGAAACCGCCGCTGTCAAATCTAACGAGCTTTTGCAAGTAGCAAGCATAGAACAAGTAGAGCAGCAAAGCTCCATTACATCACGGGTTACCACTTCGCTACCGCTGCTAACTTTACCTGTAGCAAGGTCTTTTTGCAGCAATTGCTTCATTTCTGTAAACAGCCGGGATAAATGCGTAAGTTTATGGGCAATTTTTGCCCTGTCCCGATTGATAATTGTTCGGGTTGCACGCCTTGCCCCATAGTCAGAGGCAATTTCTGCCACAGCTTCTTTTGCACGCTTTGGAGTGACTGCAAAGCAAGCTATACCTGCAGCTTGATAAATTAAATGGTAATAGCTATACGAGCTATTTTGGGTAAAAAATAAGTTGACCGAAATATCGGCTAAGATTATGCCCAGCCCTACTAAGAAAAAAGGAGCTTTTTTTAGCGCAAGAGCAACACAGCCCCATATCATCATTATTCCAAGGGCAGAGATATCCCCCCAAGCCGCCGCTCCGCCTACCCCAATAATTACCGCAAGGGGCAGTCCCAATCGCCCTCCTATATATAAGGATAAGAGCAAAGTGTACATTGCTACCAAGTAATAAATATTTATATATACTGAAGTAGTAATGGCAAGCGACATAAAGATAATTGCTGCAAATACTGAAAGTGCCGCTCCTTCTTCAAAGCTAAACTTATATCTAAGTCCTCTAATAAAAGTGGCATAAATAACCATAATGCAAACATAGGTAAAGATTTGTGCAAGCAAAATAGTGATTACGGTATTGGTCAGCAAATAGCTGTCACCTGTTTCAAAAATAATTCGAGGTATTTGCGAAAAAAAAGTATATAGGCTGATAGGCAATAGACCAACTTGCCGCTTTAGCTTGTAATGGATAAGAAAACTAACTGCTACAATAGCTACGGGAGTAGCGCAATACAGCAGTTGCATTAACGAGGGTTCAATAGCCACTCCGCATATAATATAGATTGGAGCAAGAAAAAGTATATTTTGTTTAGAGTATACCGCCGCCATAAAAAGCCCTATGGCAAAAGGGCTTATTCCCAATCGTTTTTCGGCATAAAAAAACAGGGCAAAGACCAATGCATATAACAGATATTTTAGGTTTTCTTTATTGCGCATTAAGCACCTTATTTGTTTAATTTTCATATATTTTAACATTAGATTCTAAGGGATTTTTAAGGAAAAATAAGTAAAAACGGAAAAATAGCACGCAATTTGCCAAAAAGTTAATTCTAACAGAGCGGCGCAAAGCATAAATTAGCATAGGAGAGGATATGGAAGGTGTCACCAGAGAGCATACGCTTAGATTAGAAAACAATGCCTTATATATTAGCGGCATACAAGGGGTGCTTTACTTTGAGCAAAACGAAGTTATGCTTCAGTTGGACGAAAGCACTCTTAAAATATTGGGCGAGGGGTTAGAGCTAATAGATTTGAGTGTAAAAAATGGCAATATCGTTATTAAAGGTAAGGTAATAGAACTAGCTTACGGCAAAGCCAGAGAAAAAGGAAGTATTATAAAAAGGCTTTTCAAATGAATGAAACCGCCGCTCAGCCTTATGCGGCGCTTACCTTTACTCTTGGCGGTATAATAGCTTATTTTATATATAAACTATTGACAGAGACCCAAAAGATACGCCTGCTGCAAGGCTTGCAAGTTTTGCTGGATATACTTGCAGGTTTAGCTATAGGTATATGTTTTATGGCAATAGTGCACTATCTTTTTGATGGCGTGCTAAAAGTATATATGGTGGCAACCTTTGCCCTGGGTATACTGCTTGCCAAAATAATATTCGGCAACGCAATGGAACAAATTGCAGAAATAATTATTAAAGGAGCTATAAAAATTATGGAAAAAGTAAGTGCTTTCTTCAAAAAAATATGGAATAAAATAAAAGATTTTGCTCAATCTATTACCAAAGGCGGTAAGAAAGATGGGCAAGATGTTGAGCAAGACGGAAGCAAGTAAAAAAAGCAAAAAGCCTGAACAAGCAAGTGAACAAGACAGTGCTGTAACAGAAAGCGTAGCTAAGGTTTACTTAGAGGTGTATCGCAATTGCAAGCTGGGTATGGAAAATATCAAAGCGGCAAAACCTCAGGTGCAAGACCAATCCTTAATTGATTTATTTAATCAGCAATATAAGGGGTACGAAACTTTAGCAAAAGAAGTGGAGCTAAAGGCTACGGTAGAAGATAAACAATTGGAGCAGCCCGGTATTCTCTCCAAAGCGCGGCTATGGGGAGAGGCTTTTTTTAATGCGCTTAAAGACAAATCGGCAAGCAATTTTGCCGAGCTAATGATTCAAGGTATTAATTCCGGCATAATCAATTTAACTAGATTGCAAAATCAAGAAAAAGGGCAGGCCAATAACGAAATACTTGTCAAGCTAATGGACCAATATCAAAATAATTTTACTATGTTAAAATCTTTTTTATAAGTTAATTAAAGTTATTAAAGTATAGATAAAAAGTACTGTAGACATTGCTACGGTATTTTTTTATATAATCAATATCCGCACCCTTTAGAAACCTTCCTCGCCTTGAAAGCTAATCAAAGTTAATGTATAATAATAAAGTGGAGTATTGCTATAAAAGTCTTTGAGGAACAAAATGGCAGATTGTAAAGAGATACCTATCGAAAAAATATTTAACCTTATAAGGAATGGTGAAAAGAAAGGCATAGGTTTGCTTTATGAGATATACTATAAAAAAATGTTTGGAATTGCTTTTAGCGTTTGTAGAAATCAAAGTTATAGTCAAGATATCGTCCATAATGTAATATATAAACTTCTCAATCTAGATAGTTGTAAATTGCCAAGCCAGTATGAGTTGACATGGCTATATAGAGTGGTAAAAAATGAAGCTATTTCTTTTATAAGAAAAGAAAGTAAAACTATAAGTTTAAATGCGTTTGCAGAATTAAATATTCCGTCTAAACATATTGAAGATTATGTTGATATGGAAAACTTCTTGAATATGATAAAACCGTTAAAGAAAGAGCAGAAAATTGTTGTAACACTAAAGGTTTTAGGAGAGTACTCTCATAAAGAAATAGCGATTATTTTAAATAAGCCTATAGGTACCATACAATGGCTATATAACACATCCATTAAAACATTAAGAGTTACATTAACTTCTATGCTTGCAATAGTAATTGCTTTAATAGCGGGAATAGTTACTCGTGCTATTTTGCATTTCCAAGACTATTTGGGACCGCCAGAAAAACCAGGACAAGTGCCGCATGCACCATTTGATATACCGCTTATTGTAATGGCGGCATTTGCTTTAATTATTTTGTTTGTGTTTATAATTACATATAAAAAATCTGATAGAATACCTATTAAAGTAAGAAAAAAATCATTTTTTAGAACAAAAGAGATATAGCTAAAAATTATGCTGAGTACAATTATAAAGATTTACCAACAAAAGCTTATTGCAAAATCGTCTAAATAGTATCAAGGTTGCAAAGGAGATACCATTATGCCAATAAGTAAAACAAAGATGAAAGTATGGGCAACATTTCTGATAGCTGTACTGATAATAGGGGGAGCAGTAGCGATAATACTTGTCGGGGCGCAAAGATACGATGCCACATTTCAATGCTTAGATAAAGAAGGTAACATTTTGTCAAATGTTGAAATATCTGTAGGAGAGTCACGAAGAGATATTGCCAGTATTTATACCGCCGATTCGGAGGGCAAGTTTCAAATGAAAAAAGTCAAGCCTCGCATATTGACATTTTATATTCCTTTTGATGAAAGCAATCTTAAATGTAAATACAAAATAACAAGAAGAGAGCTGCAAAAGGGCAAAGATATTATATTATATTTTGAGTAATTTGCATTTGGCACACCATGATATAAGCGGCAGGATAACTATGCCGCTTTTTTGTTTTAGGCAGAGGATAACTGTTTATTTAGAAAAAAGCAATAGGAATGCCGTAATACCTTTTTTTGCTATTGAAAAAAAAGTAAAAATATGCTAAATTATATTAAGAATTCCTTTTTGGGGGCTATAACATGGATAAAAAAGTCGTATTGATTACAGGAGCATCTTCAGGTATTGGGCTTGCTGCCGCTAGGCTACTACACAATTCGGGGTATAAAGTGTATGCCTTAAATCGCAATCCGATAGAGGAGCAAGGCATAGAGTACATATCTACAGATATTACCAAACCTGAGCAAGTAGACCAAGCCTTAGAGCTTATAATAAGCAAAGAAGGCAAGGTGGATATCTTAATAAATAATGCGGGTATGGGTATTTACGGTTCTACAGAAAATACCGATTTAGATAAAGCAAAATATTTGTTTGATGTCAACTTTTTTGCCGCTGTGCGCCTAGCCCAAAAAGTTATGCCTTATATGAGAGCCTCCGGCGAAGGACGCATTATTAATATCAGCTCTTTAGCCCAAGTGTTCTGTTTGCCTTTCCAAAGTTTTTATTCGGCTTCTAAAGCTGCGATTAGTGCTCTTTTTTCTGCTTTTAGTGCGGAGGTTAAGCCTTTTAATATAAAAGTAATCAATATTATGCCCGGAGATATAGCAACTCAGTTTACTGCCAATCGACAAAAAGATGCCTTGGATTTAGAAATATATGCTGGACGGCTAGAAAAGAACCTGAGCATGATTGAAAGAGATGAGCTAGGCGGTATGGATCCTGCCCGCATTGCGCAGGCAGTTTTGCAAGCTGCAAAATCAAAAAGACCAAAAACTTTTGTCACAATTGGCGGAAAATATAAGCTTTTTTATATCTTGGCTAAGATTTTGCCTACTGCTCTTGTCAATAAAATTGTCTATTTATTGTATGCTAGCGAATAATGTAGATTTTTGTCGAAAGAGCAACAAATGCGCTTAACTAAGCAAGTATCCTAAAAAATATTGTAAAAATTCTGGAAAAATATTAATTTAGCTATTGAAATTCTATTCTGGATATGGTATCATATTATAAAAAGGGAAAGGAAAGGGCTATTATGTATAAAAAAAGTTATCCGTATTCGTTACCTATTGCCACAGATTATAAGGGTAGAGGTGAGTTTCCTGCAAAGGTGCCACGCATACTTGCGGAATCGCCTTATTATCAATCTTGCTCAGAAGCATTTGATAAAAAGGATGCTATTATACCTACACCTTATGCAGCTGCATACGATGCCGCCACAACAAAAGGCCCTGCTTATGGCAAGGGCATTGTCCCCAGCTTTAATGGAGGAGTTGCGGCAGCAGCCAGTGCGACGGCTAGTGCGCCAAGCGTAGAAAAGCGTTACTTTAAAAAGAGGATATTACCTTTGCTTTTGATATTGATTCTTGCGCTTGTAGGTTTGGCTGTGCCTATTGTAAGCAGTTTGCAATTAGTTGAGGACTATGTAAATATTGATGTTGATATATTGGATATTGCCGATATTTTTAGTAATGGATTTTCGCTTGAGGTGATTACTGACAATATACCTTTGATTGCACTTGCAGTATTTTTATTGCTTTCCTTGATTTTAGTGATTAAAGCTCTTATTGCAGTGCTTGGCAAGAAAAAAAGAGGCTTTGCAATACTGGCTATATTGACATTTATAGTTGCAGCGGTCTTTGTGACTGCTATGTATGAATTTGATTTCGAATTCCTGCTTGCTGATATTGATGCCCTTGATTATGGCTTCTATGCGCTTATAGGCTGTCCGCTTTTGGTATTCCTGCTTTCGCTCTTTGCCTATAAAAAACTTAACTAGATTACTATTAAAATATATAAAATAAGGAGATGTAACATTATGGCAAAGAAAAACAAGAAAGACTTAGAACCAGTAGTGGTAGACCAAGCTCCAGTAGCTAAGAGACCAAGCGTATCCTTCCGTGTTATGAATAATTGCGGTCCCGTACCTATTGCGAAACCTGCTGACTTTATTCAACTCACCCCTGTAGTACAACCAGTAGCAATGGTGCCTTATTCTACACAAGCTCAGCCTATGGCAACCTTTGACGACGAGTATTAAGATTCAAACGCATTTTTGCCTGGCATCTTAATATTTTAAAGGAGGTATCATGGGCATTGACAATGAAGCAAAGATTTTTGGCAACCCTGAAGTAGTGTGTGACCCTAGCATAACAATGCGCTTACAAGGTGCTCCTTATTTTAAATACTATACTGAAGCTCAAGATAAGGCTATTAAAAAGGATGCAACACCTTATGTAAGGACTTATCTTGCCGACAGAAGCAGAGCATCTAGCTTTGTAGCTCCTACACAGAGCGTACAAGCTGCAGCAAGTGCAAAAGTCACTAAAGAAAGCTCCATCCGCAAAAGATATATATTTATTATCTTAGTTGCGTTGCTTGCCTTGATAGGTGTAGCTATACCTTTTGTATCCAGCATGGGGGTTATAGCTGATTATATTGATATTGAGCAAGATGTGCTTGCTATTGATGTTCTATTTAGTGAGGCACCTACTTTAGAATCTATTACAGCAGAAATACCGTTGATTATTTTAGCCTTATATATTATTTTTATGGCTATTATATTCATTTTATCGGTGATTGCTATATTTAATTGCAAAAAGATAGGAGTAGGCCTGCTGGCTTTTATATCGTTTGTCTTAGGGATAGGGTATCTCATTACTATATTGCCTGATTTAATTACTTATTTTAATATAGATGGGCTGCTTGACGAGTATGGCAAACTAGGTATGATAGGACTACCTTTATTGATAATGATATTTAGTAGTTTAAGATATAAAAAAAATAAATGAAATAATAGGAGGCGATTATGAATTATCGACTTGACCCCGAGTCTAATTACTTAGCTACCGATAAGGTATTAAAGGAGCGGTTTTTAGATTCACCCTACTACCAGACATGCGTGGATGCTTTTGCGCATGATGATTCTAAGGTCATCAGACCTTACGAGGCCGCATTTTTTGCTGATTACAATGGTGCACCTCTAGCTTATGACCCGGCTGAAGCTAACCCTAAGTTTTTAGAGCAGGTCTATGGTTACTTGCCGGCTGAAGAGCAGGTTGCAATACCGGCTTCTCCCGCAGTAAAAATAGTAAAGAGGAGAGCTATAATACTTTTGTTGGTGCTAGTCTTTTCGTTGGCAGCTCTGGCTATCCCAATTGTAAGCAGTTTAGCTATTTTGCCTGATTACATTGATATAGGTGTGGATTTACTAAAAGTAGCAGACATATTTGGAGGCGAATTAGGTCTGGAAATGATAACAGACAATTTGCCTATCGTTATTCTGGCTGTGTTTGCACTACTTTCTCTTATTTTAGTTATTATATCTCTATGCGCTTTATTTATTAGAAAGAAAAAGAGCTTTTCTGCCGTTGCAGTGCTGGCACTTATTGCTGCAGTAGCATTTGTGCTTGCTATATTTGAGTTTGATTTTAATGCCTTAATAGATAAGGTTGCAGACTTAAATTATGGTATATATGGCTTGATAGGATGCCCGCTACTTGTATTGATACTTTCTTGTCTTGCCTATAAAAAAATAAATAAATAATAAAAAAGTAATTAAGGAGAATAGATTATGGCTAAGAAAAAAGCAGTAGAAGAAGTAGTAGTAGCTGAGGTTCAGGCTCCCAAAAGGGCTAGTGTATCTTTTAGGGTTATGAACAACTGCGGGCCCGTGCCCATTGCAAAACCTGCAGACTTTATTCAGCTTACCCCTGTGGTACAACCTGTTGCAATGATACCTTATTCAACACAGGCACAGCCTATGGCTACCTTTGATGACGAGTATTAATTAGTCACAAAGAAGCAGTTTTAGTTAACTTAGGCAAAATCACACCTATTTTGGTGTGATTTTATTTGCCTAAAAACTTTCTTATATCTTGAATTCAGGCTTAGTTTTTGGTATAATGAAGTTATCAAGGTTAACAGCTACAATCTTTTGTGTAAGGAGGAAAAGATGTTATATTCAAAAAAAAGTAAAGTTTTAAGAATAACAATAACAGTAGTGCTTCTTGTTACTATTGCTGTCTTAATTACCTTTGGCATGTTTCATTCTCTGCAATATGGCATTCGCCCTCAAATAGAGGCAAGGGCGAATAATGTCATATTGCTAATTGGCGACGGTATGGGTTTTGAACATGTTAGAGCTGCTTCTTGCTTTGGAGATACTTCTATGGATTTATTTGAATATAGCGGCAGTGTTTCAACTCGTTCGCTTTCCAGCTCTGTAACAGATAGTGCCGCCGCCGCTACCGCAATGGCAACCGGCAAAAAGACTTTTAATGCTATGCTTAGCTATTCGGGGACTCAAAAACTTACTAATCTTGGCGATATAGTTAAAGAAAATAATAAAAAATTGGGGATAGTAGTTACAAAGAGCGTTACTGATGCTACTCCCGCCGCATTTACCGCACATAGTTTTTTAAGGACATCGCAAAATGCTATTGCTCTTGAACAAATACGGGAAACAGACTGCGATGTGCTTTTTGGAGAAGGCAGGAAGTACTTTGATGCCCATAGCCATAGAGTCAATCGTGAGGATAGGGCATATATTAACACCCTTGAAGCACTTGAAGGTAACACTAAGCCCAAAGCCTATGCTATTTTTGATGAAGTAGAGCCTGAAAGTGAGCACAATTTAGCAACTCTTACAGCAATTGCGCTACAAATACTAGAAAATGAGAATGGCTTCTTTTTAATGGTAGAAGGCTCAAAGATAGACTCTCATAGTCATAGTAACGATATGAATAAAATGCTTGAAGAGTTCTGGATATTTAATGCCGCTGTCCTTGTGGCATTAGAGTTTGCACAAGCACATCCTGATACTACAGTTATAGTTACTGCCGACCATGAAACGGGAGGCCTTACTTTGCCCGATGAGCTTTCACCTGCTGCAATTAGTGATAATTGCTTTACTTCGACCGCACATACCGGCGTTAATGTTCCATATTATGCTTATGGCCCGGGGGCAGACCAAATACCGGCACTAATAGACAATACCGATTTGTTTTTTATAATCAATCAACTATTATTTGGCAATTAAAAGGGCATAAAGACAAAATCAGCATAATTATTAAGATTAGGTATTGATTAACTTGTTATTATGTTATATAATAGACTAGAAAACTTATAAGGTAAAAAGTTACCAAATATAGGAGGGTAAATATGGCAAAGAAAATTAAAAAAATTACAGTAGAAGAAGCAGCTGCTCCGGAGATTCAAGCTGTAAAAAGACCTAGTGTATCTTTTAGAGTTATGAATAATTGCGGACCTGTGCCAATTGCTAAACCTGCTGATTTTATTCAACTTACCCCTGTGGTACAGCCTGTAGCAATGGTGCCTTACTCAACTCAGGCTCAGCCAATGGCTACTTTTGACGACGAGTATTAAGAAAAGACCTACTCACTTAGGAGGGAAAATGAGTAAGAAAAAGATAGAAAAAGAAATGGCAGGTAGACAATTAGACTATATCAATCAGCTGGATTATGATAACAGCAGTCCGATAGAGCGTTCGCCTTATTATCAAACTTACTTGCAAAGTACACAGCAGCGCATTCCTCAAGAGTGCTCTCCTTATGCCCAAGCATATTTTGGTGCGTATGAGGCTAAAGGAGAAGCTGATTTTGGGCTAGCTCCCCCTTATCAGGCACAAAGGGCGGGGTCTACTCCCTATTTAGCTGCTTATGAGCAAGCATACAACGCTCCTGCTCAAACTCCTTATCTGGATGCCTATAAGCAAGCATACAACGCTCCTGCTCAAACTCCTTATCTGGATGCCTATAAGCAAGCATACAACGCTCCTGCTCAAACTCCTTATTTGGATGCCTATGAGCAAGCATACAATGCTCCTGCTCAAGCTCCTTATCTGGATGCCTATGAGCAAGCATATAATGCTCCTGCTCAAGCTCCTTATCTGGATGCTTACTTTCAAGCTGTTGATACGCCGCCTCAGCCCTCATGTTTGCAAGATTGTGCTCAAGTATATAATGCGCCGGCATCCTTTCCCAGTTTAGGTGCCAAAGTTAATTTAGGCGGTATTAAGACCCGTCAGGATACTCAGCAAGAGACTCCGCACTTCTTTATATATCGAGAAGAAGCAGTATGTGTGCATAAGCAAAGATTCGGTGTGCTACTTGTTTTAGCTTTACTTTCTTTAGCAGGTATAGCACTGGCATTTTTAAATAAGCTGATACCTGCGCTAAATCTTGGATTAGATATTATAGATTTTTCTAATTTTAACATTAGCGAGATGCATCTCTATATTTTATTAGTGCTTTATATAGCTATTATGCTGATTAACTTTTTGTTGACAATAGGCTCAAAAGGAGGGGGGCTGCTAAGCGTTTTGGCTTGTATGACTTTGTTACTTGCTCTTACTTTTTCTATTATTCAGCTAGATGCATTATTTAATTTTGACCTTAACAAGACTTTAGCAGAGTATGGTTTGCTAGCTATGGTAGCGTTGCCGCTCTTAATGCTGATAATAAGTCCTTTTTCTGTCAAAAAGTGCAAAAACTAATGATAAAAGAAAAATTAAATAAAAATAGTTGACAAATTCAATTTTTGTTGCTATTATGAATATAATTAAATAAATAGGTTAGGCAAACCCGATGCAAATCGGTGACGCAAAGCTATAGGGTCTCAAGTAGACAGCCAGTTGCCATTCGTTAAGAGCGAATGGCATTTTTATAGAAAAACAAGCAAAAGGCAAACCCGATGCAAATCGGCGACGCAAAGCTATAGGGTCTCTCGCAGACAGCCAGTTGCCAAGCAGTAGGCAAGTGGCTTTTTTATTTAATAAGACAAGGAGTGCTCAATGAAGCAGTTGCAAAAGTGGGATACCAGACTAAAACTTACCAAAGCAGCAAATATGCTGATTATTCCGCTTTTTATACTTTCTATTAGCATTATAGGGCTTACAATTTACTCTCGTAATGTAGGCAACTTTGTAATAAGGATTACAGAGGAGTCTGAAGCTGTTTTGTCCTTATCCGAAAAAGCAACCTTTGCCGAAGGGAAGAATCTGCTGCTAGCCCAAGGCGTAAGCAAAATGCGGGATACCACTTATAGGGTTATCCCTCGGGATATCACGCAACAAGACGGTTCTAACAATGATAGCGCCCGCAACCAGTATCTATGCTATTCTTTTTATCTTAAAAATATTTCTACTGCTGATATAGGTTATATGGCAAGGATACAAATTGTAGGCACCTCAAAAGGCGTAGAGGATGCAGTTAGAGTTATGGTGGAGTTTGAGGGCGAGAGGACCATTTATAAAAATTATGATGCCAAGCCTTTTATAGATATGATAGGAGAGGATAATAACCCAAACTATTATAATTATGAAACTACTGACTTTGAAACTGACTCAATTGTCTTTCGTCAACACAATCCCATTTTGCGTGCAGGCACTTATGTAAGATATAGCGTGCTTATATGGCTAGAAGGCTGGGATGAGGACTGCAACGACAGCATTAGGGGCGGAGATATTAAGATGGAAATGTACTTTAGCGTAGTAGGACAAGATTAATATGGATAGCAATATCCGATTAAATAAAAAAAACTATATTATGGAGGTAAAACCATGAAAGCAACCACAAAGAAACTTATTACTGCTATTTTCGTATTAGCAGTAGCAATCGCTCTTGCAGCATCCAGCACTTATGCCTGGTTTGCAATGAGTACCACACCCGATATTAGAGAATTCGAGGTAGATGTTACCGCTGGTGAAAGCATACTTATTGCTGTAACTGAAGTAGGTATAGCTGCTCCTGTTCAAGGGTTATTTAAGTCTTATATCAGCACTGATGAAATTACAGGTACAAGTGGAGTAGGCCAATTTTATGACCTTGACGGAGTAGCAATAGATCCTCAAACTAATGTTAAATTGGGTTTAGCTACAGCTGATGGAAATCTAGAGTTTGATATAGCTACAGGCGTTACATCTAGCTTACTTACTGGCGAAGGTGCATACTATGCTTTTGATGTGCATTTTATTGGTAGCCAAGCTTTTAACATTTATCTTAATGATGGCACAGAAGTGAAAAGCAATGCTGCATCAGCTACCAATCCTTTTCCCGCAACAGTATGGGCAGCATTAAACAGTGCTAGCGATAAACCTACTAACTTTCCAGCTTTAAATGACCCAATTGCAGCAGAAGCAGCTAATGCAGTTAGAATAGCTTTTCAAACAGTAGAATATGTTGCTGAAGAGGGCTCAAACCCTGAAGTACAAGCCGCATACAATGTCTATGAGCCCAATGCTGGCAAATCTACAGGTGACTATGAGGTAGGATATCGTTTCGGCAGTTATGGCGGTACTAATGACATGGATAGCTGGGATACTATTGAAAACCTTGCATTAGCATATTACAATTATATGAATGATGCAACTTTAACAGCTCCTGCCGCACCTTTTACTCCTTTTGTAGATGCTGCTTTTGGTGCTACTGCATTAGTTGGTTTAAGTGATACTGATGTTCCAGCCAGCATAGGCGCAAGTGACATCTATTATGGCAAGTTTACAGTTAAGATTTGGCTAGAAGGCTGGGATGCTGATGCATTAGATTCTATTAAAGCTCAAACTTTAGCTACTACACTTAAGTTTATTGGTGCTATCGCTTAATTAATATTGCAGTAAGCGTAAGGGCAAGCATTGCTTGCCCTTGCTTGCTAAACTAACTAGCAAATAAGGAAAAGACTGTTATGCAAACAAGTAAATCCAGATTGTTGTTAGCAGCATTTATAGTGCTGGTAGCTATTGTATTGGCTACTTCCGCTACCTATGCTTGGCTATCAATGGACACTTCTCCCGAGGTATGGCAATTTGATGTAGAAGTGACCTCAGGCGATAATATCTCTATAGCAGTAACAAGCGTAAATGGCGCAAAACCGGGACCCTCTGCCTTTAAGTCATATGTCAGCAAAGAGGAAATTAACAATTTTGGCAATTTCTATGACCTTAGCAATGATATTAGAGCGGGGGCAGATAGCCTTACTACTGTTACAACACAAGACACCGACACCTTTACAATGAACTATCCCAAAAACACCTTTAATGCCGACCAAGCCGCATACTTTGCTTTTGATTTGCACTTTAAAGGTGATATGGCATATAATATCAGACTCAATCCTAATAGGAGCGAAGTTGACAGCCAAGGCGCAACTTCTATGCCTACATATTTTTGGGCGGGCAATAGTTATAGCGGGGCAGTAGATACCGTTATTCCCGCTTCTGCAAAAGATGCGGTGCGTATAGCATTTGGCGGGGCTATCTTTGAACCCAATGCAGATCAAGGCTGGGGCAATTTTGGCGGCAATGCCAATGTAGCTATAGATGCTTACAACTACTATAAAGGTGCAAATATAGTAGCACCTCTAGGCCCTAATGTATTTAATGCCGGCGAGCTTAATGGCTTCACTCATACGCTATTAACCTTAGAGCAAACAGGTGAGGACCTTTTTGAGGGCAAGTTTACTGCTAAGATTTGGCTAGAAGGTTGGGATGCTGACGCTCTTGACTCCATAAAAAGCCAACTGCTATCTATTATGCTAGGCTTTGAGGGCGACCTTAATGACGATATTTTAGCACTAGAATCAATTGAAGGCAAAACTTACGATGGCATAGCTTACAACCCGCAAGAGCATATTACCCTTGCAGATAGCCTAAGCGGCGGAGCTGTAAGCTACTCTTATAAGCCACAAGGAAACTCTGTAGCATTTAACACTACTGCCCCTAAAGATGCAGGACTATATACTGTAAGGATAGTAAGAGAAGGATACAACGCAGGCAATATATATTATAGCGAAAGCGTAATATATGCTAATTTTGAAATCGCTAAGGTAGAATTGGAAGTAACATATAACGATGAAGAGATTACCTATGGCAATGACCCTGAATTAGAGCTAAGTTATAATGGCTTTGTTGCAAGCGAAGACAAAAACATTCTTATAGAAGAACCTAAGATTACCGGTGTGCCTAAAGGTGTAGGCTCTTACATACTCACCCCCTCTGGCGGTAGTGCGGATAATTATTATTTTACTTATATAAGCGGTGAGTTGACAATTAAGCCAGAGAATATTACAGTTACAGCAGACAGCCATAATATAACTTATGGAGATGCTTTGCCAGCGTTAACTTATACAGTAGTTGGCTTGCTTAGCGGAGATACCTTGACAGGACATTTGGCGATAGATTGGGATAATGCAATTGTTGGCGAAGCTGTTATTACATATGATATCTTGCAAGGTACACTTGATAACGCAAATTATGATATAGCGTATACCGAAGGTGTATTAACTGTTGAAAAAGCTGAGTATGATATGAGCGCAGTAGTATGGGATTACTCTTCATTTATATATTCCGGCGCAACTAAAACAGTAGAATTGCTTAACTTGCCTAGTGGGATAGATGTTACCTATGTAAATGATGGTACTTATACAAATACAGCAAAAGATATAGGCGACTATCAAGCTAAAGCTACATTTATAAGTACTAACGACAATTATAAAGCACCTGCTGAAATGGTTCACAACTGGGAAATAATTGAATAATTATTAACCTGTACTCTCTGCATAAGGGTTATTTATATATAGATATACATATTATGTATTGATTTTTATAAATTAATACTGTATAATACAAGTATATTCAATCAATTTGGAGGATACTCTTATGCAGAAGAGAACAAAGAAGATTGTTAATATTGCACTCAATATAGTGATTGGTATTGTTTGTGTAATAATATTGCTGCTGGCAGTAAGTACAATTAACAATAAGGATAGGGGCTATAATAGCATATTTGGCTACAGCTTATATGCTGTTAAGAGCGACTCTATGAAGGGAGATAACAAGGACTCCTTTAACAAAGGCGCTCTTGTAATCGGTAAGGTATTAAAGACAGACGAGCAGAAGAAAGAGCTTGAAGTAGGCAATGTAATTACTTTTTGGGCTAAAGATACCGAGACAGGCACCAACTATCTCAATACTCATAGGATAATAGAAGTCAGAGAAGGCGGCCTTGATTACATTACCAAAGGTGACAATACTCTCAGCGAGGACCCCGTTGTCAATATTGGCAAGATTGTAAGTGTTTACAAGTTCCATTTAGGCGGTATTGGCAATATTATACTCTTTGTGCAAAGTATTACCGGTTTTCTTGTTGTAGTAGTTATACCTTCTTTGCTGATAGTGGTATATGCGTTATATAATTTATTTAGGGCATATAGCGGATACAACAAGGCAAAGCTAGCCGCAGAGATGGAAGCAAAGCTGTTGCAAGAGCGTACAAGAGATCAAGCCAAGCACGATGCTAACAAACTTGCTCAAGAAGAAGCTAAAAAGGCGGCAGAACAAGCACAAGCCGAAAAGGAAGCCCAATTGCGGGCGGAGCTGGAAGCAAAAATCAAGGCAGAAATGGAAGCGGAGCAAGCGGAAAAAGCCAAAGAGGCGGCAAAGCCTGCTCCAAAGGCAAAGACAGAGCCTGCAAGCAAGCCCGCTGCACCTAAAAAGCCTGCTGCAAAGACAGCTGCAAGCAAGCCCGCTACACCTAAAAAGCCCGCTGCAAAGACAACCGCAAGCAAGCCCGCTACACCTAAAAAGCCCGCTGCTGCAAAAACTGCACCGGCAAGCAAGACAACTGCAAAAAAGAAACAATCTGCGCCCAAGGCGGCAACCAAAGAAAAAGCAGATGAATAATATGCAGTAAAGATATAATATAATTGAGGTTGCCGCTTATGTAGGCAACCTTTTTTATGGGAGAAGAAAAGATAACTAATCGGAGTTAAACTATGGGAGAATTTGCAAAGTATTATTTAGCTTTTTTATATGAGTTATCTAAAAATGTAGGTGCGTTCTTTACAGGTATTTTTAGTACCTTTAGGAAGGCATTCGTTTCCGATATAAGCAATTACTTTATAGAATTGGGGCGGGCAGTACGATTCTTTGACTTTTGGGGTTGGCTGACTTTTGTTATTGTTACGCTTATTACATTTGCATTTCTGTTTTTCTTATCATATAGGGTAGGGCAGATTTTTCGGCGTTATTTAATATTCCGTTCCCGAGAAGTAGAAAAAGACGAATTGCTTGAGCAGGTGGCTAAGCTCAAGAATCAAGTTAGCAAAATGAGCAAGGAAAAGAATGCAATACTCAATATGAAGCTAGCCAATTTTGCAGAGTTTAATGAGTACATAGAAGGTATGCATGAGCTGGAAGAGGATGCTACGGGCGAAGAGCTAGAAGAGCGGTTTATTAAACTTTTGGCAATTGATGCCAAATACGATGGTGGGCATCAGTATATTACTATGGCGGAAGAAGATATGCTGTCTTTACCTGAGATTGTGGAAAAGTTTCGCAACTTTGCCGCTGTGCAATACAAGCTGTATTATAACGAAAAGATTGTTAGGCTGTTTGTGGCAGGTATGGCATCCAGCAAGGTGATTATCCTAGAGGGTATCTCCGGTACAGGTAAAACTAGCTTGCCCTATGCTATGAGCCGCTTTTTCTCTCACCCTGCACAAATGGTATCCGTTCAGCCCAATTGGCGGGACAGGACCGAGCTTATCGGTTACTTTAATGAGTTTACCAAAAAGTTTAACGAAACAGATTTTCTTTCCAGTTTGTACGAAAGCTCTTTTAGAGATGACCCCTGCTTTATAGTTTTAGACGAAATGAACCTTGCCCGTATAGAATACTATTTTGCGGATTTTCTTTCTGTAATGGAGATGCCCGACCATAACGAGTGGCAAATAGATTTGGTGCCCAATGCCTTAAATACCGACCCTGTCAATTTAATAGAAGGCAAGGTAATGGTGCCTCAAAACCTGTGGTTTATAGGTACTTCTAATCAAGACGATTCTACTTTTACAATTACCGATAAAGTGTATGACCGTGCAATAGCCATAGCCTTAAACCAAAAAGGCGAATATTTTGATGCGCCCTTAGAGCACAATCTCAATATGAGCAGTGATTATCTAGGCGGTTTATTCGAAAAGGCAATAAGGAAGAATACCATTTCTATTAGCACGCTTAATATATTTGATGAGTTAGACGAGTTTATTCAAAAGAAGTTTAAGATAGCTTTTGGCAATCGAATTATGGAGCAAATTAAACGCTTTGTTCCTATTTATGTGGAGTGCGGCGGTACAGAATATGAAGCTATGGACTTTATGCTGGCTTCTAAAATATTGCGCAAGTTTATCTCGCTTAATTTGCCATTCTTAGTTAAAGAACTCAATGAGTTAATTAAGTTTCTAAATGCAAAGTTTGGACAAGGGGTATTTAAGGATAGTATAGAGTATCTGGAAATGTTACTCAAGAATATGTAATAAGGCTAACTTATGCTGGATATAAACAGTAATGAACTTAAAAAGAAAGGGTTTGTCGACCAAATGTACCGAAATTTTCTTACTTCGGTACGCTATGGCAAAAACCATTTGCAGCAAGTCTACTTTAAGGAAGACCTTACTTTTAAGGACGAATGGATATTAACTATTGAGGACTTGCTCTTTTCTGTTGAAAGAATTACTAAGAATCCTATGCGCTCTATTAAAGACGAGCTGGAGCTTACCATAATAGAAAAAGCTAAGCATATCTCCAGCCGCACTTTGCGCCATTTGGCTATTAACAGCAAAGATGTCGCAAGCTATGAGGACGGGAAAATCAAACCCCTTCGTGTGCTTACTAAGCATATGGAAGAGGATATGCTTATCTATGAAAACCGCCTTGTCTATACGCTAATCAATCGCTTGATAGTGTTTATGGAAGCACGCTATCGCAAGATAAAGAAAGCTATAGACTCCCGTGATATTACCAGGCTTAAAGTAGCAAGCACCTTTAAGGTAGGCAAGAATGATGTAGAATGCAATATATCTTTTAATGTCAGCGAGCCTCAGCTTTCTGTGGCTGAAGGGGATAACAATGCCGCTTTGCTGGAAAAAATCGAAATGATTAGAAAAAGATTGCGCATTATGCAAAGTACATCATTTTATGCCCAGCTTTCTAAAACCAGACCACTTAATCCGCCCATAATAAAAACTAATGCCTTGTTAATGAACAGGGATTACAACAATGCATATAAGCTATGGCTGTTTATTTCGGCATATAGAGAAAGCGGATTTACGGTTAAAGTAACCGAAAAACAATTCACCTTTGACAAAGATTACTATGACGATTTGACTTCGCTTGTTGCGCTTGGGCTACGCACTATGATAGCAAATAATGCTATAAGAGAAAAGCGTTTTGCAGGTATTCGCACTCGAGCAACCAGAGTAAAAAGGTATCGTTTGAGTGACGATATTGTGTATCAAGGGTTACATAAACGCCAAAAAACTATAAGCGCACCTGAAGAAGTAATCAACGAGTATTACTATCAAGCTATTAAAGAGCAGCTTATTAAAAGCGATTTGCTAAAAGACGCTCCAAAAGAGGCAGCCCCTATCGATACTGAGGAGCAACTGCTGCAATATGAGCGGGATTTAGAGACAACCTTTGCCGATTTCTTTACAGCAATTATGAAGATTAACAACACATTATTTTGGGAGCGGCAAGGAATAAATCATCCAAGAGATGACTATAATACGCTTACAAAGATTGGTGATATCAAAGCCGCAGTAAAAGCTCAAAGGACCAGATACAACAGATTCCGAACCATAGCAGCCTTAAAATTGCATGATGTAAGAGCGGCTTTAAAGCGGGAGGGAGAGGAGCTTGCAGCGCTGCAACTGCTTTTTGCAAGACTTGCCATGCTGCAAACTAAAACTTATGAAAAGGTAGTAGCCGAAGATGGTGAGATTTGCCGAGAAGTGCTTATGCGGGCAGAAAAAATTATACAAGATGCAGAAGAACAAAGAGAAAAATATCTGGAAAGAGCATTACAAAGGCTAAAAGCCGGCGAAACCAGAAAGAGGCTTACTCAACTTAAAGAGATTTTAAGCAATACAGAAAAAGAAATAAGGGAAAAATTACAAGAAGAGTTTTATCAAAAGATATTAGAAGCCGAAAGAAAAAGTCATGAGTTAGCTAAAAGTTTGCAGGAAAAAGAAGAGCGCAAACATAGCTTAGAGCAAAAAGAGCAACTGCTTAAAGCAGAAATAAGAAAAATTTCAGAGGATAATGAGCGATACTTAGCAGAAAACAAGCGTTTAATGCAGGAAAAGATGCAAAATGCGCTTGAAGAGCTGGCCAGGCAATCGGAAGAATATGAACAAATTGTAGCCAGAGAAAAGCAAAAATTAACAGAACAGCGGGCAACTGGAGATGCTCAACTTGCAGCGCAGCAAGAGCAAAATGCCGCTTATCTGGCTAATCTAAAGGAAGAAAATGAAAAACTGTTTAGCGCAGGGTTGAAAGAGGCAGAGGAAAACAAAAAAGTAATGCTTGCCACTTTAGCCGCAAAAGCTAAAGAAAACGAGGACTATATCAATACTCAAAAGGTAGCGATAGCGCAAAAATTGCGCAAAGATTTAGCAGAAATTGACCTTATAAAAACTCAAAATAAGGTAAGACTAAAGGCGCTAGTTTTAAAGATAGAGTCCGAAAAGTCCCAAAGGTTTGCAGAGCTTGAAACTCAAAGAGCACAAGGGGACTTGACATATAGAGAAGCTCTTGCAGAATTAGAAGCATTAAAAACAGAAAAGATGCAAGAGTTAAATGCAAAAAAAGCAAAAGAGCTTGCTTATTTGGAAGAGAAAAAGGCGCTTGACGAAAAGTATTTGCAAGCGGAAAGGCAATGGATAGAAAAACAAAAGGCTCAGAAAAAAGCGGAGTTGGAGGCAATAGAAGCGCAATATGCCGCCGAGATTAAAGAGCAAGAGCGAGAAATTGCCGCCGCTTATGATGAGGAACAATTAAGACTGGAGTTGCTGGAAGAAGAAAACAAAAGGTTGCTTTTAGAGCAGGAACAAGAAGCTAAAGAGCTATTCAAACAAGAAAAAGAAGCTTTGGAGTTAAAGCGCAGAGCTTATCGCCAAGAGCTTAGAGAAGCTGTCAGTATATTGGAGGAGGAAAAGCAAAAAGCGGATATGTTTGCAAAGAAGCTACTTGAGGGTAAGCTAACCCTTTACCCTTCTGACAATATTAACAGAATATATAAGTATATAGTAACCGAGCGGCCGCCCTTAAAGGATATAAGGCAAAATAGGGTGCGCAGAGCATCAGCCAAAGCTAATGCAAGCACTATTCGTAAATGGCAACTCAATTAAGGCAATAGGGTAAATGAAAAAGGCTAGAATCAGCAAAATCATATCAACCGTAACTTCAGTAATAACGGTAGCCATAATTGCATTTTCCTTAACTTTAATGATTATTTCCGCCAATGCTAAGAAAAAAGGGCAAGTCCCGCATATTTTTGGCAAGATGTTTTTTATGGTGCTTACCGATTCAATGCAGCCTGAAATTAATCCGGGCGACCTTATCTATGTATCCAGAATCCCCGCTGCCGACATTAAGGAGGGGGATTATATAGTTTTTTATTCGCAAGAGCCCAAATACAATGGCATGCTTATAGTGCATAAGGTGGAAGAAATAGAGGAGACTGAAGGCACTCGCTTTTTTTATACCAAAGGGCTTAATGCCCCTGCTACTGATGAGCATCCGACAAGCCAAGTTTTAGGTATTTATCAAGGTAAGCTAAAATTACTGAGCGGAGTAATTAAAATTTTTCAAGATAAGGCTAGTATATTTATTATATTTGCAATAATATTTTTTTTGTTAGTAGCGGCAAGCCAAGTCAAAAGGCTGACAATGCTAGTCAATAAGATAAAATTAGAAAAAGAGACTGAACAAGCTAGCCCAAGCGACCAAATCGCAGTCAGTAAGACAGCTTTGCCCGAACAAGAGCTTACAGACAGCCAAGAAGATAGCAAAGAAAACAATGACCAAACAAGCGGTAGCATTCAAGCAGGCGGCAGCGCACAAGCAGATGATAACAATATAGCAGAAAAAGACAATTATAAAAAAGATACTCTGCTGTAATAAGTAGTATAGCTTATCTTATTCTTATACCATTTTTAGAAAAAAAAGACTTCATACTGATAAAAATCCCAATTAGGCAATAGACGCTTTTTAAGGGCATTTGCCAATTTTGGTATTTACTTATACCTTTTTTTATAGTATAATCTAATTTGAGAGTATATCAATGAGGAGAATTAAATGAAACTTAATATCAAAGATACTATTAAGGTAGGGTTTGCCTTTTTTACCATTTGTATGTTTTGGCAACTCTACGATACCTTGCTCCCTCTAATAATGACTAACACTTTTGGACTAAGCGATATTACTAGAGGGTTTTTAATGGGACTGGATAATATCTTAGCCTTGTTTTTATTGCCGCTTTTCGGCAGCATAAGCGACCGTTTCAATGGCAAAAGAGGCAGGCGTACTCCGTTTTTTGTAACAGGTGTTATTTTAAGTGCTATCTTGCTTATTACCATTGCGGTAGTAGACCACCAGGGGCTTGCCAACCTTAAAAAAGAAGGCGTACTTGACAATGCAAAGCTATATAGTAAGGAATATGTTACTGATAGCCAAATTCTTGAATATTTGAATAACGATGATTATGCAGAGGAAGCTGACTTTATTGTGCAATATGCTATAGAGGACGGCAAAGTGCCTGCTGACTTTAATGCAAAAGATGATCCGGGCAAGTTTTATGAGCTGATACCTATTAAGGTAGAAGGCAAAACCAGCAATGCTTATTTGAGCTTGGTAATACCTGCCCGAGAATCGCTGGCTTATGACTATACCCAAAGCGACCCTCAGCTTTTGATTATCTTTGTGGTGGTGTTATTTTTAGTGCTGGTGGCTATGGCTACTTATCGCTCGCCTGCAGTTGCGCTTATGCCTGATGTAACGCCAAAACCCCTGCGCTCTCAAGCTAACGCTATTATTAATATTATGGGCGGCCTGGGCGGCGGCGTTGCTATGGTGATAATGTTTTTGCGTAAAGATTACGCTTCTAATATTTTGATTTTTGCGCTTACAGCGGCAGCAATGCTGGGTTCAATGATATACTTTAGGCATGCGGTGAATGAGCCCGCCTTAGTAGAAAGAAAGAAAAAGATAGTTGCCGATTTTGATGCGGCGCACGGCACCGATATAGAAAATGAGCTGGACGAAGAAGAAGCTCTAAGCGGCTCTGATAAGCTGTCACCTGCCAAAAGAAAAAGCCTTATCCTTATACTTTGCTCAATCTTTCTTTGGTTTTTAGGTTACAACGCTATGACAAGCACGCTGTCTATTTATGCATCTAACAATCTTGGCTTTACGGATGCAACCTTAATATATCTTACTATGATTCCGTCAATATTTAGTGCGGTTATGTTTTTGCCCGCCGCACTTTTAGCATCTAAGATAGGGCGTCGCCGCTCAATTTTGCTGGGCATAGTGATACTTATTGGCGGTTTGATTGCTTGTTATGTTATGGTTACCCCTGCCAATAAAGAGCTATTGTATATTTTGCTGGCTTTTGTTACAGCGGGTTGGGCAACTATCAATATCAATTCCTATCCAATGATAGTAGAGATGAGTAAAGGTAGCAATGTAGGCAAGTATACGGGCTATTATTATACCTTTTCTATGGCGGCACAAGGTGTAGCACCTATGTTTTTGGGCTTCTTTATGGAAATGTTCAACAGCAGGCATATTATGTTTATTTACGCTGCAATCTTTGTGTTTTTCTCTGGCATAACAATGTTTTTTGTTAAACATGGCGATAGTGTTAGGATAAAGAAAAGACAAGCATAATTAATTCTTTATATGATTAAAACATATGTTTTAATAAGGACACATTGAAGGAGTGAATATAAATATGACAAACTACGGTAGCTATACAGGAAAGGTAGCAAAAGTTGACCTTACCGCTAAACAATGGGAAGAATATCCGATAAACGACAATGATAGGAAGCTGTATTTGGGTGGCAAAGGCTTGGCAAATAGGATTTTATATGATTTTATCAAAGGTCCTATTGACCCATTGGGTGCAGATAATGTATTAGTGGTGACTACTTGCCCCTTAAATGCTTCAGGCTGCCCTAGCAGCAGCCGCTTTAATGTTAGTACAGTGTCACCTCTTACAGGTATTATCACATCTTCTAACAGCGGCGGCGGATTTGGGATTTCCTTAAAAAGAGCAGGCTATGACGCGCTGGTAATCGTTGGCAAAAGCGAGACTCTTACAGTGTTGGAAGTTACTCAGGACGGTATTGCCTTTAAGGATGGCGAGCATCTAAAAGGCAAAACAACCGGAGAAACTCAAGAGCTTTTAGGCGGACGGAGCGGCAAGCTGGTAATAGGTCCTGCAGGCGAAAATATGGTACGCTACGCTTGCGCCATTAGTGATGAGCGAGCATCGGGCAGAGGCGGCATAGGTGCTGTTATGGGGAGCAAAAACCTAAAGGCTATAACAGCTTTTGGCGTTAGAGCCTCACATTTTGCAGATAAAGAAAAATTGGATGCGATTAAAAAGGCTTGGACAAACAAGCTGCGCGCCCATCCTCTTACCGGCGGACAATTGCCCCGTCTTGGCACGGCCGCATTGATTACGCCTATGCAGCAGCATAATATTTTAGCTACAAAGAACTTTTCTCAAGGCAACTATGAGGATTTTAGAAGCGTTTCAGGCGAAGTGCTGGCAGAAAAATATCTTATTAAGAATAAAGGATGCCCTACTTGTCCCATTCAATGCACAAGGGTGGTAGAGGTAGAAGGCAAAGCGGTTAAAGGACCGGAGCTAGAAACTCTGGGGCTGTTAGGACCTAATATTCTTAATAATAACTTGGAGCAAATAATCAAATGGAATTATGAGCTGGACGAGCTGGGTATGGATACTATTTCTACTGCCGGCAGCATTGCATTTGCTATGGAGTTGGCCGAAAAAGGCATTTGGGACAGCGGTTTGCAGTTTGGCAAGGTGGACAATTTAAGCGAAGTTTTTCATAAGATAGCGCATAAAGACGGTGAGGTTGCTTGCTTGCTGGCAGAGGGTACTAAACGGATGTCTGATAAGTTTGGCGGCAAGGAATTTGCAATGAATGCCAAAGGTATGGAGCTTGCCGCTTATGAGCCCAGGGGCGCGGTAGGGCAAGGCTTAGGTTACTCGGTAGGCAACAGGGGCGGCTGTCATCTTAATGCAGGCTATTTGGTAGTGCTGGAAGGGTTGGGGCTAAATGTAGACCCCCTTACGCCCCGAGGCAAAGCGCCGCTTACCATTATGTTTCAAAACCTTATGGAAGCAGTTTCTTGCGGAGGCAGTTGCCTTTTTACTACTTATGCAGTATTTCCGGGCATGTTATATTCTAAATCTAACAGTTTAGTTACACGCATTGTCAACAAGGTGTTGCCTTATTTAGGCGGGGTGCTAAGTATAGCTAACAAAGTTCCTTCACTGCTTGCGGTCAATATAGCGGCTCTTATCCCTCATACTGTAGCTATTCAAGCCGCTACCGGTATTAAGATGAGTGTAGGCAACCTAATGATGATAGGCGCGCGCTCTTACAATTTAGAGCGGCTGATTAATGCGCGGCTAGGCGTTGACAAAAGCTGGGATACCCTGCCCGCTCGCCTTACCGATGAGCTTCAACAGCCGGATAACGACAAGACAAAGGTCCCTCAACAGAAGCTACTAAAACAATATTACAAAGGCAGAGGGTGGGATGAACAAGGCAGGATAAAACCATCTACATTAAAGTATTATGGGCTTAATAAACTAGATTGCATTTGGGAAAGGAGTACAATAGCTAATGATTAAGGTAGAGTTCTTTGGTCTATACAGGCTAGATTTAGGAGTTGCGGAAATGAACGTAGAGGCAGCAAGTGTGAAAGAAGTTTTTGAAATAATTGAAAAACAATATGGCAAATATACAGCAGAGGAACTAAAGAACTCAATCGTATTGGTAAATGGTATTAATTTTCTAAAGCTAAAGAAGAGCCGCACCAAATTGCAAAAAGGTGATACAGTATTTATAATGTCCCCAGCTTCAGGCGGCTAACTAGAAAACTAACGGGGCAATGGCACATTGGAGGAATGAATATAGTAATGATAGACAAGCTGCACGCAGCCGCACTTGGCAAAACAATAGTTATTGCAGGATTAGGCGGCTTAGGGGGGTATGCGGCAGCAGAGCTGGCAAGGTATAGCCTGGACTCGCTAATACTAGTAGATGCAGATACCTTCGAACCCTCCAATATGGATAGGCAATTGTTTTGCTCAACTTGTACTATAGGCAAAAGCAAAGCCTTGTCAACAGCGCAAGCGCTGGCTAAGTTTAGTAGTGCCAAAATTGTACCGATAGAAGAGAACCTTAGCTTTGCCAATGGCAGTTTGCTAAAAGATGCCGATCTCCTTTTAGATTGCACAGATAGCGTAAAAAGTAAACTAGAGCTAGAAGCATTAGCTACTTTTTACGGTATACCTATGGTTCATGCCGCTATCAATAACTTATATGGTCAATGCACTGTTATCTTTCCAAATGATAATGTTTTGGAAAAAGTTTATGGCAAAAAGGAAAGGAGTACCTTGCCTACTTTAAGTTTCGTTCCTGCAATGCTTGCCAGCATTCAAGTGGCAGAAGCTCTTAAAACATTGGCAGGCATGCCTACGCTAAGGCATAAACTCCTGATTTTAGATACCATAAACAATGATTTAAGGATACTAAACATCAAGGTATAGGATTTGCAAATGTATAAGTATGCGGTAGTTACAATTAGCGATAGCGTGGCAGCAGGCAAAAGAGAGGATATATCTGCAAATGAAATTGTTGCATTGTTAGATAGTCATGGATTTGTTTTGCAAGAAAAAATTTGCGTCCCCGATGAAGTTGGCAAGATAAGCAGCGCTTTGATAAAGCTATGCAATAAGCAGATAGACTTAATCCTAACTACCGGCGGCACGGGTTTTTCTCCAAGGGATGTGACACCGGAGGCCACCAAGACAGTTATAGAGCGGGAGGCAAGCGGTATAACCGAAGCTATAAGATACTTTTCTTTGCAATTTACCCCCAGGGCAATGTTATCAAGAGCTGTTTGCGGCATAAGAGGCAAAAGCATTATTCTAAACTTGCCCGGCTCTCCTAAGGCAGTAAAGGAATCTTTGGATATAGTTATTTCATCTTTGCAACATGGGCTGGACATCTTAAATGGCGGGGGCGAATGCGCTAGGAGTGATTAATGGAGTTCTTTAAGGTTACGCCGGTTGCTGATGCTATAGAGATACTAAAGCAATCTTTTAATATTAGTTTCAAGACAAAAAAAGTTGCCTTGACAAAAGCAAAAGGCAAAATTAGTGCATTTGATATATATTCACGTATTAATATACCTTCATTTGATAAGTCTATAGTAGACGGTTATGCCTTGCGCTCTCAAGATACATTGGGCGCATCGGACAGCATCCCCGCTATGCTGACCTTTGCGGGCAGCGTATCAATGGGCAATGTTCCTGATTTTTCTATTTCTGCAGGCGAAGCGGCATATATCCCCACAGGAGGGGCGCTGCCTCAAGGCGCGGATGCGGTAATAATGATTGAGCATACCGATAAAGTGTCTGATTTGGTATGCGTTTATAAGCCGCTTGCTTATAATGAAAATGTTGCTAAAGTTGGGGATGATATAGGCAAAGGTGAGCGTCTTATTTGCAAGGGAAGCAAACTTTCTGCCTTTGATATTGGTATCTTGGCAGGAGCAGGGCAAAGTTATGTAGAAGTTCTTCAGCCTACCGCTTACATTATAGTTACGGGAGATGAACTGCAAAAAGGCAAAAAGCTGGAAAAAGCAAAGATTTTTGACAGCAATAGCGAAATGCTGGCAGGCTTGCTTGCGGATATGGGTGTAAGCGAAGCAGGGCGGGTGCAAATAGAGGACAAGCCTGAAGAGTTAATTGCAGAAATAAAAAAAGGCAATCAGTTAGCTGACTTTGTAATAGTAACCGGTGGCAGTTCGGTAGGCGAAAGGGACTTTACTGCAGATTGTATCACAAGAGCCGGAGGCGCAATCCTTATTAAAGGGCTGGCGCTAAAGCCTGGCAAGCCGACTATTGTTGCCTCGTTGCAAAACAAGCCTATCTTTGGACTTAGCGGCAATCCCGTAAGTGCCGCTGTGGCATTTTTGCTCCTTGCACCAGCTATTTTATCTGCTGGCAAACAAGTAAGTTTCTTTGCAAAAGCAGGCATTAACTTTGCATCCACTCCCGGCAGGCTAACATTTCAGCCGGTTACTGTCAAACAAGGGCAAGCCTATCCCGTGCTGGGAAAATCGGGCATACTGAGCACATTGACTATGGCGGACGGGTACTTGCTGATAGATGAAAAAATTGAGGGAATAAACAAAGGCGAGGATGTGGAGGTTTTTTTGTTTAATGGATGATAGCCGAAAAACATATATTGAAAATAATAATGAGCAAGAGTCCTTAGCTCTTTATCTTTCAAGTTTGGGTAGTCTGCTTTTGCCTAGCGAAACAATCGACACTCAAGACGCATTGGGGCGCATAACCTCTTGCCCTATTTTTGCAAAAGTATGTGACCCCGGATATAATGCTGCTGCAATGGATGGTATAGCATTGCACTCTAAAGATACGCTAAGTGCTAGCGAAAAGCATCCCTTGTTTATACCAAATGGCAAGTTTAGGTATATAAATACGGGCAATGAGTTACCCAAAGACGCAGATAGCGTAATAATGATAGAGGATGTAATTCAGGCGGACAATGGTGTGGTCATTACTGCCAGCTCTTATCCTTGGCAATATGTCAGGGTTGTTGGCGAAAGCATAGTAGCAGGCGAAATGCTGCTGCCTTCAAGGCATAAGCTAAGGGCAGCCGACCTAGCCGCACTTATTGCCTCGGGTAATATACAAGTAAAGGTGCAAGCTAAGCCTAAGGTTGGCATAATTCCTACCGGCAGCGAAATGGTAAGCAACCCTAACTTGCTTGCGCCGGGCAAACTAATGGAGAGCAATTCTAAAATGTTTGCAGGGCAAATTGCAGAGTATGGCGGCATCCCAAAAGTTTATCCTGTGGTAGAGGATAGGGCGGATGCTTTGCTTGAAGCAGTACAATCTACGCTACTAGTAAATGATATGCTCCTTATCAATGCAGGCTCTTCTGCCGGCACTAAAGATTTTACCTTTAAGGTTATCCAAAAGCTGGGCAAAGTAGTTGTACACGGTATAGCAATTAGACCGGGCAAGCCTACCATTCTTGGCATTATTCAAGGAAAGCCCGTAATTGGATTGCCTGGATACCCTGTATCCGCTTGGCTTTCCTTTGAGCTTTTTGTAAAGCCTATAATACTTGTTATGCTTGGAGCGGAGCAGGCTACGCTGCCTTCAATACAAGCTGTTTTAACCAAAAGGATTACTTCTACGCTAAAAAATACCGAATACTTACGCATGTCCGTAGGTGCGGTAGGCGGCAGACTGGTAGCAACTCCTTTGGAAAGAGAGGCAAGCGCAATAATGAGCCTTGTCAGGGCAGACGGGCTGTTGCAAGTGCCGCAAAATATTGAAGGGATAGAAAGCGGCGAAAAGGTGAGCATAAGCCTGCTAAAACCATTGGAGGAAATTAAAAAGACCCTTGTTATTATTGGCAGCCATGACTTGATTATTGACTTAATTTCAGATAAAATGAAAGTTACTTCCGCACATATAGGCAGTCTTGGAGGGCTTTTTTCTCTAATGCGGGGCGAAGCGCATATTGCCCCTATTCACTTGCTGGATGAGCAGAGCGGAGAGTATAATATAGCTTATGCTAAAAAATATTTGCCTCAAATTGCTGCTCTTATTAAAGGAGTGGGCAGGACGCAAGGCTTTATTGTCCGCAAGGGGGAGAGCGTGTCAGGTTTTAAGGATATAGCGGAGCGCAAGCTGCGCTTTGCCAATCGCCAAAGAGGAGCGGGAACAAGGCTGCTGACAGATTTTACGCTTAAAAAAGAGGGCATTGACAGCAAAGAGATAAGCGGCTACGAAAAGGAGCTCACCACTCATTTGGCAGTAGCTTCAGCGGTAGCCAACAATGTTGCTGATGTAGGCTTGGGCGTATTGACAGCGGCAAATGCGCTAAATATGCATTTCATTCCTTTTGCAGAGGAGGAATATGATTTCTTAACTACAACAGAAAGCCTGGCGCTACCCATAGTTAAAGCGTTTATCGGCATTTTAGGAAGCAATGCGCTTAAAGCAGAGCTGGACAGGTTAGGCGGATATACTTATAAAAGAATAGGAGAAATACAGTATTTATAATGAAGGACAGCAAAGGGCGCAGTATATCTTATGCACGCATATCCGTAACTGACTTATGCAATTTGCGGTGCGCTTATTGCATGGGCAAAGAGGGAGTTGCCAAACTGGAGCATAGCCAAGTTTTAAGTTACGAAAATATTGCAAAGATAGTGCGCACTCTTGCCGAGCTAGGTATAAAAAAGGTGCGCCTTACAGGCGGCGAGCCTTTAGTACGCAAAGGCATTCTTGATTTAGTTGCCTTGATTGCTCAAACTAAAGGGATAGAGGAGATAGCCTTAACTACCAATGGACAGCTACTTTCAAAATATGCCGACGGTTTAAGGGGGGCCGGGGTAAGTGCAGTAAATATCAGCCTTGATACCTTAGACGAAAAAAAATATAAGCAAGTAACAGGGGGTAACATTAAACCCACCTTGAAAGGTATCGACAGTGCAATAGCGGCAGGTTTTGACAAGCTAAAACTCAATGCTGTACTACTAAAAGGCATTAATGAGGGCGAGCTAAGAGATTTTGCGCTTTTTGGGAAAAATAAAGGTTTAGAAGTGCGGTTTATTGAGCTTATGCCTTTTGAGGAAACGCAAAGTTACGGGACTCAGCATTATATCAGCGCGGATAAGGTTATTGCCAAATACAAAGACCTAAAAGAGTTAGGGCGGGATGATAAGGTTATAAGGTATGCTTTTGCAGACGGGTTAGAACTTGGCTTTATTTTGCCCGTTAGCCATAATTTCTGCTCTTTGTGCAATCGGATACGCATAACCAGTGACGGTTTTTTGCTGAATTGCCTACTCACTTCGGTAGAATATGACCTAAAACCGTACTTGGATAACCTGCAAGAATTAAAAGATTACATAGCTTCTTGTGTAAAAAAGAAGCCCCGTTCTCATAACTTAAAGGAAGGCAAGAGCCAATCTCGCTGTATGCATAGGATAGGAGGATAGTATGGATTTTACCCATTTTGACAGTCAGGGCAAAGCCGTTATGGTAGATATAACCCAAAAGCAGGCAACCAAACGCATAGCAAGAGCTTCCGCCATAGTTGCTATGAAAAAAGAAACTTTACAGCTTATCAAAAGCGGCGGCATTAAAAAAGGGGATGTGCTTGCAGTAGCAAATATAGCAGGCATAGCTGCGGCAAAGAACACTTATCAGTCAATACTGATGTGTCATAATATTCCCTTAGCATATTGCAAGCTGAACTTTGATTTTTTTTCTGACACACGCCTGCATATATCCTCAGAAACATGCGCTTATGCGCAAACAGGGGTAGAAATGGAAGCATTAAGCGCAGTTTGTGCCGCCGCCTTAAATATATATGATATGTGCAAATCAGTAGATAAGAATATGTGTATAGAGCAAGTACAGCTAGACTATAAAACCGGCGGCAAATCGGGCACATATGTAAGGAGCGAGCAATGAGAGTAGTTGCAGTCAATATCAGCGCCAATAAAGGCGAAGTTAAGCATTCTGTTGCAGAAGCAAACGCCATAGAGGACTATGGAATAGAAGGCGATGCACATGCCGGCAAAGGCATAAGGCAAATTAGCTTGCTTGGGGTAGAAAGCATAAACAGATTTAGCGAGCAAACACATTTACAAGGGTTATGCTCAGGCAAATTTGCAGAAAATATCACTACCGAAGGCATTACCTTATATACTTTACCCATAGGAACTAGGCTAAAAATCGGCGAAAGTATTCAAGAAGTCACCAAAATAGGCAAGGAATGCCATGCAGGCTGCGAAATAGCAAAACAAGTAGGCGCATGCATAATGCCAAAGGAAGGCATCTTTACCAAAGTTATAAAAGGCGGCAAAATAAAGGCGGGAGACAGCATAGAAATACTTAAAAATGATTTATGCGTTATGCTGGGATATGATGAGGTAACCGAAAAACAATTGGCGGATTTGCAGGAGCAGCTTTACCGGGCAGGTTATAGGGGCACTCATAATAAGGACTTGCCGCAACATATCACTTTAGGGATATTTCCTTGGGAGGAGCGGGATAAGCTGACCGCCTTAGTGGAGAGAGTGGCAAAGCAGCACCATGCATTTGACATTACTTTTAATCATATAGGCATATTTGGAGGCGCAAAGGTGTTATTTATAGCGCCGGACACCAGCCCCAGCCTGCTTACCTTAAAGGAGTGTTTCGAAAGCAGTTACAATTGGACGCCTCACACCACTATGATTATTGACGAGTCGGAGAAAATCTTTCAAGCCCTGCCAATATTGGCAAGCCATTTTACAGCTTTTCAAGGTAAGGTGTGCAAGATTTACTTATATGAATTTTGGCCTGCAAGGTCAATACTAACATTAGACTTAATTCCAGAGGAAAAAGAGGGGTAAGTATGAAAAGGATTGCTACACTTATTATAATCATTGTTTTGTTAGCTGTTATTTTTACAGGATGCAATAAAGAGGTTGAGGAGCAGCCAAGCTATAATGTTTTCTTTAACACCAATGGCGGCAGTCTTATCGACTATATTACTGCAGAGGAAGGGAGCACAATTGCGTTGCCCGCAGACCCCGTTAAAAGGAATTATGTGTTTCAAGGCTGGTATCATGACAACAACACCTTCGCCAATTCTGCTACACAAAAGCTATCTCAACCAATTCAAGACTCTTTTACCGTTTATGCCAAATGGGTATCCATTTTTGACCTTTCGGATAACCCAAAAGTCACAATAACGCTATTCGATGATAGAAAAATCAATTTAGTGTTATGCCCTACGGCAGCACCTATTACGGTAGCAAATTTCTTGCAATTGGTAGAGGAGGGCTATTATACCAATACAGTTTTTCATAGGATAATAGAGGACTTTATGATACAAGCAGGGCATTTGGCATATAGTAATGGGACAGTAGCTTATAAGTCGGATAAAGAAAATATTAAAGGCGAGTTTCCCTTTAACGGAGTGCCAAATTATATAGAGCATAAGCAAGGTGTGCTTTCTATGGCAAGGGCGACCGACTATGATTCTGCATCTACCCAATTCTTTATTTGCTCAGCAGATAGCCCGCACCTAGATCATGAATATGCCGCTTTTGGCAAGGTGAGTGATGCACAGAGTTTGGCTATTGTTATAGAGCTTAGCGGGTATCCTACTAGCAGAGAAAACGGTATGGATGACTTCCCTCGTACGCCGGAGGGGAGCTATGTAATAATAAAAAGTATTGAGGTTGCCGACTAAATTACAGGGTATAAAGGTTATATTTGCTAATAATAAGTACAAGGAAATGACATTAAAAGAAAAGATAAAAAGATATGCGCAAAATGCAAAAAAAAGAGTTTTTTCGCAATCTGAATTAACAAAAGAGTTTAGGCTGCATCCCTCTGATAAAAAAGAAGTATCAGCGGCACTTAGACGCTTGCTTAAAGAAAAAGTAATTATAAGGCAGGGGCGAGGCAAATTTTCTCTTTATGGTGAGGGCGTTGCGGAAGGCATGCTAAGAGGCAATAGGCGAGGCTTTGCCTTTCTTTGCAGAGCGGAGGGCGAGGACATTTTTATTCCGCCCAGAGCGTTAGGCAATGCTATTCATGGGGACAGGGTAAAGGTGCGCTTGACAGGAGAGAGCGAAGGCGAGGTTATTGAGATATTGCAAGAAAGTCCGGGTAACCTTGTCGGTACTTTTATGAATATAGGTGCGTTTTCCTTTGTAAGGCCTGATGACGACAGTTTTGCTAAAGATATTCGCATTCCAAGGGATAAAACGCTTTATGCTCATTCAGGACAAAAGGTAATAGCTAACATTACTTCAAGAGCGCAAGGCATCCTTTGGGGCGAGGTAGAAAAAATACTGGGGGAGGCAGGCAATACCGAAACCGAATTGCTATCTATTTTGTATACCTACGGCTTTAGCAGCCGTTTTTCTGTTGAGGTAATGGCAGCTTCCGCCAAGCTTAAAGGCAGCTACTCTAACAGGACAGATTTTACAAACCTGCTTACTATAACTATTGATGGCGAGGATGCCAAAGATTTTGATGATGCTATCAGCATTGAAAAGAATGCAAAAGGCTATAAATTGTATGTGCATATTGCCGATGTTTCTCACTATGTAGCCCAAGGCGGCGTAATAGATAAAGCAGCGGCGGAGCGCACTACCAGCGTTTACTTTCCGGGCATGGTTTTTCCTATGCTCCCTCAATCCATTAGCAATGAGCTATGCTCCCTTTCGCCTAACGAAGATAAGCTGACGATGACAGCTATTTTGGATTTTGACCTCCAAGGGCGGCAAGTTGGCGCTAAATTTGCAGAAAGCGTTATACGCTCTGATTATCGTATGACTTATACAATAGTTACAGGCATTTTGCAAGGGGATACCGAACTAGTAGCGCAATATGCCCCGCTTGTTCCCTTTTTGCAATCTGCTAAAGAGCTTGCGCTGCTGCTTGCAGGCATCCGCAAAGCAGAAGGAATGATAGATTTTGCTACGCAAGAAAGTTTAATACAAGTGGACGAAAACTTACAAGTTACACATCTTGCCCCTTATCCGTATGAGATTAGCAATGTTATAATAGAGCAATTTATGATAGCCGCCAACCGTGCGGTTGCACAATATTTAAGCAAAGCTAATATACCCTCTATTTATCGGGTGCATGAAAAAATTAGCCCGGAAAAGTTGCAGACTTTTATTGCGTTTATTGCCACATTTGGCTTTAAGCTAAACTTACAGGGCGGTGCTTTGCCTAAGGTGTTCAGCGAGTTTTTGGATAGTGTAAAAGACTCCCCTCAAGCGCCTATAATCAATAAGATTCTATTACGCTCTATGCAAAAAGCCAGATATGATATAAAAAACACCGGGCATTTCGGGCTGGCACTACAAGATTATTGCCATTTTACCGCGCCCATTAGGCGATACCCTGATTTAATGGTGCATAGGTCGCTAAAGGCTTTGATTGACGGCAATGCTGATACCAGGCAAGCCAATGAATATCAAGAGGCGGCAATAGCGTCTTCAGAACGAGAGTTAGCGGCGGAGCGGACGGAGCGGGATGCCAAGGATTACTTTAAGGCTTTATATATGAAAGACCATATTGGTAAAGTGTTTGAAGGCACAATTTCCGGCATTGTTTCCACAGGCTTTTTTGTTATGTTAGACAATACCGCAGAGGGTTTTGTAGCTTTGGATTCGCTGCCGCCTGGCAGGTATGAAGCCGATTTGAGTGCCTTTCGTATAAAAGGCCCTAAGGTAAGCTACGTTCTTTGCGATAAGGTAAAAGTGCGTGTAAAAGCCGCAGCGCCTGCAGAACGAAGGATAGATTTTGAGCTGGTAATATAACAGATTTTTATAGCAAAGAAATTATTATTTTTTATTACAATTATTCATACATTTTTATAGACATTTTACATAGAAAAGAGTAGCATATAGCTGAATAGAAAATAAAAACAAAAATAGGGGGAGCTATCTGTATTATGCTCAATATCCGTAAGGCAACTTTAGCAGATTTAGCATTTTTATACGAGTTGGAAAGTTTAGCTTTTGAACAAAAGAAACGCTCTAGTAAGCAGTCCATTCGCAACAGTCTTAAAAGCCCTGCTCAAAGGGTCTTTATTTTAGAAGACAACGGCTCTCCATGCGCAAGTGCAACCTTATTTCTTTATAGTTATTCGGTAAGAATCTATAATATTGCCGTATTGCCCGAAAAACAAAATATGCATTATGGCGCACAACTTTTAGAGTATATAATAGCTTGGGCTAAGGAAAAATATGTATCAAGGATAACTTTAGAAGCTGATTCTGACAATGAAAAACTGGTAGCTTGGTATCAGCAAAAAGGCTTTGAAATTATTACAGAACTGCCCGATTATTACGGGCAAGACACTTCCGCGTACCGTATGCAAAAAATAATTTTAGACACATCTCAAAAAATAAAAAATATTGTTGTTATAGATAGACCGCAGGCATTTCTTGCAGGTATAGAAAGTATAGAAGTGGTGGAGGCTCAAAACTATATCACTCAGGAAAAATATCATAAGTTAAA
Organism: uncultured Christensenellaceae bacterium; assembly: GCA_964432485.1. Classification (GTDB taxonomy): domain Bacteria; phylum Bacillota; class Clostridia; order Christensenellales; family DTU072; genus CAYSNP01. The sequence continues at coordinate 1,588 of CAYSNP010000007.1, read as the reverse complement.
AGGGGTGCGGGTCTTTAATCTTTGCTCCTCTTATGAATATCAATCAATGGGTTACTATGTTTCGCTGCTGGCTTCTGCAAGGCAGCAGCGTATTATCCCCAATGTTGCCACCATTAAGGACTTTACCGACCCTATTATTACCGAATCTATTGCAGACGATTTTTGGGAGCAAGTACAAAGGGTGCTTGCCAAAGTAAAAGAGCAAGAGTTTATCTTGGAAGTATATTTTGGCAAGTGTTTAATAGATAAGTATGAAAGTTTGGCAAAATCTCTTTTCAAGCTCTTTGAAAGCCCGGTGGTACGCTTTGTATTCAAGAAAAATGGTGAGTGGTCGCTAAAGGAAGCCACGCCTCTTACCTTAGATTCCGTAGAGCTGCCTCAAGAGGTATTGAGAGAGTTGGCTATAAGCTATTTCAATCAAAAAAAGTTTGCAATAAGCAGGTTTAAGAATTATAAGTACAGCCTTGCCATTTTAGTAGACCCTACGGAACTGACACCGCCTTCCTGCAAGCGAGCGCTAAGCAATTTTAGAGAAGCGGCGGAAAAGATAGGATTTTATACTGAGTTTATTACTAAGGAAGACTACTCCAGGCTTACAGAGTTTGATGCGCTCTTTATTAGAGCAACCACCAATGTAAACAATTATACTTACTTATTTTCTCGTTATGCTTATGCCGAGGGGCTTGCGGTAATAGATGACCCTTGGTCAATCTTAAAGTGCGCCAATAAAATATACCTTGCCGAAACAATGCAGCAGCTGGGAGTAAAGACACCTAAAACAACAATTCTATGCAAAGGAGTAAGCTATAAGAGTGCGTTAGAGGATTTTACATTTCCAATTGTGCTAAAAGAGCCCGATAATGCTTTTGGATTAGGCGTATTTAAGGCGGACAATATAGGCATACTGGAAAAAATTGTGGCAAAGCTATTTGAAGGTTCGGAAATAGTGTTGGCACAAGAGTTTATCAAAAGCAGTTTTGATTGGCGGATAGGTATCCTTGATAAAAAGCCATTGTATGCTTGCAAGTATTATATGGTGGATAAGCATTGGCAAATAGAAAAATGGGGAGTAAATAAAAAGAATGTGACCTATGGCAAGTACGAAACTTTTTTATAGAACAGGTACCCAAAGAGGTAGTTAAGGTAGCCCTAAAGGCAGCAAATGCTATGGGTGACGGCCTATATGGCGTTGACTTAAAAGAGGTTGGCGGCAATGTTTATGTTATAGAGGTCAATGACAATCCCAGCATAGAGTCAGGCGTAGAGGATAAGCTGTTAGGTGTAAAACTATATCAAGCTGTTATAAATAGTCTATACAATAGGTTAGAGCTGGGTATAGACGATAGGCTGGTATCGCAAGAGTATAAGCGTACAGAAAAATAGGTAGTGGGCGAGCAGAGCTATCGAAAGCCCTGGATTGCTTTGTCGCTATCGCTCCGCGCAATGACATATAGCCACCGTCATTGCGAACGGTAGTGAAGCAATCCAGACCCTCAACGCCTTGTTCCTTGTCCTACTTGCTTTTATTCAAGCAGTGCTATCGTAAGCCCTGGATTGCTTTGTCGCTATCGCTCCGCGCAATGACATA
>CAYSNP010000006.1:0-61777 GCA_964432485.1 uncultured Christensenellaceae bacterium | reverse complement strand
TACTTTTGGAGCATCTCTTTTTGCTCACTTGCGACAATTCATTTTACAACTTACCTTTATCTTTTCTGATAGGTATGTTATAATAGCATAAAAAAGCACAATAGGTAAAAATGAATACATTTTCGGTTATAGGGTACGGGCAAAGAGGCATTGTCTATGCCGGAGCGGCAAAAGATAAAGGGCAACTTAGCGCGGTATGCGATTACAACCCCAGTAGGCTGGAACAAGCACGCTCAGCCTTTGCGTTACCTCAAGACTGCTTATTTAGTAACGAAAAGGATTTCTTTGCCAAAGGCAAATTATCAGATTACTTATTTATATGCACACCTGACCATACACATTACAATATAACGATGCAAGCGCTGGCGCTAGGATATGATATCTTACTGGAAAAGCCTATTGCCCGCTCTGCTGCAGAATGTTTAGAAATTGAAAAGGCAGCAGAAAGGTTAGGGCGCAAGGTGATCGTTTGCCATGTGCTACGATATACTCCGTTTTATCAGCAACTTAAAGCATTGATAGAAGCAGGAACAATAGGTAGGCTAATTTCCATTGAACAAACAGAAAATGTAGGCTATTGGCATATGGCGCATAGCTTTGTAAGGGGTAATTGGGCATCGGAAAAAGAATCTAATCCAATGATACTTGCCAAATGCTGTCACGATACTGATATTTTGCAGTATTTAGCAGGCTCTTTATGCAAAACTGTTAGCTCCGACGGAGAGCTTATCCATTTTCGCCCTGAATGCGCTCCTAGTGGAGCGCCTTCTCGCTGTACTGACAATTGCCCATATGAGCGCAAATGTCCTTATAGCGCTAAGCGCATTTATATTGATAACTTCAAAAAAATTATTGCCTTGGGCAAAAAGCATTTTTGGCCGTACTCGGTGCTTCCTGACGATGGCATTGCTACGGTAGAAAAGTTGACAAAAGCTATTAAAGAAGGTCCTTACGGCAAATGTGTTTATGCTGCCGGCAACGATGTAGTGGACTACCAAAATGTGCAAATGGTGTTTGAAAACGGAGTACGCGCAAACCTTACAATGACTGCTTTTTCTAAGGATTTGATAAGAGAAATAGCTATAAGAGGCACTCATGGAGAGATTCGTGGCATAATGGAAAAGCGCAAAATTATCATTAAGCCATTTATAGGCAAGAACAAAAGGGTAAAAGTTCGCTTTAATATAGGAGGACACGGGGGTGGGGATAGCGCTTTAGTTACCGCTCTTTTTTCAAAAAATGAGCAAACGGGGATAAAGCAATCTGTTGCAAGCCATCTTATAGCTTTTGGTGCGGAAGTATCTCGCAAAAGCGGTAAAGCGGTAGATATAAATAAAACATATCTAAGTTAGGAGAATATCTTGAAAAGTAAAATAAATGCTTTGCTGATAAAGCTAAAATTATATTGGTCGCACCCTCCTCAAGGCAAGCATCTCACCATTAAAGAAATGACTGCATACAGCGCAGGGGGGATGGGTATCAACTTTATTTTAGGCGCATTAGGTATGGCTGTTAATGCCGAGATGATACCTTATTTTTATCATATTCCTATAGAACATGGCAGACATATTGCTTCCATAGTGATGATAGCCAATTTAATTGTAGCGCCTGCCCTTGGCAAGCTGCTGGACAATACCAGAGCAAAGATAGGCAAATATAGGTTGTTTATTTTAATTCTTACCCCTATTGTAGCAGTCTTTTCTATTTTGGCCTCTTGGATACCGCAATTTTCAGAAGTGCAAGCCCGAATAATTTTTGCATATGCGACTTGTATCCCTGCTTTAGTTTTGTCTGCTTATTGGTTTGCAATATACAATATGATGCCTTCAGCAATGACCCCAAACAGTCAAGAAAGGGTAACAATGCTATCTCCTGCCGGTCTAATCTCCTCCTTTGCTCCTACTATTATGGGGATAGTAGTTGGTCCTGTGCGTCATTACTTTTATAAGCAGGGAGCAGAATATCTTGCTATACGCTATTTGGCATTAGGAACTATAGCAATAGGAGCAATCCTAACTTATTTGCTGGTGCTTTATACTAAGGAAAGGGTATATATAATGCCGGGCGAGCGAGAAGAACGGGTAAAATTCATAGAAGGAGTGCGAAAAGTTGCCCGCAATAAGCCCTTTTTAGTATGGTGCATATCCAATATCTTTGCAGCTTTTAAGGTAATAGTAGTAACAAGTATGCCATTTATTGCGCTGGCAAGGTATAGCTCTGAATATGGACAAGGGCTTACTATCGCTGCTTTGCTTAGCCCCATTGCAGGATTTGGGGCTACGCCGGCTATGATTATTGCACCTTTTTTAACCAGAAAGTTTGACAAAAAGACTATTTTGATAGCATCGAACATTTTTTCTGTAATAATCTTTGCAGTGGTACTGATTATAGGGGTAGGAAATATCCCAATAGGCTTGCCTACAATAATTATTATGACCGCCATTAGCTTCTTTAATAGTTTTATGGCAGGTATTATTTTAGTTATTACCCCGGCAATTTCTGCAGAGCAGTTTGATTATCAGCAATATTTAACGGGCGAACGGCTGGAAGGCTTTATGAATGGCTTTGGCGCATGGATTACCGGGATTGCGGTGGTAGGCTTATCCTATATCCCAACAATATTGCAAAAGCAAATAGGGTTTCAAGTTGACCTTAAGGAGTTCAACACCGAGTTGGTTTATCAGCCTCAAAATATGGCTATTGCGGTAAAATGGTTTAATACCGCTGTTGCAATAGCACTAATATCTACCTTACTTTGGGCACTGATATTGATATTTTACAAGCTGGACCGAAAGGAGCATGCCCGAGTAATGGAGATTATTAGCAAAAAAGCGGTAGATACCACCTTTGATATCCCACAAGACAAAAAGGATAAATCTGAAATACAAATTTGGGGCTGAAATTGTATCTACAGCTACCAAATCAGCTATTATTTACAAGTATTATATTAATTTATTGTTGGGATTTTTTCTTTTTGTATTTGGCTTTGTATGCATTGCGCACAGCATTGTTAAGCAGATATATTTTATATCCTATCCTAGCAAGCAGCTTTTTTAACTCCTTTAGCCTGTCTTTTCTTACTCTTATACCATTATAAGGGTGCACTTCAATAAAATTAATATAAGGCTCAAGTCTGCAAGAGGAAATATTAAGGCGCAATTTTCTTGTCTTGACAGGGGGAAAAATTGCAATTTTTTTAGCACCGATTACAGTACCTTTATAGACTTTGCGATATTTGTTGCGCCTTTTAGCAAATATTTCAAATTGCTCTACCCTTTGAGAGTGGCGGATATCCTCGCAAATGATTAGCTTATTAATAAGGGTTTCTTTTTCTAAATCTATTTCTATGCTATACTGTTCCCCAACATCTTTTGGCGAATAAGTGCCTCCATTTTCCAGCTTTTCAATTTCATATCCTTTTTTGGAAGCTGGCGCACTTAATTTAATTTTAATAGGAGTGCCAAACGCATCAATAATTCTTTTGGCAAAACCGGATAGTGCTATTATATCTCTTACTGAAAAAAGCCCGTCTTTATCAGGAGGAATATTTAAGAGCAGCATGGCATTGCCACCTACGCTGTCGGAATATATCTTAAAAAGTTGCTTTGCGCTCTTTACTTTTTTATCCTCTTTTGCATGATAAAACCAGCCCGGCCTTATAGAAACATCCACTTCAGCGGGATACCAAGCAAGGCGCTCATATTTTGCCAGTACCTTTCTGCTCCCTAAGTCCTCAGCGGTAACCTCCATTTTATTAGGTGCTTTGCCGGCTTCTACTTGAGAGGCTTGCTCAATAGTTTGAGTATCAGCCCTAAAAGCGGGCACAACGCTAAACTCACTTTTGCGGGTAAGGGCTGCTTCGTTGCCCACCCATCTGGCATCCGGTCCGCAATTGGAGATAGCGGCATTGGGCTGCAGTTCCCTAATAGTCTTGTAAATCCTGTCAAAATCATAAACTTGCTTAGGCTTGCCATCCATATGAGAGCCGCAAGCGCCATCCAGCCAAACACAAAAAAGCTCGCCATAGCCGGTAAGCAACTCTTTTAACTGCTCTATGTAAAAATCATTGTACCTTTCCGACCCATAATAGACGCTGTTTCTGTCCCAAGGCGAAAGATAAACGCCCATTGCAAGCCCCATTTTCTTACAAGAGCAAGCAAGTTCCGCCACAATATCGCCTTTGCCGCTCTTATAAGGAGTGTTTTTTATGCTGTAATCGGTTGTTTTTGTTTGCCAAAGGCAAAATCCATCGTGGTGCTTGGCAGTAAGAATTATTCCTCGCATCCCTGCACCTTTGCATATATATGCCCATTGGTCGGTGTCCAATTTCTTCGGATTAAAGATAGAAATATCCTCTTTGCCGCTCCCCCATTCCTTATCAGTAAAGGTATTTATGCCAAAATGCACAAAAGCATAAAACTCCTTTTGCTGCAGCATTAATTGCTGCGCCGAAGGAATTGGGGTAGCATATCTTTTTAGCTCCGCAAGGGGAGTATTGTACTTGTTTTTCATAGAATAGCTTGATCCTTACTTTCGGTAATAATTAAGCGGTGCTAGCACAAGCCCTGCCCCTTGTTTGCAGAGCTTTGCTCCCTGCCCTATAAATCCTACCTTAACTTTTTGCCTGTGGCAAAAAATCTCATTATGAGCCCTGCTCATAATCTCATTTGCTTGCAAATATCATTTTGCAACTTGTTTGCAAAATATCATTACTCAAGAAGTGCTAACGCGTGCCCTGGATTGCTTCGTCATTTCATTCCTCGCAAAGACGGGATAAAAATCTTTGCGAGCGGATGCGAAGCAATCCAGACTCCAAAGCCTTGCTTCTTGCCCTATAAATCCCACCTTAACTTTTTGCCAAAGGCAAAAAATCTCATTATGAGCCCTGCTCATAATCTCATTTGCTTGCAAATATCATTTTGCAACTTGTTTGCAAAATATCATTACTCAAGTAGTGCTACCGTAAGCCTTGCTCTCCTCGACTTATTCTTAACTTATTAGCCTAGGCACTCTTTGAGGCTTGCCTTCTTTATTAATGGCAACTAAAGTGAAATATGCTTCGCTTATAAGTTGCCTTTCGCCTGACAACTTTTCCACAAAAGCACAAACCTTGATTTTCATAGAACTATTGCCAACCGATAACAGCGCTCCTTCTATCAATACGGTATCATTTTTATGAGCAGGTGCAGCAAAGTCCATTTTTTCTATACTTGCGGTAGTAACCTCGCTTTCTGCATGTCTGCGTGCCACTACTGCCGCTACTACATCCATCCATGCCACCAGTTGGCCACCGAAAAGCCGCCCTACTCCATTGGTATAACCTGAAAACACTATATGAGATTGGCTTGTTCTGGATTGTTCTGCACTTTTATATTTTTCGCTCATTTTGCCCTTTGTTTTAGTATGTATTAAAGAGTAATGTTATTCTTTTCCAGCAATATTTTAGTCTTTTTGTTCCAATAACTGCGATAGTAAAAGCCGCCTTTATCAAACTTTAGAGGCGTACCTTTAAGGGGCTGCAAGTATTTATCGCATAGTGCATCCGCCGCTTTCCACATTGCGCTTGCCGATTTTGCCCGCTTTGCTTTATCTTTTTCGGCAAAGACATCCTTTAGATATTTATCCTCTAACGCATCCCTTTCTTTAATATAAGCTGCTTGGTCAATTTGCCCTGCAAGAATATACCGATGAAGGAGCTCATACTTGAGCCAATAGCTTTTAGCTTCTGCTTCATTTGAGCCTATTATATCTTGCATATCAGTATAATATGGCTTAAAAATTGCAAGACAAGGGGTAGAAGTGGCTGTAAACAAATATTGCTGCTCCGTTTCTGCAATTTGCGCTACATAACTGCCTGTAGTATGGTCGCCCACTAGGCCGCCTGCATGCATACATATTGAGCCAACGGAGTTTCCGTCCTCCCTTTTGCCTTCGGCATGGCTTCTTAATATATTTATCATAGTCTGTTCGGTAATTGCGCCGCTTTCTTTTTGCAGCATATCCATAGCGGTGCAACGCCTATTTCGGGCTTTGGAAAAAAAGGTAAAGACAGGCTCTGTAAAACAGCGGGCAAACCCAAAATCTTTCTCGCCGGTGCAACGCTTCTTTGCTATTGCTTAAGCTATTGCGCCATCGTGAATAAAATCATAATCAGCCTCAATGGACAGGCAATTGGATATAGCATAGTAATCTACAACCCTCTTGCCAACATAATATTGCCCTGCGGTCTCAAGCACGTACGCTTCCTTAGCATCAGCAATTAAAAACGAATTATGGTAATGAAAACTATGGTCATAGCCACAATTGCCGCCTTGCCCATACTTGCCAAGCAAATCAATAATTGTATCTAGCGCTTCTTTAGCAGTTTTGCCCCGTTCCAGCCCCAGCCTTAGCAAGTCCATACCTATAAGGCTGTCCTCGCCTTTAGGCTCTTTGGTAAATACTGCTTCGTTACCTATATTTACCCCAAACTCGTTAAAACCCATTTCCGCACCCCAAATCCAATCAGGTTTTAATAGCACAACTTCATAGGTATGAGCAACTTGAGGGATAGAAATATATGTAGCTTTAAGCTCTGCCTGCTCCTCCAAATTATAATCTTGAGCAGGATAACGCACAATAATATGAGGCTCATTTGGGCTTCTGTCAGAATTTTTGGCAAATAAAAGTTTTCCGTTTTTGGTGTAGTTCCCTAAGGCAACCATAGTATCACACATAAACAATCACCATCCTTATTATTTTATAATACTATTTTACACTATTTTGCCTTTAGTTGCAATAAGCAGGGTAGTTTTACCTATAACACACCGCTTGCAATGGCTTTTATCCCGTCTTTGCAGGCGATGCGTTAAGCTGGGTTGCCGGTGGCAAGCCAGTAGCGGGAGCCCACGAGCAATTGCGGGAGCAATGTGAGGGTATAAATAAGCAATTAAGGGCTTGCGGTAGCAAGGCTCTATTCCCCACCGTCTTTGCGAGAAGCGAAAGCGACGAAGCAATCCAGCATAATAATGATATTTTGCAACAAGTTGCAAAATGATATTTGCAAGCAAATGAGATTATGAGCGTGCTCATAATGAGATTTTTTGCCTATGGCAAAAAGTTAAGGTGGGATTGGTAGGGCAAGGAGCGGGGCTCTGGAGGGCAGGGAGCGGGGCTTTGGGGTCTGGATTGCTTCGCATCCGCTCGCAAAGACGAAATAAAAATCAATACTGCCATAGAATGCGCCGTTAGGCGGTACTTAAATAGGGGGTTACCTTACTGCGATATAATCATTGCCTTCTTTTATTACGCTTGTCCTGTTATGAGATAAAAACTTGCAAATTTGATACATATCAATCCATATTTCTTTTGCGCCTTCTGCTTGGCTTTCGTCAAAAATCAATTGCATACCTATATGCAGATGTGGCTTGGTGTTCATATTAGTATTTTCTTTATTGCTATACCCTGTTACGCCTAGATAGCCTATAACTTGTCCTGCTACTATTTCGCTACCTATAGCAAGACCTTCTATATAAGGCCTATTGCGCCTTAGATGCGCATAGTAATATGAGCGTTTTTTATCGTGAGACCTTATTCCAATGCGCCAACCCCCATACTTATTCCATCCTAAATGCGTAACGATACCGCTTTCTACCGCTATTATAGGTGTGCCGATTGAGCCAAAAAGGTCATGCCCTAAATGCTTTCGCTTGTATCCGTAAGTACGGGAGTTGCCAAAGTCATCACTATGTGAATACCAATAGCCCTTTGGAAAAGGATGATAGCATTTAAGCCCGTATTTTGCTTCTCCTTGCGTGCTGGTATACTCCCCTATAAACTCCGCAAAAATGGTATGGTATGCTTCCTTATAATACAAGTAATATTTATTTGTTCCATAGTAATCATCAATTTTTTTGCCTTCTTCTTCCTTTAATGAGTCCAGCAAATTGTAAAGGCGTTTAATATCTGTTTTTGTATTAAACTTATTTCCGTTTCGTATTGCCAAATATGCCAGCGCATCTGCAAAGTCATAGCTGATATCGCTATCTTTATACTTCTTTTGAATTTCATAAGCCGCCAGCATTACCTCGTATGGAATATTGCAATCTACCCATCTTATAAAGTTTTTTTCAGCTTCCGCTTCTTTTGTGCTTGCTTTAGAATGGCAGCCTGCAAGCATACTTGCGCAAAGCAAAATACATAAAGTTGCATATAAAATTCTTTTACTCATTATGATTATTTTTAATCAAAGCAATTAGGTTATAAGCAAAAAGGCAAAAATGGTATGGTAAAAAATAGCAATATTTACGCAAGTTCAAATTTTTGTGGCAGATAATTCAAATGTGTTGCACAGGATAAGACAAACATGTTGCAAAATGCTGCCATTATTGGTATAATCAGCGTTAAGATAATTTTTCTTTAGCAATTTGCTCTTAAAAAGGAGGCGTTATGAAAATCGCTGTAATTAATGAGTTTTCGGCAAAACAAAGGAATAAAGATATACTTGCAGCACTGGAGAGCGTAGATGCGCAAGTATTTAATGCAGGTATGAGCGGCGCAGAAGGTGAGCCTACCCTTACATATATTCATACCGGCTTTATGGCGGCGGCGTTGCTCAATAGCAAGGCTGTGGATTTTGTGGTGGGGGGCTGCGGCACAGGGCAAGGCTTTGCAATATCGGCTATGCAATACCCCAATGTTTTTTGCGGATTGATACTAGAGCCGGTGGATGCTTGGCTGTTTTCACAAATAAATGCAGGCAATTGTATTTCGCTTGCACTTAATAAAGGGTATGGTTGGGCGGCTGATTTTAACTTAAAGTATATTTTCGAAAAGCTGTTTTTAGATACTGCGGGCGGCGGCTACCCTGTGGAGCGTAAAGTTAGCCAAAAGCAAAGCAGAGATACCCTGGAAGCGCTTTCCGCTCTATCGCATAAGCCCTTTGTAGAGATATTGGATAGCTTAGATTATGATTTTCTTGCACCGATATTGGAGCATAAACCTTTTTGCTCACTGATAACAAGCGCAAAGGATAAGGTTATTGCAGAGTGGTTTTCCACTAAAATTAATAAATAAGATATAACAAGATAAATATATGGAGGTCAAAATGAAAATCCTGGAATACTTTTTAGATAACAAGTATGTGCAATCTAAAACGGATAGCTATTACGATGTATTCAATCCCAGCACCGGCGAACAAATTGCCAAAATGCCCCGCCTTACTCTTGAGGAGGTTAAAGAAGTTATAGCCTCCAGCCAAAGGGCATACGAACCTTGGTCTAATACTCCGGTTATGAAAAGAGTGCAAATACTCTATAAGGTAAAGCATCTTTTAGAGCAAAGGGTAGAAGAGCTTACAATTTTACTGGCAACTGAGCAGGGCAAGGCCTATAATGAGGCAAAAGGGGATGTGCTTAAAGCTATTGAAGGCACTCAGCAGGCTTGCTCAATGCCTCAGCTTATGCTTGGCGATGCACTAATGAATACTTCAGTAGGTTATGACACTTGCTTATATCGGGAATCTTTGGGCGTCTTTGCAGGCATTACTCCTTTTAATTTTCCTGCTATGATACCTATGGGCTGGATGGCTCCTATGTGTATAGCTTGCGGCAATACTATGGTGCTAAAAGTTTCAGGCGCAACTCCTATGAGCGCTTTGAAAATTGCCGATATATACAGAGAAGCAGGACTGCCTGACGGGGTGTTGAATATTATTTCCTGCGATCGCCATATCACCAATGAATTGCTGACCAATCCTATAATCAAAGGCATTAGCTTTGTGGGCTCTACAGCAGTAGGCAAATATATTTATAAAACTGCCGCAGAAGCAGGCAAAAGGGTGCAAGCGCTTTGTGAAGCAAAGAATCATGCGCTGGTGCTGGAAGATGCGCCCTTGGTACGTACCGCCGCTGGGATAATCAATGCTTCGTACGGTTGCGCAGGACAAAGATGTATGGCGCTACCGGTAGTCGTTGCGCAAGAAAGCATTGCTGATGAACTTATCAGCTTAATTAAGGCGCAAGCGGAAAAACTTGTAGTAGGTCCTGCTTACGACAAGGCTAATCAGCTAGGACCGCTATATAGCGAAGCTCATAGGCAATCGGTAATAAAATGGATAGAAAAAGGGGTAGAGGAAGGTGCGGAACTTGTGCTGGACGGCAGAGGTTGCAAGGTGGAAGGTTATCCTAACGGATTTTACTTAGGCGCTACTATTTTTGATAAAGTAACACCCGAAATGAGCATTGGACAAAAGGAAATTTTTGGTCCTGTGCTTTGCGTTAAGAGGGTAAAAGACTTTGAAGAAGGCTTGCAAGTTATGAATGCCAGTCCTTATGGCAACGGTTCTGTAATCTTTACCCAAAACGGTCACTATGCAAGGGAGTTTACCAAACGCACCCACGGAGGTATGGTTGGCGTAAATGTAGGTATCCCTGTGCCTATAAGTATATTTCCTTTTTCCGGGCATAAGGACTCTTTCTTTGGGGATTTGCATATCTTTGGCAAAGACGGAGTGCGCTTTTATACCGAAAGCAAATGTGTTACCACCCGCTGGTTTGACGAAGAAGAAAAGAAAAAGGCAAAGACCTCTACTTGGGACGGTACAATATAAATTAACAAAATTGTAAAATTATTTATTAATGCCGAAACAGCTTAGCCTGTTTCGGCATTTTTACTGTCTTGGGATACCAAATTATATTGTTTATACTCTTATAAACATAATAGCTTGTATTGACAAGGATATAAGCGTGTGTTAAAATTATATTACATTATAAGGGGAAGGAGGGCTTTATGGGCAAGATAAAAGAGCCAAAGAATCTTACTCCACGAATTGAATGGCTACGCAACTATTACTTTGAAGGCACAAGCAGACCTTGGAACAATGAGTACAAGGTCTTTACTACGGGCGAGGCTTATGACGAGATTTTTAATGAGGTCACTTATTATATAGTGCCTGAGACTTTTACCTTTTTTACCCCATTTGTAAAAGGACTGGTACAAGGGGGGCGCAAGATTGTGCCGCCTAAGGACTTTTACCAAAAAAGCATAGCGCAAAGGCGAGCTTGGTTCATCAGAGAAGCAATGGTAAACAGAGTACCTGCTGACATTTTGCCCGGCGACCTGCTATGCGGCGCTAATTTTAACCTTATGGCAAGTCATTGCCACACTAAGGCAGAGACAAAGGCAAGGTCAAAGGCATTATATTCTAAAAAGGGCTTGCGCAATGAGTCCATTGAGTTTCACGATAGAGGATTTGGCAATTGCGGCGCTACCAGCGGACACTTAATCCCTGATTATGCTTTGATTGTCAAGCACGGATTCAAAGAAGTGGGGCGGCGTATAGAAGAAAAGTATGCTAGCCTTACTCCCGAACAAAAGGCAGGAGCGGAAGGCGCTCAACTTTCTGCAATGCGGGAAGCGGCACAAATGCCTTGCGATTTAGCTACTAAGTTTGTAAAAAGGCTGGACGAGCTAGCAAAAAGCGAAAAGGATAAGAAAAGGAAAGAGGAACTGCTGCAAATGCAGGCCAATTTAAAAGTAGTGCCTTTTGAGGGCGCTCAAGATTTTTGGCAAGCTGTGCAGTCGTTATGGCTAACTCATATGCTGGTTATGTCCGATGAAAATTACCCCGGACCGGGCGTATCTTTTGGCAGGATAGATCAATATTTGTATCCTTTTTATCAAGTTTCTAAAGCAAACGGTATGACAGACAGCTTTGCAAAAGAGCTGCTGCAATGTCTATGGGTACATTGCAATACCGCTTATGATGCGCAAATCAAAGTAGGCTGCAATCAAGGTATTACAGCAGGCTTTGGGCAACTATTTATGGTTGGCGGCATCAATGCGGACAAATCTGATGCTTCCAATGAGTTAACCTATTTGATTTTAGATGTAATTGACGAAATGAGCCCAATTTTGGAGCCCAAACCCAATGTTAGACTGCACCAAAACTCCCCTGATAAGCTGCTTGACAAAATTACGGATATGATAGCGGAAAGTCAAGGAGCGCCATTTTTGCTTAACTTTGATGAGCGTTCAATGGCAGGCTTGCTAAGGCAAGCAAGGGAAAGCGGAACTGATTTAATCAATAAAGACAATGTATGGGATTATGCCGCTGTAGGCTGTATGGAAAATACAATGGTAGGCAATGACCGCTCCGGCACTGTGGATATCAATATCAACCTGCTAAAAGCTGTGGAGCTTACTTTAGGGCAAGGCTATGACCTTATAGAGTATAAAGATGCAATTTGGGGCAAGCCCTATCCCAAAAAGAGGCATAGCGAAGATACCGGCGACCCTTGTAACTTTGCTACTTTTGAGGAGTTTTATGCGGCATTTGAAAAGCAAACTGCATTTATAGTAAAGAATATTTTCGAATTATATAATAAAAGTGATACGCTTAGAGCCCGCTTGCACCCTACCCCATATTTATCTTGTTTGGTGCATGGCTGCATAGATAAGGCGCTGGATGTCACTCAAGGCGGTGCGGAGCTAAGGTATGCTACGGTAGAAGGTGTAACTTTTGCCTCTACTGTGGATAGTTTGTTGGCTGTTAAGTATCTTGTTTATGACAAAAAAGTTTGCACAATGCAAGAGCTTATTGCTGCCTTGCGCGCCAATTGGGCAGGATATGAAAAACTGCAGGCAATAGCTAAAAACAAAGCGCCCAAATATGGACAAGATGATAATGAGGCGGATGAGATTGCCCGCAAGTTTATGGAGTTTTGGACAGGGGAAGTATGGAAATATAAGACAACTGCTACGGGCACACAATTGCGCCCCGGTATGCTTAGCTGGAACTATTGGGTAAGCGACGGATATGTACTGCCTGCCAGTCCTGACGGCAGAGCTAAAGGACAATTCCTGTCCAATGCCATTTGCCCTTGTAACGGTGCGGATATAAAAGGACCTACTGCCAATGCCAACTCTGTTGGCAAAGTATTGGGAGGCAAAAGCAAAGAGGGTGATTATATGGATTATGTCAGCTATTTGCCTAACGGTGCAAGCCATACCATTACCCTATCTCCTTCGCTGGCGCGTGACCCCGCTCATAGGCAAAAGTTAAAAGCCTTTCTGCAAGCGTACTCCGTCAATGGCGGCAGTTCTCTGCAAATCAATATGCTGGATGTGGATACTTTAATTGATGCACAAAAAAATCCTAGCGAATATCGTCACTTGCTGGTAAGGGTGACAGGCTACAACGCCTACTTTACTTCTATAGGCAAGGAACTGCAAAACGAGATTATCGCGCGTGAGGTACATAGTAAGTTTTAATGGAAACCTATATTCTTGATATTCAAAGGATGTCTACCGAAGACGGGCCGGGACTAAGGACTACGGTATTTTTTAAGGGATGCAATCTGCAATGTTCTTGGTGTCATAATCCGGAATCCATTGCTTTTGAAAGACAGACCTATTGGATAAAAGATAAGTGTATAGGTTGCCTAACTTGCGTAAATGGTTGCCCAAACGGTGCACTTAGCGCGCAAGAAGCGGGTATAGTAAAAGATATAACTAAATGTCAATCTTGCTTTATCTGCGCTCAAGAGTGCCCTACTCTTGCTATGGAGCAAAAAGGTGAGGCATATAGCCCTAAGCAGCTTTTTGAGGAGTTAGTCAAGGATAAAGTTTATTTTGAAAAAAGCGGCGGCGGTGTCACTTTATCAGGCGGCGAGCCTGTACTGCATAGCGAGTATGCTCTGGAGCTAGCAAAGCTGATAAAGGCAGAGGGGATACATATTGCGCTGGATACCGCAGGTTGCTATCCTCCCCAAAGGCTAGAGCGGCTTTTGCCTTATATTGACTTGGTGCTTTATGATATTAAGCTGGCGGACAGCGCAAAACATAAAGCGAATACAGGAGTAGAGAACACCTTGATTTTAGAAAACGCAAAAAAGCTGGGTGCGCTTGCAAAACCTGCTGTTTGGGTTCGCACTCCCATTATCCCGGGGGCAACTGATGATGAGGATAATATAATTGCTATAGGTGCTTTTATTGCAGAGTATATGCCAAATATTGAAAAATGGGAGTTGTTATCCTTTAATAATTTGGCAAAAGATAAATATAGCCTGTTAGGCAGGCAATGGGCGCATGCAGGCGATGCGCTGATAAAAAAGCAAAAAATGCAACATTTATGTGCGCTTGCAAGCAAGTTTTCAAATAGAGCTTGCTGGAGCGGCGCTACACTTTTGGAGGTGGAGGTATGAGTATAAATATAACCTCAGAAGACAGAGCAAAGCTAGCTGAAGCCAGTAAAATAGGACTGCTTGCTACTATTAATCAGCAAAATGAAGTACATATCAGTCTTATTTCTTCTATACAAACCTTAGGCAAACAGCTTATTTTCGGTGAGTTTGTGCATGGACTGTCCAAGCTCAATTTGCAAACTAATCCTAAAGCCGCCTTTTTGGTAATCAATGCTCAAAAGGAGTGGTGGAAGGGCAAGGCTTTACATAAAGAAGTTAAAGAAACAGGTCCTGAATTTGAAATGTATAACAATCAACCTTTGTTTAGATACAATTCTTATTTTGGCATTGGCAAAGTGCATTACTTAGATATTATTGAGTTTTCGGGCAAGCAAGCTTTGCCGCTAGGCGGTATAATTTTTGGATGGTTAGGCGGACTGCTTGCTAGAAACTTTATAAAAGGTTGCCCTGACGGAGTGGATAAAATCCAAAACCTAAGTGTAAAACTTGTAAGAAATCCTGCCGCTCCCAAGTTTCTATCCTATGTAGATGCCGACGGTTATCCGCAAATGATACCGGTAGTGCAGTCCGTGCTAAAAGACAAGGGGCGCTTGCTTATCCCGCATTCTGCATTTGCAAAGGAGCTGCAAGCTATTCCGATTGGCGCAAAAGCCAGTATGTTTTTGGCAAATTTAGACCTTACTAGTGTTTTATTTCAAGGCGTATACAGCGGCAATGAAAAAAAGCTTGGCAGCACTTACGGTATTTTTGATATAGAAAAGGTATACAACTCAATGGTGCCTATTCCCGGCTATATCTACCCTATGGAAGAGTACAAGTTAATACATTAAAAGGAGAACAGTATGGATACGCAAATAGATAAAATGAGAAAGTATTTTAATACAGGTGTCACTTATGACTATGCCTTTAGGGTAGAAAAGTTAAAATTGCTGCGAACAGCTATTAATAAATACGAGCAAGCCATAATAGATGCGCTAAAGGCTGATATGGACAGATGCGAGGCAGAAGCATATTTATTCGAAATATATTCTATTTATGAAGAAATCAAGTATATGCTAAAACACCTAAAATCTTGGATGAAGCCTAAAAAGATAAAAGGGCATATTTTTACCTTTCCTTCCAAATATGTCAATTATAAAGACCCTTTGGGGCTGGTCTTGATAATGTCGCCTTGGAACTATCCTTTTCAGCTAAGCATAGACCCTTTGGTGGCTTCCATTGCCGCAGGCAATTGTAGCGTAATTAAGCCTTCCCGCTATTCTCCCAATGTATCAGCGGTTATCCACAATATGATAAAGGAGTTCTTTGACCCGGAATACATAACAATGTATGAGGGCGGCGCTGCTGTTAACACCCAGCTGCTAGAGCAAAAATTTGACCATATCTTCTTTACTGGCAGCAGTAATGTAGGCAAAGTAGTAATGAAAGCGGCGGCGGCGCACCTATGCCCTGTTACTTTGGAGTTAGGCGGCAAGAATCCTTGTATAGTAGATGCAACTGCCAATTTGGAGGTGTCTGCCCGCAGAATTACTTGGGCAAAATGGGTAAATTGCGGACAAACTTGCATTGCACCCGACTATATTTTAGTTGAGGCAAGCATTAAAGAGGCTTTTATAGAAAAAGTAAAAGAAAATATCCGCCTTATGTATGGGGACAATCCTATTGATAGCCCTGATTATGGCAAGATTATCAACGAAAAGCATTTTGACAGATTAGTGGCTTTATATAAGGATGCTACCATAGCATTTGGCGGCAATACTGATAAGGATAAACTGAAAATTGCCCCTACCATTTTGGAAAATGTGCAAGTAGACGACCCTATTATGGAAGGGGAAATATTTGGCCCAATTATGCCAATAGTAACTTATAATAATATAGAAGAAGCATACAATGTTATTGCGCGCTATCCCAAGTCATTAGCTTTTTATCTTTTTTCTACTAATAAGGCATTGCAAGCGGAGCTTGTCCGGCGGTTTTCGTTTGGCGGCGGTTGTATTAATGACCTGTTGCTCCATGCCGGCAACTTTAATGCGCATTTTGGCGGCGTAGGCGAAAGCGGTATGGGCGGGTATCATGGCAAAAAAGGCTTTGATATGCTGACTCATGAAAAAATAGTAATGAAGAAGTCTTATGCATTAGATTTTTCGCTTAGATATCCTCCATATAAGGATAGAGCAAAAATAATGCGTAAATTTTTAAGATAAAGCGTAAAATCTTGAGATTGTTAATATATTAGTGTATAATAATTATAGAGGTGGACAAATGATTAATATTGCAGTATTAGGGTTGGGCAGCCGCGGCAATGGCTATATGACAATAGCCAAACTATTTCGCCGCAAGCAAGCAAATATAGTTGCACTTTGCGACTTAATGCCAGACAGGTTGGCAAAATGCGCACAGCGTTTCAAAGTTCCTGTTGATAAGTGCTTTACCAGCGATAAGGAGTTCTTTGCTGCAGGCAAATTAGCAGATGCTATATTTATTTGCACACAAGACAGAGACCACTATGACCATGCGGTACAGGCAATTGACTTAGGCTACCATATTCTTTGCGAAAAGCCGCTCTCCCCTTCCGTGGCAGAATGTGCGGATTTGGTGCGCAGAGTAGAGGAAAAAGGCGTAAAAATGCTGGTATGTCATGTGCTGCGCTATTCGAACTATTATAAAAAAATAAAAGAAATTATTGACTCCGGCATTATTGGAGATTTAGTAGGCATTAATCATACAGAAAACATAGGTTACTACCACTTTGCACATAGCTATGTGCGGGGCAATTGGCGGGATTCTACCACTACTTCGCCTATGATTATGGCAAAAACCTGTCACGATTTGGATATTATCCATTGGTATATGGACGGAGGTTGCCAGAGCATTAGCTCTTTTGGGGAATTGCTGCATTTCAAAACAGTAAATGCTCCCGAAGGCGCTACTTTGCGGTGTTTAGACGGTTGTCAGGTTAAGGACTCTTGTCCTTTTGATGCAGAAAGGCTTTATATTACTGCTCCGCTACATAAGGCAACTTTTTTGAAGTTTAGAGGGCGTACCCTTACCAATAAGGACAACCCCACTAAAAAAGATAAATATGATGCGCTAAAAAATGGAGATTATGGGCGATGCGTGTATCATAGCGATAACAATGTGTGCGACCATCAAGTGGTCAATATGAAGTTTTCCGGCAACAGAGTTGCAACCCTTACCGTTACTGCATTTAGCAAAAGCTGCTTTAGGAACTCGCATATTATGGGCACTCGTGGAGAGATAATAGGCAAAGATAGCCGCAATAGAGTGACATTGCGGATATTTAGAGACGGTACAAAAAAGGTTAAAGTTAAGACCTTTCCATTTCCCTTCCATCTTGGCGGAGATGTGGGCATAGTTAAAGATTTCTTAGATATGCTGGAGGGCAAACCTACTATACAAAAGGATTTAACTACCGTAGATGTTACATTCTTCTCTCATAAAATGGCAATGGCTGCAGAGTATTCCAGGCTAAACAACGGTGCAAGCGTAGATTTCGACAGCTTTGAAGGCTAATGCCTTATAGTTTATACATAACAATTAACTGGACAAGATATCTTTTTGAAACTGATTCATTGTCACAAGGAAGGAGGAAAAAGACCGGACATTACAAGCAGAGCAAACAGCGCAAGACTCTCAACTTACCGCGGTAAGCAAAGGTCTGAATCAGGGTTGAGGATTCAACCAATACAAATAAATTTCAAGGAGATATCAAATTAAATGACAGACAAGACAATTACTTGCACTCAATGTGGACATGACTTTATTTTCACCGAAAATGAGCAAATCTTTTATAAAGAAAAAGGGCTGACTAATGAGCCAAAGAGATGCCCTGAGTGCCGAGCCGCTGCAAAAAGACAAAGAAGCAGCACAAGATTCAACAGGAACAGGGAAATGTATACCGCAACATGTGCACTTTGCGGAAGGGAAGCTAAAGTTCCATTTATGCCTTCGGAAGATAAACCTGTTTATTGCAAAGATTGCTATCTGCAAAAAAAGTAAGGTAGCCTAACAGCATAAAATATGCATGAGAAGCCGCACTAAGCGGCTTTTTTATTTAGCGTGTTTTTTTAGTAAATTTTTGCCTTATAAGCAGAAACAAGCTGTTTTTCTTTACGCAATTTATTAGGTTTGTTATAATTGCTGCGAGGCAAAAATAATGAAAATACATAAGAAATCCTTAATATTTTTATTAATTGCAATCCTGCTTATAGTAGCTTTTCTTTTGCAAGGAGGCTATTTTGCACTAGCCGAAGAAGGCAAGCATCCGCTTGACGGTGCAGAACAGGAGTCTGCTTTTGGGGCAGGACAAGGCACTCTTTGGCCTGAGGCAGTCTTTGCGCCTTTTGTGGATATAACCGCTTGGGTTACCAATAAAAAATATTCTTTAGGCGGAAGCCTGGATTTAGCTAAAGTTTATAAAGATACAGGGGTGCTATATTACAATTTGGGCTTTATTGCTTACAATCGCTTAAATGCTTTTGCAAACGGAGCTTATGGCAAAATGCTCAATTGGTGCTTTGGCGGCTACCCTGAACTTTCCGAACAAAGCAAATCCCGTCAATATCAAGGGATTAAAAGCTCAATTATAAGTATAAGAGAACAAGGCGGAGATATTGCCCTTTCTATAGGCGGCGGAGTAGAAGGCTCTAATTTTTTTCAGCGCACTCAAGATATAACAATTTTAAGGAATACATATTTGGATATTGTCAACGGCTTTGGGCTGACCAGGCTGGATTTGGATATAGAAGGTTCAGGGCAAAACAAGGAAGGCAATATTGCCAATGCCAAAGCTATAAAGCAAGTTCAAGAGCTGACAGGTGTGCAAATTACGCTAACCTTGCCCGCTGACCCTAACGGGCTTTCTAATTTGGGACTGCAAGTGCTGGATGCATACCTTTTGCAAGGGGTGGAGCTAACAGTAGTAAATGCAATGGCAATGTGCTATGGGACAAAAACTCTTGAAAATGGAGAATCCTACGGTGAAGCGGCAGTCAGAGCAGGTGAAAATGTCAAAGCGCAACTGCAAGCTCATTATTTGGCTAAACGAGAAATTGTACTAAGCGAAGAACAAGCGTATGCCAAAGTTGGCACAACAATATCTATTGGATATCAAAGTGCGTCTTTTCCTATTTTTACACCTGAATGGGCTAAGCTAATGTATGATTGGGCAAAGGGCAATAAGATTGGTATGCTGTCCTTTTGGTCGCTTAACCGTGACAGCAAGACGCAAGCTAATAAGGGAGTGGCTAAGCAATATGAGTGCACCGGCATATATAAAGAATATACTGCAGTGAAAGTAACCTTTCAAACTAGCGGCGGCAGCGAGCTTGAGCCTGTCCTTTTGCCTTATGGCACTCTGGGCGCGGAGCTACCTGCACCAAGTAAACAAGGAGCATTTTTTTCAGGCTGGTTTGTAGATAAAGAGCTAAGTATACCCGTATCAGTTTTTACAGAAAATCAAACAATCTATGCAAAATGGGTATCCAATGTAAGCGAACAAGAGCCCCAAATACCGCCTGAAACCCTACTCCCTTCTCAAGATGAGCCCGCCACAGAATCTGCTAAAACACCCTTGCTTTTTTATATTATTCCTATTATTTTTATAATTGCTCCTTTTTGGCTAGCAAAGATTCTTAAGGGCATAAAAGCATTAAGTTTCTAAAGCTACTTGTTTTTACTTGAGTTTTTGCATATCCTATTGCTATAATCAAATTAAGAAAACTAATGGAAAAGATTTATGAATATCCTTTTAAAACTACTGGAGTTTTTGGCTGGCATTGGAGTCTTTCTCTTTGCTATGAAGACGCTAAGCCAAGGACTGGAAAAAAGTGCGGGCAGCAGTATCCGCAAGTTATTTGCTAAAATATCCGGCAATAGGCTGGTTGGCGTAGGCGTAGGCGCAGGGGTAACCGTACTAATGCAAAGCAGCGCCGCTACAACTGTAATGATACTAGGGTTTGTCAATGCCGGGCTAATGAGCCTTTTTCAAGCTACCAGCATGATTATGGGCGCTAATATCGGCACTACCCTTACCGCTATTCTTATTTCATTAAAGACATTGTCCATTGCACGATTCTTTCAAGCGTTTACTGCAGTAGGCGCTTTTATTGTGCTTTTTGCAAAAAAAGAAAAACTACGTGCGATAGGCTCGCTTATTTCAGGGATAGGTCTTATCTTTATCGGGCTAGAAATAATGACTTCGGGTATGAACTTTTTAGCCGGCTCTTCAGCTTTTCAAGCATTTATTACTAGGTACAACAACCCCTTTTTAGTATTGTTAATGGGCATAGTATTTACTGCAGCCATACAAAGCAGCACAGCTATGACAGGCATAATCATAACACTGGTTTCCTTACAAGGCGGCAGCGTAGTCAGTTTGCCTACCGCTTTTTATTTGATTATGGGAGCAAATATCGGGACTTGCGTAACTGCCCTGCTGGCATCTATCGGCGCAGGGGTTAACACTAAAAGGACTGCTTTTATACATTTGATTTTCAACCTTATAGGTGTAATGATATTCTTTCCGTTGATTGCCATTGCGGGCAATGGCTTTACCCGTATCTTTACTACAATTTTCGGCACTAATATGGCTGCTTCTATTGCCTTTTTCCATATTGGACTTAATGTAATCACAACGCTACTGCTGCTCCCCTTTATAGCAGGGCTGGTTACTCTTGCGGAGGCGGCAATAGTCGATAAAGGACCGGAAAAAGGCAAAAAGCAATTGCGCTACCTAGATGAGCGCATCTTAACTACCCCTTCGCTGGCAATTACTCAAATTGTTAAAGAAACTATAAGTATGCAAAAAGAAGCATTTGCCAATTTCCAACTGGCTATAAAAGGGCTGCTTGAGGGCAGCAGTAAAGAAAGGGAGGCATTGCTGGCAAGAGAGGAGTATATAGACTACCTTAATCATGCCATTAGCGCTTATATGGTGAAAGTTGGCTCACTTAATATCACTACCAGAGATGAAAATTTGTTAGGCAAGCTCTTTCATATCATAAATGATATAGAGCGTATAGGCGATCATGCTGAAAATCTTAGCAATTACACTGAGGAGATGTTGCAGCAAAATATATCTTTTTCTCCTATTGCGCTGGAAGAAACTAAGGCAATGAGCAAGCAAGTAGAAGAAATGTTCGAGCTTACTCTTTCCGCTTTTAGCCTATCGGGTGTTGCCAAACTAAAGACCATAAAAGATAAACTGGCAAAAATTGAAGAAATGAAAGAGCAGTACACTTCCGAACATATCAAAAGGCTGGGCGAAGGGATATGCAAAGTGGATTCCGGCGCAATATTCTTTTCTGCCCTTAACGACTTTAAGCGTATAGCTGACCATTTGATTAATATAGCATCCAGAATTGACCCTGCATACGATATAATTTTCAAAAGAGTGCTTAGGAAAGCAAGCATAACCAGAGCAGAAAGCATACAAGATGCCAAAAGGGTTTGACATAGCATTCATTTATTCTTATAATGGGGGCAAATACCTATAAAAGGCGGATTTTATGGATTTTCTTACCGGCAACAGCGTATGGCTGTACTTTGTAATCTTTTTTGGAAAAATTGCTGAAGTTACTGTTGCAACCTTGCGAATAGTGCTTATCAATAGAGGCGAGCGCACTAAGGCGGCTTGCATAGCTTTTATAGAAATACTTTTGTGGATAACTATTACCGGCACGGTGTTGGCAGGGTTTCAATCCAACCCTCTAAAAATATTGGTATTTGCCTTTGCTTTTGCTCTTGGCAATTGGATAGGTTCTTGGCTGGAAAACACTATTGCTCTAGGGCTAAGCACTATTCAGCTTATAATCAATGATTTTAGCATATTGCAACACCTTTTGGATGAGCTACGAGACAATAATGTGGCGGTAACGGTGCTGGATGGGGAAGGACGCAACGGCTCTAATAAGGTGCTGTTAATCCATTTGCGCCGCAAGCGTATTACTCAAATTGTACGGTTGGTAAATAAAATTGCGCCGCATAGTATGATTACGGTAAGCGATGTAAAAGTGCTTCATGGCGGATTTATAAAAAAATAGTCAGGAAGTATCTCTTGAAAACACTTTGTTTTTGTAATATAATAAAAAGATAGAAAACTAATTTTGAGGTAAGCAAATGGGATTATTTACTTGGGTAATGAAAAAAATTGCCCCTATACCGAAACTTACAAGATATGAAAACTATGTTTTTGTAGGTCCGCACCCTGACGATATAGAGATAGGAGCAGGAGCAACAGCGGCAAAACTTGTAAAAATGGGCAAAAATGTGACTTTTGTTATAGCTACTGATGGGCGATATGGCTCAGAAGATGCACAAGTCGACCAAGAAGCGCTTGTAAAATTGCGTCAAGAGGAGCAAAGGCGTTCCGCTGAGATATTAGGGGTAAAGGACATTATATTCCTTCCTTTTGCGGATGGCGGAATATACCGTACGGAGGAGCTTGCCACAGAGCTGGCAAAGCTGTTTGGCAAGCTAAAGCCCGATGTGGTATTTTGTCCTGATTATCAGCTAATTAACGAATGCCATGCCGACCATGTCAAGACCGGGCAAGCCGCTTCTTATGCTTTTGTATCTTGTATGAGCGCCCCTTTAATGAAAGATTTGGGCTCTGAAAACTTAGCCCCTAAGGCGCTTGCTTATTATTATACAGACAAGCCCAATGCCTATGTATGTATAAAAGACACCCATTTTCAAAGGATAGAAGCTCTTAAAGAGTACAAATCTCAATTCCCTATAGAAAATGACACTCAAAAGATATTCTTTGGGATATGCCTTTATCTTAATTTGCGCTCAATCAAATACGGCATAAAACGCTTATGCGGCAGAGCGGAAGCATTTAGGGCGCTTGCTCCAATGCATGTGCATTGCGCGCCCGAAGCGGCACGCTTAAAGTAGTAAACTAAAATTCCCGCCTTTGCAGGCGGGAATTTTCTCCTTTTATTACAACTTTAAGGTTGTTATATTTCTATAAAAGACTCTCCGTCACATTTCATACAGCGGTCAGGCATTTCGTTTTCGTATGCATAATTGATAGCCCCGCAATTGACGCACCTAAGTTTGCAATCACAGCCTTTATTACTTCTGCGCTTACTATCTTCCATTAGTAAAACCTCCTTTTATATTTACAATTATTTTGAGCAAAAAGGCGTCATTTATACCGCAAGCGTGGCTATTACGGCTTCTCCTTCTAAAAAGGGTACAAGAATTTTTGCGCTATCAAAACGCTTGCTATCAAAGGCGGAAACTAGCTGCTCGAACTTGGCTAACTTATAACAATTCTCCAAATAAAAGCTCTTAATCCCCTTTAGAAATGCCTCCTTTCCCATAGTTTCGTAAAGGGCGGCAAACATAATAGCACTTTTGTTATAGCAAATCACTTCGTATTCGTAAGCTGACTTAAACTCATACAAGGTTTTTGTCATTTTAGGCTTGTAGGAAGGCTGCCCGGCTTGCTCAATCATTGTAAATGCCGCATAGGCATTCCTTATTTGCTTTAGTCCGTTGGTATAGCTTGCTTCATCTCCTGTCAGCCTATAATAAAGCAAGGTAGAAAAAGTAGCCAATCCTTCGTCAAGGTATGCTTCATTGATACTGTCAGTACCTATCAGGCAAGCAAACCATTGATGTGCAGTTTCGTGCACAATTGCATCAGATTTATCTTGCAGAGCGGCATTGATAATAGAAAGAGCGGGATACTCCATACCTCCATGATAAAAAGCGGCTTCCGCCACATTATAAACTTCGTAAGGGTACTTGCCAAAGTTTTCGGAAAATACTGTAAGCGCATTTGCAGCAATATCTAGGTTTTCTTGAGGGGTTGAGTCCAAATAGTAATAGTAATTAACCGTAGTATCGTTGACCTTTTTAGATTTCACCAAATAGTCTTTGCTTAACACCAGGGCAAAATCTCTTATACCATCTTGCTTTAGTTGTACAGTTTTCAATTGATTATCGTATTCTTGGCTAATAATATTTCCGCTGGAGGCAACAGCATACTCCCTTTGGCAAGTTAAGTTCACTTGATAATTAGCAACCTCTGAATAAAAGGGGTCGCCAATCCTGCAATAAGTGTCCAGCCGCCACGCCCCATTTTCGTAAACTGCCATAATAGGATAAAAATTGCCTAAATTGACAGTCCTGTCATACATCCCAAACCTCAAGGGTGCAAGCGGAACTTCCAAAGCATACTTTATTGTTAGCCAAACTTTAGAATTAGGCTGTAACGGAGTAGCCAGCGGCACTTTTAGCAGGGTGGCATCGTGAAGATAGGTAATAGGATGCTCCTTTCCTTCTACTTGCAAAGATGAAATATATATCCCCCCATAATAGCTAAGGTCACAGTCATAAGCGGCAATAAAAGCATCTTTACGGTAATTGTTGGCATATAGGTGCAAATATAGCTCCTTTAGCGCATCCTCTTGCGCATTGGTGTAATGTATCTCTTGCGCTACCTCTACAAGCCTTGAGCCGGTATCCAGCTTCATATCCAAATAATATTCCGTAACACCTTTAGGGGGCAGCGGAGTATCTTTTCGGCAAGAAGAAAACATCATAATAATTGCAAAGAATATAATAACAATGGCGAACTTTTTCATTGACAGCACCTCTGACTAAATACTATTAGATAATATTAAGAGTGCCTTATAATTATTCTTAACAATATAACAGAATGCGCAAAGACCGTCAAAACGACGGTCTCTGCGCAATATGATAAGGGGGAAAATTATGAGCTATTGAGCTTAGCTATATAATATCACACTTATTGGCACTTCTCAAGTCCTAACCTAATAAAAAAGGTAAAATAAAAGTAAATACAGCCTTATATCAGGGCAAGAACAGCTTGTTCTCCGGCAATAGCACCGTCTGCACAAGCAGTAATTATCTGGCGGAGATGTTTGCGCCGCACATCCCCTGCCGCATATACATTTTCCAAATTAGTTTTCATATTTTCATCTGTAATAATATACCCATTTTCAGTACATTCTACTTGACCTGCAAACAAAGAAGTATTGGGCAAAGTGCCTGCCGCTATAAAGAGTCCGTCAAGCTCCAACTCTTGCTTTCCTTCAGGAGTATCAAGCACTATACCGGACAGCGGATTGCCCTTATATTTTATAACTTTACTTTCTAAAATAGGCTTGACATTAGTCCCATTTAATCTGTCGGACAGCACTTTATCCGCTCTGTAAGCATCTCTCCTATGGATAAGGTATACTTGACGGGCTATTTTATCCAAATACATAGCTTCTGTAAGAGCTGTATTGCCGCCCCCTACTACTGCCACTCTTTTGCCCTTATAAAAATTGCCGTCACAAGTAGCACAATAAGAAATACCGCTGCCAATCAACTCCTTTTCGCTATCTAAGCCCAACCCTCTGGGGCTAGTGCCTGTTGCAATAATAACTAATTTTGCTTGTATGCTGCCGCTATATGCTGTTTCCAGCTTTTTTATTTTGCTAAAAAGGGCTACACTTGTTACAGAATCATAAACGAATTCTCCACCGAAATGCTCCGCTTGCGCCCTAATCTTTTCGCCTAACTCATAGCCGCTGATTAAGCCAAATCCGGGGAAGTTTTCTATATCACTGGTAAGCGTGCTTAACCCTCCTATGCTGGCACCTTCGATAAGCACGGTGCGCAGTCCGCCTCTCAATGCGTAAAGCGCCGCTGTAAGCCCGGAAGGCCCTCCGCCTAAAACTGCTACATCATATAACATTGTCCACCTCGCTATTTTTGGTTTTTTATAGTATATCCTAAAAATGGTATTTTGCCAAATCTTTTAGCGTATATGGCAAATTATAATTAATATGCAAAAATGTGGCGAGCAGCCACATTTTTGCAAGAAAAGGAATGAAAAAATGAAAACAAAAGCAACTGCAGATGTGTATGCAGTTACTGTTGTACACTTTAGGTAGGTTCTTCATTAAGTGCTTTTTCGTATTCTGCAAGCACCAAGTCCCTAATTTGTTCTCTTACCGAGGTTTTGATAGGATGAGCTATATCCCTATACTCACCTGAAGGCGTTTTACGAGAGGGCATAACTATAAAGCATCCTTCCGCGCCTTCAATGACTTTAATATCATGTACAGCGAACTCATCATCAATAATAATACTGGAAACAGCCTTTAGTTTACCTTCTGTATTTTTAAGTATTTTTACCCTAATGTCAGTAATATTCATAGATTGACTCCTTATTTTAGGCTATATATAGCTATTATACACCATAAAAATGGCTATTACAAGACCATTTTTGATTTTTTTATAAAAAAAGCCAAAAAACATTGCTATATTTACAAAATTAAACAAAGATAACAATAATTTGTCAAGGGCGCATATTTATATTAGTATGCATATAATTGACAGAATTGAAAGGATTCACTTTATAGGAATAGGCGGTATAAGCATGAGTGCGCTTGCCAAACTTATGCTGGCATTAAGCAAAAAAGTAAGCGGCTCAGATGCAAACTATTCCAAAACAATAGTGCAACTTTCAGAATATGGTATAGATGCGTATATTGGTTCAGACCCAAAAAGGATGCAGGGAGCACAGCTTGTAGTCTACTCCTCTGCCATCCCGCAAGAAGATATTGAGCTAAGGCAAGCCCTTTCTTTAAATATCCCTGCGGTGGAAAGATTTGTTTTTTTAGGAGAAGTGGCAAGCTATTACAGCAAATGTATAGCAGTAGCGGGCACTCATGGTAAAACTACGGTTACAGCAATGATTGCGCATTTGTTAAAATGTGCAAATTATAGCTTTACCGCTCATATTGGCGGCTATGCCAATGGCGGGATAGGCAATTTATATATTACAGGGCAGGAATATTTTGTTACCGAAGCATGCGAATATAAAAGGAGTTTGCTTAGCCTTAACCCCTTTATTAGCCTGGTGCTAAACGCAGAGCATGACCACCCTGATACATATAAGAATATGGCAGAAATACATAACACCTTTAGTGCTTTTTTAGATAAAACTCATCCTAACGGTTGCAAAATTGTTTGTGCAGATACAGCTTTTTACCACAATATGCTTGCAGAAAGGCAAGATATTTTTACTTACGGGCTGGAGCAGGACGCTCTTTTGCAAGCGGTGGAGCTGGCAGAGCATAAAAAAGGTTATTTTAGCTTTAAGGCAAAATACAAGGGCGAGATTGTCTGCAATATTGCTTTGAATGTCATTGGGGAGTTTAATATATATAATGCGCTTGCAGGGGTGGCAGTAGGCATTAGTTTAGGCATACACCAAGAGGTAATTGAGCAAGCTCTTTGTGGCTTTAGCGGTGTAAAACGCAGATTTCAAAAGATGGGCACTATAAACGGAGCGGAGGTTTATATTGACTATGCGCATCATCCCCGAGAAGTTGAAGTAATGCTAAAAGCGGCAGAAAAGATAAAAAAGACTAAGCTAATTGTTGTTTTTCAACCTCATACTTATACCCGAACGCTTTCGCTAATCAACGAATTTAAGGAATGTTTTTGCTGTTATGATGAGCTTTATATTGTAAAAAGCTATAGTTCCAGAGAAAAGCCCGAACAAGGTATGACTGCATTAGAGTTATATAGAAATATAGCGCACAAAGGAAGCGTGCATTACTTCGAAAACATTATTGAACTTGCCTCACATCTTTCGCAATTATGCGAAAAAGACGATATTATATTGATTCTTGGTGCGGGGGATATAGATTGTTTGGCTGATTTGATAATAGATTAGGTAATTTTGATTATAGGGCAAGAATAAAAGCCGGAATCTGCGCTCCATTGGGTAAGCATTTCTTTTACTTTATCCAGCTCCTCTATACCTATAACTAAATCGCAAAGATTGTCAAGTTTAAGGATACCTTGCATAAGGATATTTACAGCACCGTCAATTTTTCCCGCATAGTTAGTTATGCCAGAAAGGGTAAGTCCCTTTTTATATACTGCGCTTATATCCACTTCCGAACGCCCTGCGCCTTCCTTGACGCCCATTACAACAGCTCTTCCGCCCTCTTGCAATAGGTCTAGCATATAGTTTGAGCTAATGTTTTCCGAAGCCATATATACGCTGCATTCCGCAAGTCTGCCACCTGTAATGGCAAGCACTCTTTGAAAAGGAGATTCCGCAGTAGCATTAATAGTGTA
Source organism: uncultured Christensenellaceae bacterium (assembly GCA_964432485.1). Lineage (GTDB taxonomy): Bacteria > Bacillota > Clostridia > Christensenellales > DTU072 > CAYSNP01. The sequence goes on along the minus strand of CAYSNP010000006.1, from coordinate 33,452 downwards.
ATACACTCCGTTATCCCTGGCTTTATTCAGCAAATCGTTGTTATTGCCTATTACAATGGGTATGCCTTGATAATAAAGTACAAGCTGAGCTAAGATATTCATAATAGGAGATGCGCCTACTACTGCTACATAGTCTCCCTTTTGCGGCTTTAGGCTATCCAGAATCGCAATAGCTTGAGCTATATAGCATAAAAAAATACCGTCATCCTCTTTGATATCTTGCATAAAAATAATATTTTCGTGCGGAAGCGAAATAAAGTCACATAAAAATCCGTCAATATCCTTACCGTACATTAAGTGGTCTTGCGCATCTTCATCCTCTTTGTAAAATGGATTAAGTATAACTTTTTGACCTTGTTTTAACTCTTCATTATCCTCGCTAACAATAGCGGTAGCCATATGGCAAGGCGTAACAGGGTAGTTAGCTTTTACTTTTCCGGAAAAAAGGTGCATATCATAAGGGCTAAGAAGCGCTTTGCTGATTTTTACTTTTACCCCCTCGCTTTCCTTACTCTTTTCTGCAATTACAATTTCACCATCGCCGGTGAATTGAAATAATTTCATATTAAAACCTCTAATATCAGTTTAGAAATTATAACAAATTCAATTGCGAATGTAAACCTTTTTTGTGGAAAGTAACTAAAAAGGGTAGGAGCGCACCCAAATGATGCAAAAACCCGCCGCTTTTTAGAAAATAACATATATTTTTGCATTAGACCAGGAAAATAGTTGACTTTTAAGGGTACAATAATTATAATTTACAAGTGGCTCTAGCCGAAAATTTATTTGGCAAGGACACACCTTAAAACAGTAAAAGATGAGGTAAATAAAATGAAAAAAGGTATACATCCTTCTACAAATATAGTGAATGTCGAGTGCGCTTGCGGACAAAAGTTTCAATTGGAAAGCACTAAAGCGCAAGAGAATCTTCGCATAGAAATATGCAATAAATGTCATCCTTTTTATACCGGCAAGCAAAAGATAGTAGATGCCGGCGGCAGGGTGGATAAGTTCCGTAAACGCTACGGTTTATAGAAAAAAAGGAAAAAATAGCGTGAGGTTTATTCTTACGCTATTTTTTTATACAAAATTCGGCAAAGGCAAACAATAAATATGAAAAAAGAATGTGCAGTTTCGGTTGGCGGTCAAGCAGTATTGGAAGGGGTAATGATGCGCTCCGGAGGGAGCATTGCTACCGCAGTCCGCAACCCTGAAGGCAAGATAGTCCTTGAAACTCAACGGGTAAAGAGTGCTAAGGACGGGTCTAAATGGCGCAGATTGCCTATAATAAGAGGTATTGATAGCTTTATTTCTTCTTTAGTGGTAGGTATGAAGGCCATTTCCCGTACGGGGGAAGTATATGCCGCTAGCGAGCAAACTACCAAATTTGAGCGTTGGTTGTCCAAAAAACTAAAAATTGACATTATGGATATAGCTGTCTTTATAGGGATATTGTTGGGCTTGGGACTGGCAATACTGCTTTTTGTGCTTGCTCCGCAATTTATTACAGACGGTATATTAAAACTTGCCAAACAGCAGGAAATCAATAGCATATTAAAGAACCTTATTGCAGGCGTTATTAGGATACTTATCTTTTTAGGCTACATATTGGCAGTATCTTTAATTAAGGATATAAAGAGGCTCTTTGCCTATCATGGGGCAGAGCATAAAGTTATCAATTGTTATGAAAACGGAGAGGAGCTAACTCCGGAGCATGCCGCTAAATACTCCACCATACACGATAGATGCGGCACTGCCTTTTTGTTTTTAGTGCTGGTTGTCAGCATATTGTTTTTTTCTTTTTTTGGCTGGCCTAATATTTGGATAAGGATAGGCACTAGGATACTCCTGCTGCCCATAGTAGCAGGACTTTCTTACGAAGTGCTAAAATGGGCGGCTAAATATGACAATATTTTTGTTAGGATTGTAAAAGCGCCGGGCAAATGGCTGCAAAAGATAACTACCAAAGAGCCTGATTTAGAAATGTTAGAAGTGGCAATTTGCGCATTTAACGAGGTAATGGCTATGGAAGCAGACCCGCTAAGGGCTACAAAGAGCTTTGACAATATTGCCTTGCAGGATGCGCTTAATAAGCTGACTGCTTTAGTACAAAAAAATGAAGCGGAACTTATTTTAATGTCTGTTTTGGGATACAGAAAAAGAAGTGAACTTACAAAAGCGGATACAATTAGCGCAAAAAAGCTGGAAAAAGCTAAAGAATATGGTACAAGACGCTCTTCCGGCGAGCCTTTACAATATATTTTGGGCAGCGTGAATTTTTACGGATATGAAATAAAAGTAACTCCTGATGTGCTGATTCCTCGTCCGGAAACAGAGATTTTGGCAGAACAAGCTATAGAATACTTAAAAACAGCAATAAAAGAACAAGATAGCCTTAATGTGCTGGAGCTGTTTACAGGCAGCGGAGCAGTGGCAATAGCTGTTAAAAAACAAATGGATGAGTATATTGCCACGTTGGGCAACGAGTACAGCATTAATGTAGATGCAGGGGATATTTCTTTAGCTGCTCTGGAAGTGGCAGGCGCTAATGCCGCTGTAAATAATGCAAGTATACTCTTTTATGGCGGGGATATGTTTGCGCCTTTTGAAGGCAAAAAATATAATGTTATTATAGCCAATCCTCCTTATATCAGTAAAGAGGAAATTCAACTGCTGGATACCGAAGTTAAAGATTATGAGCCGCGCTTAGCTTTGGACGGAGGTGAGGACGGGCTGGACTTTTACCGTACTATTGCAAGTCAAAGCGCAGAATATCTGCTTGCAGGCGGCTGTATTTTCTTAGAGGTAGGATATACGCAAGGGACGCAAGTTGCATCATTATTTTCAAGCAATTATGATGTGGAGATAATAAAAGACTTTAATGGAATTGCGCGCATTGTTAAGGCAAGAATAAGGAATTGATATGTTTGAAAGATTAAATGCAATTAAAGAAAGATTTGCAGAGTTAGCAGTTAAAGTTGCCGACCCTGAAATAATTAAGGATACTAACGAGTGGCAAAAACTAATCAAAGAGCATGCCGCTCTAGAGGATATAGTTGCCTCGTACAATGAATATTTGCGCATTCAAGAGGAAAGCAATGCTTGTCAAGAAATGATGAACAGCGACGATAAGGAGCTAGCGGCGCTAAGCACAGAGGAATACTATAGCCTTAAAGATAAATCCGCTCAAATTATAGAGGAGCTAAAAATCTTGCTGCTTCCTAAGAATCCTCATGACAGCAAAAATGTTATTATAGAAATAAGACCGGGCGCTGGCGGAGAGGAAGCTGGGCTTTTCGGTATGGTGCTGCTTAGAATGTATCAAAGGTTCGCAGAAAGGCAAAGGTGGAAAATAGAGGATTTGGGTATCCATTCTACAGAGTTAGGGGGAATAAAAGAGGCTGTTTTTATGTTAAGCGGCAAAGACGCTTACGGGAAAATGAAATACGAAAGCGGCGTGCACCGAGTGCAAAGAGTGCCGGAAACTGAATCGCAAGGCAGGGTGCATACCTCTACTGCTACTGTTGCCGTTCTGCCTGAGGCAGAGGATGTGGATATAGAAATCAACGAAAAAGACTTAAAGATAGATACTTTTCGCAGCGGCGGCGCAGGCGGTCAACATGTCAATACTACTGATAGCGCAGTACGTATTGCACATTTGCCAACAGGTATTGTGGTAAGCTCTCAAGATGAGCGCAGCCAAATTAAGAACCGTGACAAAGGTATGAAGATAATGCGAAGCAGGCTGCTGGATTACTACCAAACTAAGCAAGACCAAGAATATGCGCAAAACCGTAAAAATCAAGTGGGCAGGGGCGACCGCAGCGAGCGGATAAGGACATACAATTACCCTCAAGGCAGAGTCAGCGACCACCGTATCGGACTTACCCTTTATTCGCTGGATGCTTTTTTAGACGGCGATTTATTTTCTATGATAGAGGCCTTACAGCTTGCAGACCAAAACAGAATGCTGGCAGATTTGGAGCTGGATTAATAAGCAAAAATAGTTTATATATAAGATAATATTTTTTATTGATATTCAACCTCTTGAAAATTAACCAAAAAATGGTACAATAATAATATACTACATTTATGGAGGTTGGTATGATAAAAATCATATACGGTGCTAAAGGAACGGGGAAAACTAAACAAATTATTGATATGGCTAATGATAGCGTAGCAAATCAAGATGGTGATATAGTCTTTATGACAGACAGCCAAAGATACTCGCATAAAATCAAGTATCAAATACGCTTTTCCAATACTGAGGATGCTGACATTAAGACTGAGCAAGCGCTTATTGGCTTTATAAAAGGCATGCTAAGCGCTAATTATGATATTAAGATTATGTTTATTGACGGGCCTGCCCGTATGCTTAACAAAGATATTAACGATATGGCGGATTTTTATAGCGAAATAGAAAAAATTGCTGACAAAAATAATGTAGAGTTTGTATTTACTGTTTCGGCAAGCAAAGAAAATTTGCCTGATTATATACTAAAATATATAGATTAAGAGGCGACAAATGAAGTTTATAAGCACCAGAGGCGGCGAAGCGGTAAGCGGAGCGCAAGCAATTCTGTCAGGGATTGCGCCTGACGGCGGACTATATGTGCCGGAGTATTTTCCCGCTATTGACTCAGCCTTTTTAAGAGAAATCGGCAATTTAAGCTATCCTGAAAGAGCGGCTAAGATTTTTTCTCTTTTTTTAGATGATTTTGAGATTTCGGAGCTGGAGTATTGGGCGGAGCAAGCATACGCTAAATTCGAAGGCGACCCCGCTCCTCTTACCAAAATAGACGATGCTACCTATATTATGGAACTGTGGCACGGTCCGACGCTGGCATTTAAGGATTTGGCTCTTACCATGATGCCTTATTTGCTGACAGGTGCAAGGGAGCGCTGTGAGGAAAACAAGCAAACCCTAATTTTAGTTGCTACCAGCGGAGATACGGGCATGGCGGCACTTGCAGGCTTTGCAGATGTGGCAAATACAGAAATTGTTGTCCTTTATCCTAATGAGGGCGTGAGCAAACTGCAAAAGCTGCAAATGCAAACAGCGCAAGGAGATAATGTGCATGTTTTTGCCATAGAGGGCAACTTTGATGATGCTCAAACCGCTGTTAAAGACATTTTTAACGACAAAGAAGTAGTTGAAAAGCTATATGAGCATGGCTTTAGCCTAAGCAGCGCAAATTCTATCAATTGGGGCAGGCTGCAACCGCAAATAGCCTATTATATTTCTGCATATGCTGATTTGCTGTATGCCGGAGAAGTAGAAGAAGGCGAACAAGTTAACTTTGTAGTGCCCACGGGCAATTTTGGCAATGTGCTTGCCGCATATTATGCGCTTAAAATGGGACTGCCTATCGCTAACCTTATTGTAGCTTCTAATAAAAATAATGTGCTAAGCGAGTTCTTTGAAAGTGCGGAATACAATATTAACCGTCCTTTTTACAAGACTATCAGCCCTTCTATGGATATTTTGATTAGCAGCAATTTTGAAAGATTGCTTTTTGAAATAGGCGGGCGAAGCGCTGAGTTTGTAAAGGAAATGATGGCAGACCTTAACAGTCAAGGGTATTATTGTCTAGACCAGACAAGTTTAGAAAAGATTGCAGAGTTAAAAGGATACTATTCCACAGAAGAAGAAACTCTTGACAGCATTGCCAACTTTTTTGAGATATACGGTTATTTGATTGACCCTCATACCGCTGTCGGGGTATCATGTCTATATAAGCATATGGCATTTTTCGACAATGGCGGCAAAAATATTGTAGTGTCTACCGCCAGTCCGTATAAATTTGCTCAAGATGTTTATAAGGCAATTGTCGGCAAATGGGAGAGCGATACCTTTAAGGCGGTAGATAAACTTTCGGAGATAACCGCTACCCCAATTCCCGAGGAAATAAGCAGGCTAAAGCATCAAACCATTTTGCATAGCGAGGAACTTGAGCGGCAAGACATTAAAAAAAGCATACTGGAATTATTTGGCAGCACACTTTAAGGATATATAATGGAAGAAAAAAAGATAATTTATAGCGGTATTCAACCCACAGGCACAATTACAATCGGCAACTATATCGGCGCTATAAAGAACTGGGAAGCTATGCAGCAAGATTACAATTGCATTTACAGCATAGTGGATTTGCATGCGCTTACCGTACGCCAAACCCCCGCAGATTACAGAAACAGATGCACCAGCTTTTTTGCGCAACTGCTTGCTTGCGGACTTAGTCCGGATGCCAGTATAATTTACTTTCAATCTCATGTCAGTGCCCATGCGGAGCTCACTTGGATACTCAATACCCTAACCTATATTGGCGAAGCACAACGAATGACACAATTCAAAGAAAAAGCGGCAAAGAATGAGGACAATCTTAACTTAGGACTGCTTAATTATCCTGTGCTAATGGCGGCGGATATCTTGCTTTATCAAACTTCGCTGGTGCCCGTAGGCGCAGACCAAAAGCAGCATTTGGAGCTTACCAGAGATATTGCTGCAAGATTTAACAATCGCTATGGACAGACTTTTGTTATCCCAGAAGCGTATATTCCGGATACCAAAGACGGGGCTAAGGTATACAGCTTACAAAACCCTACTGCCAAAATGAGCAAGACTGACGCTGACGAAAACGCAAGCGTTTCAATAATAGATTCGCCCGAAGCTATTGCTCGCAAATTTAAGCGCGCTGTTACAGACAGCGACCAATTTGTAGAGTATAAGGAAGGCAAGGACGGGATAAACAACCTTATTACTATTATGGCGGCAATAACGGGAGCAAGTATCAATGAGATAATAAAGGAATATTATAACACTGGCTATGCGCGTTTTAAAAGTGCAGTTGGCGAAGCGGTGATAGAGAAGTTCAGGCCTATAAGAGAAAAATATAATAAGCTTATGGCGGATAAAGCATATCTTATGGAATTGGCTCAAACCGGTGCGCAAAAGGCGGATAGACTGGCAAAAAGGACTCTTGCCAAAGTGTATCGCAAAATTGGATTGGTAGCAAGATAAATGTTTGGTTATGTAACTTGTGACAAGCCCAATATGCTGGTTAAGGACTTTTACGAGTATAGAGCTTATTACTGCGGGCTATGCAAAACGCTGGGCAAGTCTTATGGGCAGCTAGCCCGATTCGGCGTTAATTATGATATTGTCTTGCTATCCCTACTAGCGCATAACTATGCTAAAGTTGCGCCTCAATTTTGTGATAGCCATTGTATAGCGCACCCTATTGGCGTAAAAAGAAAAATGTTAATATCCAATCCTATCTTAAAAAAGGTAGCGGATGTCAACTGCATAATGGCATACTACAAGCTAGAGGACAATATAACAGATGAGGGCGGCTTAAAATATAAACTGGCAAAAGCGCTGCTATCCCGCAAATATAAAAAGGCAAAAGCGGCATTGCCCACACTTGACCGCCAAACTAAATACTACTATAATAAGATGCGTTCTTTGGAGCAAAGCAACAATTATTGCTTAGACAGCCTTGCCGATTGCTTTGCGCTTATAACTGTTGAAATAGGACGGGCAACCACCGGCAAAGAGGATAAGAACTTATATGATTTTTGCTATAATTTAGGCAGATGGATTTATATTATAGATGCTGTAGACGATTTTCGCAAAGACTTAAAACAAGGCAAGTTCAATCCTTTTTGCGCTGATTACAACGAGGACAGCATAGATAAGCTGGCAAAAGATGCACAATGTTTGCTTACGCTGGCTATTAACAATATGAGGATAGCGTATGACAATATGGATATAACCATATCCGAAGGACCCTTGAGCAATGTGGTATATATGGGTTTTGCGGCAAGGGTGAACCAAGTGTTACAAAGACTTAAAGGAGGAGCAAATGAATCCGTTTAATGTGTTACAACTAAGAGAAGGAGCTACTCAATCAGAAATTAACGACGCTTACAAAAGACTAAAGGCTGAATATTCGGAGCGCCGCTTTTTACCCGGTAGAGAAGGTGCTGATGCTTGCAGACGACTGGAAGAAATTGAAGAAGCGTATAGAGAAGCTACGCAGCAAATTACTGACAGCTACAATATATCCGGCGGCCATAAGTATCAAGATATAGAGGATGCCATTAGGGAGGAAAATATAGAGTATGCTCAAACGCTGCTGGATAATATGGCGTCCAGAGATGCGGAATGGAACTACTATCAAGCTATAGTTTTTTATAAAAAGAATTGGCATAATGAAGCTATAAAACAATTGCAAATGGCAGTAGCATCTGACCCTCACAATGCCAATTATCGAGATAGCTTAAATGAATTGCAAAACGCTATGCTTTTTGGCGGGGCAAGCAATCCCCGAGGCAGTTTTTACGGAGAAAAATCGAGCGGCGAAGGTCAACAGCGCAGTTATAGAGATCGCCCTCCCCAGCAAGAACAGCCTTATTGCTGTACGCCTTGCGGTATGTGTCAAGGCCTGCTTTGTGCAGATTGCTGCTGCGAATGTATGGGCGGCGATTTGATTTCTTGCTGTTAAAATGAAAAAAAGCAATGCGGAAAGCATAGCTCTAAGTGCCATAGGTGCGGGGATTTCGCTATTATTTATTCTATTGGCATTTTATGTTAAATATCTAAGCATTTCTTTTAATGTGCTTGCAACTTTAGGGCTAATGTTGCCAATGAGCAAAAAATATTATAAAGAAGCCCTTGCCGGCTATATTGCGGTATGCGCTCTAGGGTTCCTGTTTGTAAATATTAATATACTAGCCTTTGTTTTCTTAGGCGGACTCTTTCCGCTTATTGTGATATTTTTTAGCCAAAAAGCAATATCCAGAAAAAAACGCTATATTGTCTATGCTATCTTTGCTATTTTTTCCTTTTTTATATACTTTATAGTTTTTAAGACTATGTTTTTTGAGCTGCTTTCCACCTTTAAGTTAGAAAAAAAGCTATGGCTATATCCCATAGCTAACGCTATATATTTTGGCGTTTTGCTGCTTTATGAAATGATTCTGCTAATGGTATTTCAAGAAGTAGAAAAACTGCTCAAAAGGATAAGGCGGTAAAAAGTAGCAGCATTTTTCCTAAAACCCCAAATAGTTTACTCCTGTAAGCATAATTTCATTGATATATTTGTTGGTCAATGAGTAATATATAATTTTTCCTTCTCTGCGGAATCCTACAAAGCCTGCATCCCTAAGTATCTTTAGCTGGTGGGAGACTGTGGTTTGATTTAGCCCTAATACTACCGAAATATCATTTACGCAAAGTTCTGAAATAGCTAAGGCAGACAAGATTTTTATTCTGGTGGAGTCAGAAAACAAGTTGAAAAATCTTGCCAAATCCGACAGCACAGCGTTATTGGGTATATAGCGAGCAATAGCTTTTGCTTGGCTTTGCGTTAAACTCAATGCTTTTTGCATAATCTTGCTCTCCTCAAAATATCTTATATATTAGATTAATTATATACTTAAAACCCCTGCAATAGTTCGGGAGTTTTGTATATCCTTTAGCGAAAAATGTCTAAAAAGGGAGGTTAACCTATGTGTTGTAATAATATTTTGCCCCTTATGCTAATTATGTGTTGCTGTTGCGGGAACGGAAGCGGATGCGGTTGCGGGTCTAATGATCCGGGGTGCAACTGCAATCAATTTATGTGCATGTGTATGGCTTTGCTAATGTGCTGTTGCTGCTCTTGCCCCTCCAATCCTTGCCCCAGCAACCTTTGATAAAGCCTTAATTGACAAAAGCATAAAAAGTTTGGTAGAATATCCTTAGTCTTTTGGGCTAAGGATATTTTTGCATAAGGTAAAGAAAGAAGAGTGGTAGAATTAGGAAACGATTGGCAACAATTGCTGCAAGCTGAGTTCGAAAAAGAATATTATCTAGAATTAAGACAATTCTTAATAGCGGAATACCGCGCTTATAATGTTTACCCCGCTATGCACAATATATTTAACGCCTTAAAGTTTTCTTCTTACAAGGATACCAAAGTGGTGATTTTAGCCCAAGACCCCTATCATGGCAGAGGACAAGCGCACGGGCTTTGCTTTTCTGTGCAAGAGGGCACCCCGCATCCTCCTTCCTTAGTCAATATTTTCAAAGAGTTAAATGCCGATTTAGGCATACCTGCTCCCAAAAGCGGCAACTTATCAAAATGGGCAAAGCAAGGAGTGCTGCTTTTGAACACCACCTTAACAGTTAGGGAAGGATGCCCTATGTCGCACACTAAAAAAGGATGGGAGACCTTAACTGACAAAATCTTTGCTTTGCTAAATGAGCGCGCTGAAGGTATGGTATTTATGCTATGGGGCGCTCATGCCAAAAGCAAGACTGCACTTATCACCAACCCTGCACATTATATTCTTGCCGCTCCTCATCCCTCGCCGCTTTCTGCATTTGCAGGCTTTTTTGGCTGCCGCCACTTTTCCCGTGCCAATGAAATATTGCAAGATATAGGAAAAGTCCCCATTGATTGGGACTTAAACAATGGCAATTGCAATTAATTGCTAAAGGCTAAACGCTAAACAGCAAATCACCATAAGAGGGCAGCGGCCAATACTTTTTGCCGACAATACTTTCCATTTCGTCAGCTATAAGCCTTACTTCTTGCATAGCAAAGAAAACTTCTTTGCGGTAATTCATAGCGGAAGCCAAAATATTGCTCCTGTGCTTAGCATCTTCTAATTTTTCTTCCAGTATAAGAATCTTATTGTAGAATTGGCTGCTCAGCTTGCTAATATTATCAAGCAATATCAACTCCAAATTATTATCTATGGCAAGGATTTTTTTATTTTTTGCTATTTCCGTAAGATTTAAGGTGTAATCCTCTACCGCTTGCAAAATTTGGCGGCGGGCAATTTCCAAAGTGGCAAGTGCTTCTATGCGAATGGTTGTAGAATAGTTTTCCAGCAAAATATCATAGCGTGAAAGCAGCTCTTCATGCGAATATACATTGTACTTGGCAAAAAGATTAAGATTCTTTTCGTCAATAAGATGCGAAATTGCCTCAGGGGTGCTACGCAAATTGAGCAAACCTCTCTTATGCGCTTCCGCTACCCAATCATCACAATAATTGTTGCCATTGAAAATAATCCGCTTATGCGCATTTAGATTGGTGCGAATAAGATTATCCAGCGCATCTACAAACCTTTCCGCCGACACGCTTTCTAATTCGGAGGCAAACTTATCAAGGGCTTCCGCCGCAATAGTGTTAATAATAGTATTGGGCTTTGCTATGGAAAAGGAAGAGCCCACCATACGGAATTCAAACTTATTGCCTGTAAAGGCAAAAGGCGAAGTGCGGTTGCGGTCGGTGGTGTCCTTAGGGATTTTTGGTATTACATCTACGCCTATTTCCAAATTCTTTTTGCTTTTGCCATTGCATTTAATGCCCTTTATCAGCGCATCTATAATATCTGTCAGCTCCTCGCCCAAATAAATGGATACAATAGCGGGCGGGGCTTCGTTTGCACCTAATCTTAGGTCATTATTTGCGCTGGCAGAGGAGATACGCAGCAAATCTTGATGAGTGTCCACCGCTACTATCATTGCGGTTAAAAATAGCAGAAATTGTGCATTATCCTCCGGAGTAGTGCCCGGCTCTAATAAGTTAATGCCTGTATCCGTAATCATAGACCAATTGTTATGCTTGCCGCTGCCATTGACTCCGTCAAATGGCTTTTCGTGCAGCAGGCATACCAAATCATGCTTTATGGCTACCTTTTTCATAATTTCCATAGTAAGCTGATTGTGGTCTGTGGCTACATTGGCAGTGGTATAAATAGGCGCAAGCTCGTGTTGTCCGGGCGCAACTTCATTATGTCGGGTCTTTGCATTGACACCCAATTCCCATAGCGCTACATCCAAGTCTTGCATATAGTTAAGCACTCTGGTGCGTATTGCGCCAAAATAATGGTCTTCTAACTCTTGTCCTTTAGGCGGCTTTGCGCCAAATAAAGTCCTGCCCGTATATATAAGGTCCGCTCGTTGCTCGTATACTTTTTTATCTATTAGAAAATATTCTTGTTCAGGCCCTACCGTGCTGGTTACCTTTTTTATGCTATCATTGCCAAAAAGGCGCAAAATACGGAGCGCTTGCTTATTCAGCACTTCCATAGAGCGCAGTAACGGCGTTTTTTTATCAAGCGCATGCCCTCCGTAAGAGCAAAATGCGGTGGGTATGCAAAGCGTACCGTCTTTGATAAATGCATTGCTGGTAGGGTCCCAAGCTGTATAGCCCCGGGCTTCAAAAGTAGCCCTTAGCCCTCCGGAAGGAAAGCTGGATGCGTCAGGCTCACCTTGAATCAATTCCTTGCCCGAAAACTCCATTAACGCAGTTCCGTCGCTCTTAGGGCTAATAAAACTATCGTGCTTTTCGGCAGTCATACCCGTCATAGGCTGAAACCAATGAGTATAATGCGTAGCACCCTTTTCCAGCGCCCACTCTTTCATTGCCAAAGCTATATGATTAGCCAAGTTAGAATCCAGCGGCTCGCCGCCTTTACTGGTCTTAATAAAAGCATTGTAAACATCTTGAGGTAGGCGGGATTTCATTTCCTTATCGTTAAAAACCATACTGCCAAACAATTCTGTTACCTTTAACATTGTTACCTCCTCGCTTGCTTTTCAAAAAAAGGCGCCACAAGTTTACCCAGCGCCTACGTGAAATAGTTTATAGCATATATGCGGTTTTGTCAATTGATTTAATCAATAAGGTATCAATTTAACTCTTTGTGTAGATTTTAAACTTACTTGTCGCATGTATCGAATGATAGCTTCTGAACAAAATTTTTAAAAATGCACACCTTTCAGAATAAATATTTCTTAACAAACATTAAACAAAAAAGTTACTGTGTCGCTTTAGGCTTTGTTTTTAAAAAAATTTAAAAAAGATTATGATAATTTGTTGACATAATGTTAGAGCTGTGATAACATGTTAGCGTAATCTAACATTCTAGGAGTTTTTTCGAAATGCCGCTAACAATTGCGCCAACAAACATAAAGCTAAAAATTGTCAAAATTCTCGCTGAAGAAAAGACTAAAAAGCACCTCGAAAGCCTAGGGATTACAATAGATTCGGATATTATAGTTGTTTTACGCTCGAGAGGCAACAGCATCTGTATCGTAAAGGACGGCAGGCTGGCTCTAGATAATCAGATTACCGGAAAAATACTGGTAATAATAAAGGAGGCACTATGTTAAAAAATTTGGAACAATTCAACCTTGGTGAAAAAGGCACCATTAAAACCGTCGATGGAGAAGGTAAAATCCGTCGTCGTTTGTTCGACATGGGTGTAACGCCGGGGGCAGAGGTAATTCTGCGAAAAAAGGCACCGCTTGGCGACCCGCTGGAGGTAACCATAAGAGGATACGAGCTTACTCTGCGCAAAACCGAGGCCGCATATGTAATTATGGAGGTGGAAAATGCTTAAGTTTGCACTGGCAGGCAACCCCAACAGCGGCAAAACAACGTTGTTTAACACTCTTACCGGATCAACGACGCATGTAGGTAATTGGCCGGGAGTAACCGTTGACAAAAGGGAAGGCGTATATAAAAAATGCGCCAAGCCCGTATCGATAGTAGATCTTCCGGGCATTTACAGCTTATCGCCTTATACCCCAGAAGAGGTAATATCTCGCAATTTTATTCTTAACGAGAAGCCTAACTGCGTCATTAATATAGTGGATGCAACGAATTTGGAGCGTAACCTTTATCTCACCACCCAGCTTATGGAAATAGATGTGCCTGTAGTTGTCGCCCTCAACATGATGGACCAAGTCAAAAAAAATGATGAAAAAATAAACTCGCAGAAGCTAGAAGAAAAGCTGGGAATCCCCGTTATCGAAATCTCCGCTTTAAAGAGCAAGGGAATAGATTTATTAATGAAAAGAGCTTATCAGGCATCCAAGTCCGATCGTAAGGGAAGCACCATTTTCAAGTCTTCTTCACTCGGACACCTAATAAACGATGTCAAAATTGCCTTAACGGAAACTTCTAAAGTATCAAATGTTCTCTTTCACGCAATCAAGCTTATCGAAATGGATCCGCTTGAAGTGGCTGACCATGGCGATCTGGTCAAAATAATAGACAAATTCAAAACGACATTCTCCGACAGCACGTTCGGTTCAGATTTCGAAGCCTTTGTTGCTGACAGTCGATATAAGTACATATCCAAAAACTTTTCGCCTGTTCTTACAAGGCCCGCAAGCCACAAAATCGAAAACCTTACAAAATCGGACAAGGTGGACAGAGTGCTCACTCACAGAATTTGGGGTATTCCCATATTCCTTGTCATACTTTTTGCGATATTCCACCTTACCTTTAGCGAGGACTTTCTGTATCTCGGTGCAATGGGCGTGCTTTCTGAGGACTTTATAACGCTAGAGGGCAGCTTCTACGAAGGAATGTTCGGCGAAGGATCGATTTTCTCACCGGGTGTTATTCTGTTCAATTTTTTAGATATAAGCATGACAGGGCTCAGCGACCTTGTAGCAAGTGCAATGGAAGGCGCAGTCGCAGATTGGGCAGCAGGATTTATTGTAGACGGTATCTTGGGCGGCTTGTTTGCAGTGCTTTCGTTCCTGCCTCAAATTCTTGTTCTGTTCCTTTTTTTCTCCATACTTGAAGACAGCGGTTATATGGCCCGTATAGCATTTATACTCGATCGCATCTTTCGTAAATTCGGACTCTCAGGGCGCGCATTTATGCCTATGATTATGGGCTTTGGCTGCTCCATTCCCGCTATGATTAATACCCGTACTTTGGCAGACGACAACGAGCGTTCTGCAACCATAAGAGTTATTCCTTTCTTCAGCTGCGGCGCAAAGCTGCCTATTCTTACTGCAATAGCAGGCGGTATAGTAATGGTCTTCAAAATCGGTAGCGCCGAAATTATAACCTATTCAATGTACCTTCTCGGTATCGCCACAGCAATAGTTTCGGTGCTCTTCTTGCGGAACACAACACTTAAAGGTGAGGTTCCTCCCTTTATTATGGAACTTCCGTCATACCATTCTCCTCAATTCAAAAGCCTTATGCTCCACCTGTGGGATAAAGCCAAACACTTCGTAAAAAAAGCCTTTACCATTATACTTGCTTCCACAATTGTAATTTGGGTCATAAGTCACTTCAGCTGGGGTTGGGAATTCTTGCCTAACGAATTAATAGATCAAAGCATTCTTGCCGGCATCGGACAACTGCTTCGTCCTTTGTTTACGCCTCTCGGCTTTGGCAGTCAGCTTAACAGCTGGGGCTGGGTATTCGTTGTAGCTGCCGTAACCGGACTTATCGCAAAGGAAAACGTAATAGCAACCTTCGGCACGCTTGCTGCCTGCATTACGGCAGGCTTTGCTCCCAACGAGGCTCTAGAAGGCATCGACTCTGTTGTCGAAATGATCGCCGCAACTGGAATAACAGTACCTGCGTTGATATCATTTATTGCGTTCAATATGACCACAATACCCTGCTTTGCCGCTGTCGCTACTGCCAAAGCTGAGCTTAAAGACCAAAAGAGATTCAACGCAACTTTAATGTTTTGGTTATTATCTTCTTATATAGTAGGCACTATAGTGTATGTTATAGGCACATGGTGGTGGTCTCTGTTTATAATCATTGCCATTACAGTTCTGGCAGTTTTGACAATAATATTCTTAAACAAAAAGGAATACACTTTTAAGAAAAAGAAGGCGCAATATGGGGCTTTTTGAAATTGCATTAATTGTTGTTTGTACATTGATAGTAGTAGGCGTTGTCGGAGCCGCAATAAGGCGAAAGGTAAAAGGCAAAGGCAGCGGCTTCTGTAGCTCCTGCTACGAATGCTGCAACGATTGCCCATTCAATGCTTATAAGGCCGATAAAAAAGATAATAAGTGATGGCCAGATAAATTTAACCGTAAAAGGAGTGGACTTGAGCTACTCCTTTTTCTTAATGATTTTTATTTTGCAAAAGAATTAACCTTGCTTGTAACAGAGGTTTATTTTTTGTGTATTTTGAGATAGTTTTCCATAGCGATAACAGATTCTTGACTGATAACATGCTCTATTGCGCAGGCGTCCGAATCGGCTATGTCAAAATCAATATTAAGAATATCTATAAAAAAATTTTTTATAGTTTGGTGTTTGAATGAAGTTAACTCAGCAATCTTCTTGCCTTCTTCGGTAAGATATATCTCTCTGTATTTCTCGCTTATTACAAGTCCTTTTGCCATTAGCGTCCGCATAGCGTTACTAGCGCTGGCCTTAGAAACGCTTAGTCTCTCGGCAATATCCGAAATACGTGCAAAGTTTTTTTCTTTGCTTAACTCGTAGATAGCTTCAAGATAATTTTCCATTGTATAGGTCAACTTTTTCATATACCACACCTTTATTTAATTATATAAATATTATATCATATTCTTGCCGATTATGGAAATGCTTCTTATGATACTGCGCTAGGCAGTATAATTATAGAATGTTTGTATTTACAAAAAATGCATTTTTACTGCCATTCATTATGTAATAAAAACATTTTGTGTTATACTTTCATTATATGAAAAAAATCATAGAACTTAAAGGCGTAAGCTACAGCTACAAACTGCAAGAAACCGTGCAAAAAGGGGTTGAGGACATCACTTTAGATATTTATGAAGGTGAGTTTTTAACCTTGCTTGGGCATAACGGTTCGGGCAAAAGTACGCTTGCAAAGCTGCTTAACGGGTTTTTGCAGCCGGATACGGGCAGCGTTGTTTCTTGCGGCTACGATACGACAAGCGAAGAGCATATCTTTGAGATAAGAAAAAATGTAGGTATGGTTTTTCAAAATCCCGATAGCCAAATGGTAGCGTCTATAATAGAAGACGATCTGGCTTTTGGACCTGAAAATCTGGGGATAGAAAGAGAAGAAATAGCAAGAAGGGTAGATTGGGCACTTGCGGCGGTAAAAATGACAGAGTTTCGCAAGCACACTCCTTTTAAGCTCTCAGGCGGTCAAAAGCAAAGGATAGCCATTGCGGGCATACTTGCAATGCTGCCAAAAGTGCTGATACTGGATGAAGCTACCTCTATGCTAGACCCCAGAGGCAGGGCGGAAGTGCTGGGCACTATACAGTATCTTAATAAAGAAAAAGGTATGACTATTGTCCTGATTACCCATTATATGGATGAGGCAATAGCCAGCCACAGAGTGGCTGTAATGTATGACGGTAAGATAGTTAAAGTTGCGCCGCCCCGAGAGGTATTTGAATCCGAAACTATGCTTGAGGGCGTAGACCTTAGATTGCCTGTTGCAGGACAAGTCAGCCTTAACCTAAAGCAGGCAGGTTACCCTGTGGGCAGAGCATTAACAGACGAGGAGTTGGCAGAGGATATATGTCAATTGAAATCAAGGGCTTAAACTTCACATATATGACGGGCTCGCCTTTTCAAAGGCATGCCTTAAAAGATATTGACCTTACCATAAATGAAGGAGATTTTTTAGGCATTATCGGACCTACCGGCTCGGGCAAAAGCACTTTGATACAGCATATTAACGGTTTGATTAAGTTAAGAAAAGGGTTAGGCAGCATAAAAGTTTATGATATAGACCTGACCAGCAGAAAGGCAGATTTATTACGCCTACGCTCTTACATAGGTATGGTATTTCAATACCCCGAGTATCAGCTTTTTGACGAAACAGTGCTAAAAGATGTATCTTTTGCCCCTAAAAACTTTGGGTACAGCAAAGAGGAAATCCTGGCTAATGCCCGCCAAAGTTTGGAGTTGGTGGGTTTGGATTTTGAGCAAATCAAAGACCGTTCGCCTTTTGACCTTTCCGGCGGGCAAAAAAGGCGGGTGGCAATTGCCGGCGTGCTTGCCGCAAAACCCCGTATACTTGTGCTTGACGAGCCTACCTCCGGACTGGACCCCAGCGGCAAAAGAGAAATACTCGCCCTTATTGATAATTTGCGGCGAAAATGGGTTAAGACCGTGATAATGATAAGCCATAATATAGACGAAATCGCTGAATTTGCCAATAGAATTGTAGTTATGAACGAGGGGAGCATACTATATGATACCACGCCTACAAAAGTCTTTGCGTATTCGGATAAGTTAAGAGAAATTGGGCTGGATATACCTCACAGCATAAATATCGCCAATTTGTTAAAGGAAAAAGGCATACCTCTTGATACCGTTCCGTTAAATGTAGATACTCTTACTAAAAGTATTATTAGGGCACTAGGAGGGGACAATGGTTAGAGATATTAGTTTTGGCCAATACTATCCTGCCAAGTCCTTTGTCCACAATATGGACCCCCGCAGCAAACTTGCTTGCGTGGTTATGTTTATTACGGCAGTTTTTATATGCGACAAGCCCGAACATTTTTTGTTGATAGGCTCTTTTATTTTATTAGTAATTTTATTTAGCAAAGTACCGCTTAAAAGTGTACTGAAAAGTATTAAAGGCATTATGTTTTTGGTGACTTTTACTGCTGTGCTAAACTTATTCTTCTATAAAGAGGGCCGAATTATCTTTGAGTTAGGACCGCTTAGACTCACTTATGAAGGCGCAATCTTTTCTCTTACTATGGCAATCAGGCTAATTACTTTGGTTATGGGCACTACCCTGCTTACTCTTACCACTACGCCTATGGCGCTTACAGACGGGCTGGAAAGTATCCTTTCCCCTTTTAAGAAAATCCTGCCTGTACACGATATAGCTATAATAATGAGTATAACTTTGCGCTTTATCCCCTCTTTAATGGGCGAAATTGACAGAATAATGATGGCGCAAAAAGCAAGGGGAGCCAGCTTTGACCAAGGCGGACTGGTAAAAAGGGCAAAGGCTTTGCTGCCGGTGTTGATACCTTTATTTGTATCCAGTTTTTCACTAGCTGATGAGCTTGCCCTTGCATTGGAAGCCCGCTGTTACAGCGCTACCCCCAACCGCACCAAATATAAAAAGTTGACCTTGTCTTATCGGGATGCGGTAGGCGTAGTTGCTTGCGGCGCATTAATTGCTGGCGTAGCAATTGTAAAATCATTGGGACTGTTATGAGATACTTGATTACAATCGAATATTTCGGCAAGAATTACTGCGGCTGGCAAAGACAAGCCAACAAAGTCAGCGTGCAAGAAACGCTTGAAGGTGCACTTGCCGCCCTTTACAATCAAAAAATCAAGCTATACGGTTCAGGTCGTACAGATAGCGGGGTGCATGCACTAGCGCAAACTGCGCATTTTGACGCACCCGATACAATTCCCGCACAGCGGCTACATTTGGCTCTTAATAGGCTGCTACCTGCCGATATTAGGATAAAGGAAGCCAAAAAGGTGTCAGGGGATTTTCATGCACGCTATGCTGCGGTAGAAAAGACTTATATTTATAAGTTTTACCTTTCTAAAATAGCCAGCCCCATAAAAGCGCACACCCATGCTTGGCTTGCTCCGCCAATAGATATTGCCAAAATGCAATCCGCTTGCAAGCAATTGATTGGAACGCATGATTTTAAGCGTTTTAGCGCAACAGGAAGCAGTGTAAAAACTAGCGTTAGAACAGTATATAATGCAGAAATCGCACAAAACGGCGACGAGCTAATCTTTACTATAACTGCCAATGGATTTTTATACAATATGGTGAGGATTATTGCAGGCACGCTGGCTCAAATAGGCAAAGGCAAAATAGCGCCTAAGGACATTGCCTTGCTTTTGCAAGGGGATACTGCTGCCAAAAGAGGGGATACTGCGCCGCCGCAAGGGTTATATTTAGCAAGTGTGCGTTACTAACTGGCCAAAAATGAGTATATTATTAAGGTTAAATAAGAAAGAATATGAAAAAAATGAAGTTTTTATTTGACTTTGAGGGTATAATATAATATTATATAAAAGCTGTCCAAAAGGCAAGCAGTACAAACTAGCCCCTTGTAAGCGCGCATAATAGGACAACCTTAATTTATGGAGGAACTGTAATTGAAAACTTATATGCCTAAAACTGGCGATATAGATAGAAAATGGTATCTAATAGACGCTAAAGGTATGGTTTTGGGAAGGCTTGCAAGTGAAGTAGCCAGCATTTTAAGAGGCAAAAATAAGCCGATTTTTACACCAAATGTGGATACCGGCGATTATGTTATTGTAATCAATACAAATGAAATAGTGCTTAGCGGCAAAAAATTAGACCAAAAAATGTACACTTACCATACCGGTTATGTAGGGGGCTTAAAGCAAATTAAATACGAAAAAATGATGGCGGAAAAGTCTGATTTTGTTTTGCGCCATGCTGTTAAAGGGATGCTCCCTAAAAACACGCTGGGCAGAGCAATGATTAAAAAACTGCATATTTATAAAGACGGACAACATAAGCAGCAGGCACAGCAGCCTGAGCTTATTCAGTTTAGCCAAGAGGTGAAGAATGGTTAAGAAGACTAAAACTAAGAAAAAGATTCAATATTGGGGAACAGGCCGCAGAAAAATGGCTATTGCCAGAGTTAGGCTTATACCTGAAGGCGCAGGCGAAATTATTATCAACAAAAAGAGTATAGATGAGTATTTTGACCTGGACAACCTTAAATATATTGTACGCCAACCTCTTAATCTTACCAATACTGCCGCCAAATATGATGTGCTGGTCAATGTTTCGGGCGGCGGCACAACAGGACAAGCAGGCGCAATCAGACACGGTATAGCCCGTGCCCTTGAAGTTGCAGAGCCTACTTTGAGAGCTCAACTTAAAGATGCAGGCTTTTTAACTAGAGACCCCCGTATGAAAGAAAGGAAGAAGTACGGACTGCATAAAGCCCGAAAAGCTCCGCAATTTAGTAAGCGTTAAAAGAAAGAACCGCAAAAAAGCGGTTTTTTTTATTATTGAAAATTAGACAAAAAGCAGATTTTATTATGCCAAAAAGTTAAGTAAGGCTCTGAAGGAAGGCTTTATAAAACAGGATTTAGCTTTGCTTTTTTTAGCGGCAAGTTGCTTTCGTTGCATACTGTGCAACCGGCATTTGCTTTTGCTCTTGAAATAGCTCATTTTTAATGTTATTATCAAATTACTAAGCATTTGGGGGTTTTGGTATGAAAAACTTTAAAGCTAAATTAGCGTATGCTTTTGGTGATATTTACGGCGGCGCTGCATTTTTGATATTTAGCCTGCTTTATTTGAATTTCTTAGTCTTGGTAGAAGGGCTGCCAGTAGTTGCCGCTTCTGCAGTTATTTTTATCGGCAAACTTTGGGATGCGGTAACCGACCCTATTATGGGCAATATTTCTGACAAGACACGCACCAGATTCGGCAGGCGCAGGTTTTATTTTTTAATTGGGATTGTCCCTGTATTTTTATCTTTTGTAATGCTGTTTTATTCCTTTGGTATAGCTAGTATCAATGCCAAAATAGCTTATCATACTTTTGCCTATATGTTTTTTGGTACTGCTTTTACCATTGTTATGGTGCCCTATAATGCCATCCTTTCCGAAATGACCTCCGACTATAACGAAAGGACCAGCTTTACCACCGGCAGAATGTTAATGTCAGGAGCGGCATCTTTAGTAGCGGCGGTAGTGCCCAGTATGATTATAAAGGGCATTGGCGGCGAGGTAAACGGTCCTAACCAAAGACAAGGGTACTTGATAATGGCTGTAGCTATGGCTACGCTTTTTGGGTTATGTTGGCTGGTAACCTTTTTAGGCACTTGGGAAAGGGCAGAGCTAATGGAGCCTGCGGGTATGACCTTAAAGAAGTGGCTTTCTGTCTTTAAAAATAGGTCATACAGGGTTTTTATAATTATTTTTCTTAGTTTTCAAATAGCAGTAGACCTTATGCTTGCTTTATTTATTTTTTATATTGATATTGTGGTGCTAAAATATCAAGATTACGAAACTGTAATTGGTGTGCTCTTGGCTTGCTCTCTTATCTTTTTGCTAATGCATAGTGCTGTAGCTAAAAAATGGGGCAAAGCCGCTCCGCTCTTTATAGGGATGCCTATTTGGATACTCTCTTCTTTAGCTTTTATTTTTGTGGATACCGGCACGCCCCTGTTTGTTTTATGCGCTCTTGCCGCACTTATTGCTATAGGCTCTGCCGCAGGCAATTTGTCTACTTGGTCTATGCTTACTGATATTTATGATGTGGACGAAATAATGACAGGAGAACGCAGGGAAGGGATTTATAGCGGCTTTACCACCTTTTTGCGAAAATTTGCTAGCGGAATAGCTGTCTTAATCTTAGGTATAGGGCTTGGAGCACTAGGTTTTGACCAAAACGAGTATAGTATCCTTAGAAGTGATGCGGCAGAGTTTGACCCTGCCAGCTATGCGCAATCCTCTATAGTGAACGGTATAAAATGGATGTTTGTACTGATACCTATTATACTGCTTACCATTACTTTGCTTGCCGCAACCAAATATAAACTTAATAACAAGCGGTTCAATTCTGTACTAAAAGGCATTGAAACTTATAAAACTCAAGGGGATTTACACTCTTTGGACAATGCGGAACTGCTGGATATTCAAACTGTTACAGGCAAGTTTATAAAAGATTTGCGCCAATAATTACTTCAATTCGGCATTCTTAAAAGCAATAAGTATTAATTAAGCATTCTTTGTATTAAAAAAATGTTTGGTCTTATACTATGGCTATGTTAGTTAATGCTTTAAGGGCTGTAATAATTTATGCCATTTTGATTTTGGGTATACGCTTAATGGGTAAGCGGCAAATAGGCGAGTTTCAACCTTTCGAATTCATAATAACCTTAATAATTGCAGAGCTTGCCGCTGTGCCTATGACGGATATTTCTATCCCTATCCTGTACGGGCTTGTGCCTATCTTTGTTATCTTTCTTATGCATCTTGCTATTACGCTTATTAGCAATAAATCAATAGCTTTTAGAAAAGTGGTAAACGGTTCGCCGCAAATTGTTATTAACGCTGACGGGATAGACAGCTCCATGCTAAAGAAACTTAATATGAATGTAAATGACTTGCTGGAGGCTATTAGGGTGCAAGGGTATTTTAGTATAGAGGAAGTAAAATACGCTATTGTAGAAACCAATGGAAAAGTTAGCGTGCTGCCTAATAACGATGCCAGCGCACCTTCGGGTATCCCTATTTCCTTAATAGTAAATGCGCAATATGTAGAAAAGAACTTCCCTCTGGCGCAAGTTGACCAAAAGACTATAGACGATATTCTTGAGGGTAACAATCTTAGTTTGGAAAAAGTTATTTTTATGAGCAAAAAGGATAACGGGTTTTTCTTACAGCCTTATGGCGCTAAGTTTATAACGGTAGGGGGATAATATGGCAAGGAATATTGCTGCAATAATAGCATTGGTGCTTATAGTCGCAGGTGGGATAGGTCTGGAAATGTACTCTACTCACACTTTAGGAGAGCTGGAGACTCGCTTGGACAAAATAGAAAGCAATGGGGTTTTTTCCTTAGAAAAGACAGAAGAAACTATGGCTTGGTGGAAAAAGAAAACTAAGGTGCTGGAAATGTTTCTACTGCATGAGCCGCTGCACGAAATTGATTTAGCACTTGCCGAAATTAAAGGCGCAATACTCTATGAGCCGCAAGATGCGGGAATAGCACTTACCAAAGCTAAAACTGCAAAAGAGATACTGTTAGAAAGGCATAAATTAAGCATTTCTAATGTTTTTTAGCAAATAGCTACTGTTTATTTCTCCAAACGGTAGCCAAAATATCTTTTAATACAAGGAAGGAATTGATTTTACTATAATCATACCTTTTTTGCAAATCGTTTAACAGCAAACTCAACTCTTTAACATAAGGATTAATATCCACTTCTTTTTTATAAGATAAAAGAATGGGATATCTCCTCCCCCATATTTTATTCCAATCTACCTTACTTTGCACCTCCTCGCTTGTCCTATCTATTATTTCTTGTATTTCTTGAACATCTGTATCAAAATCAATCAATTCGTCTAAAGATAAACGGTATAAAACAGCCAACTGTTTTGATTGGCGAATATCGGGGAGGGTTTCGCCCAATTCCCATTTGGAAATTGTCTGTCTGCTTACTCCCAGCTTTTCTGCAACATTTTCCTGTGATAGTCCACTTTTCTTTCGTGCTTTTGCTAAATTATTGCCTAATTGCATCTTAGTCCTCCTCTACTGCTTAACTTATTTTAGTATAATCTTATTTTGCAAAAAAGGCTACCAATCAAAACTGGCAATAATGGCAACTTTAATAGGCTTTTTAAGTTCGCTAGCTTACAAAAAGGCTATCTAAGCTGCAATGATACTCAGTAGAATAATTTTGATTTTAATATACTTTTTGCGGTAGCTATTGATTTTAGGATTTGCTTATGTTATACTAAAATATATTAATCTATTTATTTGGAGTTGATATGAAAAAAGCATATTCCCTTTTAATATCAATCTTTATTATGATTTTAGCGGTAGGCGCATTAGTTTCTTGTACACCGCCTCCTAAAACTATTAAAGAAGTTTACATAGTCAGCGCAGTAGATGAGGAAGTTCAAGTCGGCGATTTTGATATTGCCAATTATCGTGTTAGGCTGATAATGACCGACGGTACAGATAAATATGTAGATATTAAGGACAATATGTTAAATGTCAATTTGGAGATTTTTCAAGAGGTCGGCGAGCATAATTTAAGCGTAATTTATAATAACAATATGCTTACTCTTAAAATTAAAATAATAGATAAAATATACTGCATTACTTATGAAACTAACGGCGGCAGTATACTTGCGCCTGTTAATGACAGTAAAATTATGGATCTCCCTATTACTTCAAAAAATAACTTTAAATTTGCAGGTTGGTATCTCAATGAGGAGTTTTCAGGCGCGCAAGTACTGTTTCCGCTTTCTGTAACAGAGGATATTACCCTTTATGCCCGCTGGGCAGAGGACGCTATACCTGTACATCAAGTCAATTTTGACTTTAATTATGATCAAGCAATTATTTACACGCCTCAATTTATACCTAATGGTCAAAAGGTTGTTTCCCCTGAGTTTTTGGTAAGAGAAGGGTACGAAATTGCCTTTTGGCATTTGGAAGGCGGCAGCTTATGGGATTTTAGCGAAGATTTAGTTGAGGGCAATATTACTCTTGTTGCTGAATGGGAAGCCGCTTAAAGCTTATTAAAAAGGCAATGAATTTGCAGCAAATATCCGTATAGCTGAGGAGTGGACATAAGCTGACCAAACCAAGTTGCTCCATAATCAGAAGGAGCGGCAAAAAGAGCTAAAAGTTTATCAAGGTCTATAGCATCTTTAAGGATGCTATCTTTTTTTAAGGTTTGCTTTAACATTTCCTTGACTATTTCTTCATATTGCGGATTAAAAGTTTTAGGATAAGGGCTTTTTTTACGCTCAATTACAGCAGTAGGCAGCAGCCCCGCAACTGCCCTTCTAAGCAAGCCCTTTTCCCTATTTTCAAGCATTTTTAGCTTTGGAGGAGTATTGTAAAGGTAAGATACTATATTAGGGTCGCAAAAAGGAACTCTAATCTCCAGCCCCGAATGCATGCTCATTAATGCAGAACGCTCTAACAGCGTTGCCATAAACCAATATATATTAAGGTATTGCAGCTTCCTAAATGTTACAGTATCCGCATCATCAGTATCTAATAGCGGAGCTTGTGCTAAAGAAGATGTAAATTTGTCTTGCACATACTCTTTAATTTGATATTTTTCTTGAAAATCTGACCTTAAAATATAAGAGCGAATATTTTTTTGCTTCATCCAAGGAAAGGTTTCTAAGGTGCTGTTTGTCATATACCAAGGATAGCCGCCAAATATTTCATCCGCACATTCGCCCGAGAGCGCAACCTTGCAATGGCGGGCTATTTCTTTGCAAAAAAGCAAAAGCGAACCGTCTATATCCGCCATTCCCGGCAAATCCCTTGCAAGCGCCGCTTCTATTACACTTATTGCCAACTTTTCTCCGCTATCGGCTATATAATTCTTGTGGATGCTCTTGCAATACTCCGCCATAAGCAGCGCATAGGCATTGTCAGAATCGGGCTGATAAGCGGTAGTCTTAAAGTACTTGTCATTATATGCATAATCAATAGCAAAGCTATGCAATCTTTTACCATATTGCTCCAGCTTTTTAGTAGCAATAACAGCTATAATACTGCTGTCTAGCCCGCCGCTTAAAAATGCGCAGCTGTTTGGTGTAGTTTGCCTTTCTATTGCATCAAAAACTAATGCTTTAACTTTTCCTATAGTATCCTCTAAGCTATCCTTCTGCTCTGCCGCTTGTAGCTTCCAATACTCCCAAACCCTTAGCCCCTGTTGGTCATAAACAGCGCATTCTGCAGGGCGCAGTTCATTTATGCCTTTATAAATGCACTCACCGGCGCTGCGGGAGGGTGCAAGCCCAAAGATTTCTGCAATGCCATTGCTGCCTATCTCTTTTTTTAGCAATCCTGAGGCAAATAAGCCTTTTATCTCGCTGGCAAATAATAAAAAGTTGTCTTTTTGAGCATAAAATAAACTCTTTACCCCAAAGTGGTCTCTTGCCAAAAAGAATTGATTTTGCAACTTATCATAAATAACAAAGGCAAAAATACCGTTTAATTCCTTAACGCAATCCGTTCCAAACGCTATATAAGCAAGCAATACCGCTTCGGCATCTGAGCAAGGCTGCCCTACCCCCGCTGATGCTAAATTAAAGTCTACCTTATCTCTATTGTAAATTGCTCCGTCAAATACTATGGCATATTCTTTGTCCTCTATAACCTTAACTGCAATCCCCACGCTTTCGAAATTGTCTTGCGTACACAACTGCGCTTGCCCCATTGCCGCATTATCTTTTATATAAGTATCGCTAAAGAGCCCGCCCCGATGTTTTAACGCTTGCAGCATCACATTAATTCTAAAGATATTTTCCACACTTTTGCCTATAAAATCCTTACTGCTTATCATCCCTACAATTGCGCTCATTATATTTTCTCCCAATAGTTTATTCTATGGTTTTACTATTCACCTCGTGAAAAATAAACTCATAGTATGTAGTAAATTGATTTGAATTGAGGTTGGAAGCTATGGCTTACAGATATATGATTTTAGGAGGAGATAAGAGGAGTTATTACCTTAAAAGTATATTACAAAATGACAATAATATTGTTTATGATTACATACATAATCCGGATTTTGGCGAAGTTGCAAGCTGTATTGCAAAAGTAGATTACCTAATATTGCCCATACCTTGCACCAGAGAGGGAGAATATATAACTAATACCAATATACGGTTCTGCGATATTTTGCCTTTAGTAGGAGACACGGGAGTTTTTTTGGGCTGTAAAGAAAGGATAAGCTTTGAATTTAACAGCAATACCAAAGTTTATGATTTGGGCGAAAGCGAAACTTTCAAGCGCAAGAATGCCATCCTTACGGTAGAAGGGGTGCTGGCTTTAAGTATTAAAAGCACCTTATTTTCTATTTATAACTCGAAAGTGCTGGTTGTAGGCTATGGCAGAATTGGCTGCTATCTTACCAAACAGCTGCTCAGCTTAGGAGCGCAAGTCTATATTGTAGAGCAGGAATCACAGAAAACTAAAGGGTTAAAAGGAGCGCAAGTGTTTGACGATATTGATAAGCTGCCCGCAGATGTGACCTTTGATATAATCTATAATACCGTAAACAAAAATATACTTAGCAGGTACTCCAATACAACAATATTTGATATTGCCAATGTATTATGCGGCTACAATATTGTATCCACTAAATCTCTGCCTGCCATATATTCTGCCTATTCTTCCGCCAAAATCGTTGCAGAAAGTATTTATTCGTTTTTAGATTGAGGTAGAAGTATGGATGTAAAGAATAAAACAATAGGCTTTGCGCTAACAGGCTCTTTTTGCACATTAGAGTCTGCAGTTGAAGAAATAAAAAAGCTAATTGAGGCAGGTGCTGTTGTAGTACCAATGGCAACAAAAAGCGTGCTGGAAACGGATACACGCTTTGGAAAAGCTCGCTATTGGGTAGAATTGATAGAGGGATTGACCCAAAGGGAAGTATGGAGCAGTATAACGCAAACAGAGCCCATAGGACCAAAGTCATTGTTGGATTTGCTGGTGATAGCGCCTTGCACAGGCAATACCCTTGCCAAGATTGCTTTAGGAATAACTGACAATGCGGTTACGCTGGCGGTAAAAGCACAGCTACGCAATGCAAAACCTGTGCTGATTGCGGTATCTACCAATGACGGACTGGGCAATAATGCAAAAAATATTGGGATATTACAAGCTAAGAAAGATATATTTTTCGTGCCATACACTCAAGACGACCCAATAAAGAAGCCTAACTCCCTTGTTGCGGTAATGAGCTCACTATTGCCGTCGGCAGAGTATGCACTTGAATATAAACAATTGCAGCCTGCACTATATAAATAAGGAAAAGCAAAATTAATTAATTATTCCTTGCCCTTGTAATTGGCAAGGGCGCTTACCGCTGCTTGCGGATTTTTGCAATAAATAATATCCTTGCCTATTGAGCGGGCAAAATCTTCACTTACTACTGCGCCGCCAATTAAAATGGTTAAATTGGGATAGCACTGCCTAACTTGCAAAATGGTATCCTTCATATTGTTCATTGTGGTGGTCATAAGCGCAGAAAGTCCTAGATAAGAGGGCTGATGCCGCTCTATAGCGGCAAGAATATCTTGAGCAGGCACATCTTTGCCCAAATCTATAATATTATAGCCATAATTGCTTAGTACCACTTTGGTAATATTCTTGCCAATATCGTGAATATCACCTTCTACAGTAGCCATAAGCATTACTTTTCCGCTTGTTTGAACAAAGTTGCGCTCTTTAATTACATTTAACATTGCGCTTGCGGCATCTGCTCCGGCTATAAGCTGAGGTAAAAATATGGTTTTTTTGTCGAATCGCTCCCCCAGCTCGTTTAAGGCAGGGATAATATGCCGCTCAATAACAAGGTTAAAATCTGTCCTTTCCAACTCTTTTTCTACCAATGCTACTCCAATTTTAGCTTGTCCTTGTAAAATTGAATCATAGATACTTAGTAAGGCATTACCTTGTTTTTCTTGGGGGAGTCCTTTATATTTGCGGATATATTTTAGCCAATTCTTATCCGCTCCCATAAGCCCCTCATAGGCATAAGGGTCAATTGATGGGGCAAGTTTTGGGTCGACTATAGCAAAATCCAGCCCTGTTTCAAGCGCCATAGCATAAAAAGTTGCATTGATAATCTCTCTGCAGCACAAGCCAAAGGAAATATTGCTTAGCCCAATTACAGTTTTTACCCCTAAATCTTGTTTTAACAGCTTTAAGGTTGCCAGCGTTACAGCAGGTGCATCTTTGTCCGCACTTGCCGCCATAGTAATTGCATCTACAATAATACGCTCTTTGGGGATACCGTACTCTTGCGCCATGTCAATTATGCGCTTTGCCTTTTCCGCTCTGCCTTGAGGCGTGCTAGGTATGCCGCTTTTATCAAGAGGGAGAGCAATTACATAAGCCCCATACTTAAGAGCAAGGGGAAAGATGCTATCCATACTTTTGCTGTCTGCTGTAACGGAATTGATAATAGCCACACCGTTGTAAGCTCTTAGCGCGCCCTCTACCGCTTGCGGATTGGCACTGTCTATTTGTAAGGGTGCATTGCATACGCTTTGCGCAGCTTGAATAATTTTGACAAGTTTTTCTTGCTCATTGATATTAGCCATACCCGCATTAATGTCTAAAATTTGTGCCCCTGCCTGCACTTGCTCAATGCAAAGACTGTTTATATAGTCAAAATCATTATTTAGAATTGCCTGTTGCAAAATGGGTTTGCCGGTGGGATTGACCTTTTCGCCAATTTTAATATGCTTGGTAAAGTCCACGCATTCAAAAGCCGAACATACTCCGTATATTTTATTACTAAAACTGCAAAAATCTATCTTTGAAGTGCGCTCTATAAGTGTTTTAATAAACTCAGGGGTAGTGCCGCAGCAGCCGCCTAGCATCCCTATCCCGCTTTCTGCAATGGGCTGCATATAGTCGCTAAACTCTTTTGCGCCAATAGAGTAATAAGTAAGTCCTTCTCTTAGCTCCGGCAGTCCGGCATTGGGCTTGATAAAAATAGGCTTATAAGCATGCTTAATTAGCTCCTTTGCAAGCGGTATCATTTTATCAGGACCGATAGAACAATTGATACCTATTGCATCCGCTCCCATAGCCTGCATTGTAAGCGCAAAAGCCTTGATATGGGTACCGAAAAACGACCGTTTGTCCTCCTCAAATGTCATAGAACAAAAAATAGGAAAGTTGGTATGCTCCCTAAAAGCAAGGTAAGCCAACCGCATTTCCGCAAGGTCTGCAATGGTTTCAATAACTATACAATCCAACTCCAAAGGCGCAATAATCCTTGCTTGCTGCACGTAGTATTGATATGCCTCCTCTGCGCTCATATCCGAATTAGGATATATCATTTTGCCAAGCGGCCCTGCATCGTAAGCTACATAAGCGCCAAAAGGTTGAGCGGCGCTTCTTGCATTCTTAACAGCCGCAACAATTATGGCTTCAAGATTTTTGCCGCTTTGTTTTCTTTCATTAGCGCCAAAAGTATTGGTATAAATCAGTTTAGCGCCTGCTTGTAAATATTGCCTATGAATATCCTCTATAACTTTTGGGCAAGTGATATTTAGCTCTTCTGCCTTAGCGGTGTCAAAACCTTGCGCTATTAGCATACTCCCCATTGCACCATCCAGATACAATCTGTTATGCTTTATATACTCCAACAGAGCAGTCTTGCTCATATTCACCTCTTAGATTGCATTGATTGCTTTTGCCTTTGGATATATGCTGTTTGCCACAAGGGTTGCCAACCGCACATTGTTCATAGCATATAAATGCAGTCCTCTTGCTCCTGAAGACAGCAACTCTTCCATTTGCGAAATAGCATAATCTACTCCAGCGGCAAAAAAACTTTCCGGGCTGTTTTGGTATCGCATAATAATATTTGATAGCTCCTTAGGTATCTTTGCTCCTGAAAGGCGCACTATCTTATTCAAAACATTAATATTGGCAAGCGGCATAATCCCTGCTTGTACCGGGGTGCTAATATTATGTTTATCCATTTGTTCAAGCATATTATAAAATACATTGTTATCAAAAAACAGTTGCGTTATAAAATGAGTTACTCCTAAGTCCGCTTTCATTTTCATAACATGCAAATCTTGCTCGAAACTGCTTGACTCCGTATGCCCCTCGGGGTAACAAGCGGCGCAAATATTAAAACCATTCCTCTTTTTAATATGCTTTATTAAATCAGTAGCATAGTAAAAATCTCTTGCCTGCCCCTGAGTGTCAGGAGTAAGGTCGCCCCTAAGGGCAAGGATATTTTTAACGCCGGCATCCTCAAGCCTGTCTAACAAAATATTAATGTTGCCTTTATCAGTATTGATACAAGTAAGATGCGCTAAGGTAACTATACCGTATTCGTTGGTCATTTTATCTGCAATAGCTACGCTGTCCATCCCGATTGTAGAGCCGCCCGCACCTCTGGTGATACTTATATAGTCAGGCCCAAGCGCCCAAATATCTTTTGCGCTCTCAAGGGTAACCGCTACATTAGCATCTGCTTTTGGCGGAAATATCTCTACAGATAATACTATTTTCTTTTGCTCAAATAACTTTTTCATTATTATTCCTTTTAGATAGCCAGCAAGGATAGCGCCAGCAAGGCTTGTCCTGTGTAATATAAAATTAAATTAATAGCCGACCATTTTTTAGAAAACTTTTTAAAGACCAAAAAAACTAATATCACATCAGAAGCAAAGAACATTGCCGCTCCTACGAAAATTGCCAGCTTGGCGGCAAGCGAATAAAGCGAATAAATTGAGGAAAGTGATTTAACAAGCATAACGGTAATCACCAAAGCATAACCGGCTACGGGGATTAAATACTTGCCTAAGTTAAACTTCTGTATTTTATAAACATATACCGCTATGGCAAGGATAGCTGCCACCAAAATTATATCTAGCCAATGGAAGCCAAAAAGAAAGCAAAATGCGGCCGCAAAAAAGATATGACCTATTAAAAAAGAGCTTATTGCCGAGATAAATCGAGGGGTATTTTGCTTGTCTAAGATAAGCACATCACCTATAGCACCAAATACAAAACCTAGCATCATAAGGATAGCATAAGTGCCAAAACCTGCGTAAGAGCCGCTAACTGCTGCAATAGCTATAAAGAACAAACTTGTTAAGGTCTTGAAAGCCAAAATCGGCAAATCCTTTTCTAGATTCTTATAATGAATAAGCGCAACAAGTGAAATATACATAAGTCCCGTTAAAATAAAAGCTGTAACCATGCTATCCCTCTCTTTTTATTTAGTGCTATTATAACAGAATTTGTAAGTTTATTCAAGCTAAAATACAGTGCCGAATAGTGTAAGCAATGCAAAGTTCCGCCTTTGGCGGCATTATGTACATTGCTATGCAATGCATTATGTGCCACCTAATGGTGGCATTATGTATCAATGCTAAGGCATTGACATTATGTATTGCCTAAAGGCAACATTATATTGAAATATTAACTTGTAAGTAAGGTTAAGTAGTGCTATCGTAAGCCCTGGATTGCTTTGTCGCTAACGCTCCGCGCAATGATGTTTAGATTCGTCTTTGTGAGCGGTAACGAAGCAATCCAGACTCCAGAGCCCTGCCCCTTGAATAAAAAAACCTTACAACGCCTTGCCTCAAAGCCCCACCTTAATCATTTGCAAGGCAAATGTATTTCACCATTTACAAAGTAAATGCATTTCATCACTTGCGTTCAGCAAGTGTATTTCATCGCGCTATGGCGTGTATCTTAGCCCTAGATTGCTTCGGCACTTGTTTATACCCTCGCATTGCTCCCGCAATTGCTCGTGGGCTCCCACTACTGACTTGCCACAGGCAACTCAGCTTAACGCGTCGCCTATTGCGAACATCGTGAAGCAATCCAGACCCGCGTAAGCCTGCCCTACCAATTCCACCTTAACTTTTTGCCATAGGCAAAAAATCTCATTATGAGCTCGCTCATAATATCATTTGCTGCGCAAATATCACTTTGCAACTTTGTTGCAAAATATCATTATTCTGCTGTGCTATCATAAGCCCTAGATTGCTTCGGCACTTTTGTGCCTCGCAAAGACGATAGGAAAAATACTGGATTGCTTCGGCACTTGTTTATACCCTCGCATTGCTCCCGCAATTGCTCGTGGGCTCCCACTACTGACTTGCCACAGGCAACTCAGCTTAACGCGTCGCCTATTGCGAACATCGTGAAGCAATCCAGACCCGCGTAAGCCTGCCCTACCAATTCCACCTTAACTTTTTGCCATAGGCAAAAAATCTCATTATGAGCTCGCTCATAATATCATTTGCTGCGCAAATATCACTTTGCAACTTTGTTGCAAAATATCATTATTCTGCTGTGCTATCATAAGCCCTAGATTGCTTCGGCACTTTTGTGCCTCGCAAAGACGATAGGAAAAATACTGGATTGCTTCGGCACTTGTTTATACCCTCGCATTGCTCCCGCAATTGCTCGTGGGC
>CAYSNP010000005.1:19946-63717 GCA_964432485.1 uncultured Christensenellaceae bacterium | reverse complement strand
AACCAAATATGCTTCTTTGATTTGCTTTAAATTAAATGTACCTAAATAAGTTTTTTCTTCATCATCAGTAATTGAATATTTTTTAGCTAAATTAAAAAGGCATTGAATAAAAATGATAAATGTGGTTAATCTTTGTTGCCCATCAACAACATAGTAAGCTTTATAGCCTCTATCTTCAATGAGCCATTTTTCCTCATGCCATTTTTCCCATTCCTCTTTAGTAGCTTCTTTTAAAGAAAGCAGACCTGTATAATGATATTTGCTGTCGGGAAGATTTATAATATCTTCCCAAAAATCAGTTAATTGTTGTTTTTCCCAAGCATAGCCTCTTTGATAATCGGGGATTTTGAATATCTTATCCTTAAATACACTTTTTAATGATTCTAGTTCGCTCATTTTTCCTTCTACTTATCAATTTATGAATCTCTTTTGCCATATAAGTTAATAAATTATAGCACATCAAAATGCTTATAGCAAGATTGTGTTAACCTTGTATCTGAACAAGTTTATTTTAAAGTTATGAAAAAATTTGAAAAGCAGCAAAATATGCAAACATCGAAACAATCTGTCATTGCACGGCACAAAGTGCCAAAGCAACTCCGTCTTTGCAGGCGACGCGTTAAGCTGGCTTGCCAGTGGCAAGTCAGTAGCTTAAGCCCACGAGCATATGCGAGAGCATAGCGAGGGTATAATCAGCGAAGCAATCCAGACCCATAGGACTTTGCTCCTTGTCATTGCAGGCGACGCGTTAAGCTGAGTTGCCAGTGGCAAGTCAGTAGCTTAAGCCCACGAGCATATGCGAGAGCATAGCGAGGGTATAATCAGCGAAGCAATCCAGACCCTAAAAAGTCATTGCGAACGACAGTGAAGCAATCCAGACCCACGCAAGCCTTAAGAGCGTAGGTGGGAGACACAAAACACATGGGATTATCTTTTTATAGTTTCTATTTTTTATTATCTATTATTTTGCTCTTGAATGTAAAGATTGCAATTGTGTACACAGCTAATGCATAACCAAGCACTACTCCTAGATGGGATAAAATGCTTGCGATATCTATTTGGATAGCCGCTTTAATAGCTTCTACACTATGATAAAAAGGTAAGATATTTGTAATGGTTTTGAAAGTTCCTCCTATTAAATCTATGGGAATAAAAATCCCCGAAAACCAGCCTGCAATGTTTGTTACTAGAGCTCCACAGATACCGCCAACAGCTTTATCTGTCAATAGTGTTCCGCAAAGCAAGCCTAAGCCAATAAATAAGAATGATACCATTATGGTAACTATAATTGCTAATAAAATGGACACTGTTAACTGCAATCCAAATATTAATGATGTCAAAAAAGTTATTGCACATTGTCCCGCCGTCATTACAAGCATTGGCAGTGTATAGCCTATGATGAAATCGGTAGCTGTCATTGGGGAGGCAAGCAGCCGCATTAAAAAGGATGATGTTTTATCCTTTGCGACTAGTGTTCCTGAAAACAAAGTCATAAACGCTGTCCCAAACATTGCTAATCCTGGTGCGAGGTTTTTTATTTCAAATAAAGTATTATTAGCTTCTTTTGGGATGCTTGTGTTTATTATTGATAGCAATAGCAATAAAATTAATGGGAAGCCTAACCCGAAAAAGAAAAACTGCGGTTCACGAAGAATTTCTTTTATATTGCGTTTGGCAAATAAATAGGTTCTCATACTTTGCCCCCCGTTAAAACTACAAAAGCATCTTCCAATTTAGTTGTTTGGGTTTGTATGGTTAATTCAGCTACTGTTCCGACTGCCATTAATTTTCCTTTTACCATCATGCCCACTCTATCTGACAAATTCTCTGCTTCTTCTAGATAATGTGTAGTCAATACAATAGTTATTTTTCCTTTCAATTCTCTTATTGCCGCCCATAATTCTCTACGAGCAAGAATATCCAGCCCTAAAGTTGGCTCATCTAAAAATAAAATTTGGGGATTTGAAATTAGGGCCATGGCAATGCTAAGACGCCTTTGCATGCCCCCTGATAAAATTTTTGACTTCTTTGCCATGATTTCACCTAATCCAAAACGTGCGGCTATCTCAAGGGCGCTCTTTTGTGCTGTTTCTTTTTTTTGCCCGTATAAACCAGCCACCAACTCTAAATTTTCTTTAACCGTTAGGTTAGGAGCGATGGCTGTTTCTTGAGGTGATAGGTTTATTATTTTCTTTATTGATTGTGGCTTTTCGTTTATGCTATCACCAAGTAATAGTGCGTCACCGCCTGTAGGCTTGCTTAGGCAAGATAACATTTTAATAGTAGTTGTTTTTCCTGCCCCATTCAGCCCCAACAATGAAAACAACTCTCCTTGCTGTATTACCAGGTTCAAGCAGTCTACAGCAGTAGCCTCTCCATATCTCTTGCTTAAATTAGTTGCAACAATGGCGTTCATGCTAGTCCTCCTCTAGCAAATTGCCGCCAAAAATCTTATTTAATAAACCAGTAAATGTATTTTTAGGAGGGATGGCTATACCTTGTTTTACATCACCTAGAACTATAAGGGTATCTCCAGGATTTATATTAAATATTTCTCTTGCTTCTTTGGGTATAACAAATTGTCCCTTTTCTCCAACTTTAACTGTCCACGCATATTTCCCTGCAGGTTTTTTCATCTTAATCCTCCGTATGAAAAGTATGATTAATATGATAATGATAACATTATTATACAAGATTGTCAATACAGTTCTTCTAGTGCTTCCTCTTTTTTCAACTTAAAGTCATATCTATTAATTTAATTATCTATTTTAATATATCTAAGCTCAGTAAAAAATCTTTTAGACTTAAAATTAGAATGCCATTATCATCATACCATGGCTTAAAGTTGTCCTTAACAATAATTATTTTTTTGAATGAATCATCAATGCCTAAAAACGATGTCAAGCAAACCTGATGTTTTCGGTATTTTTAACCTGATGTTTTCGGTATTTTCAACCTGATATTTTCGGTATTTTCAACCTGATGTTTTCTGTAATTTTTAAGCTGATACTTGTTAATGTGTCCCTTATTTTTATGTTTCTTACATTTCATATTTACTTTTTTTGCAATAGTTGCATTTTTTGTAAGTGTAAATCTCACTTACAGTTACTAATATTGATTGCATGGTCCATCACACTTGCACCACACTAATAAGAAATTTATATATCGCCTTAAAGAACACCTTTTTATTATCTTTTATTACATTTTTGTGAATTTATGTTCCAAATATTATCATTTTCAATTGCTTCTGACTATTCTAACCGCTTCTAACCAATTCTAACCATCTTTTCTTATTCTGCTGGTGGTTAGACACAAAAAAAAATCTCTTTTTGGCATCTTAAACTTGCAGCTAATATATATTTCCTTTTACAAGTTGCTAGAAACATTGCATTTCTACAAATAAAAACATTGCATTTCTACGAATAAAAATATTGCATTTCTACGAATTAAAACATTGCATTTCTACGAATTAAAACATTACATTTCTACGAATAAAAACATTGCATTTCTACGAATTTATGTTATACTTATGATATGAGGTGCCTATGTACAAAAAAAGAATTCTAGATAATTTGTTAAAATTTAGATTAGAATCTAAAGGAGCCGTTCTTATAACTGGTCCTAAGTGGTGTGGAAAAACCACTACTGCTAAGCAATTGGCAAAAAGCAATATCAATATGCAAGACCCGCTATTAAAAGAACAACTTATCGAACTAGCTAAACTCAATCCTATCCAACTGCTAAAAGGCGACACCCCAAGACTGATAGATGAGTGGCAAGTAGCCCCAGCTATCTGGGATGTGGTAAGACAAGAGGTAGACCGCAGAGGTTTGTTTAATCAATTTATTCTAACTGGGTCAAGTGTTCCTGCAAAAATGTCAGCCACAAGCCATACTGGCACTGGCAGAATTGTTTCCTTACTTATGAGGCCTATGAGTTTATATGAATCATTGGACTCTAGTGGAGAAATTTCGTTAAAAGATCTTTTTTGCAACTCTAATTATAGCAAAACAGCACATTCAATATTAACATTCAAAGACTTAACATATTTAATTTGTCGTGGCGGGTGGCCTTTAGCTACCAACCATAAAGGGCAAATTGCCTTGCAGCAAGCAATTGATTATTATGAAGGGCTTATTACCCACGATATTATTGATGTAGATGGAGTAAAGAGGTCTAGTATTCGCACAAAAGCACTATTAAAGGCATATTCAAGACACATCTCGACAAGTGCTACTAATGTTGCAATTTTGTCTGATATTAATAAAAATAAAAGCAATCCGATAATGAATATTGACACACTTGCTGATTATATTGAGGCATTGAAAAAATTGTTCGTTGTAGAAGAGCTAGATGCTTGGAATCCTAATTTTAGAAGCAAAGCAACAGCTAGAATTTCTCCCACTAGGCATTTTGTAGACCCTTCTATTGCTACCTCTGCTTTAAGTTTAAGCCCAACAGATTTAGTTCATGATATCAAAACATGCGGACTTTTGTTCGAGTCTCTATGCGTTAGGGATTTAAGAGTTTATGCTGAGGCTGTTGGGGGAAAAGTATACCACTATTTAGACAACACCGGACTTGAAGTTGATGCTATTATACATTTGAACAATGGGCAATGGGGAGCTATTGAAGTTAAGCTCGGCTTTGCTGAATTGTCTAAAGCAACTAAAAACTTATTGCGTCTAAAAAGTAAGATTAACACAAATAAAATGAATGAGCCTTCTTTTCTAATGGTTTTAACAGGCACAAATTATGCATACAAAACAGAAGAAGGAATTTGGGTTGTTCCAATTGGTGCATTAGGTCCGTAAAACATTGCATTTCTACGAATTAAAACATTGCATTTCTACGAATAAAAACCTACTCGCCCAGCTTGATTTGTCTTATTGAGGCAATATTATTATGCTTTCTTATTTGCTGCACAATTACTCTTTGGCGGGGTAGCTGTTGACAATTGGCATAAGGTGGGGTATGATATTTTTATTACTTGCGGATATATTGTTAATGGCTAAGATTGATACCAAAGAATTCAAGAAAATGAACGCCTATGCCTGCGCTGAAGGCTATTCGGGCGGCGTTTCTATGATAATAGCATCCTACTTTATGCTTTACCTTACTGTTGTGGAGCAAATCGACCCTTATTGGGCGGGGCTAGCTATTATGGTAGGCAAGGTTTGGGATGGTGTAACCGACCCTATTATGGGCGTGATTGTAGAGCGCACCAAAAGCAAGCTGGGAAAATGCCGTCCTTATCTGCTGATATCGGTTATTCCTGCGTTTCTCTCCTTCTTTATGCTATGGTACTCCTTTGGACTGCAAAACGAAGTTCATAAGGTAGTTTATTACACCTTTTCTTATATCTTTTTTAGCACTGTCTACACCATATTTGCCATACCTTATTCTTGCTTGCTACCCCGCATTGTCGGCAGTTATGAGTCACGTACCAATTATTCTTCTATGCAAATGATTTATGCCGGAGTGGCAAGTGTATTTTCCACTTACTTTTTTGAGTTTGTAATTTACAGCGGGCATAGAGGAGAGAGCATATCGCCGGCTTTCAAAAGCAATTTTGCAATAATGGGCTTGGTGCTTGGTATAATATTTGCCCTGCCTATCCTAATTACATTTTTAGGGGTAAAGGAAGAGCCCTGTCTAATAAAAAATACGGATATCACCCTTAAAAAAGTCTTTAGCGAGTATGGCAGCGTACTGCAAAATCGCTCTTTTACCAAAAACTTGGGTATGGGGTTGGCTTCTGGGTTTATAGGCAATATGGTTACCCTTGGGATGGCATTTTTTACATATATTGTGCTTAAACAAGAGCCTATTTTAGGTATGTCAATAATGACCATAGTGCTTACCATAAAAGGCGCAACAGAAATAGGCTTCTTCCCTGCTAATGTGGTGCTAATGAAGAAGTTTAACAAGCATATGCCCTATAAAGTGTGTGTGCCTATCCTAATGGTCGCCTGCATTATAGCTTTGTTTATTCCGCCAGAAGGCTCTCCTTGGGTTTTTATAGTGTCCATATCCTTTTTAGGCATAGGGGTAAGTGCGCTGGGTTTTGTGCCAATGACACTATTTGCGGATATTACCGATGTAGACGAAGCTATTAGCGGTCAACGCAGAGAAGGGCTAATGGCAGGGCTATCTACTTTTATCAAAAAGGTCAATTCGGGCATTGCCAGCTTTGTAGCGGGCTTAATTCTTTCTGCATTTGGTCTAAAACCCTCTGATCCCTCAAAAGCAATACGCACAATACAAACTATGTGGGGAGTAAAAATAGTATATTCCATTATACCTATTTTGGCATCTATAATATTGCTGCTTATCGCGCGCACCTTTAAGATAGACAATTACAGCCATACCCTAATCCAAAAAGCAATCAAAGAAAAACACACCCAAGGCTATGCTACCCTTACAGAAGCAGAGCAAGATACCTGCAAGCAAGTTTGCGGTCTGCCCCAAGAAAAGATTTGGCTATTGCAAGATGCCCAAACACCGCCCCACTTGCTGGAAGAAACAGGTTTTCATCAACTTTGGCATTCTTAATTGCGACTAATCAATTGACAAAAGCCAATAATCCAACTATAATAAAATACCGCAAGTACCCGTGGCTCAACTGGATAGAGCATCTGACTACGGATCAGAAGGTTGGGGGTTCAAATCCCTCCGGGTATGCCAAAATATATTAGTTATCCTCCTCGTGGGAAGAGGTAAGAGGATTTAGATTTTCTAACTTCAATGCCGCAGCGCGTGACATATCGGGCACCGTATTTCGAGTTCTTATTTTCTTCATAAATATATTTGCCTAGCTTGTTTATTTTTTCGATTTTATGCTGCCCATAATCTAAAAAATGACATATGCTCTTATAGGCAAAGTCTTGATTTTTTCCCGGACCCACTGTTATTGCTTTGATAGGCGATTTAGGAGATTTTATTTTAGAATTTTCCTTATCCGCATCTATAGGCTGCCAAGAAAGCGTCATTCTGGGTTTTAATACACCTTCGCTTAATGTGTAGGTTATATCAATATAATAGGTCTTGTACTCACTTGAAGAAAAAAAGAAAGAAAAATCTTCTTCTCGCAATGCTATACGATGCTCCTTTTCGATTTTAAACTCCTTATTTTTATAAAATGAAGCAAGAAAAAATATAGGTGCTAAAGCACTTTCATAATTAGACAATTGATCCATAGGTCCATCAAGCCACTCATCAATAAGGGTCGCTATAGAAGCAACTAATCGTTTCTCCTTATAAATCATTGGTAGCGGTCGCAAGCCAGGCAATTTTATAAATATCTTTTCTTTGTCTGCTTTTTCTGTTACTTCCTTTTTTGCATCCGAAAACTCGTTTACCTTAATTAGAAAATCATATCCTGTAAAATCAAATTCTATACTTATACCGGACTCGCCTGCATAAGTTTGCCATTGATATCTTAAATCGTCTCTTTCACAAAAGCTTATGGAGAAAGCTTCAGGCATACAATAATTAATCTGATGATAAAGCCTGTTTGTAAAAGTTCCACTATTTATTATGTTGCGGTGAGGATTTCGATGTGACTCATTTGTCTTTTTAATAACATTAATATATTTTTTTATCTTTTTAGGAAGTTTTTCGTTTTTATCAAGTATCTCAATTATTTTTTCACTTCCTGATATAAATTCTGCTGAATCGTTTAAAAATTGGCAATGCGTTAACAATAATGTATTATCATTTATTATTTTCTGCAGCGTTTCGATAGAGGTATAATGATAGTATTTTTTCTTGTTAATGCCGCTTTTTCCCGTAGAAAAAATAACGGCTTTTTCATAAGCAATTCTTAATAGCGTATTCTCCCATGTACATATCGGATGATTATCGTTAATATCCATTATCTTTTTATCCTTTATTGTTACTATTATCTTTGATATGTTTTTCAAGCAAAAAATTTAAATATTCTTTCGCTGAAGGGCGTTTGTACATTACATAATCAATATGTATTTTATCTTTACATTGTTTATCAAGAGTTTTTAAGAATTTATTAAATCCATTTCTATGGATATTACTGGCCTTGCTGACACTATAAAAGCATATGGAGATTCGTTGAACACTATCTGCCTTATTTATTATTTCTTCGACTGTCAAGATGCTAATTGGCTTATTTCCTTCTTGGATATTTCTCATAAAGATATTTTCATTAGGGCGATCAAGATTCATATCTATAAAAAAGACTAAAGAGATGTTTTTTAATTGAGCGTCCTTAACCACTTCAGCAATATAAGTAAATAAACTTTCTTTCCAACAGGAAACTAAATTGTTATTTTTGCCTTGCTCATAAGTTTTTTTACCGCTACGATCATCGGGAAAATATTTTACAAAAAATATATTTGTATGCCCATCACCAAGAGACATTAAGGTTTCTATTGTATCAGCATCGTCATCAATAAAATAAATTTTCATAGTTTTCTCCTTTTATTTTTTTTTCAATATAAGTAATTTAATTATAAAGTATGACTTATCTTTTGTGTCAATTTTAACAGCATCTTCAAGTATTTGGGGCTTATCCAAACCATCATAATCCTTTAATTCTCTTTCCAACAATTTACTAAAGAAACTATATACTACCGGCAAAGTCATCCCTTTGCTTGTCTTGTTTTCTATTTTTTCCCAATCTGTAAAGTGAACCTGCCTCATTGCCTCTTCTAGCTTATTGCCGTCAAGGCATTCAACATTATCACTTTTTATGCATAAATAATGCAGTCCCATTTCTTCGTTATAAAGCTCTTGATAAATTGTTGTATTAATTGCCTCCCCATCATCAGGGCCATGTTGCAGGGCATTTTGTAAAAGCCCCCAAATCAAAGCAGAAATCACCCATAAGTATGATTCATCCCCGCTTGTTGCGACTATATTATATTGGCTTAATTCAAGCTTATTACTGCCGCTACCATAAGTTATATCCAGCTTTTTACTTAGATTTCCGTCTTTTAGCTTAAATAGATCCAAAATGTTGTCTTGCAGTATAATAACTTTTTCTAGAGGCTGCAAAAAGCAGGCAGGAGCACTTTCTTTTTCTTCTTTTGTATCATTTTTCAGTAAATCGAAGTACATCTTGCTTATCATAGCATTCGAGCATAAGCTTAAATAGTTAAAGAATAAACGCTTAGTCTTTTTCGTATATTTTTTTATCTCTTCTTGGCAATTTTTAAAGGCAATCCAGTATGACCACTCTTTATTCTCACTTGAATGCTCTACATTCTTTATGCCTTGAATCAAAGCAAGGTGTTCTTCTTGTTCAGTAAAATCCTGCATAAGGTTATTATTAAAATCCTCTTCTATTTTCTTTACAAAATTATATCTCTGCGACAGTAATGCCTTTATCCCGAACGATATGTGCCGAGGCAGACGGAAGAAATTATTTATATCCTCTTTAGTGTTTTGGTCCACATTATTTTTATAGACAAGCTTCAAAACTATATTGTGTATCTTTTGTTTATCGCCACGATCGCTATTTGAGTAATTGTTATCAAATAAAATATAAGCCTCTATTTTGTTATCTAATAAGTTGAAATAATAGGTTCCTTTTAAAATAGCGGCCCATATTTTTATATTCATCTGCTTGTCATAATCCAAGATGAATTCAGATTTTATATTAACATATTGAGTGCCTTGCTCAACTAATTTGACAACAGGCTGGAACTTTATACTATCACCGCTATTTTTACTTAGGTCGTTTTTATTTGTCAATAGAATAATAGATTCTGGTTCAAGTGCGTAGGCAAGATCGCCCAACAATTTTTTATAATCTTCTTTGATATCGCAATTATTTTTACCGTTTTGAGGTTGTAATTGATTAGAAAAGCGTAAAAAATGCTTTAGAAATTCAATTTTTTTATTTGCTGCTTGCGTAATATTCTCGTTAATCAACTGCGCAAAATTGGCCAGATAATATGGCGGGTTATCAGAAAAAATTTCTTTTAATTCTTCCTCAAGTTCTGATTCTTCGTTTTCTGATAAATTATTTAATTTTTCGAGTATTTCTTCTTTTTCTAGCAACTCGTTTATACCATCGCGGAAAATCCTGTTATTTTCCATAAAGATATCAAGCCCTAATTTTCCATTGAATAAAGTAGGTATTTCTCCATTGGGCTCATGAATGTTAAATTCATTTTCCAGTCTTAGAGCTTTGGTGTCATCTCCAAAAATCTCTACAAGCTTTTTGATATTTTTTAGAATATGGCTGTTGAATTTATTTGTATCGTCTATATTATTAAAATCATAAACGGCTTCATAGGATTTCTTTATTTTTTCGAAGATACCTTTTCTTAAAATAAAATTACTACCCATCGCCGTCAGCCTATTGATAAGGTTGTCCAGCATAACCTTTTTAGCTCTTTTCTCTGAGGCAATATTGCTTATTTTATTTACTTCGGCTAAAAACTCATTAATGGCTGGGGTTATGCCGTTGCTATCGTCTTTATTTATCAGTTGGGA
Source organism: uncultured Christensenellaceae bacterium (assembly GCA_964432485.1). Lineage (GTDB taxonomy): Bacteria > Bacillota > Clostridia > Christensenellales > DTU072 > CAYSNP01. The sequence continues at coordinate 53,238 of CAYSNP010000005.1, read as the reverse complement.
TAGGGCATTAATCATCAAGTTTAGGACGGCCTTTCTTGTACTTTTTCTAAAGGAGGGAAAAGGCCTGGATAGAATCTTTATATAAGATATAAACCACTCGATTGGGCTTTCCGAACCTTCTTTAAGTTTAGCTTCAATCATGCCGGCTATAATACTTCTTGCATACTCGTCATTGTTGCATTGATTTAGATTATAATGGGCAACAGCTGAGCAATATAGCCTTCTATACTCTTTCTCCATTAAATCTTTTCGTAATTCATTTGGATCAATTCGTAGTTCTGTTCTTTTTTTCTCTATTTTTTTATCCACTTCTTTTTCATGCTCGTCCATCGATTTGACAGTATGCTTATAAGTCCGTTTTTCCCAATAATCGGCCATTTGATTAGTAGCGGATTTCCTGTAGAAATCTAAAGACTCTTTACGGATATTACACAATATGCATGCATCATCATGAGTGCGAAGGGAGGGAATATAAAGCTCTATAAAGCTGTGAAAATCTTCCTTACTTTCAACATACTTTAGCTTGGTAGAATTGGAGCATCTATTTACCAATAAAAAAACACCTTTGAAAACATTGCATTCCAGATTATCAGCTTCACCATTTACAGGCAAGAGTGATTTGATAAGGCTTTTTGCACGAGAATATCGAGCCCCGCTTACTATTGTATCATCTACAAAATAGAAATTAAAAATAAATTTCTTTTTAATACTGCTATTTTTTAATATAGCTTTAGCCCTTTCCATCAATAAAGTAATGTATTTATATTTGGATTGAAAATTATCGCGGAATTCTTTTTCGATTTCACTATGTAGAATCAATGCCGCTTCATCAAAATACCAGTAATTGACTTCATGTAAAAATCCAGCATTGGTATAATGCATGGGGGATACGATTATGTTACACACATTTGACGATATGGGGCTGCGGACTTTCTTAATTCTTTCCAGCCAATTGCTGATCTTGTTTTGATCTTTTTTAATACTGGTAAAAATGTCTTCGGTTTTCAAATAATATTGAAAATGATTGCTGTTGCGGCAGGTATGCCCGTACATTATATTCCCTTTGAGGTAATTCTCATAAAATGCAGCTGTTTCTGCGGGTAAAGCTTTATATTTTGATTTCTCAGATTGATTTTCTTGGACGCCAAATTGTACTGATGGAATGACTGATGCTTTATTGGTTTCAAATAAGGGCTCTTCTTTTTTATAATTACTGGGATAACATTTAGTACATTCAAGCGGGTCTTCCCATACAGTATCTACGGCAATAAAATACTCGACAACATTATTGTCCCCTATAGGGAATGCAGTCGTTATCGTTTTTTTATCCGGATCCAGCTCTTTCCAATATCTTTGAACTAGCTTATCTTTATCTTTAGCCCTTTTTCTTTGGTCACCTTCAATAGGATAAGCCTTGGAATAATTAGGGCTTTTATTTTCAAGTATATAGTTTTTGCCGTTTGGCAACCTGTTTATATCTTTATCTTTAATAAGCAGTAATCCTAAATTAAGCAGTAAGTTGTCTTCTGGTGAGTGGTCTATGAGATTCAATTGTTTTTTAAGAGCATAATACATTTTAGAAAAAGTAGTTAGGGTTGAATTAATAGGAACTATCTGAATAATGATGATTTTTTCTGCTTTATTATCAATTAATTTAGTTAATGATGGACTAAAAAGGTTGTTACTCGATTCGAAAATAGTATATTGAAAATCCAAGTTTTCTTTATTATTTCTATTTAATAAATCAGTTAATTGGTAAAGCATAAGTTCGGAATAACGCTCATATCCTACTAACAAAACCCGACTTGCATCTTTGTTAGCTATTATTTGCAGTTCATCTTTTATTCTTCTGGCCAATGTTAAAGCAAAACCCTTAGTATAGTAATTATTTTGAAATATTACTTCAGCTTGATAAAAATCGTGTATATGTATTTTAGAGCCTAACCTCATATGTATATCTTCTATCTTGTACCCATGCTTCTTTTCCTGCTGAATATTTTGCTCTAACAGATGCTTGACTGACAATTGAAAAAGAGTTTCTCCTCCTGACTTTACAATATGCGCAAATGGAATATCTATATCAGGATGCAATTTTTCCCAGTCTATCGTATCATTTGTTTTTTCCGCCTTGCTAAGCTCGGCTATCACAGGGGTGGTGCCTCTTTGCAACGCTCTGGTATTATCTCTTGCTATGACTTCTTTTAAGGTTTGTCCATGCCACAAAACTTGTATAACACCATTTTTATTAGATAGATATATTTGGGATTGGTCTAGGACAACTTGCGTTTTGCGCATTTTTTCTGTGACAGAGACGTGTGCGCATAATTCTCTTATTATATGCTGAATTTGATTTATGTTATCTAAAATGACTGCAAAGTTCACGCTTTGAGTAGCATTGTAGCATAGAATACTTTCTAAAGCTTTTAAAGTTGCGTCTATTTGAATTGCATTCCTTAATACTGTTACATCTAGCAAAAAAATAGGTTTTTTATCTTTAATATCAACCAATGAAGAGGTAATCTTAAAGTCGATATAATCATAAATCTCGGATACTGCTTTATCTTTAGAAGTTTGAGTGCCATCTGCTATGTTAGCAAGGTGTGCTTTTTCTAATTTAATTGGAATAAGCTTATATAATTTATTATCGAAATGCCAATTATCCTCCCTTATATTCATTATTTCAAAAGTTTCCGTTGCTTTTTTTTCTTCTAAAGGTAATAAAATAGAATAAATAGTTCCGCCTATAGGATATTCCTTATTTTCTGATTCACCCCAGGAGCAAAATTGCTTATATACTTTTTTCTCAAATATGCTGTCAACCTTAAAGGCTCCGTTGTTCCAATTAACTATTTTATAAAAATCATATAGACCTCTGTGTTTTGTTCTATTACTTTTTTTCCCATCCTTAACAATAGAGTCAAAACTTTTCCAAATAGGTCCATTTCTATCAAAAAAAACATCCAGCTCAGGTCTATTTATCAATTGATTATAATCAGTATCCTCTTTATGATCTTCCTTAAAAGTATCGAGGATGCCTTTATCAGACAAATCAGCTATCCTTATTTCTAAATAATCTTTATCCTTCTCGTTTAATCCCGGAAAGCCCATAAAGCGTGTTTGCAAGTCCATAACATAATGCATGGCACTATCGCAATGCCTTATTAATAAAATGCCCGTTTTATATGTTGAATGGTAAATTATATTTTCGGTAAGTTGTCTTATTGCCGCACCATAACCAGTGGCTTCTTCTATTGCAAATGCTGTATCTTTAATTTCCTTTTCTTTAGAATACCGCATAGATAAAAATAAAGCCGAAGACAAAGTCATTTTATTAGTTTCCAACATAAAAAGGTCAATTTTTCCGCCTAAATGATTGCCTATAATGTTAGCAACAAAAGCTCGCAAGCATTGCCTTTCTCTTTCCTCCGGAGTAGTGCCTAATTGCTCGCCCGCTTTTCCTTTAATAAGTTTAAGAAGATAATCTCCTGCTGATTTTTCTTGTTCTACAAAAGATTGTATAAGTTCGATAAAATCCTTATCTATTAGCTCGTCTAACGCCATATGTATTGTTTTATTGATGATTAAAGCAGGAAATACCTTTTCCGTCGAATCTTTAAAAGATTTACTGGGAAGTTTCGAATAATCATTTGATTTTTTAGCATTTTTTGCATATGTAGTATTGTAGAAATCTGAGGAATTTAAGAGTTTAAAAAGTATATCTTCTTTTTCGTTTGCTGATTTATTCTCTTTAGAAGTTAATGGATTGTTATCTAGTTGATCCAAAAAATTCAGTTGCTTATGCTGTGCTACTATATCAGTCCAATTTAACATTATATCTCTCCAACACAGCAATTTGAAATAATGGGCAAGCCTATAATAGTGACTATCGTCTTTATTTGCCACAGCAATAGAACAATTGGGATACTTAAATTTAAGTAGTAGATAATTCTGCAAATTAAGCAGCGACATTTGAGGATATTCTGAATCTAACTTGCTATTATCTTTCTGGTTGATGAAGAAATGGTAATGGCAAGTTAGGTTTAAGAATTGTTCATTGATACTAAATGCAATTGTATCCGAAGCGGCTATTTGAGGATATATTTGATAAATAGGGGGTTCTTTACTTGTTTTTTTGCCTGTTCTCTTATTGCATATAATTTGAATAAAATTATGCTTATCAGTAGGAAGATAATATATTTTTTCAACAACTTTTTCAAGGTCATCAGGCTGAGAGCCTTTTATAATCTCATAAACAACTTTACTGATATCCTCAATACTTTTAGCTTTGGCAAAACTTCCTTCTGCTTTTTTGATTATATTTTCGCATATAGAATAATCTTTTTCACAATTCAATATATTAAATTCAAATATCAGCTTGTAATTCATAATTTTCTCCAAATGTAAAAATATTGCATTAATGACATTGTACATTACTTACAAAACTTTTTCAATACTAAAAATTTATAAAATCAATAAGCTCAATATGAATATAGCAAGACTAAGAATTCAATTGATTACTCATATTTTTCAATATACCTTTTAATTTTTTTATGCTATAATCTTATTATGAAAATTATTTTATTACCAAAAAGGTGAATTATGAAAAAGTTATACAGCATATCTGAAGTTTACAAAATTACTTATGATTTAGGGCGCACTCTAAAATATATACGCAGGGTAAAAGCGCAAAAGTTGCTTTCATCAACATTTACGGAGCGCATAATGCTTGCTGTAACAGAGGTTAATCAGTGCGCAATGTGCAGCTATGCCCATACCAAAATGGCGCTGGAAGCAGGGCTTGACAAAAAGGAAATAAGCGACTTGCTTGGAGGCGAGACTTCTGGTATCCCTGAGGAAGAAGCGGCTGCTATTTTATTTGCTCAACATTACGCTGATTCACGTGCTTGCCCATCCGAAAAAGCATGGGATACCTTAGTAGAAACTTATGGCGAAGTTGCGGCAAGGGGCATACTTGGCATTATTCGCATGATTACCCTTGGCAATACTTTGGGTATCCCTTTTGGCTCACTTGGTAACCGTATTAGGCGAAAAAAGCCTGATCCACGAAGCAGTTTAGGCTATGAGCTTGCTGCCATTTTTGTGTTAATTTTTGTTACCCCCATTGCCATAATCCACGGATTGCTTGCATCTTGTTTTAACAAGCCATTAATATAATGTATTATCAAAATTATTTAAGATGGAAAGAATGTGTTAAAGATAAAGGTTTGCTTGGTGAGCTGCTAGCTATGGACAAAGAGCAAATATATAATGCTTTTTTTAAATATATAGAGTTTGGCACAGGCGGGCTTAGGGGCAAAATGGGGGCGGGCACCAACTGCATTAACATTTATACTGTAAGAAAGGCCAGCCAGGGGATAGCAAACTACATGCATGACAGTAACCTTAAAAGTGTGGCTATTTGTTATGACAATCGCAACAATTCCATTCTTTTTTCTAGGATTGCCGCCGAAGTTTTTGCTTCCTGCGGATACAAAGTCTATATAACAAAGCAATTGATGCCAACTCCTTTTCTTTCTTTTACTGTAAGGCATACAAGGGCAGATATTGGCATTATGATTACTGCTAGCCATAATCCCGCCGGCTACAATGGCTATAAAGTGTACAATAGCGACGGTTGCCAATGCACCGACGCAATGGCATCTCAACTTGCAGGATATATAAAAAATGTGGATGAATTTGGGATAACAACATTAGATTTTACAGTATTATTAGCAGAAAACAGCATTGAATATGTTTCTGACAGCGTAGAAGATGAGTATATTAAAAATGTGCTAAAACAGCAAATCAATCAAATAAATTCACTTAATGTGACTTTTTCACCTTTACACGGAACGGGATATCCGATTGTGCCCAAAGTATTAAGGCTGGCAGGTGTGCGGGCAGTAAATACAGTAGAGGAGCAGCGATTACCCGACGGGGATTTTCCGACTTGCAAACTCCCCAATCCTGAAAAGCAAGAAGCATTGGCGCTAGGGCTAAAATATGCGCAAGAAAACAACAGCGAGCTTTTGCTTGTAACCGACCCTGATTGCGATAGGGTAGGAGTAGCAGTATTGCATAAAGGCAAATATTTTAGGCTTACCGGCAATGAAGTTGGCGCATTGCTTGCCGATTATATTTTTTCTGAAAAAAAGAAAAAGGGCACCCTTGTTGCCAACCCTATTGTAATAAAGACCATTGTAACTTCTGATTTGGGGCGGCTGATAGCCGAAAGTTTTGGCGCTCAAGTAATCAATGCTTTAACCGGCTTTAAGTATATTGGTGAACAAATAACTATTTTGGAAAAAAAAGGACGCTCACAAGACTTTGTGCTAGGATATGAAGAAAGCTATGGCTATCTTATTGGGGATTATGTAAGGGATAAAGATGCGGTAGTGTCATGTTTGCTAATTGCTGAGATGGTATCTACTTTACAAGCTAATGGAAAGACGCTTTTGGATAGGTTGAACGAACTTTATAGCAAGTATGGATACTTTGAGCATAAATTGTATTCTTTTAGCTTTGAGGGAGCTCAAGGTTATAAAAAAATGCAAGATATTATGTTAAAGATAAGGAATAATATGCCCTCCGGGCTAGGGGATGAGGCTTTAGTTTCTTTTGTAGATTACTTAATTCAAAAACAATATTTGCTTCCAAAGTCAGATGTTTTTGAGCTAAACTTTGAAAAGGGTTCCAAAATTGTAATAAGACCCAGCGGAACAGAGCCTTTAATTAAGGTATATGTGTCTTCCTGCAAAGATACTGCTCAAAATAAAGCTACTTTCAAATTGGCGGAACAATATATCAGTAGCGTAATAGCCTAGCTTTAGCTATTGCTTGTTAAATCACGCACGGAATCCCTTTCTGCCAATTTTGTTTTTATTACAACTTGAAAGAGTTTGTTTTTGTTATTCAAGCTGTCTATCATAGTATTAAATGCCTTTTTAGCATAGTAATCTTTTTGCGGTCCTGCGGAAGTTAAATTAGGAATAATGCTTTCGCAAAGCGGGGTATTGTCAAAACTTATTATAGAAACATCCTCAGGCACTCTCAATCCCTTTAGGGCAAGAGCTGTATACATCCTTTGGGCGGCGGCATCGCAATGGCATACATAAGCGGAAAGAGCTTCCGGAAAATACAAATTGGTTATATCGTCATTGTTTACTAAGTTGTTTTTAATATGCCATTTGTAGCTAAATTCCAGCCCCTCTTCATTTAATGCCTTCAAGTATCCGAAAAACCTGTCCGCTATGGCTGAGGTCTTATCAATATTCCCCACAAAACCTATTTTTTTATGCCCTTTTGAGGTAAGGTATTTAGTTAAACAATATGACATAACATAGTTGTTAACATATACCGCATTGAATTTTTGATAAGGAGAAAAGTAATCTATATGCACAATACATATATCTTGCTCCATTAAGTAATTGCTTATATTTTGACTGATTTCGCCTGCTATAAAGATACCATCAGGCCTAAAAGAGCGGATAGACCTATTTATTTTATCCAAAGTATTTTCCGTTTCAATAAAAACCATTTGCAAGAGACTGCCAGATTTGTTGCATTCATAACTTAAAGAATAAAAGATGGTGGAGTAATATTGTTCGGATGGAGTAAGAAAAAAGTCCTTATTTATTAAAAATAGGAACTTTTTATTTTTTGCATTAATTATAGATTTAGAATTAATGTACCCTACAGATTTTGCATAAGTTTTGATTTTTTCTCTCATTTGTTCGCTAACGCCTTTTTTATTATTCAATGCTTTCCAAACCGCCACAGCACTGACATCAAAGACTTTAGCAATGGATTCTAATGTAGTTTTTGACACCTTTTTTCTCCTTATAGCTAGGATACAATAGGTTAATTAATAAGTCAATAGAAAAAAAGAGTATTTTAACTTAAAGATTAATTTTTATTAATCTATTTTGACAATAAATGTTACCTTTTAGGTATTGAAAATAAAATAATGATGTGCTAAGATTTAATAGGAGGCATTATGAAGAAGCGTTTTCTTTTTTTAACAATCATAATAATATCCACAATTATAATGTGCTCTTGCAATCAAATACCTGATGCGCAGCTAGAGCCCGATTATAGTGTGCAAAAGCAGATAAATAAAGTTAATAGCTTTCCAGATTTACCTAAAAATTATTCTTATTTTAACTATAAAGAAAAGGCTTTATCTCTAGATTCTACTGTTTTTAACTTTGCCTTTGAGCAGCAAGCCAAAACTCCTGCCTACAATCCCTATGACCAAAGCAGTTGGAGTCCTTTAGGTTTTTGGATTGATCAAGAAAGGCAACCTGACGGATATGACCCGTTGACAACAGGTTATCTAAAGCGTACTTTCGGCCTGCCTGCTTATGTGGGAGACAATAGGGTACAAAGCTCAGGGAGAGAGGACTTAACTTACTTGTCTATGCTTTTGGGCAGCACCTATGCCGGCATAGATAAATCCAATCAGGTATTTGAGGACGAAACTTACAACTTTATAGAAATGGCACTAAGCAGTTACGACACCGGTTGCAAGCTGGTGCATAATGCCGGAGCACAAGGGCAAAGTTTTTGGTATGATATCTTTCCTCAAATTATTTTTGCCCGCCTTTATGATAAGTATCAAAGCATACCTTATATGAAGCAAATGGTGCTTAATGGAGCAGACCAATGGCTGCAAGCTATACCTAATTTTATCAAAGAAGGCAAAGCCAATTACGAATTTGTAGGTTACAATGTAGTGCTTGAATCTCCTACTATGGTAGGCGACCATATTGAGCCGCCTAATGGCGGACTTGCCTTTTTGTTTTATTCAGCTTATGAAATCACCAAAGAGGAAAAATATCTTATCGGCGCAAAAAAGGTGCTGGATTATCTGCAAGATTATCAAAAGAATCCAAATTACGAGGCGTTAACCGATTATGCTCCTTTTGTAGCCGCAGTATTAAACAAAAAATACGGTACTAGCTACGATGTGGGCAAGTTTTTGGATTTTGTATTCGAAGGCGATTCCGCTTTTCGCCCCGGATGGGCAGTAATGCAAGGGGATTTTGGCAATTATGCGGTGGACGGCTTGGTAGGGCAAGCGGGGGATTACGCATTTTCTATGAATTCCTTTCACTTGGCAAGCGTGCTTGCGCCCCTTGTTAAATACGATACCAGATATGCAACTGCAATAGGGAAGTATCTTTTGAACTTAGTAAACAATGCTAAAGTGTTTTTTCCCCATAACATTTCCTTGAATCATCAAACTATGAGCAACTATTTAGCTTTTGATAAAGAAGGCGCAATTTGTTACGAGGGCTTTAGGAACAATTACAATGGTGTCAATGGCTTGGCTATGGGGGATGCTACCGCAAAGTTTTTGCAACCTTGCGACCTTAGCTTGTACAGTGCGGCATTTGCAGGTGCTCTAGGCGGTATAGTTGCCTTGACAGATATCAAAGGCATCTTGCAAATTGACCTAAACAATACCGATAGCTTTGGAGTAAATGATTATCAAAACTACTTATATTACAACCCTTATGACAAGGATAAGGTAATTAAGTTTAACGGGGGCAATAGCCATTATGATTTATTTGATTCTGTAACAAAAAGAGTTATTGCCAAAAATGTAAGCGGCACTTGCAATATATCCATACCTGCCCAATCTTCCCGAGTTATTGTTGTGCTGCCTGCAAATAGCGTTTATACCAAAGAAAACAATAAGATAACGGTCAACAATATCGATATAGCAGAGTATCAGGTTGCAGTTAATATATGCAATTTGGGCTCCAGGGCGGAATTGACTTCAGAAAGCGTAATAAAGCTGGAAATTGCTGCGCCCAAAAACGACAAAGCAATTAATATGAAGATATTGTTTAATGAAATAGAGGTTTACAACGGAGAGCCTTTAGAGCAGTATAGTTACGATAAGGCTATGCTGCCGGATACAGATTACACAATGAAGATTGTAATAAAAACTGAAAATGGGCTTGTTGATTATTGCAGTAAAAGAGTTGTAGCGAGGTAATATAATGAAAAAGAAAATCAATTTAGTTGTTTTAGTGCTTGTGTTAGCTTTGCTTATAAGTGTTTTAGCCGCTTGTAACGGAAATGGTAATGACGATGACAACAATGGCAATGGGTCAGGCAATAACAATGGCACTCATACCATAGGTTGGGACGGTGAAAGTGTAAAGTATACAGCCAGCGATATTAAGAGCTTTGGTAGCGGAACGCCGTCCGGTACTGCCAACTACAATGAAGAAAGCAATACAGTTGCTATATGGAATACCGATGCCAGCCTTGACAACTATGGAGGGATACAACTGCCCAGTCTTACTTTGGACTTTTCAAAGGCAATAATTTTTCAAATGGAAGTGGTAAGCTGTTATTCTAGTTATATAGTAAAGTTATCAGTAGAAAATGAAATTGAATATTACTATGTGCTGTCCGATACAGGCGAAACAGGGCTTATAAGTGTAAATGTAGTTGATTCTATGCTTTCGGATATATATAGAGCACGAAACACTCAACCCGACCCCGGATATGCCACGGGCTGGAAGTATGACGGACAAAAAAAGAATTGTGCTTTTCATATCTTGGCAAAAGGTCCTGACGGAGAAAAGCAAACTGCGGAGCTGGTCCTTAAAAGCGTATCTATATTTAACAATCAACCTGCAGTCACTAAGGTAAATATTTTATCGGAAAGTATTAGCGAAGGCAAGTTGGAGTTTTTAAAAGGTGCAAGCAGCTTAACTCTTTCTGCTGAAATATTGCCAAGTTCTGTACTGGATAAAAGTGTTAAATGGTCTAGTATGGATGAGCGCATTGCTTCAATAGACCAAACGGGCAAAGTTAGCTTTGTTGGAGTTGGCACTACTTATATAATTGCCACTTCAGCACTTGACAGAAGCAAAAGTAAGTCTGTTTTAGTAAATGTTTTAAGCGGATTCGAAAACAAAGCCGCTCTTTTAGACAAGCTGAACTCTTTAAGTTATCAAGGAAGCTCTGCCGATATAGCTATCTTTAATGATTTATATAACACCTCGTGGGCGCAGGAGCAAGCAATGAGGCAAACGATTTCTATGAGTAAAACACAAGCATTAGATATAAGGATAAATGCAAATAAACTTACAATAGAAAATTATTTTGACAGTACCAACAGTAGCCATATCAATGAGGCAGAGGCAGGGAGAGCTGATAATACAGCTTATGCACCATTTACTTTAGCGGGCAGCGGCTCTGCAACAATATACAGAAGTATCAATGGCAAGCTCTATAAAGAGCAGGGCAGCAGCCCCCTCTTTTTACAAGCTGCATATGCTTTGTATACTACACAATGGGAAAGAATCCCCTTATATAAGGAATGCGCCATTATAGTATGGGAAAACGGGGATATTAAAAAGTATGAAATCACCTGCTTGGCAACTACCCTAGTAGCTTACTACAACAGCAATGACTTTACCGATACTGCCCTATGGACAATTCCTGATAGAACTAAACAAAGCGAAGACCCTGTAATACATGCATTAAGTCCTGCCAGCATTTATCTGGAAAATAATGCGCTGGTAATGAAGCAAAACAAATATCCAGAAGCAAAATATTGCTTTGGCGGCATTGTAAGCAATGTACTGACTGCAGACAAAAATAAGGACTGCGAAATAATTGTTGATATAGACTCTTTGAATCAAATGAATGATTATGTAAAGACAATGTGGGAAATTAAAGCCCTTTATTATGATGAGGATAAAACTACAGTTATAAGCAGCAATCCTATTAAAATTGAGTCGGGCAATGTTTCGGGGACACATATAGTAACTTTCAAGCCCGCATACGATAATTTCCGCATATATCTTGTAGTTAACGGAAGCGATATTGGGGCTCAATTTGCTGATGCGCAACTAAAAATTAACTCATTAAAAATATATATAAAAGACTAAAGGGAAAGCTATGAATAAAAGACTGCTTATTGATTACAAGGATATAAAGCCTTCTTGCAAAGACCTGGAGGTTATAGGGATATTCAATCCGTCGGTAATAAAATACGGGGATGAACTGATTATGATTGCAAGAGTGGCCGAAAAAGTAAAACAAAAAAAAGAAAATACGCATTACTTAGTGCCTTCCTATAAAGAAAATAAAGGGCTAATGGTAATTGAGGTGCCTAAAAGCAAAGAGTATGACTATACGGATGTAAGGGTAATAAGGAATCATAAAAAGAATTATCTAACTTCTATGTCTCATTTTAGGATATTAAGAAGTGCGGACGGTATCAATTTTACTTTTAACAATGAGTATATTATGCCTAACAATATTTATGAGGAGTATGGCATTGAGGACCCACGAATTACTAAGATTGACAGTACTTACTATATTACATATACAGCAGTCAGCAGTTGCGGAATGAATGTGGCTCTTATCAAAACTAATGACTTTATCAAGTTTGAAAGACTGGGCAATATATTTCATTCTGACAATAAGGATTGCGTGATATTTCCGAAAAAGATAAATGGCAAGTATTTTGCGCTGCACAGACCGAATATATCGCAATTCGGCAAGCTGGATATATGGACAGCAGAAAGTAGCAATCTTATTGATTGGGGCAATCATAAAATTATGCTAAAGGCAAGAGTAAATTATACTGACAGCAGCAGGGTTGGCGCAGGTGCTGTGCCAGTGCTGACCAAAAGAGGGTGGCTGGTGATTTATCATAGCGCTGACCATGATAGCAGATATCATTTAACTGCTATGGTGCTTAATAAAGATGACCCTAATAAGATAATTATGAAAAGCAAGCGGCCTTTACTAGAGCCTACCGAAGCATATGAAAAGCAAGGTTTCTTTAAAAATGTGGTCTTTACTTGCGGCCTAATAGCTGATAAGGACTTCTTAAATATTTATTATGGAGTTTGCGACGACAGCATAGCTTATGCTCAACTTAGCTGGAAGCAGCTGTGGGAGAATTTGGAGGAAGTATAATGAAGAAAATCTTTAGCATTGCATTGGTAATTATCGGCATATTTCTTATTATGGCTGCGCTAAGTGCCTGTAATAAAAATGATAGCAATACTTTAAAGATTGCTTTAGATATAGAGGATAGAGGCAGATATGATGAGCTTTTTAGCTACTTTACTGAAAAGACGGGCATTGAAGTAGCCGCTACATATGGAGAGGATATAAGTAAGTTAGTAGGTACTGCAGATGAGCCCGATATCATTAAGACCAGCAGCGTTGTTGTCAGTTCAATGAAAGGGAGTCTTGTTGACCTTACCTCATATATAGAAGCGGATGAACAAGTGAGCACAGATATTTATTTGGACTCTATTATGGATGCCTTAACAATTGACGGAAAAATATATGCTTTGCCAACTTCTCTTAATACCTCTCTGCTTTATTATAATAAGAAATTATTTGACGAAAAAGAGCAAGAGCTAAGAGAAGCATTTAATTTGGACACTTCGCAAAGCGTATATCCTAAGCCTGATTGGGATTATGACGATTTTGTAAAGGCAGGGGTTATTTTGTCTGAATATACCATTAAAGGCGACAAAAGGGTGTATACACAATTCGGTTGCGAAACACAGCTCAATTGGTGGGGCGAATGGTTGGTATATGTCTATCAAATGGGCGGCACTTTTTACCTTCCCAATTCCAATAATAGAGTTAGTGCGCTGGCAAGCGAGCAAGTAATTGCGGCAACCGAGTTTTTTAGAAAGAAATCTTTAGGGGATGAGCATGAAAAGTTTGCGCCTGATGCCATTGAAGCATCTTCGGCATTTTCCTTTTTGAATGGCAATGTGGCAATGATACTTGGCGGGCATATGGGGGATTGGAACAGCTATAACACCATAGGGCTGGATTGGGATATACAGTTGCTGCCCACGCCGGTAGGCAAGCCTAACGCAGTTGGGGGCGAAATAGCCGCTGATGCATTTGGCATATCCGCAAGAAGCAAGAAAAAACAGGTTGCATTTGAGTTTCTAAAGACTTGGGCAGGGGAAGAAGGTGCTAAGCAAATGTATAAGTATGGTAAGGTTGGAGTGCTGAAAAATATGGAACAGATAATCAATGCCCTACCCGAAAATGAGCAAAAGAGTATAGATATTGGGGTAGTTTTCAATGCAATAGAAAGAGCTAGGACATTGCCTAATGAAAAAGACTTTTCAAAAATATGCCGAGAAAAAGTTATGACCGAAATCTATAAGTTAATGTATGAAGGCAGAGGCTCAGAAGACGATGTCCGGGTAGTGCTAAACAGGATAAAGGAAAATGTAGACAGTTATTATCAGAACTTATACGGATAAAAAATAAAGGATGCAATAATGAAGTTATCAGGGTTTAAGGAGTTTAAAAGGAATTACAAAAGACAGTACAAGTACTTCCTGTTATTTGGGGGAGTAGCTTTGGTTGGATTTGTGCTCTTTTACCTGTACCCAATAATTAGGACATTGATACTTAGTTTTACAGATACCACTATCTTTGACCCGGAGCATCACTTTGTAGGCTGGGACAATTACTTATATGCTTTAACAAAAGATGACCTTTTTTATAAATCCATAAAGTTATCGCTGATATTTGCTATATGCAGCGGTGTAATGGTGCTTATTACTTCATTAGCGCTTGCAATGTTATTAAATCAAAAAGTAAAAGGGATTGGGGCATTTAGGACAATATTCTTTTTACCCTTTATCATTCCTGCTTTTGCAGTTGGAGCTGTGTATAAGAATCTCTTTAATCCCCTTACAGGAATGATAAATCAAATCCTTGCTCTGCTGGGTGTAACAAATATGCCCCTATGGTATATATCTCCAAGCTCTGCCCTTCTTACTATGATAATTATTAGTTCTTTTGGATTTGGAGTAAAGATGCTGGTCTTTCTTGCAGCGCTGCAAGGCATACCCAAGCACTATTACGAAGTAGCGCAAATTGAGGGCGCATCCAAAGTCAGACAGTTCTTTAAGATTACCTTGCCTTTAATTTCACCAATGCTTTTCTTTAATGTAATTTTAATTACAATTGACGGCCTACGGGCATTTTCGCTGGCATTTGTAATGGGCAACGGACAAGGCTGGCCGTCTAACTCCACATTGTTATTCCCTATTTATATGTTTATGACTGCATATAATATGCCCTTTAGATTGGGCTATGCGGCAGCAATGGCGTGGCTGTTCTTCCTTATTATATTAGCGCTAACGGGATTCAACTTTTTGGCTTCAAAGTTTTATGTGCAAAAGGATATAACCTAAAAGGATAAAAGGAAATGGCAAAAGAGAATATAATAAAATTAAATAAGAAAAGAGCAAAGAAAAACAAGCACCTTGTATACTTTTTGCTTATATTCTTTTCCATTGTTGCTCTTTTGCCTCTGTACTACCTCCTTATTACAGCTTGCAAGGACCTAGTAGAGGCCTCTACTCAAGCTACTATGTTTCCAAAGTCATTTGCATTGTTTGAAAATATAAAGTTTGTAATTCAGCACCCCGACTACAATATAAGCAGGATGTTTCTCAATACCATGCTAGTTTTTGCCTTAAAAACAATAGGCACTTGCTTAACATGCTCACTGGCAGCATATGGGTTTGCAATGTATGATTTTCCTTTCAAAAATGCAATCTTTTTCTTACTCCTTAGCACAATGATGATTCCGGGCGAAATATTAGGCATACCCATTTATGAGTTTATGGTAAACACAGGCCTAAAGGAAGTAGCATATATACCGCTATGGATTGCCGCCTTTTTTGCTACTGATGTCTTTATAATATTTATGTTTAGGCAGTTTTTTTTAAGCGTTCCCAAAGGGCTGATTGATGCTGCCCGGATAGACGGGTACAGCGAGCTGCAAATATTCTTTAAGATAGTTGTACCATTAAATAAACCGGTGTTTATTACAGTAATATTGCTGTACTTTATAGGTACTTATAATGATTTATACGGACCTGCCTTATATATTACCAAACAAAGCGATTGGCTTATAGTAAACAGCATATCAATTTTTGAGAATTTGTATAAAAGCGGGTCCAGCTCATATTTAGTGCCTTGGAACTATGTATCAGTAGCCAGCCTAATAGCAATGATGCCCGTAGTGCTGATATTTAGTTTTATGCAAAAACAGTTTATGGAAAGCGTGTCCGGAGTGGGGATAAAAGGATAATGGATATAAAATATGCTAATGCGCCAATAAGTATAGCCGAGCTTGTTCAAGAACACAGGGCAAACAATTGTGTCCTTTCTGCTTACAAGCTGAATTTTATTGGAGTAGACGGATTTGATGTATACAATATTTGCCAATCCTTTGAGCTTGAGGGCAAAACCTATTTGGCAGGCAGGGTAGAAAAAAGGGAGTCTGAGCTATCTTGCATAAGGTTCTTTGAAAAGATTGACCGGACAACTTATCAAGCAATTGATACAAAACTTGCGTTTATGCAAGACCCTTGTGTTTGCAGTATTGACAACGAGCTGGTTGTAGGAGGGACGCAGATATTTACTAAAAATGATAGCATATATTCCTGGCGCACCGCTTTTTATAAAGGGAGAAGCCTTGATAAGCTGGAGTGTCTTGTTTTTGCCCCGGAGAAAATGAAAGATGTAAGATTGTATCAGGCTGATAAGATTCATATATTTACCCGTCCGCAAGGCGGACAAGCAAAAAAAGGGCGAATTGGGTATACAGCTATCGCGTCCATTGAGGAGATTAGCACAGCTGTTATGCAAAATGCTGCAATTTTGAGCGGACATTTTGATAAGGAGTGTTGGGGCGGAGTCAATCAGGTGCATTTGTTAAAAAACAATCTTTTGGGCATTGTAGGGCATATTGCAACTATGTCTAAGGGGGATATAAGGCACTACTATGGTATGGTATTTTGTTTTAATCCTGAAAACAGAAAAAGCACCAACCTTAAGATTGTTGCAGAAAGAGGAGACTTTAGCAAAGGAGAGTATAAGAGAAGGGATTTAATGGATGTAGTATTTTTAGGCGGTATAAACAGAAATGGGGACGGAACTGCTACCTTATTTGCAGGCGTATCAGATGCAGAAGCGCATTGCGCTCTTATAAAAGACCCGTTTATTGAGTATGAGGACGGTGAATTAAATGAATAAAAAGTTAGTTTTTATGTTAATTATTTTAATATTTGTCCTTGCTCTTACCGCTTGCAGAAAAGAGAAGCTAATTATAAGCGAAAATAACGAGTTTGACTTTTTCCGACTTAACGACCTTGTCTTTAATGTTGACTCAGCAGAGGCGTTTGCTTTTATAGAGGGCAATAATATAGCCGAGGGAGATTATATCTTTAGCGGCAATACTTTTATAATCAAAAAAGAGTACCTAGCGTATCTTGCTGTCGGAGAGTATACATATACCTTATACACTACCAACCAATTGTTGGATTTTAACATAAAAATAAAAGACCAAAATAATAAGCACAGAATAGTAAATGGCGGCTTTGAAACAGGGGATTTGTTTGGATGGCAATCTACAACAATATTCAAAGGTGAGGAAAACTTAAAGAGCTTTATAGACAAAGGAGTGCAAATCAACGATACATACTCTGAAAATCTAGTCCCTTATGAAGGCGATGGCAGATATGTTTACGGGATATGCGAAGATGACAGCATAGAGCTTTGGACAGAAAGGATGGGGATTATGCGCTCAAGCACTTTCGAGCTGTCAGGCTCAGGATATATAACTTACAAACTGGGAGCAGCCGCAAATGCCGACCTTTGTTATATATCTATTAGAAACGCTCTTACAGATATTGAAGTAGCCAGATACTCCGCCCAAGAAGTATCCTCTCAGCCTACGCTTATCCAATATAAGGCCGACTTAACTAGCCATATAGGAGAAACTCTATATATAGAAGTTTGCGATTTTGGCGGCAGAAAAGGCGATTATATTACTGCAGACAGCTTCCAAACATATTATGAGATTACTCCTCAAGGCACAAAAGCTATTGATATTAAACCTAAGTTTAGTATCCTATATCCCACCAATCAGTTACCCAATGGCGACTTTTCCGACGGACTCAGCAATTGGACAGTGTCACAAGGGAGCGGATGGCAAGAGCAATATGCCACAGAAGATACCTTTGTTGTTGAGGGTAATATTTTGAAAAGCAACGGTAGCGGCGACTTATCCCGAGGGCTTATTAGGTCTGCTCTTTTTAGGGTAGACGGTTGCGGTATTATTAGCTTTAAGATAGGAGCGGCTCAAGGCCAAAGATATGACAAAGATACATTTATTTCTATAAAAGAAAAAGGGACAAACAGAGAACTATATAGGATAGCCAATACCAATCATAACGGAGTTGAGATGGTCAAGTATTATGTAGACCTTTCCCCTTATTTTGGCAAGAGCTTATATTTTGAGATAGTGGACAATGGCAAAGATAGCTATGATACTATATTTGTTTCCCAAATAGTAACTTATTATAAATCAGTACCTGATTATGATTACAGCCAGTCAGGTATTAATTTAAATTATTAAAAAAGGAGATGCCTTATGAAAAAATACTTAATTCTTGTTTTATGTCTAGTGCTGGTGGTTTTTGTTGCTATAGGATGTAACGCAACAATTCCTGTTATTCAAGAACCGAATA
The DNA here is from genome assembly GCA_964432485.1 of uncultured Christensenellaceae bacterium. Taxonomy (GTDB): domain Bacteria; phylum Bacillota; class Clostridia; order Christensenellales; family DTU072; genus CAYSNP01. The sequence goes on along the minus strand of CAYSNP010000005.1, from coordinate 34,666 downwards.
TTGCACTAGAAGGATTGGGAGAAATAACCCAAGACCTTGCAATCGACATTGATTTAAAAGGCAATATCTTCAAAGAGGTAAGCGGGAATGGCATTACAGACAATGATTACACTTTTGAGGATAATGTACTTACAATAAAGAGCAGCTTTTTGAATCAATTAGCTAATGGTAGCTACGAGTTTTCTTTTGTAACCGAGAAGGCCAGCGTAAAGTTTACCATTGAAATCAATAGGCAAAGCGAGCCGCAATTGCAAAAGCCTACTATACAATTTAGCGAGGGAGCAGATGTATTTACTTTAGCTTTTGACGAGTATCTAATTGCCGAAGTGGAGCTTTTTGAGCAGGATATTATAGAGATAGCAATTAATGAGAGGGCAATTAGCTCAAGCGAGTACACAATTGCAGACGGAGCTCTTAGGATATCCCATCTAGCTTTGCAAGACCTTAGCGTTGCTGTGGACAATACAGTAAAAGTAACTACAGCGGCAGGGAGCGAAAGTGCTGTATTTGTTACCAATGATGTACCTGTTATAGCTGACAAAGAGGACTTTATCAAACTGCCCGGCGAAAGTGTAGCCAACAATAGCTTTTCCAATTTAGTTATAGACAGTCTTGGCACGCTAATTTATAAATATAGCTTAAAAAGCGGAGAGGGCATTTTAGTTGACCATAAGAATGGCAAGTTTAGCTATACCCCAAATACTGTAAATGCGGGTGAGGCTGTCATCACCTTTACAGTAACAGACAGCTATGGTGCAACAGCTACCAAAGATATTACGCTTGTATACAAGAGCGTTAATCCTTCCGCCATAGATACCAAATATTATGAAAAAAATAATGAGGACCTAACATTTTATGTAAATAAGCTGGGCAATGAGCCAGATTTTGAAGTTTATTTTACCTTAATTGAAGGCAATGATATTGGAGGCGATGATTATATACTAAATGATAGCGATAGCACCATTACCTTAAAGCATAGCTTTTTAATGCAGCTGGATATAGGTAGCTTTACTTTTACCGTATTTACTACTGCCGGCGCTGTGTCTTTTGAGGTTATTGTAGAGGATTCGCCTGAAATAGAGCTTATAAGCGCTAGCAATGTTGCAAATGAGGATGCAATGGAGGATATTTTATACCTGGTCAATCTAAAAGGCTCTGAACTGGAAGGGATTTACTTGCAAGAGTATCAGTTATCACAAGAAGAATACACCTTTGCAGATAATGAGCTAAGCATAGATAAAGATTTTCTCAGCACCTTAGAATATGGGCAAAACACATTTACTTTAAAGAGCGGCATTGGCAATGTCAACTTTACAATTATCTTTAATGATATGCCGGCAATTGCAGATAAGGATGACTTTATAAAACTGCCCGGCGAGGCTATCCAAAACGAAGATTTTACCTACCTTGTAACAAATATAGTTGGGCAGCTTAGCTTTTCCTATACTCTTGATTCAGAGTTTGGCTCTTTGCAAGACAATGGCGACGGTACATTTAGCTACACCCCTGCAGATATCAACGCTCGTATTGTTGTTATAATATTTACCGTACAGGACAGCTATGGCATTGTAGTTTCTAAAAATATATTATTAACATATAAAACAGTCAATCCTCTGGTTCAAAATCAAGTTTTTAGCAAAGCCTCTACGGACAATCTTGTATTTAGCGTTGATAAGTATGCCGACGAGGATGACTTTCCTGTCAATTTTACAGAGCTTACAGGCAACTTGATAGCAGCAGCAGACTATACCTTTAACGAAATACAATCCGAAGTTACAATCTACAAGGAGTACTTGTTAGATTTAGGGTTAGGGGTGCATACTTTTATATTGCGCACAACTGCAGGACAAACGGAGTTTACAATTCAAGTTGTGGACAATCCCAAAGTTACCCTAACAAGCGAAAACAATATTGTAAACGAAGGCACTATCCAAAACAAAGCCTACACCGTCGACCTTAAAGGAGCGGATTTTGAAGGATTATACTTATTAAATGTAGCACTTACCGAAGTCGCATACTCCTTATCTGACAATGTGTTGACCGTATACGGTACATATATAGAGACTCTTTCTATAGGTATCCATACATTTACCTTTGCTTCTGTTTGCGGACAAACTACTTTTGATATTATTTACAATGATGTACCTGTGATAGCTGACAAAGATGACTTTATTAAAGTCCCCGGAGAAGTAATAGAAGACGAAAGTTTTGCTAATCTTGTTACAAATCAGCTAGGCACGCTAAGTTATTCTTATTCTAAAGTAAGCGGACAAGGTAATTTGGTAGACAATGAGGATGGCACTTTTTCTTTTGACCCTCAAGGTAACTTTGTGGGTGATGTAGTAATATTATTTGTTGCCCAAGACCAATACGGAGCATTTGCGCAAAAGCCAATTACTCTTTGCTACAAGGTTGTCAATCCCAAAATATATGATGCCGACGGTGCAAAGGTAGTGGATAAAAAAGATACATTTGAGGATGTGGTAATGACTGTTGACACTTTTGGAGAGGAAGATAGCTCATTATATTATGAAATGCTGGATATAGAGCTGGATAACCAAAGTATCGGTGCAGAAAATTATATCCTTAAAACCAATAATAACCCAAGATACTTTTCGGTTAAAGCGGACTATTTAAGAGGCTTGAGCGTGGCCGTGCATACCTTTACATTATTTACTGAAGCGGGCTCTGCAACATTTACAATAGAGGTAAAAGATACCAGACCTATCGAAGTGGATATAGATGAGTTTAGCTTTATAAAGACCGTATCTAATGAGGACTTAACTGTTACTGTAACCCCATATAACAATATAGTAGATGCTTCTAGCTTTTCCATTGCAGATGTGACTTTTACCGAAATTGAGCATTTTACTTATATAGATAATGTACTGACTATTTTTGCAAGTTTTGTGGATACTTTGAGCTTTGGCACTTACTTTGTGCAGATAAACGAACAAAATATGATTGCAATAACGGTTAAAGAAGCAACCGCACCGGAAATTGACCCAGCTAGCAAAATAAATATACTTGAAAAAGCCGCCATATCAGAGGACTTAACGGTTGATTGCAGCTTATTTGGATTGGAGCAGGATACAATAGTAACGGACAATGACGGTAACGAATTAAACGCAGCAGATTACTCCATAGCAACAGACAGTATAATAATCAAAAAAGAGTATTTAAGCTCCTTAAATTATGGGGTAACTGTACTTAAAGTTATTAATTCTAACGGTCAAGACTCCTTTACAATAAAATTATCTGATAAGCCAACCCGTACAACCGATGACCAAAATGTCACTAAGTTTACTCATGAGTCAATCAATAACGAGGCATTTAGAGTAAAGGCAGTAGAGCCTTGGAGCTTAGCAGGCTTTCAGTTTATAAGTATATCTTATTATGATTATATTGAAGAAGTTTCGCAAGAAGATATAGCTAAAATAGGCACAATAGCAGAAAGTGGCAAAGTTGTACAAGGCGATTTTGGCAGTATAACTATAAATGATGCTGGCAATTCGTTTAGCGTAACAAGGCAAAATGGATGGTTTGGAACTATTGTATTTGAGTATACAGCTTCAGATGAGTTAGGTATGGTAAGCAATTCCATTCAAATGGATATAGTATACAAGCAACATAAGCCTACCATTGCTGATAAAGATGACAAAGTTTACAATAGAGCGGCAGGCACCAACCCTGAGCATGATATTGTGTATACCATTACCAATGCATCAGGGGATTCAGATTTTCCGATATATAGCATTACCCATAATGATATAGCATTGGTAGCAGACCAAGATTATAGTGTTGGCGGCAAAGTGGACAATCACCGTTACTTCACTATTAAAACAACCTACTTGTATACGCTTGACAACGGTATTGCCACCTTTATTTTATATACCAATGGCGGCAGGGAATACTTTAGTATACTAGTTGTAGAGGGACTGGCAACTAGCCAAGCCTCTGCCGAATTTGATAAAAACTCTTTAGATACAGTAACATTTGTATTATCAGGCTATCCTAATGTTATAGAAGGTATTACTAGCGGCGGGGTAAGCCTTGCTGTCGAGGACTATAGCTATAGTGACCTAACAAATGAGCTAACAATAAGCAATAGCTTTTTGGCAACTTTACCTTACGGTGAGTGCACTATTAAGGTAACCAACGGTTATGGTGAGCTAAGTTTGTTTATAAATGTAACAGATTCCCGAGATGCAACTATTGTAAATGAGCAAGAGGAGTATAGCTATGGCTCTTTGGTGGGCATTGAGTTTACTTTAGTGATGTATGATAAAGAGTTTCTAGCCTTATATTATAATGAGGCCGAAGTTAGCTCTGCAAATTATAGTTATGCCAATCAAACGGTAAGTATAAGTGCAAGCTATATCGAAACTCTATGCGATGGCGAAGCAGAACTGCTTTTTGTTATTGCCACTACAAGCGGCAACTTACAAGCTACCGTTATTGTAACAGCTGATATACAGCTCCCCGAAGTAATGCCCTCTTCTAAAGGTTTCGAAATAGATAACAACAATGATATTGAATACGAAATAAACCTTAATGGCAATACTTTTGATACTTTAAGTTATGCAAGTAGTGAGCTTAACGCAGAAACTGATTATAATTTTAACGACAGCATAAATATTTTAACTATAAAAGGCGATTTTCTAACTCAGATTTACCGTTTTGGTACAGAAGATTATAGTTTTACGCTAAAAACAATTGAAAATAACAATAAATCGTTTAATGTAACTTTTGACAATCCTGAAGCCCGAATCCTTAATGGCGGCTTTGAAACAGGCGACATTTATGGGTGGAATAGCTTCCAAATATGGAAAAACGAACCAGGGATGACTGCTTGGACAGACGACAGAGTGGTAAATACAGGCTATTTTGACCAAAACTTCTCTTACAACAGAGACGGAGACTACAATCTTGGCATTTATGGCGGCAGTATAAACAAAGACTCCGGGCAAGAAAGGATGGGACACTTGCGCTCCTCTAACTTTACCCTTAGCGGCAGCGGATATATTAGCTTTAAGTTAGGCGGCGGCAAAAACTCATCTTTTGCTTATGTATCAGTAAGAAGAGCGGACAATAATATTGAAGTTGCAAGATTTGGCAACCCTAGATTTAATCATGAAGCGCCCACAGGCAATGGTGAGGCTTATTTATTCCAATACTATTTTGACCTTGGCACAGTTGCTTCAATAGGAGATGAGCTGTATTTTGTAATATCTGATACTTCTTCTAACGAATGGTGCGTATTAAGCGCAGATAGCTTTTACACTTATTATGCACAAGCACCGCAAGATATCCCCTCTCAGGATATGGCTGCAAATATTGTGCCTGCAATCCTTAATATTAGCACTGCTGACAACGGTATTAAGAATGGCAATTTTGATAACGGTCTTGACTACTGGAGCAATGTTAACGGTATCTTTAGAATAGACGATGGATTTGCAATCAGCAATCAAGGCGGAGATAGTGCAACAGGCGTGTTAAGGTCTAGTGCCTTTACTCTTGACGATAAGGAGTACATTAGATTCGATTGGGCAGGAAGACTGCGTGATGATAAGCAAGTATTTATTTCGGTAAAAGAAGTAGGCACTAATATAGAGGTAAAGAGATTCGTTAGAAGAGACAACCTTAGCGAAAAAGAAAATGGCGACTTTGACAATCATATGCTGGATTTATCCGGACTAGATTCAGAAAAGCTATATTATTTGGAGTTTGCTGACAATGTTAATGCGGGCTGGGGCGTTACTAAAATTGATAATATTAGATTAGTTGACGAAAACGAATGGAATAACGTAACAAGCGGAGACAGAGCAGTTGCTATTAGCGGCCTGGAGCTAGGGTTTAGCTATCAGCTACCTTATTAGGGTAAGCAATAATAAAATTAATAGGTTTAGCTACCAGCTTGTATAAAAGGAACAATTAACCTATGAAAAAAACATATTTAATCATTATAATGCTAATCCTGTGCCTATGTACTCTTGCAGGCTGTAATAAAAACGATGGGACAGAACCAGAGCAGGATAATGGTGACGCAAGCTACCATATAGAAAATGGAGGCTTTGAGGAAGGCAATCTTTTAGGCTGGACACAAGTTAGCGGTTCAGCCTTTAAGAGCGCAGGGGTGACAGAGGATGTTTATGACTTTGTTGACGGTAAGCAAGTAAGCTATAATAAGGATGGCAGATACTTTTTTGGCAAATATAACGAGTCTGCAGTCGGTAAAATAAAATCGTCTATCTTTGAGATAGGCGGCAGCGGATATATTTCTTTTAAGCTGGGTGCAGGCGCTAATGTTGCGCTTACTTATATATCCATTGTAGATGCCAAAACAGAAATTGAACTGGCACGCTATGGCAATACTATGTTTGATATTACAAATGAGCAAAACTACTATGGCGCTAACTTGGTAGGGTATATAGCGGATTTGTCAAAATATATAGGCTCCTCCGCTTATATCCTGGTAGTAGATGACTCCACAGCCAATTGGGGCTACTTAACTATGGATAGCTTTGTCACTTATTATAAGCTCCAACCCGAGCTGAAAGGGTATAGTATAGCGCAAGACCTTAAACCGATATTCCCTAGCAAGGCTGCTACCCCCCATTCTTTATATAATGGTGATTTTGCCTTAGGCAACCTAAGCGGCTGGAGCGTAATAGGCGAGGAAGGTAGCTTTAGAGATGAGCATATCAATGCTGATAATAGGCTAAGCAACCGCCCTGACGAGAGCAAAGTAGGAGTGCTGCGCTCAAGTGCATTTAAGGTAGGCGGACAAAGTATTATATCATTTAGGCTGGGAGCTGGTAGCAACCCAGAGCTAACTTATTTAACAATAAAGCAAGTGGGAACAAACAAAGAGGTAATAAGGACTTATAGCAATAGGTGGAAGAGCAGCGATGAGGAAAAGACTCATTTATACTATGTAGACCTTTATAACTATAAGGACAAATGCTTGTATATTGAGATAGTAGATAACTCTAGAGCTGATTGGGGGCTGATAACCTTAGAGCAAGTTAAGACATATTATGGGCAGCTGCCTATTGTATATGACGAAATAGCAATCAATCTCAATGAGCCAAAAATAGGCAATCCTACATACTCAAGTATGAGAGAGTTTATTGACCCGATTATTGGCCAAATAAAAGACCAAACCGCCAAACTCACTTTAGAAAAGACTTTTTATGCAACTATTGACGGTATACAAAATATTAAGGGCAACTGGCCAAGCGTGCTGCATTACAACAATGATGGCACAACTTTTTGCTATACAGGCGATATTCATGCAATGTGGTTAAGGGATTCCAGCGCGCAAGTTTTGGCGTACCTTCAATTTATGAATATAGACGCCGATGTTCGGCTTATGGTAAAAGGGCTGCTAAAAAAACAATTCGAATTGATTAGAAGAGACCCTTATGCCAATGCTTTTAATGCTGATGGCAGCGTTTTTGAAAAGAAGTTTGAGATTGACTCTTTATGCTACCCTATATGGCTAGCTTATGAATATTACACAATTACTAAAGACAGTAGTATTTTTGATGTATTTTTCAAAATGACTGCAAATACAATTATTGATACTTTTATAGCAGAACAGAATCATAATGACAGCAATTATAGGATAGAGCATGAGCAGGATAGAGCGGCAGGCCCTCATGAGGTCAATACAAACAGCAATTTAATATGGAGCGGCTATCGCCCAAGTGATGATGCATGCTATTACAAGTTTTATATTCCGGGCAATATGTTTGCAGTAGCTACTTTAGAAAAACTGTATGATATTTTTACTGCAATTGTGCCTGAGGAAGCAATTGCTTCGCTTGCAAAAAGCAAGGCAATACAAATAAGAGAAGCAATAGAGACTTATGGCACTTATAACCATCCTACCTATGGAAAAATATATGCTTTTGAAGTAAATGGGCTGGCAAGCGATGCCAATTCTTTAGAGGGAAAGTTGCTAATGGATGCCGCTAATATCCCTTCTCTTATATCCGCACCTTGGCTTGGATACTGCGAAAAAGATAATGAAATATATCTAAATACCAGAAGTTTTGCATTAAGTGACGACAACCCTTACTATTACATAGGAGAGTATGCAAGCGGAATAGGCGACCCCCATGATATGGTAGGCAGCAGTGACAATCCGCATAAAGATATACCTGTCCCTTGGCATATGTCTTTGGCAATGCAAGCATTGACCAGCCAGCACTATGAGGAGATTTTGCTTTGCGTAGAATATATGACCGCTACTACAGCAGGCACTTATGTTATGCATGAGGCTTTTTGCGCAAACAACCCTGCCGAATACAGCAGAGATTATTTTACTTGGCCATGCGCACTATATGCCCATACCGTAATTACTAAGATACTTAATGTAAACTTGCAATAAAGGAGCTAGCAATGAAAAAGAAAATTCTATTTATAATATTAACCTTAACTTTATTAATGTTTAGCCTTTTTGCAACTCCCGCTTTAGGGCAGGCAGTTTATGCCCAATCTATGGAAGATGCAGAGTTTGGCGTAGACCTTGCTTTTGGCAGAAGGGTGGTATCCTCTCCACACACCGATGACAATACCAATGTTAAGGCGGTTGATGCCAACAGCTCAACCCGATATGCCAGCGAGGAAAATGACAATGTTTACTTTTATGTTGACTTAGGCTCGCTAGAAAAAATCGGCAAAATTGTAATTGATTGGGAAGCCGCTTATGCTTCTGAGTATCAGCTTTTATTGTCATTAGATGCTGTTACTTGGACTGCTGTTGCGCAAGTGGCCAATACGCAGCAGACAATTGACGAAATAATTTTGCCGGCATTTATAGAAGCGCAATTTGTTAAGTTTCAAGGGATAAGAAGGGCAACGGGATACGGATACTCATTTTACAGCTTTGAAGTGTACGGTCCTAAAAGCCTTGCGGCAGGTAGCTCCATTCCTACCGTATCCAGTTATGAAAATGAACAAGAATTAAAAGCGGAATATATAGTAGACAACCGTGCTGACACTCGTTGGGCATCTGCAGTAGCGGACAACCAATATTTTATTATTGACCTTGGACAAAGCAAAAGTTTTGACTTGATAAAAATAAGGTGGGAAGTATCTTTTGCAAGGATATTTGCAATCTTTTCTCATCCCAATATCTTAAATACAGTACCTTTAAGAGATGATATAGAATGGAACGAGATAGTTTATTCGGATGTAGGCTTGGGCGAAGTGGATAGTTTTGCCCTTGAGAGCAATGCCTCCACAAGATTCCTTAAAGTAGAGCTGGTACAAAGAGAAACCTCCGAAAGGATAAAGAAGACAGGCCGCCTACCGTGGGAGTCAACTTTTTCAATTTATTCATTTGAAATTTACGATTGGTCTGCCATTTACTCCGTGCCGCTAGGCAATGTTATGGAGTATTCTAAAAACAGCCCTGCATGGACAGCAATGAGCAATATTACGCTTAATAAGACAGGATTAATATTAGCGCCTATAGGCTATCCGATAGAGGCCAACGGGGTAGTAACCAATCTTGAAAGTATTAAAGACGGGAATATACCGGGCTTTGAATCTTATGCCACTTACAACCCTGCGGTTATTTTTGATGAAGAGGAGCAAATATACCATATGATTTACAGGGCGGAGTTGCCCGACAATTTCGAAAAGTATTTTATGGACCCAAAATTTGAGCTAGGACATATGTCTACACTTGCATATGCTTACTCCTATGACGGAGTCAACTACACCAGAGGAGCTGGCAACCCTATAGCTTGGCCTACCTCTTCTGACGAAAATGGCGGCGGCTTAGAGGACCCCAGGATGTTTAGGATAAAAAATGACCCCAACAGGGGAGGTGCAACTACATATTATGTTACTTATACAATGTATGACAATCACACAACCAGAGAAGGTATCTTATGGACAACTGATTTTTCAACTTATCATAAAGAAGGGAGGATTTCGGAGCATTACAATGATTTTGGCGGTGCAATAAAGTCAGGTAGCTTTGTAACCGACCCTCAAGGGGATGCTGTGCTAATCAATGACCCCAGACCGGGCAAAACGGGCAAGGTTTATATTATTTATATGAAAGACGGCAGCTATACAAGGATAGGCTTTACCACAGATGTAATCAACATAGCGCCGGAGGATATTATTGATATAGATAGCTCGGGGTTTGGCAGCAACAGTATCGAAGCATTGACAAAAGGCAACGAGTCATGTATGGCAATTACCAATATATATGGCGAGGATGATCAAGATATATATTTAATGTATGGCGGTGGGGTATTAAGCGACAACAATATTCAATATCAGCAGCCCAATGTTACAGGAGGCTGGTTCTATGCATTGGGAGTGCTAAAAACGACAAAATCCAATCCGTTTGAGCTAACAAATGTAAGGCTGGACTTAAATGAGCCCACTATGTACCCTACCGATACCAATAAAATAGATTATGGTTTGTTTGACAAATGCATGTTTGCCGATACCTTAATTAGACAAGATAATGTATGGTACTTTTATTATGGCGCAGGCGATATGTATGTTGGGCTGGCTACTGCAAGAGGAGATTTTTCCGCCGGTGCTGTTACCTTTACAGAAAGCAACGGTATAGTAGTTGCAAGCTCAAAGGCTGTGAACAAAAAATATGGGCAAGACCAAACCTCTTGGGATATTAATTTTGTAGCGCAAGTATATGATTTAGATGGGGCTTTGCTTAAAGAGCAAAAGCAAGTTTATACAATAGAACATTTTCTGCATTCCGCAATGGGCATTTATTCTGCGGGTCAAGATATTTCGTTAACAATAGATTTATCCGCTATTCAAGATATGCCCGAGCAATATTATATCACCTGCTATATAGAAGATAAGGATAGCGGCGAAGTTTTGAATAATGTATCTACTTACACTTACGTAGTATCCACAATTATCAGTACCGGAAAATAGAGGGCAAAGGAGCAAGATATGAAGCACACAAAAAAATTAGTTTTGGCATTGTTAATATTTACTTTAAGTATGTTTTTGCTGACAGGCTGCCAAAAGGTAGATATTCCTGAGGGTATTCAAATTGAGGGGCGCACCCTCACTTGGTCTGCTGTACGCAATGCTGTCGGCTATAAAATAAAGGTCAATGACGATGAGTTCGAAACAGCGGAGAACCATTTTACTATACCTGACGCCTATTATGGACGAATTGAAGTTTCTGTGCAGGCTTACAATGAAAAAAAGGCCTCTGACTATAGCCAAACCGCCACTTTTATTATTACTTTGAAGCTAAATGCCCCTGTCAATATTGTTCAAAATGGCAATACAATTACATGGGACAAGGTGGACAATGCCACAGGATATATTATTAAAATAGACGGTATTGAGTTTTTTACGCCAACTAACGAGTATACCGTAGAAATCAATGAGCCTGCAGAAATTCAGGTGCTGGCAATAGGCTCGGAGGATGAAATTATCCTGCCAAGCGAGTATTCTCAAGTGTTTTTTGCAAAAATAGTTTTAGCCGCTCCTGATAATTTAACGGAAAGCAATGGTATAATTAGCTGGAGCAATGTAGTCGGTGCTGATAGTTATATTGTATTAGTTAACGATATAGAGGAGCTGGCGACAAGCAATACAAGCATTTCCTTAAAATATAAGTATGTAGGTGCAGTTAATATTAAAGTCAAAGCAATATCAGGCAGCGATTCTTACCTGGATTCCGCATATAGCTTTTTAGAGGTGACTTTGCCTAAATTAACCTTGTCCGCCCCTCAAAATCTTAGCATTGACAATGGCGTACTTGTCTTTGATGAGGTAGAGGGCGCAAGCAGTTATGAGATTTATGCTAATGAAGTTTTAATAGAAACTATAGATATGGCAAGCTATATTATTCCCTCCTCAATATTGGAAGGCAATACCTATTTACAGGTAAAAGCCATATCTAGTATACATTTTGCCTCAGAGTTAAGTCAAAAAGTGGCTTGTAAAGTAGTTGAGATTGCTAGCGAGCAGCAATTAAGGGAGCTTTCTTTTGGCAGCTATATCTTAACTCAAGATATTACATTGCTTCAAGAGTGGCAGCCAATCCAAGAGTTTGGCGGGATTTTGGATGGCAATGGCTACTGCATAAAAGCTATAAATATAACAAGTGATATGCCAAATGTCGGATTCTTTGCCAAGCTTAGCAATGCCATAGTTAAGAATATTACGCTGATAGGGGCTATTAATTCTGATATCAGTTACAATAACAGTAACATTGGCGGACTTGCAGGAAAAATAGAGTATAGCAATATAACCAATTGCATAATTAATATAGATATTGATGCCAATGTATATAATGGCATTGGCAAGGCAGGCGGAGTCGCAGGAAATATTCAAAATTCCAATGTTGCCTCAGTCTACTATAGTGGTACAATAAATACATTAAACTGTATAACCGGCGGCTTTGTTGCAAAAGCGGACAATCCTCAAGTTTCTACCGAAATTGCCCAATGCTCATCTGTTGCAAACATTAGCGTGTCCGGAGGAGAGCAAGCCTATTCCGGAGGTTTTATTGGTATAATGCTAGATAATATGCTGAGTATTAGCCAATGTAAAGCGGATATAGAGTTAATAGGCACTAATTATGTTGGCGGTTTTGTAGGGTATTTGGGTACAGGCGAAATAAAAGACAGCTACAGTATCGGGACAACCATATCAACTGCAGACACCCTTATACATATGGGCGGATTTGTAGGCAGGCTGGAAGGCTACAATACACAAGTCAGCAGTTGTATTGCTATGTGCACCGTAGGCGAGCCGCAAGGGGACAATGTATTTGTCGGCGGCTTTGCAGGCAATACGGTAGGCGGCAGTTATGCAAGCGTTTATAAGGATTGCTTATATGATAAAACTTTGGCGCCAATAGATAGGATAGGCAATGCCGGTAGCGGAATAGGAGATGGTATTACATCTAAAACTACAAACGAACTAAAAAGCCTAGCTTATAGCAGCGCATACAGCAATGCTGTATGGGAGCTAGGAGGCAATGCTCTTCCCAAGCTAAAATGGGAAGATTAAGGAGAGCAAGTGGCTAATATTACACTAAAGAATATAACAAAAGTTTATGCAAAGAATGTTGTGGCAGTTAAAGATTTTAGTCTTGAAATTCAAGATAAAGACTTTTTAATACTTGTAGGCCCCAGCGGCTGCGGAAAAAGCACCATACTTAAAATGATTGCCGGGCTGGAAGATATAACAAAAGGCGAGATTTATATAGATGGCAAGCTGGTAAATGATGCCGAGCCAAAAGATAGAGATATAGCTATGGTTTTTCAAAACTATGCACTTTATCCGCATATGACTGTTTTTGACAATCTTGCTTTTGGGTTAAAGATAAGAAAATATAGCAAAGAGGAAATCAAGAGAAAAGTAGAAAATACTGCCAAGATACTGGGTATTTCCGAATATCTAAAGCGAAAACCGGGCGCGCTTAGCGGCGGGCAAAAGCAAAGGGTGGCACTTGGCAGGGCAATAGTAAGAGAGCCGAAAGTATTTCTTTTGGACGAGCCTTTATCCAATCTAGATGCAAAGATGCGCACGCAAATGCGAAGCGAAATTACCAAACTGCATAAGCGGCTGCAAACTACCTTTATTTATGTTACTCATGACCAAGTAGAAGCTATGACTATGGGCAGCAAAATAGTGGTAATGGATCAAGGCGTTATTCAGCAGATTGCCACGCCGGAGCAGCTTTATAAGCATCCAAAAAATAAGTTCGTTGCCGGCTTTATTGGCACTCCGCAAATGAATATTTTTAAAGGTATACTAGAAAAAAAGCAAGATAAACTAATGCTAAAGTTAGGGGGGCATCAATTAGAGATAGCGGATAAACTTGCAGAAAAAATATCAGCTAACTACTATGGAAAAGAGGTATTTGCAGGAGTGCGGGCGGAAGATACCGGCATAGAAGCAAAATTGATAGAAAAGTATCCTCAAAGGGTACTGCAATGCGCGGTAAATATAGCGGAGGATTTAGGCAACGAAAAGCTTATTTACCTAAAGGTAGACGGTGCTGATATTGAGATTGTTTGCAGGGCGCAAACAAAGGAGCAAATTCAAACTAATGATAAGCTGCCGCTATTTATAAATACCGAGTTTATTTATTTATTTGACAAAGAAACAGAGCTGTCAATTATAGATTATAATGAATAATTTTTGAAATAGGCTTGCAAGCCTGCAATCTCTTATAAACTCAAAATAAGTTTCTCAACCTGATTTGCCGCCTTATTTGCGGCAATTTTACCGTTTTTGAAAAACGAAAGCAGAGATTTTGGGTCTTTGGTGTCTGAAATGCAACGGAGAACAATGGCTTTGATATTGGCATCGGCGGCTACGATAAGCACAGCATAACTTTCCATATCTATACATACCGCATTGCTGCGCTGGATAATGCGCTCTTTGCGCTTTTTGTTAAAAATTAAGCCTTGGCTTGTGGCTATGACCGCCTTTTTTGCTCCAAGCAAGGCAGAGGCATGCTCCGCAAGCTCGTTATCCGCTATTGCGGCAATGCCTGCAGTCCATGCTTTTCCAGAGCAGGGAAAAGATTGGGTGGCAATTACGGTCTCCGCAAGAGCAATATCGCCCAGCCCGCCGGATACTCCATATAGTATAAGTATCTGGGGAGCAAAATGTTTAATTAACGCTTGCGCTCCTCTAGTTGCATTGCGCATCCCCATACCGCATTTATGGAGCACAACTTG
>CAYSNP010000005.1:0-19846 GCA_964432485.1 uncultured Christensenellaceae bacterium | reverse complement strand
TGACACCCTTACTCCCAAAACGCCTTACAAACCACACCGGAGTCAAGCGCTAACTTTTCAAGTTTTGCAACTTCTGCGGCATCTAACCTAATTGCAAGCCCTGCTTTTAGCGAGTCAACATGCTTTGCTTTTGTCAAGCCTACAAGTGGGATTACCCCTTTAGATATTGCCCAAGCTATGGGGATTTGAGAGGGGTCAACTGTATACTTTTCTGCCAATTGCTTTGCATAATCCAGCAAAGGCTGTATCTTGCGAAACTTTTGCTTGCCAAACAGCATCCCTCTAAACGAAAGTAACGGGAAATGATTATCCTCGCTGTAATGCCCTGACAATGCTCCCTGCTCTAAAATCATATACCCAAAATACAAGATATTGTTTTGCTTGCAATATTCAAGCGTAGCCGCTTCACGCTCAAAGGAAAGCAAGCTATAATGATTCTGCACAGCGTCAAGTTTGCTTCCATTTTCACGCAAGGTATTATCCGCAAGTTTTATTTGCTCTATACTACCGTTAGAAAGCCCTATGCTCTTTATTAGCCCGTCTTTTTGGCACTGTGCAAACTCCACCATATTCTTAACAATTGACTTTGGCGAATGCAGCCAAAACAAATCAATACAGCTTACCCCCAACCGCTGCAAACTCTTTTCTATCGTTTTTCGGACTTCTCCGTCCTTATGTCCAAAAATAGGTCGGTGTTTTGTGGAGACAATAACATCTTTACCCTTGATAAACTCACCTAGAATCTTTTCAGCATTGCCCATACCGTACACAGGCGCGGTGTCCCAAAAGTTAAACCCTAAGCTATACGCCTGCTCAAAGGTTTCCCTTAACTGCTCAATGCCATAAGACTTGCCAAACACCATTTTAGAGCCGTTAAGCCCGCCGCCCCACGCCCAAGTGCCAATCATACAAGTAGATATTTCTTTTTCGTTTAATATATACTTCATACTTTCTCCTTATTGCACATATTTAACCTATAAGGCAAACTTTGTGCTTTTTCCAATTATTTAACAACCATATTATATCACCGCACATCCAATATGTCAAAAAAGATACACTATCCACTTTTTATCACTTAACAGACTAAAAAATACGCTTATAAAAAGCCCTGCTTTAATATATTATCCACAGAGCTTTTTTGTTTAGATTATATTTTTACCATAAAGGCACAGTAGTATAAGTAATAATCCCGTCATCATGGACTGTAAGTGTGCCGTCAAAAGACTTACCCAGTAAAGTTCTTATCTCGCAGTTCATGTAGTTGCATATTATTCATTATCAAA
This sequence comes from uncultured Christensenellaceae bacterium, assembly GCA_964432485.1. Lineage (GTDB taxonomy): Bacteria > Bacillota > Clostridia > Christensenellales > DTU072 > CAYSNP01. Next base: position 18,563 of record CAYSNP010000005.1, on the reverse strand, counting down.
ATTTTTCAATTTTATTATCCGTTATCTTTCTTGGACGAGCAAGTGCAATACCATTATCAGCACTAGCAAAATCAAGGACGGTAAAGGATGATGGATTGTCTATGCTATTTTTATCGGATTTATAGCCTATTGTTTTTTAAAGGCAACTGCCTTCTATGTAATATAGACTCCGCTTAATTGGCGAATTTGTCCTATTAATGCTGTAGCGTTACGTCCAACGGCACCATAACAATTTGACCAGTTTGCAGTATTAAGTGGGCCAGTCAGAACACTGCCATTTGCTCCAGGTGTGCCTCTTTCACCTCCTAATCCTCCATATGCCCTTGTAATGCCAGCAACATCCATCACAAGAACAATATTGGTGCATTTTATTCCATATCCCCCATTCCCACCATTTCCACCATGCCCATAAACGGCACTAGACATTCCAGATGACGGAGCTCCTGCACCACCTTTTCCCCCATTCCCGCCATTTAAAGTTAAAGAACCGCTGCCAGCTATTGCGATATTAGGTAATATTAGCCCACTACCACCATCTCCACCGTTTGTCCCCCTTTTATTTGAGTTATTAGAAGGAGTAGGTGGTACAGATAGATAATTACTTCCTGTCAGCTCATTAGTTCCTTTAACTATAATAGTTACAGCGAAGTGTTTTAAACTAAAGTCAAAACTTTCATCAGTTGTGCTGATGCAACTTTTACCTTCAGGGGATACCATAGAAACATTATCCAACTCAACAACAATGTCCGATACTCTGTCCGATATGAGTATGCTAGTGTTCACTGCGCTACCAGATACTTGAACATAATTTATAGCTTTTGATATGGTATATGTATTATTATCTGACAATTCAAAAAGCATACTTTCGTTATCAGAAAAATTTGCATTTTTGTAAACTATAACACTCTGCGATTTTTCAGAATCTTTTGACATATCACTACTTTTTGCTACAACATAAAACTGTGATGTTGAGGTTAGATTACCCACAGTATAATATGTGTTGTTTGTAGTTGTTAACGAGATTTCATCACAAAAAATTTCATAGTTTAAAGCTTCTGTTACAGGGTTCCAAATTATTGTATTGCCAATAGCAGTTAAAATTGGCGTATCTAGACGAGCATTAAATCCTAACAATGAAGAGCAGCCTGATAGAACGCATGATAAAAAACACAAGCATAATAAACTTACCGCTAAAATCAAATATATTCTTTTTCTCATTTTTATTACCTCCTAAGTTAATTGTATTTTATTCAGGTATACCCATTTAAGTCTTGACATACCCAATGAAGCAAAATAGGCTTTATGCCGTAATTACAGCTAGCAAGAAATGTTCAAGCCGACCTTTTACAACATTACATAATTAAAAACAATTCACTTAAAGTGGCATCGTATGTAGTAGGGGCCGCTAATTGCCCAGTACTATTATTATTTTGACCATTGGATGCGTTAATGCGAGTCCGATCAACTCCACCATCGCCACTTGTCCCCTTGTTTCCCCCATACCCACCATTACCGCCGTTGCCACCATTGCCAGCATCGGAAAGAGTTGTCCGGTATACTTTTATACTTGTAGATACTTCATAAATACTAGCCTGAATTACTTTCCCATATAAACCATTGTTCCCAGGAGTTCCACCATTACCACCTTGTCCCCCAAAACCACCGCTACCTTTATAACCGTGGCCATAAAGGTAACCTGTACCGCCTCCGCCACCGTTACCTCCAAAACCGCCGTTGCCCCCTATGCCACCATTGCCACCTGCACCACCATTAGATTCAAAAACTGTAAGCAAAACATCATTCATTACTATAAGACTTGTCGTAGATATTGCAACGCCTCCATTGCCGCCGTGACCGCCCGCTCCACCTGCACCGCCAATCCCGCCGTTGCCACCATCACCACCATTCCCATCAGGATTCCACGCCACGAAGTAATAATATCCTTGGCTACCTTTTCCCCCTGCTCCGCCTTTACCACCAACTCCACCATTGCCACCTGTCCCTCCTTCGCCTCCTGTGCCACCACCTATATTAATATCAATTTTTCCACTTAACTCAACACTATTTGCTGTTATTCCATTGCCCCCATTTCCGCCATTTAGCCCATTATATCCATCAGCACCTTTTTCACCATCGGCTCCTCTCTCTCCATGATATATTTCAAATAATACATCTACGCCTGATTGGCTGCGCATATATTGATTTCTCCCATTAATACCATTTTTTCCGTTATCCCCATTTGTTCCATCAATCCCATCTCCTCCATCACCACCAAGTAAATTAACCTCTCCAATGTTTTCTATGGCAATCTTTTTCACATTAATTGCATCACCACCATCAAATTTGACATCGCCTTGACCTCCGGATGCAGTAAGTGCACAGTTTACATGTCGCATATTAATGAACACATCATTTGCCTCTAAAGCATGCCCTCCTTTAGCACTAACCCCATGTCCTCCAACCAATAACAGAGTATATAAACCTTCCAAAGAATTCCCATCAATGTTAATGTTATATGCGGAAATAGCCGCATAATTTGGCGCTCCCTGTAAAGATACATTGCCCTCTAATAAAAAATTTATTTTAGATGTTGAACTAATAATAGCGCAATTGTTGTTTCCCGTAAAGGCAATGTTCTTTAATACAATAGTTATATCGCTTTCCCTCGGAGCAATTATTATAGAAAGCTCTTTAAAGGAAAATGATTTATTCTCTCGGATGTCATTGCCGCCGAATAGACTAAGGGTGCTTATATTCGCTGGTATAGCCAATGTCTTTTTCGCATTGTCATTAGTAATCGCTGAAAAGTCTATTTTTAAGTCGGATATTTTTCTGATTTCTTCTGTACTTATAAGATTATCCCAATAAGTCCAATCCATAAGTTTTTTCGGCAAGTATTTGACTGTTTTAATATCATATTCATCTGAGGATTGCACTTGCGAAAGAGAACCGTCCAGATGTCTAAATTTATATGACAATGGCAACCCAATATTCTTTGAAGGATTATAACTGCTTTTTAATGCATCAATAATTTCATTAAGCTGACTTTTCCCCATAATATTGTTTGCATCTTCTTGACTCCCCCCATAAATAAAGCTACTTACCTTAGTACTGCTATCATTTATTACAGACTGCAATGCACTTTTTATCTCAATTCCAGCTATATTTTTATTGCCAAATGAAAGTCTTAATTCATTTTCTACTTGCTCCTTGCTGAAATTTGTCTGAATTGATATTAATGCAATTCTGCCATAAGATACAGATGCAACATATGTAGGAATTTTAGTATTAGGAATTGCATCTTCAAGGTCACTATTTGTAACTGTTTCATTAAAAAAACCATATTTTGAGCTAGGCAATGTTACATCAACGGTATAATAAACTTGTTTAAGAACAACAACTAAATTTGTTTGTGTTTGCAAACTATCAAATTCAAACATATCTTCTAATCCAAACCCACCTTTCTGAAGCCCAAAACCAAGACCAAGTTTGAAGTCTTTGACACTTTTTACTTCTTTAATATCCAAGGACACTTGTGCAGAAACATTTGTTGTTGACTTCAAAGCATTATTAATTAAACTGCTTATTCCTTCTCTAACGGTATCTAAAGTTGGGGAATTAATAGTTTGTGAAATCTTGCCGCTTAATCCAGTCCACCCTTCAGCACCTAAAGATATTGTCAAAGGTGCCCGCCCAATTTGGATAGGATTTAAAGTAGAAATATCTACGAGTGCGCCTGGATAGAATATATCATTATTCATACCGAAACTACATAATTCATCATAAGATGCTGTCGCTTTTCTATGACTATATGACACTTCATAATCTTCATCTCGTGACAGTTCGTAGCCTTTATCTTGAACTTGTATCTCTGTCAATAATTTGTCTTCAACAACAAAACTTTCACTACTCGTTTTAATTACAGAAAAATCTGCTTTCAAATCTTCACCTTTGTGACCCCCAAAGCTACATGCAGACAAGACAAACAATAAAACAATACACAAAAAAAATGTTTTTTTCTTCATAATATTCTCCTTTGCATATATTTTTTTCAATATTCCTATTATAACATAGGTAAGTATACTTACGCAAGTAGTAAAGGAAAATTTGATACAATATATTTAATGAAGGGTATGATGACAGTCAATAAGGCCGTTGCTTTGCGTATTAGTGAGCTGTTAATACAAAAAAATATGACACAATATAGATTGGAGCAAAATAGTGGGCTATCACATGGCCGAATTGGGTGTATTATGCATGAAAAGAACAAAACGGTCACTCTTTCTACTGTTATGCTGCTTGCCCAAGGGTTTGGAATGAGCTTGCTAGAGTTTTTGGACAGCCCTTATTTTACAAATGAAAATCTTGATATAAATTAGATTTTTTAATACTAATATATTTGTACAAAAGGCTGCAAAAGCCTAAACACAAAGATTATTTTTCGGTTACGCAGCCAGCATACAAGAAGCAGCCAATTAACCTATCCACTTTTTTTACCATAACCTACAATTATTGCAAAAAGGGGGCTATTTGCATTTGGCACCCTTTTATGATATAATATTAGGCATTATTTTTTTTGGAGGTGGCAATCGATGCAAGAATATGATTGGCAAAAAGAATTAGAGCGCAATATTACCTCCGCAGAAGGGCTGGCTGCTAGCGGGCTTATTGCAGAGCGTGAGGTTGAGGAGTATAGCGCCATTATTGAAAAATATCCGCTTAATATAACCAGATATTATCAAAAACTAATTAAAAAGAACGACTATAACGATCCTATCTTTAAAATGTGCGTGGCATCCCCGTCAGAACTTACTATGGGCGGCAGCGTAGATGTAAGCGGAGAAGCGGAAAACACAGTAGAGGAAGGTTTGCAACATAAGTACAACAATACTTTGCTGGTGCTGTCGACCAATGTTTGCGCTATGTATTGCAGGCATTGTTTTCGCAAAAGAATGGTAGGCTTAACCGAGGAGGAAACCTTATCTGTTACGGATAGAGCGGTAGAATATGTAAAAGAGCATCCCGAAGTGGACAATATACTTATAACCGGCGGCGATGCTTTTATGAATACCAATAGGGTAATCGAAACATATCTTAAAGGGTTGTGCAATGTAGAGCATCTAAAATTCATTCGCTTTGGCACAAGATTGCCGGTAGTATTGCCTCAGCGCATTTTTGGGGATAAGCAGTTGATAGAAATGCTTGCCAAGTACAGAAAACAAAAGACCATATATGTAGTAACGCAATTCAATCATCCCCGAGAGTTAACTGCAGAAGCGGAAGCGGCAATTAATATTTTGCGCGAAATTGGTATCCATACCCTTAATCAAAGCGTATTGCTTGCAGGGGTTAATGACAATGCCGACACTTTGGTAAAGCTGTTTAACGGGCTGATAGGGCTGGGCGTATCACCGTATTATCTTTTTCAATGCAGGCCGATAAAAGGGGTTAAAGGGTACTTTACCGTACCATTTTCCAAAGGCTGGCCTATTGTGGAGGAGACCAGAGCTCGCCTTTCCGGTGTGGCAAAGCGATTTAGGTTTGCTATGAGCCATATTAAAGGCAAAATGGAAATAATTGGCATGACGCAAGCCGGCGAAATGCTGCTAAAACAGCATCAAGCTAAAGATGAAGTTAATCTTAATAAGATTTTTATGGTGCCTGTAAATGACAACACCTATTGGCTGCCCGACAATATAGAGTATAACATTTTATAAAATGCAAAGAAAAATCTAAAAGAGGCTTAATATTATGCCTCTTTTATGTTAAAATGGAAATATGGAGGAAATAGTATGAAAGTAGAAAGAAAAAGTTTCGGCAGTAAGATACTGTCTTCTTTTGTAACAGCTATAATAGGGCTGGTTGTATTTCTTGGCTCTTTTGTTGTGCTATATATCAATGAGGGCAGAGAAGACCTAGGCAAAGTTGCCTCGGCAGCTAGCGAAGTAACTCAAGAAGGACACAGTTTAGACAAGGGCACGCTAATAGGTGTAAAGGGGAGTATTACCGCTTCTGCTTATGCAGGCGATACATATTTGGCGCAAGGCGAATATGTTTATATTGCTCGAACGGTAGAAATGTATGCATATATAGAAGAAGAGCATAGAGAAAGCAAAGATAACTTAGGCGGAAGCACCACCACTACCACCACTTACAGCTATAAAAAAGAGTGGACGCTCTCTCCAAGGCAAACTTCAACTTTTCAGGGTGACGCCAATGAATTGCCCGGGAGTATCCCCGCCGACTACAATCAAAAAATAGCTTCTATGCCCGAGCAGGCGCACGAGCAAGGAGAACAGCTTAAAATGGGCAGATACACCCTTATGGACAATGTAGAGTTTTCCGGCTCAAAGCAACTAAAGCTGACACAAGATAAAATAAATGCGGAAGCGCTTGAGCATTATGCACTAACAAGCAGCTATTTATTCTTAGGGGATGAAGGAATCTCCCCTACTTCTGCCCGCTTAGGAGATTATAGAATAAGCTATCTTGTTATTGATTCCTCCGATATAGGGATACTGCTAGGAGCAGCTGACGGAGACAGTATATCAGCTTTTATAACTCCCAAAGAGCATCAGCTTTATAGATTCTTTGCAGGAGCGGGCAGCCTTAGCGAGGCTGTGCAAATTTTAACTCAAGAGCATAAGACAGTGACTTGGATATTGCGCTTGGTCGGCTTTTTAATGATGTTTTTAGGGCTGATAGCAATGACCGGTCCTATAACTAAATTTCTGAGCGTTGTCCCTGTATTTTCTAAGATTTCCGGCTTTATCTTTGGGGTTATAGCCTTTTTTGTATCTTTAGTGCTGACTACTGTTATTGTGGTGATCTCTATGGTACTGCACAATTTCTTTTTAGCGTTAGGAGTTGCGGCAATTCTGATTGCAGTTGCTGTTATTCTTATTGTTAGAAAAAGGAGTGCGGCAGCCGGTAAAAAATAAAAATTATTGCCATTGAATAATAGTATATAATATGCTATTATGTAGCTATGAAAAAGATACATTTGATTAGTAAAACGCATTTGGATTTGGGCTTTACCGACTATGCCAAAAAAGTTTTAGAGCAATATAGGGCTAAGTATATTCCTTTAGCGGCGGAGCTTGCAGAGGAGCTGGTAGATAAATTTGTATGGACTACCGGCTCTTACCTTATCAGAGACAGCTTGCGCAATGCTTCCATTAAGAATCAGCATATTTTGGATGCAGCGGTAAAGAATGGTGCGATTGTTTGGCATGCTCTCCCCTTTACTACCCACACCGAACTGATAACGGAGGAGCTATTTGGATATGCGCTTTCCATTGCTAAGGAACTGGATAAAAAGTATAAAAAGCATACCATCTCCGCAAAAATGACCGATGTTCCCGGCCATACTATTGCAATGTTGCCCTATTTACATAAGGCAGGGATACGCTTTTTGCATATTGGGGTAAATAATGCCTCTAGTGTGCCCGATGTTCCCCGTGAGTTTTTATGGAAATACGGAGATGCTGAGATTGTAGTAGTTTATGAAGGTGCCTATGGCGGCATATACCAAAATAAATATATTGACGATATTCTTTGTTTTTTACATTCCAGCGATAATTGCGGACCTTCTTCCAAAGCAGAGGTAGAAAAGACATATAAGGAATTGGCGGAAAAATATCCTGACTACAAGATTGCGCCCTCCACTTTGGACGAGTACGGGCGCGCTATATGGGCGGTAAAAGATAAGCTGCCTGTGCTTACCTGCGAAATAGGGGATAGCTGGATACACGGTGTAGGGACAGACCCCTATAAAGTAGCGGCATATAGGGAGCTTTCCTTAGCGCTGAAAGAATGGCGGGCAAGCGGGCTGTTAAATGAAAAGGATAAGGCATACGACGCTTTTTGTGAAAACCTGCTACTAATTACAGAACATACTTGGGGTATGGATGTTAAAAGATATTTAGCAGATTATGACAATTACTTAAAAGCAGATTTTCTAAAGGCAAGGGAATACGATAAAGTCAGACGCAGGCTGGGCAATATTTTCAAAAGCACAATGCAAAAGTACTTTGATTTTAAGGAGCGGCGCAGGGGGCAGTACTCCAAAGGCAGCTATTCGGGCATAGAATATTCCTGGACAGAACAAAGAGAGTATACAGAAAAAGCTATTGCCGCTTTGCCTGTCAAGTTGCAAAAAGATGCTAAAGATAGGATAGCAACACTTGTACCTAAGGCAGGTTTTGCTCTGCAAGGTTACCAAGAGGGCAAGTTGCACTCAGTTTATAAAATTGGCAATTTTCAGTTGCAATTTAACGAAAGTGGCTTGGATAAAGTTGTACATAATCAAGCTACTGTATTGGAAAGCAGCGGAGCACTACCCTTTATTCGTTATGCTTCTTACGGTGCTAAGGACTATGAAGAATATAAGCAAACTTATGCCCGGGATTATGAAAACTGTAAGGTATGGATTGCCCCGGATTTTCATAAACCGGGACTAAAGTACGCAGAAGGCAAATATCCCGAAGGCGATTTTTCTTATAAGTTAGCCTTACTGCTCATAAATGAAAAAAAGAACAGCATTATTGCACAGTTTACAATGGATGATAATGTAAGTAAGCAATGCGGAGCGCCAAGGCAGTTTCAAGCCAAGTTTTCTGCTAAGCAAGAGGGGCTAAAAATTGAACTGATTTGGCTGGATAAAGATGCATCCAGACTTCCGGAGGCATTATGGGTTAATTTTGCAATCAAAGCGGATAAGGATAGCCTAAGGTATATTAAGCTGGGGGAGAGCATTGACCCTTTGGATATAGTGCCTTCCGGCAATAGAAATCTGGCCGCCATTGAAAAGGCTGTCTTTACAAATGAGGGTAAAGGCTGGGAGCTGATAAATATGCACAGCCCGCTTGTAGCCATAGGCAAAGGCAAGGTACTGCGCTTCGACAATGAGTATGGCGATATTACGCAAGGTCTGTCATTTAATCTATATAACAACCTTTGGGGTACCAATTTCCCACTTTGGTATGACCAAAATGCATACTTTGGATATATTTTACTACCGAAAGGGGGATGAAAATGAACAAAAATTCCAAAGCAGAAAAGCCTCTTGGCAATAGCGAGATAGCCTCCTATGCCCTTACCAATTGCGGGCAAATGATGATATACGGTATCATTACTACTTATCTGTTACTGTTTATGACCGATTATCTTTACATAAATGCGGCGGTAGCAGGCTTGATTTTATCTCTAACTAGAGTTTTCGATGCCCTTAATGATCCTCTTATGGGAGCAATTGTAGATAAAACTCAGACCCGTTGGGGCAAGTGCAGACCATATATGTTATTTACCCCCATTCCTGTTGCAGTTATAACTATTCTGCTTTTTGCTCCAATAAAGTTAAGCTCTACGGGTACTATTGCATATGCGTCTGTAATTTATCTATTGTTTACAATAGTTTATACTGCTAATGATATCCCCTATTGGAGTATGTCCGCAATTATCACTACCGAAGCTGATAAAAGGGTTAAGGTAATTTCCGTAACAAGAATAATTGGAGAAATAGGTTGCGGGCTTGTGGTAGGTGTATTTTGGTTTATCAATAAACTTTTTGCAGACTCCGGGCAGGACAAGCATTACAGCTTTTTCTTTACTGTGGCAATCTTTTGCATTTTGGGTGCGGTGTTAATGCAGCAAGGCTTTTTTGGTACCAGAGAAAGGGCAACAAGTACGGTTAAAGAAGGCGAAAAGTTCTTTGACAGCTTAAAATTGGTAACTAAAAGCAGAGCATTGATAATAAATCTGTTAGCCGGCGTGCTAATGAGTATAATGATGGTAGGCTCCGCTGCACTTAGCACTTATTTTGCCAAATGGAATCTAAAAGAAGTTTTTCCTGATACAGAAAGCAACTTGATAATGAGCATCTTTGTACCGGCAATCAGCATACTGCCGGGCGTTGCTATGTTTGCAGGGCTGATTAGTGCGCCCGCTTTGATAAAAAGGTTTGAAAAAAGAGATTTACTGCTTGCAGGCTGCTTACTTGGCGTAGTATCTAATGTGGTATTTTACTTTGTGGGCTATTCCAACTTGCTTTTGTTTATACTAGGCAGAGTCTTGGATTGTCTACCGCTTGGGGTATGGTCTGTAGTCACTACTACCATGATAGGCGACAGCGTAGACGAGCTAGAATATAAGACAGGCAGGAGAGTGGAGGGAGCTTGCTTTTCTCTGCTTACTTTTGTATCCAAATTCCAAAATAGTATTTGTGTAGCTATCACCGGCTTTTTGCTTAGTGCGGTAGGTTATATGGGTGAGCTGGACCCCGACTCTGCACAGCAAGGACCTCGTGTATTAAATATGATTTTTATTTTGGTTACACTTGTGCCTGCGGCAGGGTATCTAGCTATGGGGATTCCGTTTTTATTTTACAACTTTACAAGAAAGAAGCATGAGGATATTTTGTCAGAGCTAAACAAAAGAAAAGCAGCAGAAAAACCTAAAGATAGCTTGGCATTTGATTTAGATTGGTACAAATAAAGATACAAGGAGAAGCACAGAATGAGTGAAAATTCTAAAGCGGTAGCGCCGCTGGGCAATAAAGAAATAGCATCCTATGCCCTTACTAATACCGGACAAACTATGATATATGGCATTATTACCACTTACCTATTGCTGTTTATGACTGATTATCTGTACATTAATGCGGCTGTGGCAGGCATAATATTATCCGTTACTCGAATTTTCGATGCGCTTAACGACCCTCTTATGGGTGCGATTTTAGACAAAACTCATTCCCGTTGGGGCAAATGCAGACCATATATGTTATTTACGCCTATTCCTGTTGCACTTATTACTATTTTGCTTTTTGCTCCGTTTAAGTTTAGCTCTACTGCTACCATTGTGTATGCCTCTGTAATATATCTCTTGTTTACAATTGCTTATACTGCCAATGATATCCCCTATTGGAGTATGTCTGCAGTCATTACTACCGATGCGGGAGAAAGAACAAAAGTAGTGACAACTACCAGAATTATAGGCGGATTAGGTTCGGGCTTGGCAATAGGCACTTTTTGGTTTCTTAATAAAATCTTTGCTGATATAGGGCACGATAAGCGCATGAGCTTTTTCTTAACAGTACTGATTTTTTGCGTTTTAGGCTCAATCCTTATGCTGCAAGGGTTCTTTAATACCAAAGAAAGAGCAAAAACTAGTGTACAAAAAGGCGAAAAGTTTTTTGACAGCTTAAAACTTGTCCCCAAAAGTCGAGCATTGGTACTCAACCTTATTTCCGGCGTGCTAATGAGCGTAATGATGGTAGGCTCTACAGCGCTTACAACTTATTTTACCAAATGGAATCTAAAGGAAGTTTTTCCGGATATGGAAAGCAATTTGATAATGAGCATCTTTGTTCCCGCTTTGGGTATATTGCCTGCTATTGCTATGTTTGTAGGACTGCTTGCAGCTCCTGCTTTAATTAAAAAATATGAAAAAAAGAATTTGCTTTTAGTAGGGTGCGTAATTGGTATCCTTTCTAATATTGCATTTTATTTTGTGGGATATTCCAATCTGTATTTATTTGTGCTGGGCAGGGTATTGGGCTTCTTGCCGCTTGGGGTATGGTCTGCGGTCACTACAATAATGGTAGGCGACAGCGTGGATGAAATACAGTATAAGACAGGCAGAAGGGTGGAGGGTGCTTGCTTTTCCTTGTTGACTTTTATTTCAAAATTCCAAAATGGAGTTAATGTGGCAATCACCGGTTTTATGTTAAGCGCAGCTGGATATATTGGCGAATTGAATCCCGACCTGGAGCAACAATCTCCGGAAGCATTAAAGATGATTTTCATTTTGGTTACCCTTGTCCCCGCAATTGGGTTCCTGATTATGGGGATACCTTTCTTATTTTATAATTTATCCAAAAGCAAGCATACGCTTATTTTAACGGAATTGCAAAAGAGGCAATCCAAGGAGGATAAAGAGGACAGCTTAGCATTTGATTTAGATTGGTATAAATAAAAATGACTTAATAAGTATATTGAGTTTATTGTAAAATTAAAAGGAGATTTGAGGATGAGCAAAAGCCCTAAGGCGGTAGCGCCGCTGGGCAATGGTGAGATAGTATCTTATGCCCTTGTCAATAGCGGGCAAGCAATGATATACAGTATTATTACCACATACCTGCTGTTGTTTATGACCGATTATCTTTACATAAATGCGGCTGTGGCAGGCTTAATTTTGTCTATAACAAGAGTTTTCGACGCACTTAACGACCCTCTTATGGGGGCAATTCTTGACAAGACCCATACTCGTTGGGGAAAATGTAGGCCGTATATGCTGTTTACCCCAATACCCGTTGCGATACTTACCTTATTGCTCTTTGCACCGATTAACCTCAGCTCTACAAGCTCAATCGTTTACGTATCCGTAATATACTTATTGTTCACCCTGGCGTATACTGCCAATGATATACCCTATTGGAGCATGTCTGCGGTTATCACTAACGAAGCTGAAAAAAGGGTTAAAGTTGTTACAGCAACTAAGATAATCGGCGGGATAGGTTCCGGGCTTGCAATGAGTGCTTTTTGGTTTACTAACAAAATTTTTGCAGATTTCGGCCAGGACAAACGGTACAGTTTTTTCTTTACCGTGACAATCTTTTGCGTTTTGGGAACAGTGCTGATGCTGCAGGGCTTTTTTGGCACCAGAGAAAGGGCGCGAAGCACGGTAAAGGAAGGCGAGAAATTCTTCGATAACTTAAAACTTATACCCAAAAGCAGAGCATTGCTGATAAACCTTTTATCAGGCATATTGATGAGCGTTATGCTGGTAGGCTCCACCGCATTGACCTCTTATTTTGTCAAATGGAATTTCAAAGAGATTTTTCCTACTATGGAAAGCAATACAATGATGAGTATTTTTGTGCCTGCTTTGATTATATTGCCCGGCATTGCTATGTTTGCAGGGCAGATTTGCACTCCGCTATTGATTAAGAAATTTGAAAAAAGAGATTTGCTGCTTGCGGGCTGCGTAATGGGCATTGTGTTTAATACTGCGTCTTATTTTTGGGGATACACCAATTTGTTACTGTTTATATTAGGCAGGGTACTAGGCTTTCTGCCGCTTGGGGCATGGTATGCCATCACTACCATAATGATAGGCGACAGCGTAGACGAAATAGAATACAAGACCGGCAGAAGGGTGGAGGGAGCTTGCTTTTCCTTGCTTACTTTTGTATCAAAGTTCCAAAATGGCGCATGTGTCGCTATTACCGGTTTTTTGCTTAGTATGGCAGGTTATGCAGGCGAGTTAGATCCTGATTTTGCCCAACAAACATCCGTTGTATTAAAGATGATTTTCATTTTGGTTACCCTTGTCCCTGCAATTGGGTTCCTGATTATGGGGATACCTTTCTTATTTTATAATTTATCAAAAAGCAGACATACGCTTATTTTAACGGAATTGCAAAAGAGGCAATCCAAAGAGGATAAAGAGGACAGCTTAGCATTTGATTTAGATTGGTATAAATAGACAAATAAAGGAGTTAGTATGAAAGATAGTTATACTGTTAAAGTTAAAATAGAAAAGGCGCAGGAAAAACAATTCCTAAAAGTACCTGTTGAGGTGCCGCCAAATGTAGAAAAGTTAATTATAAGCTATGGCCATAAGGGCGACCAAGTCAATACTATGAATACCGGAAAGCAAAAAAATGTTATTGATATTGCTATTCTTATGCCTGACGGAAGCGAAGTTGGGGCTTCCGGCTCTACTAAAAAGGTAATTGTGCTTTCGCCTGCTTATTCTACTCCGGGCTATGACAGGGTATCAATTGCAGAAGGGGTCTGGCAAATAGTGCTCGGCGCATATCTGGTTATGGATGAAGGTGTAGAAGTAACTGTTAAGATAGAATACAAGTTCAAAAGCTATAGATGGCTAAAAGGGGATACCCACTTGCATACTGTATACTCTGACGGCAGCTTAACAATAGAGGAGTTAGGTAAAAGGATAAAAAAGAAAGGATTGGACTTTATGATTATTACTGACCATAACAACTTTTTTCATAATAAAAGGTTGCCTCATATCCCTGATTTAACTATTATTCCCGGCGTGGAGTTTACTCATTATAGCGGACATGTAAATCTTATTGGTTTGGAATCGCCTTATACCGGCAGTTATGTGCTCAATAGCTTTGAGGAGTTTATAGAAAGGTTAAAAGAGCCACGGGAAAAAGGTGCTATTATTAGTATCAATCATCCTTTTTGCAGTCTTTGTCCTTGGCTATGGCCTAAAGAAGGATTCGAATATGACTTTGTAGAGGTTTGGAACGGACCTATGCGCAAAGACAATCTAACTACTATAGCTTGGTGGCAAGAGCAACTTGCGGGAGGCCGCAAGCTAATAGCGTTAGGCGGCAGTGATTTTCATTGGGAAATTGGACCTATCAGTTACTTAGCTATGCCCACAGCATGCGTTTATGCCAAAGCCAACTCTGCCGATGATATTTTGGAGGCAATAAAAATGGGCAGGGTCAGCTTAAAAAGGACTGCCAAAGCGCCTATGCTATTGCTAGAGTGCGGAGAGGCAATTATGGGAGATAGCTTGGAGTTTGCTCCGGGCACTAAGGTGACAATTAGTACTGAAAAGTTAAAGAAAGGCTATTCCATAGTGGCATACGATGCAACGGGCAAGATTTTTGAGCATAAGGCTAAAAAGACAGCACCTTATAGCGTTGAGTTGGAAGTACAGCGCAAGGGCTTTATTAGAGCGGAGATTCGGTATACCGCCGGCATTATAGAGTCGCTTATCTATAAAATAGTTATTTCTCTGCTAATTAAATCGCAAGCAAAAGAGCCTGTACCGGAAATGATTGCCGCCCTTACCAATCCAATTTACTTTGATTAAAGGCGCACAAAAAGATGAAAAAACTATTACAATCTAAACCTGCAAAGGGTAGTTTAATTATATGCATTATTCTATCGTTATTCTTTAGCATTTACGGTATTTCTCGTATAGATTTAGCAATTAAATCAAAAAAGACGGTACATGGCACAGTAACAAAATATGCGTGGAGCGCAAGCGATACTTTTAATGCAAATGACTATGTAACCTTTATTGTAGAAGATGAATTTAAGGTGCTTATGTTTGCCGACACTCATTTTAATAACAGCGGATGGTATGCGGGAAAAGTTTGGGTCAATGACTTTCTTAACAAGCGCACTTATACCGAAATCAAAAGTATGATAGACTTTACCCAGCCTAACCTTGTGGTAGTTGCAGGGGATATGGTGTCCAATGACTTTAATGATTTAATAGTTAAAGGCTTTTGCAACTTTATGGATAAATTGGAGTTGCCTTGGACCTTTACATTTGGCAATCATGATGCCGAACACCGTGCGGACAAGCCCGCTATTATGAATGTGCTGGAAAGCGCAAATTACTGCATATTGCGACAAGGGCCTACCAATCTGCAGGGTTTGGGTAACGATATCGTAGTTTTGAAGAACAAACAAGGTAAAATTGTATATGCATTCTTTACTATGGACACAGGCGATTGGAAAAAGGCAGAAAAAGAAAACAAGCCTTATTCTACCTTTGATGTGGGCTATACAGAAGCGCAAGGGGATTGGTATGCTTGGGCATGCGAGGGACTGGCGCAAGCTAATGGAGGTCAAGTTGTACCCTCTATGATAATAAGCCATATTCCATATAAGCCTTACGCTTATGCGGCAGAGAGCGGCGAGTTTGTTGTCAACGCTATGCCGTACGATATTGAAAATGATGGCGGCTATGTTACAAGCTATGATAAAGCATACGAAACTGATAATAGTATCAAACGGTTTGGACCAGATGCTTATCAAGAGTTTGCCGAAAACGACTTATTTTGGAGCAAGGTCTTATCCGCCGGTAGCCTTAATCATATGATAAGCGGTCACAATCATTGTGCAGGATATAGCATAGAGTTTGAAGATATAAAGTTTACCTCTATCCCAAAGACAGGCAGCATATATGTCAAAAAGGAGTGGGATGGGGGCAATAGGGGCGGAATGGTGCTTTGCTTTAATACTCAAGGTGAAAACACAAGCATCTCACCTTTATATACTACCCTAGGCGGTAAAAAAGTTAAAAATCTTACACTATGAAAACTAACGGGGCATATACATCGCAATACATTGTTAGGCTACGTTTTCCTAGGTCATGTATATGGGATACACTCCCGTCTGAAAGCCTCGCCTGCCTCGTCTTGCTTGCATCTGCACCGTTATTTTAACAAGTTTTTGTGCCTATAATGGCACATTGGAGGAATGACAATAATGCAAAAAAAAATAGTTGCCGCAATAGCAATTGTAGTATTAATGTTTAGCTTTAGTGCTTGTTCAGGCACAGATGCAAGCTATAAAAAAACAATTGAAGGTATGGGGCTCTTTTCTAACAATGTAGACACTGCCTTACCGCAAACAGAAGTCTATAATATTGTAATGGCACATTTTCAAGATACGCAAACAGACTTAACAAAAAAGCTGGCTTTTATCGGTATAGATGGAGCAAGGGTAGATGCGCTTTCTAACCTTTCTACTAAAAAAGGCTTGCTAAGGAATGGGATAGAAGGTAGCTTAGTGCTTTCATATGCCGGCGGAGTTGAGCCCGGCGACCAACAGACCAGCACCGGTCCCGGTTGGGTATCTATATTTAGCGGCAAATGGGCAAATAAAACGGGAGTATACAATAATAAAGATATAAAAGAAAAAGATGCCCCCACATTTATGAGCGTATTAGCAGAGCAAGGCAAAAGCGGTGCGGTGTTTTTTGAATGGGGAGTGCATTATGATACTACATATATGCATGATATTATTCTTTCAATTAACAACGATTTGCCCCTAACCTATGAGCATCTCGAATGCAATAGCGAAAAAGAAACAGAAATGCTTTATGCTTTTTTGCGTTCAGTCAATAGCGATATAGATGTCACCGTAGGTATTTTTGAGCTTTGTGATGCTGCAGGACATTCCAGAGGTTTTAGCAATAAAAGCAAGCGTTATGTTCAAGCTATCCAAACTTTTGATGATTATGTAGATATTATAGTAGATGCAATCAAAGCCAGGGAAACCTATGATCAAGAAGATTGGCTAATATTGATTACTACCGACCATGGCGGCATTAGAAGAAAACACGGCGGTAAAAGATTGCAAGAACGGATGACCTTTATTTCTTCTAATAAAGAAATATCTTAGTATTAAAGTGAAGCTGTGCTAGCGTAAGTCCTAGATTGCTTCTTCGCATTTTGCTCATCGCAATGACGAGGAGGGCTTGCGTAAGCCTTGCTCCCTGCCTACCAATCCCACCTTAACTTTTTGCCATAGGCAAAAAATCTCATTATGAGCCCGCTCATAATATCATTTGCATAGCAAATCTCACTTTGCAACTTGTTGCAAAATATCATTATTCAAGCAGTACTAGCGTAAGCCCTGGATTGCTTCTTCGCATTTTGCTCATCGCAATGACGAGGAGGGCTTGCGTAAGCCTTGCTCCCTGCCTATACCAATCTCACCTTAACTTTTTGCCATAGGCAAAAAATCTCAATATGAGCCTCGCTCATAATATCATTTGCATAGCAAATATCACTTTGCAACTTGTTGCAAAATATCATTATTATGCTGGCTTGTCCCTTTTTATTGCTAATGGTGAATTATTCGGTTGCCCTATTGATTTTATCTATCAATTCGGTAATAAACCACTCTTTATCGCAATCGGTCAAAACGACATTCTTGCTCGATTCGTCTTCAAAAAAGCGTGATATACCCCTATTATTTACCCTTACTTCGCAACGTTTAAAGCTAAACTTCTCGATATGAGTTAGGCCTGCTGCGGCAATAGGGTCCCAAGGCACAAAGCCGCCTTTGGGTAAAATATTAAAAAGGCTAACTATTCCCGTTAAATTTATCCAGCGCTTTACCGATTTTTTGATAAATTCTGCGGATTGTGTTCCAGAGCTTATCTTGTTAACGTCCTCCTTAGAAAACAAGACCTTTAGACAAACATCGGTTGGAGCAAATATTTTTTCTATATCTGATTCGCATACAATTTTTGCAGCCAGAGGAGAACTGAAGAAATTAAATTCAGTATGAATAATTGCCGGCTTCTTTTTATCAAATCCCCCCATTATTACTATTTGCTTAACCTTACTGGAGAAGTCGCTGTCCAGCATAGCTGCACTTGCTATATTTGTTAGCGGACCCACCGCAACTATAACCAGCTCATTTTTGTATCGCTCCGCCATATCCAAAATAAAATCCGTAGCCTCGCTTCTCTTTCCCAAATCCTTTTTTCCGTAGGCTCCTCGATAAACCTTAACATCATCTTTTAACAGTTTAGTCATTTTGTTTGTAATAGCATAACAAACCTTTTGCCTTGCATTACCGTGAACGCAAGTGATACCCAGCAAATCTACCTCTTCTTTTAGCCATATATATGCAAATGCATCGTCTATATCCGAGGCAAAATGCCCTATCGCCATATCACAATCCAAAATTACTTTCAATTTCTTTTTCATATTCACAGTATAGCATAGCAAGTATACTTGTACAAGTAGCAAAGTAATTCGTCATTGCGCG
>CAYSNP010000004.1:24318-87395 GCA_964432485.1 uncultured Christensenellaceae bacterium | reverse complement strand
ATATACAGTGGCAATTATCTTTACATAGCAAAAAGTAAAAAAGGATATTGTATTATGAATTTAAGTGCAGAAAAAAAGGTTAGCGATATAATGAGCTTTGATGCCATAGTTATGGAAGCGGACGAATCCATTAGAGAGGCGGCTATTCTAATGAAAAACAACGATATCGGCTTCTTGCCCATTATCAGCAAAGGCAGTATAGTAGGCGTTGTAACAGATAGAGATTTAGTGATTAGAGGGTACGCAGAGGGCAAAAAGGACACTACTAAGATTAGCGAAATTATGACCTCAGGCTGTATAGCGGTAGAGCATAATGCCAGCATAGAAAAAGCGGCAAAGCTAATGGCGGAAAATAAAATCAGAAGGCTATGCGTAGTTGAAGGCGAAAAGCTGGTTGGAGTATGTGCTATTGGCGATATAGCTACCTCTCGAAACACTATGAGCGAAGCTAAAGATGCCCTAGAGCAAATATCCAAGCCTGAAAAGCGCAATATTTTTGTTTAATCTAAGCTGATTTTTACTTGACAAAACAATAGCAAGAGCCCGTCGGCGTTTTTTTTATTAGGGATTGTAATTTCGTCATTTTTACTTTTCTTTAACTTTAACGCTATTTTATTATGATATATGTTACTATATAATGAGTCACAATGGGGAAAAGCCAAAGGAGATCTAAAATGCTTAGCCCAAAAGAAAGGATAGTAAGGATATTACATAGACAAGAGGTAGACCGCAGCGGGTTTTGGCTGGGTAAGCCGCATCCTAAGGCGCTACGCATTTACAAGCAATATTTTGGCGTGCCCTCCCATAAAGCGCTTATACTCAAACTTAAAAGCGAGCTTATTTGGCTTTCGGGCGAAAGTAATATGCTCAATCCCGTACTATTTTGGCCTACAGGCTTAAAGAAAAAAAGCTCTACAGGGCAAAGGGGGCTGCTTGCAGTTGCAGAAAATATTGAGCAAGTGGAGAAAATTTATTGGACCAGAAGACAGCGGTTTTGGTTTCCTCAAATGTATGTTAATCTAAAATTTGCACAACAGCACAACCTTGCCGTATTTAGCGGTATGGGCACTTATTTTTGGCATATGCTGCTAGACTATTTTGGCATGGAGGAGTGCTTTATTAAGATGTATACTCATCCTGAAGTGGTGGAAGCAGCGGTAGCCAAAATTGTAGAAATCTATTTAAGGGCAAACAAAGCGCTTTATGAAAAGTTTGCCGAAAGGATTGATGCGGTATTCTTTTTTAACGATTTGGGTACCCAATTGGATACTTTGGTTAGCCCGAAGTTCTTTAGACAATTCTTTTTGCCGGGTGCAAAGAAACTTATTGACCAAGCCAAAAGCTACAAATTAAAAGTTGCATTTCATTCCTGCGGGTCTATAGAAAAGTTTATTCCTGACCTCATTACGGCAGGTGTGGATATCCTGCATCCCATACAAGCATGCGCTAAGGATATGGGCGCTCAACTCTTGCAAGATAAGTATGGCAACGATTTGATATTTATGGGCGGACTGGATACCCAGCATATCCTGCCCTTTGCCACTCCCGAGCAAGTAGCGGCAGAAGTAAGACGGCTAAAGGGCATCTTTGGCAAGCATTATATACTTTCCCCCAGCCATGAAGCGCTACTGGACAATGTAAGCGGCAAAAATGTAGAGGCAATGGCGCAAGAAGCCCTAATTTTATAGTCACAAAGGATAAATATGGCAAATCAAGTTTCGAATATTCAAGCAAAAAAGTATGTAAGCAAGAAAGAGCAAGCTGCCTTTTATATGGCAGCTCTTTTTCGCAATATGAGCTATGCAATCATGGGATATTTATCTTATTTTTACATAGATGTAATGGGGCTTTCCGGCATTGCGCTTTCTATAATTTTGATAGGCAGCAGGCTATGGGACGGGGTAAACGACCCTATTATTGGCGTTTATTTTGACAAAAGAGTATCTTCTTCGGGCAAGGCAATGCCATTTTTAAGAAAAACAGCTATCCCCCTTGGAGTGCTGATAATTGCTATTTTTTATGCGCCCGTGTTTTCGCCCAACCCTACAATAAATATGTGGGCAAGAACTGCCTATGCGCTTGCTACTTACATAATATTCGAGTGGCTACATACGCTAAACGGCATTTCTTTTATGAGCTTTTACAATGCTATTACTCCTAATGTACAAGAGCGTAATAAGGTAATATCCATATCTCGCCTATTTTCTGAAATGGGTACAGGCGCAATTGGCGGAGTGATACCTATTGCACTTAGCTTCTTTGCCAATGATGATATTGTAGCCAAAACCTATATTTACTTTGGAGTTGCTGTATTTGTAGGGATATGTTTTATTATTTATAATTATTTAATTGTAACCTATGTTAAAGAAAGAGTGCTACTCGTTCCCATAGAAAAACAAACTACAAAAGGTATGTTTAAGGACTTTTTTAAGAATAGGCTGCTCTTTCTTATGATTGTGTCCAATGCTGTAATTGCGCTAATTAATGCAGGGCATACTTCGCTGTGGTTTTATACTTATAATTTAGGCAATCCTGCTCTGCAAACTTATGTTGGGCTTACTGCTATCCCTATGCTTGCACTCAACAGTATACTTGCACCTTATTTAATGAAGAAGTTTGACAAAAACAAGATAGTTATTGCATCTAGAGCTTTTCATGTTGCTATAATTATACTTTATACAATTGTAGGGTATGGCAATTTGGTGTTGGTATGCTTTTTTAATATGCTAATGTTTCTTCCGTCTATGCTTAAAGGTATGCTTTATTGGTCTATGCTTTCCGATAGCATAGATTATTTAGAATGGCGCACAGGCGAACGAAATGATGGTATGGTGTTGGCTATAGAAGGCTTTTTGGCAAAAGTTACAGGTTCTATTGGCGCACTATGGACTGTTATTATTGTAAGTATAATAAAATATGTGCCAAATGCCGCCGCTCAGTCCGAATACACCCTAAAAGGACTATTTTATGTACCTAATATTATCAATATTGTTAGTCTGTCTCTTTCTGCTGTGCCATATTTCTTTTACCGCTTTTCTAGAGCTGACCACCAACGCATATTAAAAGACTTGCAGCTACGCAAAGAAGATGCCAAAAAACTAAATATTTGGTGCGGATAAAGAACCTCTTTTAGCATTTTTCTATCCTTTAAGTAAAATAGATATTGAATAAAGTGATTTATTTTTATATAATGGACTTTAGAGATTGATGTTAGGAAGAATATAATGGCAAAAGTTAAGTTAGTAGAACAAGAAATAAAATATGTGGATAAAGAAGAGCAAGCGGCGTTTTATATGGCGGCTCTTTTTCGTGATATGAGCTATGCGATAATGGGGTATCTGTCCTATTTTTACATAGATATTATGGGACTTTCCGGCGTGGCATTGTCTATAATATTGATAGGCGGAAGGCTTTGGGATGGGATAAATGACCCTATTATTGGAGTTTATTTTGACAAAAGAGTCTCTTCTTCGGGCAAAGCCAAGCCTTTTTTGCAAAAAACAACGCTACCCATAGCTATCTTGATTATAGCAATATTTTATTGTCCTACTTTTTCGGACAATCCCGGCATTAATATGTGGCTAAGGACAGCTTATGCGCTTGCTACTTATATAATGTTCGAATGGATGCACACTCTTAACGGTATTTCTTTTATGAGTTTTTACAACTCCATTACCCCTAATGTACAAGAGCGAGGCAAGGTTATTTCTATCTCCCGCCTTTTTTCCAGTATGGGCAGCGGTGCAATAATCGGAGTTATACCTATTGCGCTAAGTTTCTTTGCCAATGATGATATTATTGCCAAAACCTATATTTATTTTGGTACTGCCATCCTGGTTGCCGCTTGTTTTATAGCCTATAATTACCTTATTGTCAAATATGTAAAAGAAAGGGTGCTGCTTGTCCCTACAGAAAAGCAATCTACCAAGGATATGTTTAAGGATTTTTTCAAAAACAGACTGCTACTGATTATGATTATTTCCAATTCTATTGGCGCTCTTATCAATGCGGGCAACACCTCTTTATGGTTCTATACCTATAACTTAGGCAACCCTGCATTGCTAACTTATATTGGGATTACTGGTATACCAATGCTTGCGCTAAATAGTGTGCTTGCACCTTACCTTATGAAGAAATTCGATAAAAGCGCCATAGTGATTGGAGCAAATGCTTTTCATATTGCTCTATTAGCGTTATATTTGATTGTGGGATACCAAAGTATGTGGTTTGTATGCCTAATCAATATGCTTATGTTCTTTCCGTCTTTACTCAAAGGTATACTGTATTGGTCAATGATATCAGATAGCGTAGATTATTTGGAGTGGCGCACAGGCGAGCGAAATGACGGAATGGTGCTTGCGATAGAAGGTTTTTTAGGCAAAGTTACCGGCTCTTTGGGTATGCTTTCTACTGTTATAATAGTAAGCATAATTAAGTATGTTCCCAATGCTGCCACCCAATCAGAATACACCTTAAAAGGGCTGTTTTACCTACCTAATCTCATTGCTATTGTGGGGATAGCTTGCTCTACCTTGCCTTACTTTTTTTATCACTTTTCACGAGCTGACCACCAGCGTATATTAAAAGACTTAAAGTTGCGAAAAGAACATGGCAAGACCCTAAATATTTGGAATTAACAATAACACAAGGAGGAAATATATTGAAAATTGCTTCAATCCAATTAAATAATTATATGGGAAATAAACAGGCATCTTTTGCCAGCGCAGAAAAATTAATTTTGAAAGCCGCTCAAAACGGTGCAAAATTAGCTGTGCTGCCGGAGCTATCTAGCTGCGGCTACATTCCTAACAGTACCATTTGGCAATACGCAGAGTATGCCAATGGCGAAACTGCCAAGTGGGCATGCAATATGGCGGGCAAGTACTCTTTACATATTGGGGCAGGCTATGTAGAAACAGACGGTAAGGACTTTTACAACACTTATTTAATTGCTTGTCCTAACAGCACAATAGCAGGACAAGTCCGCAAAGTTAAAGTAGAATATCATTGCTTTAAGCCTTGTGATATAGGTAATGTAATAGCTACAAACTTAGGCGCAATTGCTATTGGTATTTGCGCTGACAATCATTTGTTGGCCTTTTATAAGAAACTTGCTCGCCTTAATTTTGATTTACTACTAATGCCGCATGCCTCTTTTGCACCTTTTAAGACTACCGGTTATATAAGCCAAAAAGATATTGAAGCACAAAAAAATATCTTGCCCACTATTGGCAAAATATATTCGCAAGGTTTGGGCACACCTGCGGTAATAGCCAATCAAGTGGGCACATTTGCACCTATGGGCGGTTTGTTTGGAAAATTGGTGAATCCTGATATTTATAAGCTATGCGGCGGCTCTTCTCTATTTTACAACGGTGAGATTGCAGCAATCCTAGATTCTCAAACAAAAGGAGTTTTGATAGCAGATTTGCCGCTAGGCAAAAGCAAAGCAAAAACTGATACACCTGCCAGTTATAGTGGATGGCTGCATCCCGGCTCAAAACTAATAAGAAAGGTAGTAGCTCCTATAGATATATTTTTTGGCAAATGCTCCTACAGCCTAAAACGCAAAAAAGCAATAGCCAACCTTTTTTTTAGTTAAATAACCTAATTAAACCAAACAGCAAGCAAAAGCGAAACTGCCTCTTTTATTTCTTGAGGAGTAAGGTGAGCATAGCCTAATACTACAATATTATTTGGCATATTTGCAGTAGGGCTTAAATAGTATTCACTTAGCCCGTAAAGTTTTATATTTACACTTTGTGCAAGTTTTAACAGCTCTTGTTCGCTCTTTGTGCTATGTATTTTTAGCAGTAAATGCAGTCCGGCATCCGCACCAATAATATCAATATAACAGCCAAAGGGAGATTGTTTAATTGTATCTACCAGCGCATCTTTTCTGCTTTTATAGATATTGCGCATTTTGTTAAGATGCCTTTCAAAATGTCCATTTTGTATAAACTTATTAAGGGTATATTGCTCAAACCTGGGTACAGTAGAGGAGTAAAATAAAAAATGCTCTTGATACCTTTTTTGCAAGCTATGCGGCAGCACCATATAGCTTGCCCGTATAGATGGGGCAATTGTTTTAGAAAAGGTGCTGATATAAATAACCTTGTCGCTTTCTTTTAGCCCTTGCAAAGCGGGTATAGGATGCCCCACAAATCTAAACTCACTATCATAATCGTCCTCTATAATGTAATTGTCAGCAGATTTGCTTGCCCAAGCTAGCAGTTGCAACCTTCTGCTGGCAGGCATTATTGTTCCAAGAGGAAAATGGTGACTGGGAGTAACATAAACTACATTGGAGTTGGTTTGCTCCAAGCTAGTTATATCAATCCCCTCATTGTCTAAACCTATTAAATTGACCTTTTTTTTATAGCTACCTAAGATATTGTATACCTTAAAATACCCCGGATTCTCTATTGCATAAACAGCATTATCGCCTAATATCTGGAAAAGCAAACTTAGCAGATATTCTGTGCCTGCTCCTATAATAATTTGCTCTGCAGAACAATTAACGCCCCTAAAGCTATGCAAGTACTTAGCCAGCGTTGCCCTAAGGGTATAATCTCCTTGAGGGTGGGTTAGCTTGAGCAGCTCCCTATTTTTGTCATGAATAATTTCTCTAGATATTTTAGCCCATAAGGCAAAAGGGAAACTGGCAAGGTCAACAGCATTGGTCTTAAAATCATATTTATAATTTTGCTCTTGAGGTTGGCTATTGTATACTTTATCTTTTTTTAAGGCTGCCGCTTTATTTTTGCCTACCATTCCCTCCAGCTTGCAAACAATATGCCCGCTTTTAGGCTTTGCCTTTATATATCCTTCCGCCACTAATTGAGCATAAGCGGACTCTACGGTATTTCGGCTAACTCCAAGATGCTGCGCAAGCCCTCTGGTAGAAGGCAATACTTCATTTGCAGCTAACTTTCCTTCTGTAATTTCTCCTTTTATAAAAGTATATAGTTGCCTATACAAGGGGATTTTTGCGTAAGGCTGAAAATTAAAAGTTAGATTTAGCATAATCTGGCACCATAGAGTATTTTCAATCTGGCTATTGCAACCATGCCAGATTGTAATATAATTATAAATGTATAATAGTTAAATGTCAATTACAAGTTAAAAAAGGAGGTTGCAAATGGATAAGCAATTGAATAGCAAAGGCAAGACACTTGCGGAAAAGCTAAAAGGCGGGGTTATTATGGATGTTATTGACGCCAAGGAAGCTGAAATTGCGCAAAAAGCAGGGGCGGTTGCAGTTATGGCACTAGAGAGAGTGCCTGCAGATATTCGCAAACAAGGCGGAGTAGCCCGTATGAGCGACCCTAGAATTATTAAGGAAATTCAACAAGCGGTAACTATCCCTGTTATGGCTAAAGTTAGGATAGGGCATATTGCCGAAGCGCAAATATTGCAAGCGTTAGGTGTGGATTATATAGACGAAAGCGAAGTGCTTACGCCTGCTGACAATATGTTTCATATTGATAAACATACTTTTAGCGCACCTTTTGTATGCGGTGCAAGAAATCTTGGCGAAGCGCTGCGCCGAATAGGCGAAGGGGCGGCTATGATTAGGACCAAAGGCGAGGCAGGCACAGGCAATGTGGTGGAGGCTGTATACCATATGCGTACTGTTATGGGCGAAATTAGGCGGGTGCAAGGTGTGCCAAAGGAAGAGCTAATGAGCTTTGCTAAGGAGACGGGCGCACCTTATGAGTTGGTCTTATGGGTGCACGAGAATGGGCGCTTGCCTGTGTTAAACTTTGCCGCAGGCGGAATTGCCACCCCGGCGGATGCCGCTTTAATGATGCAACTTGGCAGCGAAGGTGTATTTGTAGGCTCGGGAATATTTAAGTCCGCCAATCCCGATAAAAGAGCAAATGCCATTGTAAAAGCTGTAGCTCATTATAATGATGCTAACCTATTAGCCGCCCTTAGCGAAGATTTGGGCGAAGCAATGGCAGGGATTAATATTGGCAATATTGAAAAAGAAAACCTATTTTCTGTAAGAGGTTGGTAAACATTAATACACGCTAACGCGTGATGAAATAGGTGGGATTGGTAAGGCAAGAAGCAAGGCTTTGAGGGTCTGGATTGCTTCGCTGTCGCTCGCAATGACACTCTTACCGTCTTTGCGAGCAGTGTAAGCGACGAAGCAATCCAGGGCTTACGGTAGCAAGGCTTTTATCCTCTACCGTCTTTGCGAGAGGCGACGCGTTAAGCTGAGTTGCCTGTGGCAAGTCAGTAGTGGGAGCCCACGAGCAATTGCGTGAGCAATGCGAGGGTATAAATAAGCGACGAAGCAATCCAGGACATGCGCAAGCACAGCTCAACTTTACATATAAGTTAATACTACATATAATGCCGCCGACAGGCGGTACATAATGTTGCCTTTAGGCAATACATAATGTCAATGCGTCAGCATTGATACATAATGCCACCATTAGGTGGTACATAATGCCGCCGTTAGGCAGTACTTTACCCTTTACACGCTTTAATAACTATAAAGCTACCTTCACCATAGCCATCTTTGGGTTGCTCCGGTATATCTTGGTCGCTTATTAGGGTTTGCTTAATTTCGCAATTCTTAAAGCCTGCGGAGGTTAGCATATTTAGCACTTCTTGTACAGAATAAAAACTTGCGGCTTTGTAAAAAGAATGCCCTGCGGCTTTTCGCTCTTGATACTGTTTGCCTAGCTTGCTATCCTTGTCTACAAAGGCAATTGCCAAATATCCTTTGGGTTTAATAATTCTATAAATTTCTTGTAAAGCAGCTTTTGGGTTGCTAAAAAAGCAAATTGAGGTAACTGAAAGCGCAAAATCATAGCTTTCACTCGGTAACGGCAAGTCTTCCGCTTGCCCATCTATTACCTTTATCCCTCTTGCCCTTGCAAGCGCCGCCATACCTGCGGAAGGCTCAACCCCCACATTAATACCCAAAGGGGAAGCAAACCTCCCTGTGCCTACTCCAATCTCTATGCCCCCTTTGCCTAAAGGAACAAACTCTTTAATTGCCGCTAACTCTGATGCGTATTTATTAGGATGCCTGTCAAACCAAGCATCATAAGCATTGCATTGTTGGTCAAATAAATTCATAATGTCCGCTTCTAACATTTGTGCCGCAAACTCTACAATTGTTGCGCATTGGTGGGGCATTTCTCCGCTCCAATCTCTAAGGTCTTTGCATAAAATAGAACCGTACTTTTCTCTAAACTTTTCGGCAAAAGATTGGATAAGCAAATAATATTTTTCCTTTTGCTCGCTAGTAACGGGGTATGTATACCCTTTTTTTAAGCCTATAACCATAAAGGCGGCAGTAAGCGCACCGCATACTTCTTTTAGCCTGCCCATACCTCCTCCAAAGGAAGAAGCAAGGCGCAAGGCCATATCTTTTTCCAAACCCAGCTCCTCACAAAAAGGTAACAATACTGATTGGGCACAATTATGCCCTTGCTCAAATAGCTCTTTGGCACAGCGCGCTCTATTAACAATTTTCTTTTCCATTACTCTACCTAAAAAGTGACTACTTTATCTGCCCAAACAACCATATCAAGGCAATCTAACATTGTAGAAATAGGACAACAATCGCTCCCTTCCATACTTCTGGATTTTAAGCAAGAGCCGCAAGCTAGAATCTCGCCCCCAGCATCAAGAAAAGCATTGACTTGTATTGATATATTGAATTTCTCATGAGTCAAATTCTCTATCTCTACTGCTTCGCCCATTAAAAAAACCTTAGTTTGATGCCCTTGCTTTTTAGCTGTAACTGCAAAACGCATTGCATTCCAAGCTTTTTCGTAGTCTTTTGTCTCTAATATTACACCTATTTTCATTATTGTTCTCCTTATCCATTATTTCAAATTAGTAAATAAAAAATTGCGCCAATACCCCCTGCGCCTAACAAAACTAAAACCGGATTGGGCTTGAATTTGCGCAATATCAACAAAGCAACTATAAAGATGCCAACTGCTATAAAATCCAACTTATTAATATTAAGGGCAAAGCTCTCCCCTCCCCAAAATGCAAGTATGGCAAGAGATATTGCGGCAGAAGCAATAGCGGCAACTACTGCAGGGCGCAAAGTCTTTAATATAGTCCTCATAGCTGAAAGGTTTTGAAATCTGTAATAGCTATAAGCTAGTATAGTAACAATAATCAATGAAGGTAGCACAAATCCTAGCGTGGCAACAACAGCTCCAAGCACTCCCGCTACTTGCATACCTGCAAAGGTAGCAGAGTTGATAGCTATTGGTCCGGGAGTCATTTCGGCTATTGCCAGCAAATCGGTAAACTCTGCAACGGTAAGCCAGCCTTCTGCGCCTACTACATGGGATTGAATAATAGGGATAGCGGCATATCCTCCGCCAATGCCAAATAAGCCAACTTGAAAGAACACCCAAAGCAGCTTAAGATATATCATAAAAACATATCCTCCTGTTCTGTCGGCGGTGCATTGATTTTGCTTTTCTTATTTTTATTAAATATAGCAAGCAATATGCCTATGCCAATAGCGGCTAAAATAACATAGATTACATTTACTTTCAGGAAAAAAATCAAAATAAAAGCAATTACCATTATTGCCAAGGACAATACACTCTTTTCTTTAACTACTCCAAGCGACATAGTAATAAGCACATCTATAACTAATGCCGCTACCGCTGCCCTCATCCCTGCAAAAATTGCTTCTACTATTATACTACCTTTGATAAAGTTATAAAGCAATGAAATAAGCGAAATTATTATCAAAGGCGGCAATATCGTGCCTGACAGCGCAACTAGTGCACCTAAAAATCCGCCCAACTTATAGCCAATTAAAATTGAGGTATTGACTGCAATTGAGCCTGGAGATGCTTGAGCTATGGCTATAAGGTCAAGGATTTCTTTTTCTTCCAGCCATTTTAGCTTGTTTACAAACTTATCTTTAAGTAAAGATACTATTACAAGCCCGCCGCCAAAGGTAAAGCTGCTAATATAAAAGCAAGTTAGAAATATTTTTGCATACTTTTTTCGTTTTTCCATATATTTTGCGCCTTAGTACGGTAACAGCTAAAAACCGTGGCTGTCGGGATCACGGTATTGTCTTTGCTTGCTGTCCAGAGCGGCTATTGCTAGTTTATCCTTATCAGATAAGGAAAAATCAAAAATATCGATATTTTCTTGCATCCTTGCCTTAGATAAGGTTTTTGGAATGATTGCTATATTGTTTTCTATTAAATAACGCAATATAACTTGAGCGGCGCTTTTATTATACTTATTGCCAATAGCTTGCAACTCTCGCAAAGCCAACGCATCCCCTCTCATTAGCGGCGACCAAGCCTCTGCTATAATATTGTGGTCTGTGCAAAATTGCCTAAGCTCCTTTTGTTGAAATAGCGGATGCAGTTCTATTTGGTTAAGCACAGGAGGAATATTGCAATAAGATAATAATTCTGCCAAATGGTGCTCCTTAAAATTGCTTACTCCTATTGACAAGACCTTGCCCGCCTTGACTAGCTTTTCCATAGCTTGCCAAACAGTAAGATTGGCAGCAGTCGGCCAATGGATTAGCAGCAAATCCAAGTAATCTGTTTTAAGGCTACTTAGCATTTTGTCAACTGCTGCATTTACACGCTGAGCGGTATTAGCATCTGTCCATAATTTAGAAGTTACAAAGATTTGCCCTCTTGTCATACCGCTGTTTGCCAGCGCTTTACCTATTCCCTTTTCATTGGCATAAAAAGCGGCAGTATCTATACGCCTATAGCCTACTTCAAGAGCATCCAGCACACATTGATAAGCCTGCATATCCTCTATTTTGAAAGTGCCATAGCCGATAATTGGCATTGCTATTCCATTGTTAAAAACAAAATTCTTCATAAAAACACCTATTATTAAAATAATAACAAACTGCCTTACAAAAGTCAAATTCATTAGGTATGCATATTGCTAAGGATTTGCTGAAAAAAGCATAGTATTTTAAGCGTATTGCTCTAACTGCACGCAAACCTTGTTCTTTATTTTACTTTAATTTTTGCGCTGAGTATTTTCTAGGGCTATGTTGTAAAGAGCTTAAAGCGGTTTTATAATTGATTTTTACAACTTTTTAGTTTATAATTAAGATTATGAGCTATGTATCTTTATATAGGCGTTTTCGCCCTGACAATTTTGACAAAGTCATTGGCCAAGACCATATTATTAAGACGCTAACTAATCAAATTGCGTCAGGTAAGATAAGCCACGCCTATTTATTTACCGGTGTACGGGGCACGGGCAAGACCAGTGTAGCAAAAATCTTTGCCAGGGCAGTAAATTGTGAGAATCCTCAAAAAGGTTCGCCTTGCGGCACTTGCTATATTTGCAAGGCTATGCAAAGTGCGGACAATCTTGATGTAATTGAAATTGATGCGGCAAGCAATAACGGTGTGGACGAAATAAGAGAATTAAACGATAGCGTTAAATTTAAGCCCTCAATAGGTAAATACAAAGTATATATAATTGATGAAGTGCATATGCTTTCGCCTTCCGCTTTTAACGCTTTTTTGAAAACTTTGGAAGAGCCTCCCGAGCATATTATCTTTGTACTTGCTACAACAGAAGTGCAAAAACTGCCTGCCACAATACTTTCACGCTGTATGCGTTTTGACTTTCGCCTTATTGCCAAAGATAAAATAGCCTCTCTTATTAAAGACATTTATAGTGAAATTGGCTTTGTTTGTGAGGAAAAAGGGATAGATTTAATTGCAATGCACGGTGAAGGAAGCGTGCGTGATGCGCTTAGCATTGCGGATATGGCGGCAAGCTATGGCGGCAAAGGCATTTCGTATCAAGAGCTGCTATTTCTGCTGGGCTCTACGGAAAAAAATGTGTTGCACACTTTTGCCGCAGCAATACTGGAAAGCAATACAGGGGTAGTACTTAGGCTGGCAGATGAATGCAATAGAAAAGGGGTTAGCGCAATTAATCTTGCTAAAGACCTGGCAGAATACTTTAGTCAGCTAATGAGGGCTAAAAATATCCCTGACTATAATCTTGGCGGCTATGCCTCCGTGCAAGAAGCTGCAAATATGAAAGCTCTTGGTGCGTTGCACGATAACCTGCGCATAGGCAGAGCAATGGATATAATAGGCGGACTGGAAGGCGACCTTAGGTATTCGCTTCAGCCGCAAATCCTTTTAGAAGCGGCACTGATACAAGCCAGTGAGCTGGGCAGCGCCTTTGATGCTTATGCAATAGCAAACCGTATTGCTGCAATAGAAAAAATGCTTAAAGGCAAAGTAGTAAGTCCTTCTTTGCAAGAGGATAAAACCCCTATCGTGACTACCAAAGATAAAGGTTCGGATACCCAAAAGCCCAATATTGCAGAAACTTATAAAAAAGAAAAAGCACAAGAAAATGTACAAGAAAATATAGCAAGTCTGGATTTGCTTACTGAAACAGCGTTAGACGATAAGGCGGCAAAAGCCCTATTTTCCAATGAGCCGCTAGGGGCGGGCAAAGCCAGAGATATGCTTGCCGCTCTGGTGGTCAAGCTTGCAAAAGATGACCCAATGGGTGCGCTAAGGATGGCGCTTGCAAATGAGGACGATGTAATAATCGAAGCGGGCAAACTGATTATTAGGACTGATAACAGAGCACGATACCTATACTTATCTGAAAAGGCAAATATAAGCATTCTTAATACCGCGCTAAAAGAAATAGCGGATTTGCAATTTGAATGCG
The DNA here is from genome assembly GCA_964432485.1 of uncultured Christensenellaceae bacterium. GTDB lineage: Bacteria > Bacillota > Clostridia > Christensenellales > DTU072 > CAYSNP01. The sequence goes on along the minus strand of CAYSNP010000004.1, from coordinate 73,694 downwards.
TGGAAAAAGGACAAACTATTTATGAAAACGGTAAAGAGCTAATGGGCAAGCTCAAGGAGCTCTTTCCTAACGAGCTGCATATTAAAAATAAAAAAAGATACTAAAAGGGCAATAGATACGCTCTTAACATATAATAAATATAACGAGCGAGGTGAAAAATGGCAAAAGGCAGATTCCCCGGTATGGGCGGCGGTGGCGGCAATATGCAAGATTTAATGCGTCAAGCGCAAAAAATGCAGCAGCAGCTAAAAGAAGCGCAAGAGGAAATAGCCGATACTGAAGTTATAGCTACCAGCGGCGGCGGTATGATCGAAGTTGTTATGAGTTGCGATAAACAACTTAGTTCTATCAAAATCAATCCTGCCGCTGTTGACCCTGAAGATGTAGAAATGCTTGAGGATATGATTGTAGCAGGTATTAATGAGGCTATGAAAATGGCAGAGGAAGAAAGCGAGCGCATTATGGGACCGCTTGCTGGGCTAGGCAATATGGGTGGGCTGTTTTAATTGAAAATGGATAGCTTAGAAGCTCTTGCGGCATGCTTTAAGCGGCTGCCGGGAGTAGGTCATAAAAGCGCTATGCGCTATGCTTACAGCATAATTGAAACGGATGCAGATAGGGTTGAGGCCTTTGCTAAAGCCTTGCTGGATGTTAAGAATAATATTAGGCTATGTAAGGTTTGCGGCAATTATACTGAGGACAGCCTTTGTGAAATATGCATTAACCGTGACAAGTCTACAATTTGCGTGGTAAAAGCACCTCGAGATATTATAGCCTTAGAAAAAATGGGCGAATATAAAGGGGTATACCATTGTTTACACGGGACAATAGATTTTCAAAAAGGTGTTAGCGTAGACGATATAAGGCTAAAGGAGCTCTTGAGCAGACTGGACGGGGTAAAGGAGATAATTATTGCGCTGGATGCAGATATTTCCGGCGAAATGACTTCTGCCTATCTTGCAGGTTTAATCAAGCCGCTGGGAATTAAAGTCAGCAGGATAGCGCATGGTATTCCTATGGGCAGCGAAATTGAATATACTGATGAGATAACCTTGCAAAAAGCGTTAAGAGATAGAAAAGATTTATAATTTACAAGAGGAAGCTACTGTGAGAAGAAGAATTATTGCCGTAATTGGCGATGCTGGAATAAAGAGTAACGAAAAGAAATATCAACTTGCATTTGAAACAGGAAAAGCGCTGGTAGATAACGGTTACCGTGTGCAAAGCGGCGGACTGGACGGCATAATGGAAGCAGCGTTTAAGGGAGCAAAGAGCAGCGCTTGCTATAAAGAGGGCGATACTATTGCAATATTGCCCGGATTTGACCCTTCGGCCGCTAATGAATTTGCTGATATTGTGATACCCACAGGACTTGATATTTACCGCAATGTCATTGTAGCCAATGCTTCTGCGGTGGTAGCTATTGGCGGCGGCACAGGCACCCTTAGCGAAATGAGTATGGCTTGGGCGCTTGGCAGGCTGATAATTGGCTTTACCGGTGTGAAAGGTTGGTCAAATAAGCTGGCGGGCTCTCCTATTGATTACCGTCAACGCTATGAAAATATAGAAAATGATATGGTTTATCCTGCTATGTGCGCGCAAGAAATGATAGAGATTCTTAATAATAAGCTGCAACTTTATAATAAATATCATAAGGGCATACTGCATAAAAGTTAAACAAATCTCCTTAGCGTTTAATAAAAATGGATATTAAGAGGAAATTAGTATTATGGCAACTAAGTTTACGCAATCAGAAAAACTTGCAAAGCTGCATCATATAGCGGATAAATTTTATCATTCTTGGTTTTATCTGCTTTTTATTACCGCTATCGGCGCATGGGGATTCGTAGCCAGTCAAGAAATTATTGCTATATATATCATATTAGTTTTTGCATTTGCAGGATTTGCTTTTTGCAAAGATATTACTCCCTTTTTTATTGCAGTAATGATAGTGGGCATGACTCCGCTGGCTCGCTACAATCAAAAAGATTACTTTAATCCTTTATACTACTCCCTTGCTATTGTTATACCCGCTGTAATTGCCCGCATTATTTTTACTCCCACCAAATTAAGAAAAGGGTACTACTTTGTCCCTACTTTAGCGGTAGCTATTGCAGTTACGATTGGGGGCGTAGGGTTTCTTAGTTTCAAAGAGTATTTTAGTATGCCCGTTATGTATTACACTATTGGCTTAGGCTTTGGTATGCTGTTTATTTATACCTTTTTAGAAGGCGGAGTGCCTGCCCGCTGTACCCGCAATCAAATTGATTTCTTTGCAAGAATTATGGTTTGCGCAGGTATTATGGGCATAATAATGATAGCAAGCAATTATATTCGCCACTATGAGCTTATCGAAACTAGCTTTGGGCGTTTTAATTCATACTTTCAATGGGGCAACAACTTATCCAATAACTTGCTTTTAACAATGCCTTTTACTTTTTATTTAGCCAGCCGCTCAAAGCGACCGTTGCTCTTATTTATTTTGGCAATTTTGCAATATTTTTCTTTAGTGCTTTCCCTATCTCGTGGGGGAATGATTTTTTCTGCTATTGGGCTTGTGGGAGGCATAGCATTTTGTCTTTATTATGCAAAAGGGCATAGAATAAAGCTAATTATTACTTTTTTAATATTTATAGGCGCATTTATAGGCTTGTTGCTGCCGCATTATGAAACTATCACCAGACAATTGCATATTTCCAGCGGCGAAAGCAGGATGAAAATGTACAAGTTGGCACTTGAACTGTTCAAAAAACACCCTATAGTAGGCACAGGTCTGGCTTACAATCCGCAAATGTATTACTTTCCTAAAGCTATGTGTATATATTGGTATCATTCGACCTTATTTCAAATTATAGGCAGTTTGGGTCTTGTCGGGATTGTGGCATATCTTATTCAAGCTCTTTACAGGGCTAAAGCGCTGCTTGCCGCCAAAAGCAAATTCAATGCTTTTGCCATGCTTGCTATACTTGGCTTTGCCGCTTATTCTATGGTCAATGTAGGCTACTTTACTCCCTTGCCCTTTGTTTTGGTGGTATCTATGCTATTTATTATGGTGGATAGAAATAATAAACTGATAAAATCAGATAGATTTGCCGATTAAATAAACGGATTAAAAAAAATTATGTTCTCCCCTAAATGCATTCTAGTAATATGCACTATTTGACATATAAATAATATAGGGAGAATTTTTATGAAGTATTTCGGAACGGATGGCATAAGGAAAAATGCCGATTTTTTTTCACTTGATTTTCTGGAAAAGTTTGCCGGGGCAATAGTTAAGGTCTTTGGGCAAGGCGAATATGTGCTTGCCCGAGATACCAGAGTCAGCGGCAAAGATATTGAAACTGCTTTAGCAAAGGTATTAAATAAAATTGGGGTGAATGTTGTATCACTAGGTCTAGCTCCAACTCCTGTACTAGCTTTTTATACCAGAGTGCACGGGGCAAATGCAGGGATTATGATAAGCGCATCACACAATCCGCCTCAAGATAACGGACTAAAGATATTTGATAAAGACGGATATAAAATCAACTCTGCTTTGGAGGATAAAATTGAACAAGCTCTTGAGCAAATCCCGTCTATTTTCGGCAATTCTGGTACTATTATATATGAATCAATTGCCAATGAAGAGTATATTAGATACCTAATCAAAGTCATTGCGCCTAACCTTGCAGGCTTGACACTTGCTTTGGATACCGCTAACGGGGCAACCGCTGTGGTGGCAAGAGATTTATTTTCCAGACTTGGGTGCAAGGCTTTTATCATAAATGAGGAAATTTCCGGACATAATATTAATAAGGATTGTGGTGCAATTTATCCTGCGGCATTAGAAAAGTTTATGGATAACAACGGTATAAAGCTGGGGTTTTCCTTTGACGGTGACGGGGATAGAGTGGTATGCAGGGTAGACGGAAAAACCTTAAACGGCGATTATATCCTTGAAATATTGGCTCAGCAAATGCACGATGAAGGCACGCTTGCTCATAACGGGGTAGTGGGTACGGTAATGAGCAATTTGGGGCTGGAGCGTGCGCTTGCCAAAAAAGGGATTACCTTGCATAGGGTGGCAGTAGGCGATAAAAATGTACTTGAACTTATCAAAAAGGAAGGTTATACCTTAGGCGGAGAGCAATCAGGGCATATTGTCAATACCCTTTATCAAAACACAGGGGACGGACTGCTGATTGCGCTGCTGCTAAGCCAGCTTTACATTGAGGGCAAAATTAAAACAGAGAGGTTATTTACAAGCTGTCCTCAATTGCTGAGTTCAATAAAATTGCCGAAAAATGCAAGCATAGATTTGAAAATAGAGGAGATTATAAGCACAGAGGAGCTTGCGCGCTTAGGAGTCAATGCAGTAATTAGAAAAAGCGGAACAGAGCCCATTGTCAGGGTTATGGTACAAGGCGAAGATGAGGAAGCTGTAGCGCAATTAAGCTGCCGGCTTACAAACAAGACAAGAGAGATAATATGGGGAAGGAACTAAAGATATATTTAATTGAAAGAAACTATTTAGGCGCGGAACTTATAATAATGGGCAGGGCTGTCGGACAATATGCAAGGTATAACTTGGCAGAAGCTCAAATAATAGGGGCGGAAAGCGAGATAGATTACAATTATAGCGGTTTTATAGCGGTAATTTACAATGACACTCCTTTATGCGATATTGAGTTTATTAAGGAAAAATGCAAGCAGATGCGCAAACATAATATTGCTAAATGTTTTATTGGCAATGGGTTTATTGTTGACATGCAATCGGCATTGGGAGATAATATAACTGCTACCGAAGAAAAAGCGCTTGTAGTAACTTCTATGGCGGATATTGCAAAAATGTTTTCCTATCTAAAGCATGCTAGCTGCCAAAAATGGCTAGCTAACAATGTGCTGATTATGGATGCGGAGACTACTTATATCGAACCTTCTGTGGTCATTGGCAAAGGGAGTGTTGTATATCCTATGAATTGGCTGCAAGGGAGGACTATAATAGGCGAAGGGGTAACTGTCTATCCTTACAGCAACTTAGTCGATACCAGCATTGATAACAATAGCGAAGTGCGCTCTTCCTTTTGTGTAGGTGCTTTTGTAGGCAAGAATTGCACAATCGGTCCTTTTGCTTGCCTTAGAAGCGGTACTCATATAGGCGATAATTGCCGGGTGGGCGATTATGTAGAAATAAAAAACTCTACGCTTGCGGATAATGTAAAAGCGGCGCACTTGGCATATATAGGCGATAGCTTTGTGGGCTCGGGCACAAATGTGGGCTGCGGTGCAGTGTTTTGCAACTATGACGGAAAGCAAAAGAGAGGGGTGCAAGTGGGTAAAAATGTGTTTATAGGAGCTAATGCCAATTTAGTTGCGCCTCTTTCTATAGGAGATGGAGCTTTTATTGCCGCAGGCAGCACTGTTACTAAGGATGTTCCCGCTAACAGCTTATGTATTGCCCGCAGTAAAGAGGTATTTAAGGCAGAGTATAACTTTAGGACACCATAGCCAATGACAAAAGCAATTGTAATATATTTGCAAGGGTTACTAGGCAGCAATGCACTTGTAGTGGGCATAATTTCCGCTATCCCTATAATAGAAGTCAGAGGCGCAGTGCCTATAGCTTTTGCCGGAGGTATGAGTCCTGCTTATGCCTTGCTGTTTTCGCTTACAGGGTCAATGTTAATTATTCCTTTGCTATTGTTATTCTTTTATCCCGTCTTGAATGCTCTAAAAAAGATTAAATTAATAAGCAAGCTGGCAACTGCATTGGAAGCCCTTTTTGCAAAAAAGGCACAAAGCGTTTATGCACAATCAATGAAGCTGGCAAAAGACAGAGAGGTAGAAAGATATAAATTGCTTGCGTTAATGCTGTTTGTAGCCATTCCGTTGCCTATGACAGGAGTTTGGTCAGGGTGCGCCATTGCTGTACTGCTCAACTTAAGGTTTGCTCCCGCCCTTGTTGCCATAGCACTGGGCAACTTATGTTCCGCCCTAATTATGACCTTGTTATGTTGGCTCTTTATAGCATATTTAGATGTAATTTTATTTGCTTTTTTACTTATTGCTTTCCTTGCTGTTGCAGTTTTGCTGTTTAGGTCTTTTTTAAAAAAAGCTAAAAAGATATAAAATACCATTTTGCTCTTTTTGTCTGATTTTTTCGTTAGTTTAAGTACAAAATATACATATGAGCAAAAGAAAACTGCTGCTAAGGCTTATTGATTCTGCTATTATTTTAGGTGTTTATACTTTTTTAGTTTTCCTTGTAAATAAAGGCAACCTTGCCAATATCTCAAGCGGCAAAACTATCCTTGCCGCTCTTGTTTTGCTCTTTACCTACTATGCCGCTTTTGAAGTTTTTAGAATCTATAAGCCTGTTTGGAGATATGCAGTATATCATGATTACTTGCGGCTGCTGACCGCCTGTACGCTGGCGGGCTTTATTTCTGCTATGCTTGCTATGACAATACTCGATTTGCCCGGCGAGCTATTGATATTTATTATATCCGCTGCGCTTGCCACCCTTACACTAATCAGTATTAGATTAATTTATAATACCGGTAAAACTAGCGCAAGGCAACTATATTACAAGCCTGCCAACCCCACCTTAATTATTGGCGCAGGATGGCCTGCAAAAAACATTTTGGCAGAGCTAAAAGGTTACCACAGCCGCTATAACCCTATTGGTTTTGTAGACGATAGGTCCGAAATGCACAGCCGTACAATAGACGATATACCTGTACTTGGCTCTAGCGAGGATATATTGGATATATGCCAACATTACAATATTAAAAGCATTATTTTTGCTATGCCCGATTGCGACGATTACAATAAAAGGCGCATCCTCAATATTTGCTTAAAGAGCGGCTGTGACCTAAAGACACTGCCTGATATCAACGATATTCTTAGCGGCGCAAAGAGTTTCAATGTAATAGAAAGCGTAAAAATTGAGGACTTATTAGGCAGAGAAAGTGCTAAATTTGACGATAAGGATATTAAAGCGCTAATTAATAATAAGACCTGCCTAATAACCGGCGGCGGAGGCTCTATAGGCAGCGAGCTATGCCGCCAAATTGCCACTTATGCCCCTGCTAAGCTGCTGATAATAGACAATTATGAAAACAATGCTTATGAGATTCAGCAAGAGCTGATACATAAATATGGAGAAGCGCTTAACCTTGTGGTGGAGATTTTTTCTATTACAGACCAATCAAGGCTAAAGTTGTTCTTTAATACTCACCAACCTGACTTAGTTTTTCATGCCGCCGCTCACAAACATGTTCCTCTTATGGAAATTACTCCTGAGCAAGCTGTTAAAAACAATGTGGAAGGCACGCTGATTGTTGCGCAAATGGCGCAAAGTTTTAAGGTGCAAAAGTTTATTTTGATTTCTACGGATAAAGCGGTTCACCCTACCAACATTATGGGTGCAACTAAGCGTGTAGCGGAAAAAGTAATCCGAATGGTTGGCGAGGAGGGCGGCACAGTATTTGCATCTGTTAGATTCGGCAATGTGCTAGGCAGCAATGGTTCGGTAATCCCTTTATTTAAGAAACAAATTGCCTCAGGAGGACCAATTACTGTAACTGATGAGAATATAGTTCGCTACTTTATGACCATAAAAGAAGCGGCATCTCTGGTGCTGCAAGCAGGAGCGCAAGCTCTGGGCTGCGAAGTCTTTGTATTGGATATGGGAGAGCCTATAAAAATCCTTGACCTTGCAGAAAAAATGATTAAGCTGGCAGGTTATGAGCCAAATAAGGATATTAAGATAGAAATAACGGGCTTGCGGCCGGGAGAAAAGCTGTTTGAGGAGCTACTGCTGGAAAGCGAAGGGCTTGCTACCACGCCAAACAAAAAAATCTTTATAGGCTCGCAAAAGAGTTTCGATACCGCATTGTTTAAGGGCAATTTAGATAAACTAATAGAGTGCGCGCATAATAATGATAAAGAAAAAGTGCTGGAGTATCTAAAGCGTATGGTCTCCTCTTTTAACCATAAAGCGTATAACTAAAAAAAAGGCGCAAGCGAGGGTCTCGCTTGCGCCTTTAAGTTTTAATTAATTAAGAAAAGAATAGTTTTAATCAGGATTATAAATATCAAACTTAGCGTATAGCACCATGTTTGCATCGGGGTATTCGGAAAACTTGTGTAAATAAGATGGGTCTGTATACCAGTCGTCAAAAATATAGCGCTTGCCGCCGCCAGCGTCAAAGACTCTTCGCTCTCCATCTCCGTCTACAAGATAAAAATGGTAAGTAATTGATGTATATACTCCCTCAAAATCGTCTTGCGTAGGCTCTGCCAGTTTTTCTACATTAATATATTTGGTAGAATATTTAATATTAAACTTAGGGTCTTGCACAAAAGTAATACACCAAGCATGTTCAAACTGAGCGTAAACCGTAATAGAGCTGGCAGGGAATTGCATAGGCGCAGGGATAGCCGTTTCTTCGTCTGAATACCAGCCTCTAAAGATATATTCTTTTTTAGCTATATAGGTATCAGGGTAATAAATTTCTTCGCCTTCTAATCCTATTTTGGGTAGCACTTTATAGCCTAAGTCAGCGTTAAATACCACCTTTACATATGGCTGCCACTTTGCATAAAGCGTAATAGGCGCAACTATAAGGTCGTAATTGTCCTCGTCAATTTCTTGGGTCAACTCGGAGTCCGCATGCCATCCTGCAAACGCATAACCTGTTCGTACGGGGTCGTAATAATAACAATCATTTAGCGAATATAGCGTTTGAGAAAATAAAAGCTGTCCTCCGTTAGGCTCTAATGTTACCTTTGGAATATTCCATTTGCAATAAAGTTCATAGTGTTGGAAGCAACCTAATTCTAAAGTATTGCTTACAGGATGCTGGTACTGGTAGTCATAATACAGCCCTTCAAAAAATGGCTCAACAGCTTCAGGTACGGATAGATAGTCTGCAATAGTTATTTCTGTGTCTGCGTCAAAACTATATTCTGATAACTCTACTCCGTAACTATCAACTAAGTATAATGATACAGTAGACGCACTTATATCTTCTCCGTCAGCAAGTCCGGGCAATGTAATCTCTACCTCGCCATACTCAATTGTGATTGTTCTGCTGCTATTGTATTCTTCTTGCATGTCTAAAGATAAGCTTGTAGGCAGATACTCAGCATCTATTTGGCTATCATACGTTATCTTATTAAGTCGCTCTTGATTATCAAATTCAAAAGAATAGTTGACAGCTTCTGCAAAATAACCATATGCGTTTTTGCAAAAAGCAGTAATTTCTATGCGCTCTAATTCCTGTTGCTCATTAACAAAGCGTGTGCCTGCTAAACTAACAATGCCAAGAGATTCGTCAATACTTTTAGCTATTATACTATCTTGGTTTAACATTACAAAAAAATCTGAGTCAATAGTATACTCTTCAAGTAAATCATTTATTAATAACTGAAATTGAATATCAGTAAGTTTTTGATATCCTACATCTGAATCCTCAATTCCAAAGTAATAATAAGTATCTCCCTTTTTACCCAAATAATATTCGCTTACTTGTTGCTCATATCTGTCAGCAACATATGCCTTAGGGCTTGTCCCCGCACTATACTTTAGCTCTACCCCGCTGTCACTTCCGCCTGAGTAGTATGTCTTGTTTAGGGTAAAACTTGAGCTGGTATCCACTAGCTTTGTAAATAAGGCAGCTATTTCTTGTTCGCTAAGAGGATGTTGTAACACAGGCGGGTCATCAGGTGTTGGCGTAGGACCATCAGGCCGTTTGCCGCATGCAGAAAGAGTCAATACAGATATTAGTAGCAGCAATAAAGTTAGCGTTAACAATTTTTTACTTTTCATATTTTTCTCCTCTTGAGATTTTGCTTCTCCATTATTTACTTAAATTGTAAGGCATTCTTACCCGTTTGTCAATAAAGAAAAGCAAGCCCCGCACTTAAGCGGGGCTCAAGTTTAGTTTTTAGATTGGCTGTGCTGTTTTGAAGCCTGCATATAAAGTAATATTACCGGTAGGATATTCAGTAAAAGGAGTAGTGAAAGCACTATCAAGATACCATTTATCAAAAATATAGCCTCCGCCCTCGCCGCCAAAAGTAATAGCATTATTACCTTCCGTTATTTTTTGAATAAGTGCATTAAAAGCAGTTGCAGGATTGGCAGGATTCTTTGCTATATTAACATATTTGGGCAAGTGATCCAGCTTATAATCGGCATGCTGAGATAAAGTAACTACCCAGGCTTCCTTAAAAGAGGCATATGCCGTTGTAGAAGCAGCAGGGAAGGCTGCAAGTTTAACTTGAGTAAGAGCCGCATCTTGCCACCAATCATCAAATAAATGCCCTTTTTTATTAATAGCATCTCCGACAGGATAAGCAATTGGCTTGCCGGCTACACCGATAATTGGTAGAAGCTTATAGCTTACTCCTGCATTAAGGGTAATTTTTACATAGGGAGTCCATTTTGCATAAAGGGTAATTGCGGTATCTGTTAGCGTTGCATCCCAACTCTCTAATTTTTCTGTATAGTTTTGGTCTTTATACCAGCCGCCAAACTCATATCCCGATCTGATAGGCTCAAGATCCGTATACTTACCAAGTATAAAATACTCTTGTTCTTCTTCAAGAACACCGCCATTTAGTTGTAAATTAACTTTTGTTCCTTTCCAATTACAATATAATCTTAGCGGGGTAGTAAATCCGGTATTTATAGTGTTGCCGATAGGGTATTTATAATCCGAATCATAATAAATACCTTGAAACTGCATTTCAACAGTTTGCGCTGACATATTAACATCGCCTGCCCCTATCTCTGACCCTGTTATAAAACTTTCTTGGTAAAGTCCGTCAAGAGTAACGCCATAATTATCAACCAATTGAATTTGAATTTCAGAAGCATCAAGGTTAATAGCATTGTCAAGATTTGGAGTTTGTATGCTAACATTGCCATATTCTATTGAAACATTAGCAGAAAGAATATCTTTTTTGCTGGTTGTTTCGTAATCATAATTGGTAGGCAGATACTCCTTATCCAATATGAATTGTACTTTAGCCTCAGTCAATTTAGTTTGAGAGTTGAATTTATTATAGTAGCTAAATGCACCCGCTCTGTTAACAAAATCTAGCACTATCTTTGAGCTTGCATTGATTTCTATAGATTCAAGTTGGTTTTGGGCATTGATATGACGCACGCCTGACATCTCTAAGTTGCCCAAAGAGCTATCATAAGATTTTGCCAGCAATCCTAACTTCTTAATCTCAGGAATATATTCATGTAAAAAGGGAACTGTATCAAGAATTAAGCTGTTCATTTTCATTTGCGCTTGTATTTCGGACAACCTTTTTACTTTAGTAGTAGTTTCGCCGACATAAGATCTGCTTACCTCTATTTGTTGAAAGCCATACTCTCCGGCTAGCTTTAATATATAAGTCTCCTCTGTACCTGTTGCATCATCGTTTTCTTTCTCTATTCGGAGATTAGGGATACCATCTACTACTTGGCAATCTATTTGCGTCATACCCGATACGCCCATTGTGTCAATGACAATATATAGCGTAAAGCTGGATGATGTATCAATAGGGTTGCTTGTTAAATTCAATATTTCTTGTTCAGTTAAAGGTTGGTCTGTAGGAGATGGCTCATCATCTGTGCCATTGTCCCTACCAAAAAGTCTTGCCAGAAAGCTACAGCCTCCTAAGCTAAAAACTAGCAGTAATGTTAATAATAAAACTAAAATTAATATCTTTTTATTTTTCATTTTCGGCCTCCTTTTTTTTTGCAAGTGTTACACTTGAATTATAATATTTATTAACAACTTTGTCAATTAGCCATTTTATGTAGTTTATAAGAAATCCTCAGCTTTTATGCATTGCTTTGTATAAGGATAAATATTGTTACAATATATCAGCATTGACAGTCTTACTCTGTGCGCAAAGCCAAGACAGGGTCTTTTTTAGCCGCTTTTCTGGCAGGGATAAGCCCTGAAAGCACAGTAAGCCCTATGCTTATAAGTATAAGGATAGCACCGGAGAGCAACCCTAACACAGCCAGTTTATCCACTTCTAAGTAAGTGCGGGTCAGCATATTGATAGGAACAGTTAAAAGCAAGGCAATAACAACGCCCACCATACCTGATATTAGCCCTATAATAAAAGTTTCTGCATTAAATACCCTGCTGATATCTATCTTACGCGCGCCTATTGCTCTAAGGATACCTATTTCTTTAGTGCGCTCCAGTACTGATACATAGGTAATTATGCTTATCATTATACTTGATACAATCAGCGAAATAGCTGTAAACGCAATAAGCACCCAGCTAATTATATTAATAAAAGTTTTAAGCATTTCGCCCATAATTTCAGACATATCTATATACATAATCTTGTTGCTTGAGGTTGTATTGTAGGCGTCAAGAGTACGCTTAATTACCTCTTTTGAGGCAAAATCTACGGGATATATATTAATTTCGTCAGGTATATCGTTACCGCCTAAAGCTCTGAAAATACTATCTCTGTTTTCCGTATTATTGCCGGTAAGCGGGCTCTTTTTCTCATTGCCTTCTTCTTTCATCCATTCGATAATTTCTGAGTTCATATTTTCTGTCTGTAGCCAATTGTATAGCCCTTTTGTATAGCCAATACCTTGTATTAGCGCACCTGTCTCAATCCCCTTTTTAATACGCAGTATCCCCGAAATCCTTACAGTTAAAGCAGCATCATAATCCAGTTCGGATTCTGCTCTCTCTGTATATTTGTTTCCTACCTTTTTATAAAGCTCATCATTGGTAAAAATCTTATACTTCTTATCTATTATCTCATCAAAATCAATTGCGTCTACATTGCGGTTCTCTCTTAAAAAAAGTGCATCTAAAGCCTGATTAAACAAGTGGTTGCTTTCATTGATTATAAGCACAATATCCTCTTTGCTGCTAGGCATTGAACCCGCAAGCACATCATATTGAGTTGATAAGAAATCTTCGGATAGTAGCATTTGCCAAGTTGCGCCGCTGCTCAATGGATTAGAAACTATAGAATCGCCGCTTATATTGATTTTGGAATAATTGCTGCGCCCTGCCTTAATGCCAAATGCATTTAAGTTTAAGCCTGTTTTATAAGTTATATCGTTATAAGTAGCTTTATCTAAATTGGTTTCTATGTAATTTATATATTCTCTGGTAATATCATTTCTGGAGATTATATCCATAATGTTAATGCTTTTTTCCGCAAACACCTTGCGCACAATAGGGAATTTTTCATATTCTACTGTAGAATTGCTTTGTTGACGCATCATTTTCATAGCTTGTGCCACATCTATAGCGGTAGTGGTAATAGTAATAGGATATCCCGCAAGAGTATCCGTTTGCATTTTGCTAATAAAAAGATTCATCCCATTGGAAAGTGAAAGAATAAGCGCAATCCCGATAATGCCGATAGAGCCTGCTACAGAAGTCATAATTGTTCTGCCTTTTTTAGTTAGCAAATTGGTTAAAGATAACCCTAAAGCTGTAATAAAAGACATACTGGTTTTATCCCTTTTGAAAATGGAACTGCGTTGAGCTCTTGGAGCAGCGGAAGATACTATCTTTACTTTTTCATAATAAGGATTGGAATCGCTAAGAATCAGACCGTCCCGCATATGTATTACCCTGGTACCATACATTTGAGCAAGCTCGGAGTTGTGAGTGACCATTATTACCAACTTATCTTTGCCTATCTCTTTTATCAAATCAAGTATCTGTATGCTGGTTTGGGTATCCAAAGCGCCCGTTGGTTCATCCAAAAGCAGCACTTCGGGCGAATTGATAATAGCTCTTGCTATTGCCACCCTTTGCATTTGTCCGCCTGAAAGCTGATTAGGCTTCTTATTATATTCTGTAGAAAGTCCAACTCTGTCAAGCACTTCCTTTGCCCTTGCATGCCGCTCCGCAGGCGTTGCTCCGGAAAGAGTAAGCGCAAGGGCAACATTGGCAAGTATGCTGGCGTGCGGTATCAAATTATAACTTTGAAAAACAAAACCTATCTTTTTATTACGGTAATTGTCCCAATCTATATCCTTAAACTTCTTGGTAGAAATATCGTTGTAGCATATCTCTCCGCCGGTGGCCTGGTCAAGCCCGCCAATAATATTCATTAGCGTAGTTTTGCCGCATCCGGAAGGACCTAATATGCATACAAATTCGTTGGTGCCAAACTCCAGGCTTATCCCTTGCAAAGCAGGTATAGTTTGCCCCGTTACATAGTAATTCTTTTTAATATCCTTTAATTTTAACATAAGTCACCTTTTTAGAAAACCATTATAGCAAATATGCCAAACAAAAAGCAAGTATGCACCTTTTGCTTTGATACTCTTATGCCGCACCTCGTTTATTTTTTGAAAAGGTGCGGGCATAATCTTTAAGGTTATCACTTAAAGATTGGGCTATATTTTGCTCTTGCGTAGCTAGGTTTTCTTTTTCCTGTCGGTCTAAAGTAAGATTGAACAAGGCTTCTGTGCGACTGCTACTAGCAGCTTTAGTGTAGTAAAGAAAATCATAATTCTTGCTGTCTATGCTTTCTCTCTTTAATATTGCCACAGGCTTGCCTCCCTTAAAAAAGTAAAGTGCACTATGTAGTTTGCTATCTCCATAAATAAAGGCTTTTAATAAATTGTAAAGGTCAACCCCATCTATCTCCCTATCGCTAGGTTTGGTAAGACCGGCAAAATTAAGTACAGTAGGATAAACATCTATTGTTGCAATAGGAGCGGTTAGCTCTCTGCCTGCATAATTGCCTGAGTTAAGATTGCCATTAATATATGTAACAATAAAAGGCGCCCTGCCAAAGCTATCTTGCGTACCGCCGGAAAGTATTATTAAAGTTGTATCGTATAGGTCTTTTGTTTTAAGCGTATCTATAAGTGCGCCCACTTGCTTATCAAAAGCAAGGATATCTTGAGCAGATACGCTGTTTTTGCCTGCAAAAGGCTGCAAGGGCATAGAATATTCTATAAAAAACTTAGTGTCGGCCTTTTGTGATATATACTCTTGTGCCTTTATAGTTATGCTGTCTATATCTTTTGAGCGGCTTATAAGTTCTGCTTTTCCCTCTTTTTCATTTACTATTGCAAAGGAGCTGCCGGCAAAATAACTGCCATAAAAATTGTCAAATCCATGCTTGGTAGGCAAGTATTGTCCATAATCGCCCAAATTCCATATCCCAAAGCACCCACAGCTATAACCCCCTGCCTGTAATATTGCGGGGAGAGATATTTCGTCTCCTAAAATGCCATTGACATTGTTTGAGGAGAGAAAAGCATTGTTATATCGGGATAAAGCCGAAGTTTTGGTAGGGTATATCGCATTGTTTAGCCCGCCACGCTCCGGATATCTGCCCGTAAGCAAGGCAAACTCTTTGTTAGTTTGAGAAAAGTAATTCAAAAATACCATTCCATCTTCTGCTAACGCGCAAATATTAGGTGTTTCATTATTGCCGCCGTAACAAGGCAAAGAGTCTATATCAATATCAGTATTGATAAGCAGTACATTAGGGGCATTGGGTTTGGCTTGCTTTTCTGAAGCAAAATATGCGCTGTATCCTTTGGTCATTGGAGCTACATTTGGTTTATACCTAAGCGGCAACATAAACACATAGGTTATGCATGCAACGCTTACTGCGGAAAGGGTAATTAAAGCTGTAAATTTTTTACTTGCTATTTTAGGGAATCGTTGATTGTTAAACAAAATGTAGACGCCTGCAATGGGTACAATTAAAAAGGCTAAGTTATAAAAAAGCCTTTTAGCAAAACTTTCCGCCCCCCAAAAGATATTTGCTATCAAAAGCCCTATGATAATGGCTACAAAAGGCGCAAGTAAAAAAAGGGCCAGCTTATCTTTTACCGCTATGCTTACCAGCATCGCTGCCGCAAGTAGTACAAGCAAAACAGCGGATATAAAAGCAAGCATTGACAGCCCGAAAAACAGCAAAATTAGTGATATCGATACTGCAAGGACAGTAGCAAACAATGCTACCCTTTTATTGCCTTTATAAAATTCAACAAACTTATTCATAGCTACCCCAAAATATTATACAATAAGATTATTGTATTATCAATTATTTCCTTTTAGAGTAGCTTAAAACTTTTTCAATTTTAATGTCTTTGCCTTGACCTTAAAAGAAATAATGATTAGCATAAGGGATACAAGCAATAATAAGTTAGCTATAAGGGAGCAAAGTAGCATTAAATCTTTTTCGTCTATAATGCCCGATTGAGTTGTCTTAACTATATTGGGCACATAGGCAAAAGTATTTGTGTCTTGGTCATAAACTTCCAGCTTCCAGCCCAAAAAAACTTCGTCTTCTTCAAGAGCTAAATCCAAAGAGGATAAAAAGGCATCCAGCTTGCAATCGTGCGGTCTTATTATCATTTGATTGGCCTTATCAAGCACAACAATATTATATAAAGGGGTATAAAGGGCAATAAATTCAATATCCTCGGTGATATAGTCAACAGTTTTATCCCAACCTGTAAAAGTATAGTATTCGCTTATCACCTCTAAAGGGTTCAGCGTGGGCATAGGAGAGTAATATTCTACATTCTTGACAATTTTTTGATTGCGGCACCAAAAAGTTGCTGTAAGCGTAACTGTTTCGAATAATCCGTAAAGGATAATGTCATCAGCAATAGGCAAAGGAGTATAGCTTTGGGCACACTCCCTATCTGTAAACCAGCCCAAAAAGATATGTCCTTCCGCTTGCGGGTCGGGAAGAATGTCCGGCGTTTCTTTATACTTAATTGTAATTGTGTCAGGGCATATTACAGGAATAACATATTCCTGCCCGTCAAGCAAATCAAAGGTAAGGGAACTTGGCAGTACAAAACTAATATTAAAGTTTTCTTTAATCATTTGAAAGACTGCAGTAAAAAGGGTATCTCTTTCTACTAAAAAAGTGCCGCTAAAAGGCTCTTGCAGTTGCCCGAAAGAATCCAACCAGCCTAAAAATAGCATATTTTCTCTATTTGGACGGTATTCGTCTAAGTCAATGCTGTCCATATACTCTGCTATAACAGTATCAAACTCTTGAGCGCCTTGAGAGTCAAAAGTAATATTATATTGCTTTTTTTGCAGCTTAATATATAGAGTAGTTGTCTTATCCGTATTGGCAGAGTAAGGCATTGTCATATATTCTGCAGGCAATGAAAAATGCTCGTCTTGATAATAACCTAAAAAGGAGTAACCGTATTCTTCTACAGTAGGCAAGTTAATTGCTTCCTCAAAAAGGGCTTCTATGGTATCGGGAGCAATGCTAGGCAAAAGGGCACATTCAAATGCTAAATAAAAAGTATCTTTTTCGTAAGTGTAAGTAATTTCTATATTATAAAAGGAGCAAGTTACCTCCATATTTTCTATTGCATATTCTGCTCCTTGGGAGTCTACTGCTTGTACTGCTATCTTATAGCCAATGGTAAGGGCAGGGGCAAGTACCAGCACGCTAAAAGCGGGGGCTTGAAGCGTTTGATACTCCCCTTGCAAGTTGTCCTTATAAGTTATTATAATGTTATTAAGCTGAAATTTTGCATATATAGCGGTATTGTCTTCCACAATGGGGCTATCGCTTGTATAAATCAATTTGTTTTGAAAACTCTTATCAGTATACCACCCTTCAAAGCTATACCCGTCCTTTTGCGGATTTAATATTTTGGGTATAATATCACCAAATAGGGCTACTTTTTCTCCTAACTCTGCTTCTCCGTCATAAAAGGTAATTGTATATTGATTGCGCTTAAAGACAGCATGTAAAGCTAGGTCTGCAGTTACTCTATAAGTTTCGTCGTAGGCTATCTGACTCTCGTCTTCCCAATGCAAAAGGTAATGCCCTTCCATAATAGGGTCATTAAGAGGCAATTTTAAAAGAGAGTTATATTCTTGCTCAATTGTGGAAAAAAGCCCGCCTTCCGTATAGTAATTAACTTGATACTTTAATATTTTGTATTCAGCTTTTATGGTAATCTTTCCATTTACTGCAATATCTGATGAAATATCGGAAAAAGGAGTATCCCAGCCCTGAAAATCATAGCCCTCAGGAGGGATAATATCCGGCTCTATAGCAGAGCCGCCTTCTGCCACTTCTTGAATTAGTAAATCCCCATCTAAAGTTGTGCCGTCGCCTATATCAAACTCTACAATCAGCATAAGCGGTGCGGGCGGCTCTGCTTCCTCTTCTTGTTTAACTCCAAGAGTAATATTACAAGAGGGTGCATCTTTTATCCATACAAAACATTGATTTCCTGCAAAATATTCGATTTCTCCTTCTGCAATTTGAACTTGATATTCTATAAAAGGATTGGTAGGCATTATACAAAAAGTAATTTCGTAACCAGAAATATCGGATGAAACTGCTCTGTACTCTTCTTCAGGTTCTATATAATATAAAGACTCGTTATCATTATTGTACAACTCATCGTGGATGCTAATATTCCCTTCAAAGTTATCCAAATACAAAATAATGCCAACGCTATTAGCATATGCATTAATGGACAATGGGCTATTTAAGCTAAGCAGTAAAGTAAATAAAATAAGTAGTCCAAAAAAATATAGTTCTTTTAGCATCTTTTTCATAACTCATTAATTTTTCTCCTTAGTAAAGTAAAACTATAATAATATATTTTTACAAATTTATCAACATCCAAATTTTCTTTTTTTTATTAGATTACACAAAAAAACCCTTTGCCAAACTAGCAAAGGGTTGATTTTTGCACTTTTTTTTTTAGATAAATAAAGTGGTGCCTACATTTTCATTTTTGCTGATATAAGTTGCTACGCCTGCATAGTCAATATTGTCTATAAGCTCCTCTTTTTTGATACCCATCAGGTCCATGCTCATAGTACAAGCTATCATACGCACTCCGGCTGCTTGAGCATGCTTTATCATTTGAGGCAAGGAGTCCACATTTTTCTTTTTCATAATGCCTTTTATCATTTTTGCTCCCATGCCTGCCATATTCATAGAAGATAAAGGCAGTCTGTCCGCACCTTTTGGCATCATAGTGCCAAACATTTTTTCCATTGCGCTCTTTTTTACTTTAACTTTTTCTGACCTTCTTAGCGCATTAAGTCCCCAAAAGGTAAAGAACATGGTAACATTTTTGCCTTGAGCCGCCGCGCCTTGCGCTATAATCATAGCAGCCAGCACCTTATCTAGCGCTCCGCTAAATACTACAATTGTGGCATTCCTTTGATCTATTGCGCCTAATATGCCCCTGCTTTCGTCGCCTTTTGCAATAGTTGCTACAATTCTGCCACCCTCAGTCTTTAACCCTTCTAATATATGACCGTTCGTTTGACACCAATTTTCAATATCATTGGCAAAACCGGTGTCAGTAGCTAAAATGCGAACTTTTTCGCCTGTGGCAAGTGCTTCTACCGCTTTATACGTTGCCATTAGCGGACCCGGGCATTGCAAACCTGTTACATCTATTTCTTTTACTTCTTTCTTTTGCTGTAAGTCATTGACTTCTATATGTCTTAACTTTTTATTTACAATAGGCTGATAATGATACATTTTATAAGTTAAATACCCGCCCGAAAGGTTGTAAAGATTGGTAAAACCATGCGCTTTTAAGATTTTTATAGCAATATATGCCCTTAGCCCAACTTGGCAAGTTACATAAAGAGGAGCGTCTTTAGACAAGGTAATCTTATCAATATTTTGCCGCAAAGAGTCAACTTCTAAGTTGATAGAGCCCTCAATTTTGCCATTATTATATTCTATCGGAGTCCTGACATCTAAAATATAGCCACCATTTTTTGCTATTTCATCAATTTGGTAATGGTAAACAGGCTTGTATGCGCCTGCTTCAATATTTTCGCCAATGTAGCCTAGTATATTGACGGGG
This sequence comes from uncultured Christensenellaceae bacterium, assembly GCA_964432485.1. Classification (GTDB taxonomy): domain Bacteria; phylum Bacillota; class Clostridia; order Christensenellales; family DTU072; genus CAYSNP01. The sequence goes on along the minus strand of CAYSNP010000004.1, from coordinate 53,851 downwards.
TCTTTGGCAGACGAATAAGGCGGAGCATAGCAAAACTCCAAATCGCTTAGCTCAAAAATAGTGCCGCCAAAACGCATTGCCGTAGCAATTGTATCTATACGCTTTTCTGTACCTGCCCTGCCTACTGCTTGCGCACCTAATATTCTGCCGGTCTTTTCTTCGTATAAAAGTTTTAGCGAAATATTAAAAGAGCCCGGATAATAGCTGGCATGGTTAGAGCGATGCGCATGGATAGCCTTGTAAGGTATGCCTTTTGCTTTTAATGTTTCCTCATTAGCTCCTGTGCCGGCAGCGGTAAGCTCAAAGACGCTTATTACATTAGTAGCTAAAATCTTACTAGCCTTGATTTTACTGCCAAAAATATGGTCGGCAAGTAGCCTGCCTTGCCTATTTGCTCCCCAAGCAAGACTTACAGCATAAGTGCTGTTATCCAGTGGATTGACTACCTCTATCATATCGCCAATGGCATATATATCCGCCTCTTTAGCTCCGCTTTCCTTATCAAAAGTATTAAAAGTCTCCGACACTTGCAAATGCCCAAAATCGCCCAGCTTGAGAGCTGCTGATTTTGCCAATATATTATCCGGAGCAATCCCAATGGCCAACACAGCCATATCGCAAGCTATTTTTCTGCCGCTTCCTAACACTATGGTGCGCCCTTTATCGGCAAAAGCCTCAACTTGGTCTGACAAAATCAATTCTATGCCGTTACCGCAAAGCTCGGCATGCACAAACTGCGCCATTTCGAAGTCTAGCTGCCTTAAAACCTGAGGCAATTTTTCTATTAAGCTGACCTCTATGCCTAGCTTAGCCAGATTTTCTGCCATTTCTACGCCAATAAATCCGCCGCCAATAACTGCCGCTTTTTTAACATTATTAGCTTGAATATACTCTTTTATTGCAAATGTATCAGGAATATTGCGCAAAGTAAAGACATTTTGCGCCCTGTCAAGCCCTTTGATTGGCGGCTTAAGCGGTTTTGCTCCGCAAGAAAGAATTAGCTTATCATAGCTTTGCTCGTAATCCTCTCCACTCTCAAGATTCTTTACAAGCAGCTTTTTATTAGCTTTATCTATGCTAAGCACTTCGTGCTTTGTGCGTATATCCAAATTAAAACGCATCCCCATAGCCTGCGGAGTTTGAACTACCAGTTTTTCCTTATCAGTTATCACATCGCCAATATAATATGGCAGTCCGCAATTGGCATAAGATATATAGGAGTCTCGTTCTAATATTATTATTTCATACTCTTCGCTTAATCTTCTAAGGCGTGCCGCAACAGTAGCCCCGCCGGCAACACCGCCAACAATTACTATCTTCATATGTATCTCCGTAAAAATAATTATTTTTCCATTATATAATAAATTGCTGCAAAAGATTATTTTTTTACTATTGTTTTACAGGTAAAGAGCCTAAATTTTTGGATAAATTATTCTTTCTCCTTGTATGCTGGTCTTTGCACCGTATTTGTCCAGTTGATGCTCTTCTACCTTATATTTATCCATTATATGCAGCACATGAGCTCCCCTTACCACTAAACTATTAGAAATCAACATCCTATGACAGCGCCAAGGCACACTTTCGGCGCACATTATACATGCCTGCTTATCCTTAGCAATATATAATAGTTCAAGCAAACCTTGCTCATATTCGTCTGATAAAGTGTATGCAGAATAGTTCTTAAAGGCCTCATTATCCCAGCCCGCTATCAGTGAAGAATCTTGCAGTTGCCCTTTTCGTCTGCGCCCTCCCAACTTTGGGATATGCACGTAGCTGATACCTTGCTCATTTAACCAAAAAGGCATACTTTGTTTGCTAAAATGAGGGACATGCCTGCTGCCGGGGTAAGAGCGCACGTCAACTAGCACCTTTATGCAAAAATAATGCAAAATCGATAAAAACTCCTGCTTGCTATGAGTAGAATGGCCTATTGAGTAAATATCCATATTATAATCTTGCGGAAAAAAAGGGGATATATGCACTTATAGCTTAATAAGCTACCTTTTTTTAGGCTAATTATTATAAAAAAAAGGAAACCTTTTTTTAGGCTTCCTTATTAATGTAGTAGCTTGGAGTTTAGCTATCCTCTTCTTGAGCTCTCCTTGCCTCTAGCTCTCTGAGAATATTTGAGTATGTAGCTTCGTCTAAAGTAAACTTCTTTTTATAAATAAATAATGCCACAGCCATAATTGACATGCAAATCAAGCACATACACACTAACAACATTTTTTTTGCATCTGCAGAAACAGTGCTGATAATATCCTTAATTTTACCCGTCTTTACTTCTTCAGAAATTATGTTTTGAGCTGCTTCGTTTTCCAATGCAGAAATTTTATTAGTATAGGTTAGCACCCCTGCCACAATATATACTACCGTTACCAATCCTTGAGAAATTGCGCTGGATAGCTTTGCAGTAAAAGGACGCAAGGAAAAAATCAGCCCTTCTTCACGCTTACCGAATTTGTACTCGTTATATTCTACGGTATTGGCAATAGAAATAATCATTATCATATAAAAACCTCTGCCAAAACCTACTATACCATTAATTAAAGCCATAACTATGAATTTGGCATACCAAGCTGCAGTATTTGGTGCCCCAGAAGGCAGAATTAATCCAAAAATAAGCATTAGCATATAGCCCACAATTAAAGCTATGCCTGTTGTATATATCAGTTTTGTTCTGGAGAATTTCTTTTCTATCCAAGGGTAAGTTACTGTAAAGACACCGCTTATCGCCGCAAACACGATGCCAAAAAGGGTAATTAGCAAGCCTTCGTAACCAAATTCAAAGTAAATATAAGTAGTGTTAAGACCTCCATCCACTACTCCTGTGCCTATGCAAAAAAGTAAGGTTATTATTGTTATCCACATTAGCTGGTCATTTTTTGCTAATGTAGTAAACATTTGCTTTATGGTGAGCTTATCCTTTTTCTCTAAGATAGGTGCTAAAGGCTTTTCCTTTACTCCCAATATAGTAAACATTTGAAAAGCAATCATTAGCAATACGGACACAATTGAAATCACCTTATATCCTGTTACGGCATTGCCGCCTATTGCAGATTTGCCAATAGTAAAAAGAGGGATAGCTACACCTGCCAAAGCTCCGCCTGCGCCTGCTACTATTTGAGCTACTGCTGTTAGCTTGCTTCTATCGTGCTCATTGCTGGAAAGCGAAGGCAACATCCCCCAATAAGAAATATCATTCATAGTAAAGGTAATACTAAACAAAAAATAAATAATACCCAAGAACCATACAAAAGAGCTGCCTTGATAATCATTGGTAAATAACGCTATAATTACTATCCCCGTAGTGATTGAGCCAATAAGCTGCCAGGGCTTAAACTTGCCCCATTTTGTTCGGGTATTTTCTACAATGCCGCCCATAATAGGGTCATTAAAAGCGTCAAACAGCCTTGCGCCGATAATAATAGCGGTAACAGCGCCGAATTGCACTTCTGTCAACTGCTTGGTATATAATATAAAGTTAATTAAATTTGCGGCAAATAAGCAATAGACAAAATCTCTGCCAAAAGTCCCTAATGAAAACATCAAAAGATTCCTATTGGAGAGTTTTTGGACAGAGTTTTGCTTAGTGTTTTCTTGTTTTATGCTATTCATATTTCCTCTCGTAAAACTTTTTTCTTAAAAATAAAAGAACCTTCTTATCATTGTATTAGCTTGAGTGTATTATGTCAAGACCTATTGCCAAATAACAAGTGCTTTAATTGTTTTAAGAAAATGCAATGCCTTATTGTCGGCAAAATAGCTTATGTTAAAGAAAATACCTTATGTTAAATAAAAAAAAGCTATTGACATTTTTGTAATGCTATGATAAACTTATTATAACACTTGCATTAAGTTGTTGAATAAGGGTATAAAAAATGGCAGTTACCAGTTTAGTTAAGCGCAAAAATATGTTAGAGGTACTGGATTGCTTTAGGCGGCACGGTAAACTTACCAAGCAGGAGCTAAGGGAAAAGACTGTGCTTACAGCAGGCACTATAAATGCTTTTGTCAATGAGCTGCTGGCTCAAGAAATTGTATTAGATAATGGGCTTGCTATCTCTACCGGAGGCAGAAAAGCGGCAATATATGGCTTAAATCCTAAGAGCTTGTATACAATAGGGGTATCTATCGGTATTGAGCAGATTAGCATTGGCATATTTGATTTTGCTTTTGGGCAAGCTAGCTGCAGTAGCGAAAAATTCAAACTTGCCGATAACTCAATAGAAGAAGTAGTACAAGTTTTAGCGGACAAAATACACTGCATTATTGAAAAGAGCGGTATTGAAAAAAAAGATATTGCCGGGATTGGAGTATCTGTGCCCGGTCCTGTTGACTTTGCAAGAGGAGTAATATTGGAATTGCCGCATATCAAAGGGTGGAAGAACATCCCTCTGGGTGAGCTTCTGGGCAAAAAAATGAGCTTGCCCACGCTTGTGGACAATGATAACAATGCCAATGTTTTATACTTAAAATCAAATAGAACTAATAGCAATATTGTATATCTTTCTACCGTAGAAGGGATTGGAATAGGTATAACAATAGATGGCAAAGTATATAGAGGGAGCAGATATTTTGCAGGTGAGATTGGGCATATTAGCATCAATCCTAACGGCGAACAATGTAGTTGCGGCAATTTTGGGTGTGTTGAGTTATATGCCTCTAATTTAGGGATAGTCAGCTATGCCAAAGCACAAGCAGAAAAGCAGAAGGGCTTAGACAAAATTGCTAAGGCGGAGCTGGATATGGCTTGGATAATTGAGTCTGCCAAAAATCAAAATGCGTTTAGCATGCAATTATTGGAGCAAGCAACAGATTATATTGCGCAAAGTATAGATAATATAATAAAGGCATACGACCCTGAACTTATTGTGCTGGACTCTACTTTCTTGCCTAGCTTCCCCGCTCTAGAAAATCGCCTAATGCAAAAGGTATTCGAGCGCACTGATTTTATTACCAGAGATGATATAAAAATAGAAATATGCAATGAAGAAAAGCTATTTGTAAAAGGTGCGACAACCTTGATTTTCAATGAGCAATTTGATGAAGATAACAAAGATAGCTTATTGTGGAAAAGGCTTTTATAGTATGGAGGGTATATGGCACTTGTAAATATGAAAGCAATGCTGCAGCAGGCAAAAGCACAAAAATATGCAGTAGGCGCATTTGAATTTTGGTCGCTTGACTCTGCCTTTGCAGTTGCAGAAGCAGCGCAGGAATTGAGCATGCCTGTAATATTGCAAGTAGGACATTATGAGCGAGATTATATGTATGGGTATCCAAATGCCTATAAATTGGCTACCATAACTGCACAATCTTTTTCTATACCTATAGCCCTGCACCTTGACCATGCAGAAAGTTATGAAGAAGTGGAAAGGGTGTTAGATGCTGGATTTACCTCTGTAATGATAGATGGGTCTATGTTGCCAATGGAAGAAAATATTGCGCTTGTCCAAAAAGTAGTTAGGCTTGCGTCTGGGTACAATGCTACTGTAGAAGCAGAACTGGGACAGCTAATAGGCATCGAAGGTAAGATAGACTCTTTGCAAGAGCATTTAACCGACCCTCTGCAAGCTAAAGAATTTGTAAATCGTACTAATATAGATGCGCTGGCTGTGGCTATAGGTACTGCGCATGGGTTCTATACCTCTACCCCAAAGATTGATATAAAAAGGCTAAAAGAAATAGCTTTGCAAGTGAGCATACCCCTTGTGCTGCATGGGGGTTCGGGCACGCCTGACAAAAAGGTTGCAGAAGCTATTGCAGGCGGTATAGCTAAAGTAAATATCTGCACAGAGTTTATTGCCGCATACGGGGCGCAACTGGCCAAAGCTCAACAAGAGACGGGGTTTTCTTATAATGTTTTTAAGTTGTTCAAAAGCGCACAACTAGCGGCAAAGGAATTGGTAAAAGAAAAAATAAAATTGTTTTCAGCCTTAGCAGGCAAGGCAGGATAAAGGGGGAGCGCTTATGAAGATTCTATGCGCAGGGCTTGCGGTATGTGATATACTTATCAAGCCTGTGGAAGACACTTGCTTAAAAGTAGATACCAGTGAGGTTGACACCATTGAGCTAAAAGGCGGAGGGGACGCTTTTAATGTGGCAGTTAATTTGGCTGCCCTTGGCGTAAAATCTGCACTTGCTGCCCGTATTGGCAAAGATATGCTAGGGCAAGCAATTATGGAGCAAGCGGCAAACGCAGGAGTGGACACTAATCTGGTGCTTGAAGCGGAGCTGCCTACCTCCAGTTCTGCTGTACTGATTCAAAAAAACGGGCAGCGGAGCTTTTTATCCTATAAAGGGGCTTGCCATACCTTTGCGGAAAAAGATATCAGTAACGAAACGCTAAAGCAGTATGATTGCCTATATATCGGCAGCGCTTTTGATTTGCCTGCCTTAGACGGTATGGGTATGGCTAATTTACTTAAAAGAGCACAAAAAGCTGTCCTGAAAACTGCATTAGACACTACGGGAGAAGCCAAAGATTTTGAGCTTTTGCGCCCTGCTCTTGCTTATGTGAATTATTTTCTGCCCAGTATTAGAGAGGCTTTGAGCTTATCAAAGGCAAAAAGGGCAGAAGATGCCGCTAATTTTTTTCATATTCACGGGGCAAGGACGGTTATTATAAAAATGGGGGCGGATGGTTGCCTGATCTCAGAAAACGGAAATCAGTTAAAAGTACCTGCTTACCCTGCTAAGGTAGTAGATACTACGGGAGCAGGCGATGCTTTTGTGGCTGGGTTTTTAGCCGCTTGCTGCAACGGTCTTTCGCTAAGGGGTTGCGCCGCACTAGGCAATGCCGCAGGGGCGGAATGTGTGAGCAAGTTAGGCGCATCGGGCACGCTGGAAAGCTATGAGCAGTTAAATAATAAATATCTGCTAAGCAAATAATTTTTAAGGAGGCAACTATGAAACTACAAAATCTACAATATCAAAAACAATTTAGAGACAAGGAGCAAATGTTAGCACATTTGCGCAATTTTAAGCTGGAAATCAAACCTACTGTGGGCATTTGGTACTTATCGCCAGGAGGAAGCAGATTCCACGAGCCTTATGGTAAAGAAATTAGCATACCGGAAAGAATTGAACTGGTAGCAGAAATGCAGGCAATCGGAGTTAAAGGGATAGAAGCCCACTATGGTGTAGAAATAAACGAAGAAAACCTTCACCTTTACAAACAACTGGAAAAAGAAACGGGCATCAGAATATCGGGCATAGGTCCTCATACCTTTTATAATAAAGAATTTGAGTTTGGCACACTGTCCAATCCAATAGCAAAATACCGTGACCAAGCTACAAAAAAACTTATTGAAATACTTAAATTTGTTAAGGTAGCAGAAGCGGATGCTTGCGGGCTTTGGCCGGGTATAGATGGCTATACTTACTCTTATGGGCACCCATACTATCAAATGTGGGAAAATTTTGAAGGCGCACTTGCAGACGCTATGGACGAAGTGCCCGGCGTTATGGTACGCATTGAAACCAAGCCTTGCGAGCCTGTGCCAAACAATATTTACCGTACTTGCGCAGATGGATTGCTACTTGCAAGGGATGTAGAAGCAAGGCTTGCTAATCCTATCAATCGCAGCCTGCTGGAGCAAGGTTTCTGCCTGGTAGGTATGCAACCGGAAATAGGACATATACGAATGGGCTATGAAGATACTCCTTATGTTTTTTCACGAATTTGCCGTGAAGGCAGGATGAGCCATCCTCATTTTAACAGTCAGCCGCTAGGCAATTACGACCAAGACTTAAATGTAGGAGTAGTAGAATGGGAGCAAGCGGAAGCCGGACTTCTTGCCCTAAAGGCGGCAGGGTTTGCAGAGTATATTGGTATTGATATCAATCCGGAGCGGATGAGCGCAAAAAGGGCGGTAGAAGTTAATATCAAGGTGCTGAATATTATGAATGATAGGATTAACAATCTCCCTTATGAAAGGATGCTGGATTGCTACTATAATCCGGAGAACACTCGGGGCGATATGGAGCTTATTATTGCAGAATCTATGATTAGCAGGCAATAAAATATGGAGGTAAATATTATGAATAGCAAGGCAGAATGGTGGAAGAGCGCAGTTGCATATCAATTGTATCCTCGCAGCTTTAACGATACTAACAATGATGGCGTAGGTGATATTAAGGGCATTATTGAAAAGCTGGATTACTTAAATGACGGGACTGAAAACTCTTTGGGCATAGACGCTATTTGGCTAAATCCCGTATATCCTTGCCCGCAATATGATTTTGGATATGACATTATGGATTATGAGGGCATTGACCCTCAATACGGTACTATGGCGGACTTTGATAAATTGCTGGAGGAAGCGCATAAGCGAGGTATCCGCATCCTTATGGATATTGTGCCAAGCGTAACTTCGCACTTGCACCCTTGGTTTATCGAATCCCGCTCCAGCAAAGACAGCCCTAAAAGGGATTGGTATATATGGGTGGACGGCAAGCAAGGCAAATACCCCAACAAATGGCTGGGGATGTTTGGCGGACGGGCTTGGGATTGGGACGCTAAGACCCGCCAATATTATTATCATAATTCTTTGCCCGAACAGCCTGACCTCAATTGGAAAAACCCCGAAGTTGCAAAAGCTGTGCTAGCGGCAATGGAGTTTTGGCTAAAAAAAGGGGTGGACGGGTTTAGGGTGGATGTACTTAACTTTTCTCATAAAGACAGCGAGCTGCGCAACAATCCTTTTTGCTTAGGCATACGCCCTTACGATATGCAAAAGCATATTTATGACCGCAACAGACCTGAGGCGGTTGGAGTGGGCAAAATGATGAGAGCACTTACAGATAAGTATAAAGATAAAATGCTGGTAGGCGAAATCTTTATTAAAGATGTGGAAGAAGCAGTAAAGTATTATGGGGATAACAATGACGGAATGCATTTGGTATTTAATTTTGCCTTTATGCATTCTAAGTTTTCGGCTGCTAGCTTTAAGCAAAATATTCAGCAGTGGCTTGATGCTACGCAAGGCAAAGGCTGGCCAAGCTACTTTCTTTCCAATCATGATATACCTCGCCATATCAGCAGGTATGCCAAAGGCAAATGGACTTTGGCACGGGCTAAAATAGCGGCAGCTTTGCTCCTTACTCTTAAAGGTACGCCTTTTATCTATATGGGCGAGGAAATAGGTATGCTGGATGTTAAAATAAAGCGGAATGAACTAATGGACTCTGTAGGCAAGCACTATTGGCCTTTTCATAGAGGCAGAGATCGCGCGCGCACCCCTATACAATGGTCAAGTGAAGAGTATGCCGGCTTTTCTAGCGCAGAACCTTGGTTGCCTGTACATAAAGACTACAAAAATATAAATGTGGCGCAAGCGGAGCAAGACCCGCACTCCTTGCTGCATACCTATCGCAAGCTTATTTGGATGCGCAAAAAAAATAATGCTTTAGGACTTGGCGAGTTTGCCTTTTACGAAAAAGCTCCTAAAAATGTGTTAGCGTATTTTAGGACTACTGAGCAAGAAACTGTATTTGTAGCTCTTAATATGAGCAAAAAAGGATGCGTTTTTTCTTTGGAGAATGCAGGCAACTATAAAGCTGCGCAAGTGCTGCTTAGTATTAATAAAGATAAGCAAGCTATTGACCTAAACAATATAGAGTTGTCAGCGTATCAAGGTTTAGTTTTATCTTTGCATAAAGCATAAGGTGCTAAAATGAAAAAGATTTTTGTGTTAGGCAGCTTAAATATGGATGTGGTTATCAATGCAGACCGCTTTCCGAAAAAGGGAGAAACTCTAATAGGGTATGATTTTATGCTAAACCCCGGCGGTAAAGGTGCTAATCAGGCTATTGCTTGCGCTAAGGGGGGAGCACAAGTGTATATGGCAGGCTGTGTAGGCTCTGATACCTTTGCCGAACAAATGCTTTCAGCACTTGCTCAATCAGGTGTGGCTTGCAACTATATACGCCAAACAAGCGGCTCTTCGGGCACTGCTGTAATAATAGTAGTAGATGCGGACAATAGAATCATTATCAATGCAGGCGCAAATGCCAAAGTGGCAAAAAGCGATATAGACGCCCTATTGCAGACAGCTGTAGAAGGAGATATTTTTTTAACGCAGTTGGAAGTGCCTTTAGAGTTAGTAAAATACGGGCTGGCTCAAGCAAAACAAAAAGGACTGCTTACCTTGCTTAATCCTGCTCCTGCTAATCTTGCATGTTTAGATATGCTCTCCTATACTGATATCCTTATCCCCAATGAAAACGAACTGGCTACCCTTGGCGGCAGTACTGATTTTGAAAAAGCAGTAAAGGCATTGCTAAAGCAAGGCATTGCTCGCCTTATAGTCACATTAGGGGAGCAAGGCTCTATGCTTATTGAGGGCAAAGATAGACACGCTGTCAAAAGCTATAAGGTAAAAGCAATAGATACCACAGCGGCAGGGGACACCTATTGCGGATATTTAGCGGCAGGGCTGGCGCAAGGCAAAGAGGTAGTGCAAGCTATACAATACGCTTCTGCAGCCGCAGCCCTTGCTACTACCAAGAAAGGAGCGGCAGCAGCTATCCCTAGCAATACTCAAGTGCAGGAGTTTTTAAGAAAGTATTGAAAATGCCACTAGCTTTGCCCTAAATTGGCGGTGCTTGACATTATTCCCCTCCCATAATATACTAATTGGCAAGGAGGCAGTATTATGAAAAAAATAGTAATTGCAGGCGCAGGGCATGGCGGGCTTACCGCAGCGGCATATTTGGCAGCTCAAGGCTATAGCGTGGAAGTATACGAAAAACGAAAGCGTGAAGAGTTGGGGTATGATTGGCATGATACAATAGCCGCTTCCACTTTTGAATATGCGGGCATAAAAGTTAGCAAAAAAGACTATACGGGCAGGCCTGATTCTACCTTTTTTCCGCCAAACTTAAAGAATTCGGTATCTATTGACGCAGGTCCAGACCAAAAAGAGTATAGCATTGACAGAAAAGTATTGTACAAATACTTAATTGATAATGCCTTAAAGAGCGGAGCAATATTGTATTTCGAAAAAGAAGTTTTACGCCCTTATTTGGATTCGGCCAATAAAGTTGCGGGCATTGTTACCGTAGACGGTGAAATTTTAGCTGACTTTGTTATAGACGCTACAGGAATACACTCGCCGCTTATTAAGCACTTGCCGAAAAGCTATAATATTGTAAGCAATTATGGTCCAAGCGATATTTTTTGGGCATATAGAGCATATTTTAATTTAATACCCAATGCTAAAATCGTCAATGCAGATAGATTTAACTTTTATTTTATGTTTGAAGGTATAAAAGGGCTGGCGTGGTATAAGGTCAATGAAGGGATGGCGGATATTATAGTTGGAGCTGTGCAACCTCTTGACAAACAAAGGCTGGATGCTGTGCTTGAAAAACTTCGCCAAGCGCAACCCTCTATCGGCTATGAGCTAAAACGAGGGGGATATGCGGGAGATATACCTCTAAAATCCACTTTGCCGCTTATAGTGGGAGACAGCTTTGCCCTTACAGGAGATGCCGCATCTATGCCTATCCCTATTAACGGCTCCGGTATTACTAACTCCATTTTGGCAGGAAAAATGCTTGCAGATACCTTACTTAAAGCTGACAAACAGGGAAAGGAATGGACTATAGACAATATTTGGGACTATCAAGTTGAATATTTTACTGCAGTTGCAAGCAAAATGATTGGCATTTGCGTATTAAAGAACTTTTTGCTGGGAATAACTGAAAAAGAACTGAACTTTTTATTTAACAATGGTATCCTGGGCGCAAAAGAGCTGGGGGCGGGAGCGCATGGACAAGAGATAGTGCTGGATAAAAAAGCAATATTTGAAAAACTTAAAAAAGGCTGGCGCAAACCGTTACTCTTGCTAAAGATAAAAAGCGTGGTAGGCAAGTCAAAAGCGGCAAAACAAGCTATCCTTGATATTCCGCAAAGCTATAAAGCTAACGCTGTAGCAGAATGGATTGAAAAAATAAATGGCTTTATAAGCTAAAAGAAACTGCCAATACGACAGCTTGGCAGCCTTCTTGTAAATGCTAGCTTTATACTCTTTCTACAGCTCTTAAATATAGATCTAATACTCCGAATCTAAAGGTAACTTCTTTTATGCCTTCCTCGTTTTCAAGAAGAGTAAGCAATATTGGGCCTTCGCCGCCCTTGCTATGCTTGCCAATATTAACAGCTATATATTCTGTGCCATCTTGCGCTTGCACTTTGCTAAGATAATACTTGCTGTTGAACTCTATCCCAAAGCCTTTTGGAATCGAAAAGTTTTGAGGCAAAGCACCCGTTTCACCAAAGTGTATAAGTGCTTGCCGAAAATCAGGGTCATCTAAACCTACCAGTTTTAGATTTACTCCCTTTTCAACCAGTTCTAAGGAATTAATGGGGTCATCAAGCGAAAATCCGGGGAAATAGTCCGCTGCTAAAGTATCAATAAGAGTCCTGGTGGCATCGTCAATTTGCAGGCTACTAAGGTCAGGAAGCAAGGATATTAAGGTCGATACCAAGCTATTTGTTATTAGGGTGACTCTTACTGTACCGTCACGCCTAAGCAGCACTCCGCTTTTATCGGTATCTATAGCAAAAAGAAAAGGAATCCCCATTATTTTACTTTCAAGGGTCATATCCAAGTAAAACATTGTACTTTTTTCCATTAGCCAAGGCTTTTCCACGCAAGCGGAAAGAGAGAAAACGGCAGCAAATACAAAAACGATAGTAAATATAACTAAAAATATCTTATAACTTTTTTTCATCCTTCCTCTCCTTAAAAGTATTTAGGGACAACCCCAAGGGTAGCGTCAAAATATGCTTCTGTAACTTCAGAGCAACTTTTTGCTTTTCTAATATTTGCTTTAGTTTCCTTAATATTAACTGTAGTGCTCGAATACATCCTTTCTAGCTGTTCCAGTCTTAGTTTCTTATAATTTTTCAAAGCGGCAGATTTTTTAGCCAGTCCAAGCTCCTCAAGTATACCTTGAGTTAAATCTGCAAGCACCGCATGCCCATAGCTGGAAGGGTGCACCCCGTCACTGCATTGCAGCTTAATGCCTTTTTCAGACGATTGGTCAAAAATCCTATTAAACTCTTTATGAGCGTCGGCTATATAGATTTCTCCGGGGTGAGCTGTGCTATAATCAACTAATACATTATTTAATCTGCTTAGTATTATTTCGCCTTTTTCTCTATATTCTTCTACCGGGATACCGGCAGCATCCATTTTGTCCTTTATTTCATCTACAAGCAGCATAGATGCAGGATGAATTGGATTGTAAACATTTTGAAAAATTAAAGTAGCATTGGGATTGTATGTGCGCAAAGTAGCAATAGTTTCGCCTACCGCATTAGCCGCAATTGCAACCAGTGCATCAATGCCGGAAAAATCATTTTCTAAGGCGGTAGTAAGCAGCTCCCCAATATCTGCAAAAAGCAAGTCGTTGCCTAGAATGGAAATATGTATAATATCTGCTTGTTTAAGCAAGGTTTGAGTGATTTTTGCATCCTCATCCTCGCACTTAACATAAGCTAGCAAGTCAAAGGTGCGGCTCCCTGAAACAGCTCGGTTGCGGTAAATATAATTGTTGCGGATACCAAGCATGCCATAGTAACCATATCTTTCACGCTCTGATAAAGGGGAAGGCCCTGCTAGAGCTTCAGCAATAGAATCGCCAAGATATACAATCAAAAGCTGTTTTTCATTGCAACTTGCAAGCAAAAAAATGCTGGAAGAAAGAGCAACGATACACAGCATAAGCACAATGATTTTTTTCATTTCTTTTTGCTCCTATACTTTAATGTAATTATTATAATATATAAAATCTCTTTTGCATAGAGGAATACTGTTTTTTTTGTTCATAAACTACTTAAACTGTTATATAGGGGGCATTTCCTCTAAAGAAAAGACTTCTGGCATACCATAGTACGCTAAGGTAATAATAAATCCCTCTATTTCCTTAATAGCAATAAAGTTAGCCAGCGGGTCGCTAAGACGCAAGCTATTTGCAAGAGGAATATCCAGTAGCTTTGCTTGAGCCTCTTTTTTTGTCCACCACCACAAAAAATCACTGCTGTCTTTTACCCCTGTCTTAACACCGTATTTTTTTAGTATAGGGCGGTAATCCACCTCTCTGATATTTTCCGCATCTATCCCTAACTCTCTGTCGGCGGTAGCTATAAGCGTAAGCCCTTTTGTATGCGTAAGGCTAAAATGCACACCTGAAATGTTGGCAAAAGGCTTGCCCCCCTTGCTTTGCAGCAAGCGGATATTGGCAGGGGTAGCAATTTTCTTTTGAGTACAGTATTTTTCTAATGCTTGCAAGGCAAACTCTGCACTATTTACCTTGCTAAAGGTATAAAATATTTCCATTTTAAAAGGTCTTATTGTTCCTCCCATAAATGCGGTTTAGGGTAGAATAAAACACCCTATCTATTTCTGACAATGCCGAAAGCGTAAGGCGGTAACGCCAATTGCCCTCAGCTACTCCGGGCACATTAAGTCTAGTATCTGCTCCAAATCCACAAATATCTTGAATAGGCACAATTGCCAGGTCTGCTTTGGAAGCAAGCACTGTACGAACAAATGATTTTACTGCGCTGGAGTAGCCTTGCCCTTCTATAAAAGGATTGCCTTCGTAGCCAATATAATTGAGCACATACTCTCTGCTTTCGTTGCTTAGCTCAAAAAGCCAACCCAAAGTGGTATTGTTGTCATGCGTGGCTGTATAGGCAACGCAATTCTCTGCATAATTATGAGGCAAATGCGGATTGTCGCTTTTTCCGTCAAACCCAAATTGCATTACCCTCATACCAAAGAATCCTGTTTTTTCCAGATACTTTTTTACCTTATCATTGATGATACCTAAGTCCTCTGCCACAATGGCAGGATTGGGGACTATCTTGCGCAACGCATCCCAAATCTCTAGCCCCGGTCCTTTTTGCCATAAGCCCTCTTGCGCGCTGGTGGCATCTTTATCCACAGACCAATACTCATAAAAACCTCTAAAATGGTCTATACGCAGCAAATGGTATAATGAAAGGTTGTAAGCAATCCTATTGGTAAGCCATTGGTAGTTATCTTTGCGCATAACCTCGTAATCGTATAATGGATTGCCCCACAACTGCCCGTTGTCACTAAAGTAATCGGGCGGCACTCCTGCTTGCGCTTTTTGTACTAGCTGCTCGTCCAATTGAAAAAGTTGGCGATTAGCCCATACATCTACACTGTCATAAGACACATAAATGGGCATATCCCCAAAGAATCCAAAGCCTCTGCTATCTGCATGTTTTTTAAGCACCTCCCATTGGGTGCGTAAAATAAACTGCTCAAAATAATAAAAGTAAATTTGCTCTTTATAGGTTTCGGCTGCCTCTTTCAAGGCATTTGGATACCTAAACTTATACTTTTCTTCCCACTCGTACCAAGCCTTACCGTTATGCGCTTCCTTTAGCGCCATATAAAGAGCATAGTCGCTAATCCAATATTCCTGCGCTTTAACAAAACTGCTAACTGCTTCTCTATCCAATTCGTTAATGCGGGAGTATGCTATTTTAAGAATTTCTTTTTTAACTTTTCGGGCGTAATCGTAATCGACTAAATAAGGCTCTCCTCTATAAACATAAGGAGCTATTTCTTCTTTTGTAACAAATCTTTCGGGCAAACTATAAGGGTCAAGGTAAAGATAATTTAGCGCATAAGCGCTACTAGATGAGTAAGGCGAATTGCCTTCTCCTATTGCGGTAATAGGTAAAGTCTGCAACCAATGAAATCCCATAATAGCAAAATCGTCTATTATTTCCAGCACATTACAAGAAAAATCGCCAATTGCAAAATTGCCGGGCATACTGGCAATGTTAAGCAAAATGCCGCTAGTCCTATTTTCCATAATTAACCTCTTTATCATATTATAATAGAAAGCTAGCAAAAAAGCAATATTAGAAAATATTCTTTAGTACTGTAAATTGCATATCATCAAGCAATGCAATTACTTTACCTGTCAGCTCATCTGTTATATTATTTGTGCTAAGCAACTCTTGCAAGGACAAAGTAGCCCCGCTTAAATTAACTATACCCGTAAGCCCGCCCCGCTGTAAGAATAAGCAGCCCTTTTTTGATGTTAGCTTTATGAGCGAGGTAAAGTGAGGCTTGTATTTTGCCCTTAACTTACCTAGCTCTATGTAATGAGCAAGCAGCTCCTTATCAGGGTTTGCTGTAAAAGGACGCCTGTTAATCGGGTCATCCCACCCCTGCATTCCAACTTCATCCCCATAGTAAATAGAGGGGACTCCCGGCAGAAAATATTGCAAAAAGCTCGCCAGCTTTAGTCTTTTTTTGCCTTTGCTGTACTCGGTGAGAGTAAGATTGCGCAGCTTTTTTTCTCTTTTTGAAAGCCCTGTGCAACTTGCGCCGGATAGCTCGTTAATAGCTCTGACGGTATCGTGTGAAGAGAGCATTACTAGGCAAGTATCCAGTGCCTGTTTGGGATAATTCTCTATTATTGCTTCTACGCCCTCTATAAACTTACCTATATCCTTATCTTTAATAAGCTGCAAGATTAATTCCCTAAAAGGATAATTCATTACCCCGTCCAGCAAGTTACCGTTAAAATACTGCCTTTGCTCTCCATAGCTTATTTTATTGCTGGCATCCTCCCAAACTTCACCAAGTAACAATGTTTGCTGATTAAGGCTCTTTAGCTTGTCTCTTATCTTTTTAATAAAATCCAAACTTAGCTCGTCAGCCACATCCAATCGCCATCCTGCAACTCCAAAACTCGTCCATTTTTCCAGCACGCCCGCACTGCCTGCAATCATTTCTTGAAAACCTAGCGCATCCCGCCTTATGGAAGGCACATTTTTTATTCCCCACCAAGAAAGGTAGCCCTTTTTCTCGTCTAAAAAAGTATACCAATTGTAATACGGGCTTTGTTTGCCTTGCCAAGCGCCTATGCTGTCATAATTGCCATATTTATTAAAGTAAATGCTGTCAGAGCCCGTATGGTTAAACACCCCGTCTAACATAATGCCAATTCCGTACTGCTTTGCTTGCGCTATCAGCTCGCTAAAGTCTTGCTCAGAGCCTATCAGCTCATCAATTGTAAAGTAATCTCCGGTATCATAGCGGTGATTGCTATATGCTTTGAAGATAGGAGAAAGGTAGATAAGGCTAACATTAAGGCTGGCAAGGTAGTCTAGTTTGCCTATAATGCCTTTAAGGTTGCCGCCATAAAAGTCATTAGCACGATATTTTCCGTCTCTGTCGCTGGTGCTAACATCCTCGTTCCAGCACTTAAAAACCCCTTGCTTGCAAAAAGCAGCACCCTCTGTGCGTGCAAACCTATCTACAAAAATATGGTATACAATACCGCCTTTGATAAAATCAGGAGTGGCAAAACCTTGTTTATATACTGCTTGCTGCCACTCGGGCAGCCAATCGCCTATCTTTGCCTTGCCCCTTTCGCCCCTGCCGACAAAGCGGATACCTTCCTTAAAATCAATTTCAAATCTATAAAAATACAGCCCTTCTTTATCCAAAGTAAAGCTAATATGGAAAAAATCATAATCCTTTTGGCTTTTTACTTTAAGCAGCGGCAAACGCAGCGCTTGCTCCCCACGTATAACAATGTAAACAGCTTGCGCCCTTATGCTATGGTGCACAGGAAAAGTAATGCTAAGATTACCTCCGCACTCCAATGCTCCAAAAGGTTGCTTATAGTTAGGGTCAAAGGAATTGTATAAAACCATTTTATTTATATTTTTGCAAATGCCAAATGCCCTCTACATATTCTTCCACGCTTCTGTCAGAGGCAAAGAAGCCCGCCTTAGCAGTATTGACAAATGCCATTTTGCTAAAGGTGTAAACATCTTTGTAAACCTTGTCTGCCTTGTCTTGTGCTGCTGCATAACTGTCAAAATCTTTAAGCACCATATATGCATCAGCACCTTTCGGACCGCTTGCACCGCCAAGCAGCGACTTAACTAAATCAGTAAATTCTTCGCCAAAATAGCCGCTAGCAAGCGCATCGATAATTGCTATAATCCTAGCATCCGCATTGTAAACATCATGGGGATTGTAGCTAGGCGCAAGTGCGGCGGTCTCTTGAGCATTTAGCCCGAAAATAAACATATTTTCTGCACCAACTTGCTCAAAAATCTCTATATTAGCGCCATCCATTGTGCCTAAGGTAACCGCTCCGTTAATCATAAACTTCATATTGCCTGTGCCTGATGCTTCTTTACCTGCTACACTTATCTGTTCGCTGATATTGCTTGCCGGAATGATGGCTTCTGCCAAAGAAACAGAATAATTTTCTAAAAATACTACTTTTAACTTATCTTTTATCTCTTTATCCGCATTGATAAACTTAGCAAGTATATTGATTAGCTTAATAACTTGTTTGGCTATATAATAGCTGGGTGCGCTTTTGCCTGCAAATATAAAGGTGCGGGGGGTAATATCGTTGGCTTTGCCTTTTTTCAGCCTAAAATATAAGTCTATAATATGAAAAACATTTAACAGCTGCCTTTTGTATTCGTGAATGCGCTTGATATGCACATCGTAAATGCTGTCAGGGTCTACAATTATACCGTTTCTTTTGTGTATCAGCTTGGCTAAATCTTGCTTATTAGCTTTTTTAATAGCAAAGGCACGCTCAAGCACGCTTTTGTCGTCAGCAAAAGGCAGTAATTTTGCCAGCTCGTCAGGTTGGGTCTTGTATTTGTTGCCAATCAGCTCTGTAATCAAGGCAGAATATCGTGGATTAGCTTCAAGCAGCCATCTGCGGTAAGCTATGCCATTGGTTACATTGGTGAATTTTTCAGGGGCAATTTTATAGTATTCATTAAATACATCGTTCTTTAATATCTCACTGTGCAGCTTGGATACACCATTGACTTTATGCGATGCTACCAAACACAAGGTTGCCATTTTTATTTCGCCGTAAGCCACTATTGCTTCTCTGCCTATCCGCTCCCATTGCCCCGGATAAATATCAAAAAGCATATTGCAATAGCGTCTGTTAATCTCGTGGACTACCTGCGTAATTCTGGGCAACAAGCTAACAAAAAGATGCTCAGGCCACCTCTCAAGCGCCTCTTGCATTACTGTATGGTTAGTATAAGATACTGTATTGGTGGTAATTTCCCAAGCCTGCTCCCAACCGTAACCGTGCTCATCTACCAGCAGCCTCATCAGCTCGGGTATACAAAGAGCGGGATGAGTGTCATTGATATGAATAGCCACCTTTTCGGCAAGGTTATCCAGCGACGGATTGTATTTAAGGTGATTGGACAAGATATTTTGCACAGAAGCGGATACAAAGAAGTATTGCTGCTTTAGCCTAAGTGCTTTACCTTCTATATGGTCATCTGCAGGATAAAGCACCTTGCTGATAGCCTCCGCCATAGCTCTTTCTTCTATTGCCTTTAGATACTCCCCCCTTGCAAAAGCGCTCATATCCAGCTCGGACTTGCTCTTTGCGCTCCAAAGACGTAGGGAGTTGACTATTAGGCTGTTATAGCCTGTAATATTCATATCATAAGGCACAGCTAAAATAATAGTTTGAGGTATATGGTTAAATACCATTTTGCCGTCTTGTAAAACTTCTTCCACACAGCCCCCAAACTTAACCTCATAAGTTTCGCTGCGCTCTTTTAGCCAAACATCGCCGGTCTTAAGCCAATAGTCAGGGCGTTCTGCTTGCTCGTTATCCACTATCCTTTGCGCAAAAATACCATAGTCATACCTTATGGAAAAGCCGCTGGCAGGATATCCCAAGGTAGTTAAGCTATCCATATAACAAGCGGCAAGACGCCCTAGCCCGCCGTTGCCCAGCCCTGCATCAATTTCTATTTCGCAAACTTTGTCAAAGTCAAAACCTAGCTCCTCTACCGCTTTTCTTGCCTTTTCCAGCAGCCCTAAATTAAAAAGGTGGTTATGCAAAGAGCGTCCTAGTAAAAACTCCATAGACATATAATAAACTTTCTTTAACTTGTGAGAATGCTCCTTAAAATCTATCCTTTGTTCAGTAGTATAATCTTTTACAACTCTGGATAAGGCATTGTATACTTGCTCCTCACCCGCTTTATCAGACCTTACGCCAAAAATTTTTGCCAGCTCTAATTCTATTCCTTTTTTCAGCTCCGTATAAGTTAAGTGCTTCATTCTTTCTCCTTTGTCAGCTTTGCCCTACCCTATAGCACACATCCGGGGTTGAGGCTAATTTTAAGTCAAAGATTTATACAAATCCTTATATAGCTTTGCGGATTTATTCCAGGAGTAATCTCCTTTCATAGCATTTTTCATAATAATTTTCCATAAATCCTTATTATAATAAGTATTTACAGCTCTGCGTACCGCATCCAGCATATCATGCGCATTGTAAGTTACAAAATCAAAACCGTTGCCCGTCCCCTTCCCCAAATCAAATGCTTGCACGGTATCAGCAAGTCCGCCTGTGCGCCGCACTACCGGGATAGTGCCATAACGCAAGGCAATGAGCTGCGCCAGCCCGCAAGGCTCGCTTTTGCTAGGCATCAAAAAAATATCAGCTCCGGCATAGATTTTGCTTGCCCATTCGTCAGAAAAGGCTATCTTTACCCTTAATCTATTGTCCGCTCTTTCTGCCATAATCTTACGCAATGCTAGCTCATACTCCCTTTCTCCGGTACCCAGAATCACCATTTGGATACCCAAATTAAGAATATCATGCAATACCCTAACTACTAAATCCAGCCCTTTATGCCCTGTTAGCCTTGTGACCATACCTATCAGCGGCTTGTCACAAACTTCTAACCCCAGCCCTTTTTGCAAATTATTTTTATTTTGCACCTTACGAGCGGGACTGCGCCAGGAATAGCCGACTTTTAGAGCTTTATCTTTAAGCGGATTATATTTTTCTGTATCAATACCGTTGACTATGCCCTTTAGCTTATATGCCCTTTGAGCAAGTATATCCTCCAGCCCATAAGCAAAATAAGAAGTAAGAATCTCCTGCGCATAAGTTTGTGATACGGTGGTAACTATATTGGCAGATTCTATCCCTGCTTTTAGCATATTGGCACTACCGTTATAACATACTATGTTAGCCAGGCTCTCAGGGATACCAAAGACATCCCCTATTACATAGGTGTCGTAACTACCTTGATACTGTATATTATGTATAGTTAGCACACTCTTAATATTGCTATACTTTTCTCCCTTTCTATAAAAAGCATCTAAAAATAACGGGGCTAGCGCTGTTTGCCAATCGTTGCAATGCAACACATCGGGATAAAAGCCTGTAAGCTCCATTGTTTGCAGTATTGCCATTGCAAAAAAAGCAAATCGCTCACCATCATCATAATGACCATATAATTCTTTTCTTGCAAAGTAATACTCATTGTCAATAAAATAATATGTTACGCCCTCATATAGCGCAGAATATACACCTGCGTACTGCGTTCTCCAAGCAAGTTGCACGGTACAAGAGCCCAAAGCCTGCGCTTCTTTCCTAAGATTTTGCGGGATGCCCGAATAAAATGGCATAATTACCCTAATATCCACACCTTCTTTAAGCAATGCTTTTGGCAATGCGCCTGCTACATCGCCTAGTCCGCCTGAACGCAAAAATGGTGCAGCTTCTGAGGTTGCATATAGTATTTTCATTGCTAAATCACCTTATTTTTTACCAAAACAACAGGATAAGACTGATAACCTGAAATGCTGCGGTTTTCCTTTATGGTTACGGATTTGTCTGTAATGGCATAGCTAATAGTTGAGTTTTGCATTATATGTCCGCCTTCCATAATTATGCTATTTTTAACCTTAGCACCTTTTTCTATTGTTACATTACGGAATAAGATAGAATCTGCTACCTCACCGTCAATTTGGCATCCGTCTGCTATAAGACTATTTTTAACTATTGCATTGGAAAGATACTTGGTAGGAGTGCTGTCTTTTATTTTGGTATATATCTTATTTTGTTCAGAAAAAAGCTCATCCCTCAATTTTCTGTCCAGCAATTTCATACTTTCATAATAGTAAGTCTTGACATCGTCTATTATGGAAACATAGCCGGTTATTTCTTTGGCTTTCAACTGCTTTACGCCAATTAATTTGAATAAAATATCCTTTTCGAGGTCATTGTAACCGTGCGCAAAGGCATGACTGACTAAATTGATTAAAAGGTCTTTTTTCATTAGGTAAATATCCAGCCCAATAAGATGCTCTTCCTCTCCTGCGCTTTCAGAAACATACATATCCGTTACATTATTGCCAGCATCTTTTTCTATAATAATACGCCTGCCGGTAGTAGAAGGCAAACGCTTGCACAGGATTGTAATATCTGCGCCTTGCTCTATATGCTCATTGTATATGGCATCAAAGTCCATATTGCCCGCTATATTGCAATTGCTGATTATTACATAATCCTCTTTGGCTTTTTCTATATAGTCAAGTATGGTATGTATTGCTTCTATCTTACTTTTGAAAACATCGTGATTGATATTGTACGCATAAGGAGGAAATACTGCTATCCCGCTGTTTTTACGGTTTAAGTCCCAATCACGCCCCATTCTGATATGGTCCATAAGCGAGCTGTAATGGCTGCGGGTAATAATGCCTATTGTAGTTATACCGCTGTTTACAAGATTGCTTAGGGTAAAGTCAATAAGCCGATACCTGCCGCCAAAAGGCATAGATGCGGTTGTTCTATGGATTGTTAACTCATTTAATTTAGAATCGTTACCGGCTGCAAATAATACGCTCATTACATTAATCATTTTGCACCTCCTCTGCACATTTCGCCGCTTGCCACTTTGGCTCCGGGCGGCACGCTACATTGCGGACTGACTACAGCTATACGCCATTCGCCTGCAATGGGTGCGGTTTGATACTCTCCTATATGTGCGCCTTCGCCTACAATTGCCTCCCAAGCCACTATGGAATGTGCTACCACAGCACCCCTTTTAACAATAGCGTCAGGCATAACAATACTGTCCTTTACCACCGCCCCCTTTTCTATATCTGCACCACGGAATACAATCGAATTGATAACCTCACCGTCTATATTGCAGCCTTCGCTTATTATAGAATTGTTAACCTTAGAGCCCTCGCCCAAATAGTGAGGCGGCTCTGCAGTATTGCGTGCATAAATCTTGAACTTTCTGTCCTCTAAATCCAAGCCGCCCTCTGTTTTTAAGATATCCATATTCGCTTCCCAAAGTGAGCTTATTGTGCCTACATCTTTCCAATACCCATCAAACTCATAAGCAAACATCCTTTGAGAATCCGCAAGCATCATAGGTATAACATTTTTGCCAAAATCATTGTCGCTCTTAGGATTTTGCTCATCTAGATATAGATAAGTCCGCAGCTTTTCCCAAGTAAATATGTAGATGCCCATAGATGCTTTTGTGCTTTTAGGCTCTTTCGGCTTTTCCTCAAACTCGTAAATTTCGCCATCCGAATGCGTATTCATTATGCCAAATCGGCTGGCTTCCTCTATTGGCACATTAATTACCGCAATGGTGCAATCCGCTTGCTTTTCTTGATGTGCTTTTAACATTTGGCTGTAATCCATTTTATAAATATGGTCGCCTGACAGTACCAGCACATAATGTGGATTGTAGCGGTCGATAAATCCAATGTTTTGAAAAATTGCATTGGCTGTCCCTTTGTACCATTCGCCCTTTTTGGCTTGCTGATATGGCGGCAGTATAAAAGCGCCGCCGGCAACCCTATCCAAATCCCAAGGCTGACCGCTACCAATATACTGATTCAGCTCAAACGGTTTGTATTGAGTAAGCACCCCTATTGTATCAATGCCCGAATTGATGGAGTTGGATAATGTAAAATCTATTATCCGATACTTACCGCCAAATGGCACAGCAGGCTTGGCTACATTTTCGGTAAGTGTGCCTAACCTGGTGCCTTGCCCGCCCGCAAGAAGCATGGCTATCATTTCTTTCCTCTTTATACCCATATTATATATCTCCTTTGTCCCCGTTATTTTTTATTATAAGTGCTTGATTGGCAAGTAAAGTAAACTCTATACTGTACTCTCTGCCATGACTTGGCACTTCTTGAGCTGATAACAAGCCCTTTGGTTGCCCAGAACTATCATCTTGGATACCTAAAGAGTCGAGAACTATACTATACTTGCCTAATCGGTCTACTCCTATACGGTAACTACTTCTGTCCGCATCCGCAAAATTAATTACAATTATGGTCTCATCACCTTTACAGTCGTATCGAGAATAAGCAATTACATTTTGTGCTTTATCATCTACTACTATCCACTTAAAACCTTCGGCACGGCAATCTTGCTCATATAAGGGCGCATCAACTTTATAAAAATGGTTTAACCTCTTTATAAAATTATGAAAATCTAAATGAGTTTTATAATCAAGCAACATCCAATCCAACTCCTTGCGATAGTCCCATTCTATAAATTGTGCAATTTCATTACCCATAAAATTGAGTTTTTTGCCGGGGTGCGTCATTTGGTATACGCAAAGAGCTTTAAGGCCTTCAAACTTTTTGGCATACTCCCCAGGTATCTTGCTAACCATACTGGCTTTGCCATGCACCACTTCATCATGCGAAAAAGGCAGTATATAATTCTCGCTAAAGGCGTAAGTTAAGGAAAAAGTCAGCTTATTATGGTGGTCTTTTCTAAAGAAAGGGTCTACTTTAATATAATCTAAGGTATCGTTCATCCAGCCCATATTCCATTTATAGTGGAATCCCAGCCCTCCTATATCCTGAGGCATAGTTATCATAGGAAAAGCTGTACTTTCTTCTGCTATCATAATAACTCCGGGATTTTTAGTAAGCACCGCTTTATTTAGCTTTTGCAAAAATGCTTTTGCCTCCAAATTAATTATTCCGCCTTCTTGATTGGGCTGCCATTCGCCCTCTTTTCTGTCATAGTTGAGATATAGCATACTTGCTACCGCATCTAGGCGAATCCCGTCAATATGATAGTATTCTAGCCAAAAGTTTACCGCAGAAATAAGAAAACTTTGCACCTGAGGCTTAGAATAGTCATATACACGAGTGCCCCAGGTTTTATGCTCCATTTTATTTGGGTCAGCGTATTCATATAGCTTAGTTCCGTCATACTCATACAGCCCAAAAGCATCTTTAGGGTAGTGAGAAATCACAAAGTCAAGTATTACATAAATACCGTTCTCATGGCATTTATTGACAAAATACATAAAATCATGCGGAGTTCCGTAACGGGAGGTAGGGGCATAAAGCCCTGTAGCTTGATAGCCCCAACTGCCCCCAAAAGGATATTCGGTCAAGGGCATAAGCTCAATATGAGTATAGCCCATATCTTTTACATAAGGTATAAGGGTGTCCGCAAGTTCTATATAACTAATCTTTTGCCCGTTGTTACGCTTAAAGCTGCCTGCGTGAACCTCGTAAATATTCATTGGCAAAGAAAAATGCTGCCTGTCTTTGCGCTCCTGCAAAAACTTGGCATCGCTCCACTTAAAACCTGAAATATCATAGATTTTGCTGGCTGTGCTGGGCGGAGTTTCCGCATGCAAGGCAAAGGGGTCTGCTTTTAGAAATGTCCTGTTAAATTTATCAGTTATAGCAAACTTATAATTGTCGAACTTTTTTAAGCCCTTAATGTAGCCCTCCCATATTCCGCCGCCTATTGGCTTCATTGGATGCTCACCTATAGACCACTTATTAAAGTCGCCTACAATGCTTATGCTCTCCGCACAAGGCGCCCAAGTGCGAAACCGCCAAGCCTTATGCTTGCTCTTTACTACATAACTTGCACGCATTAGCCTATAGCTTTCGTAATTAGTGCCTTCGTTAAAGAGATAAATAGGAAAGTCACATGCTCTTTTAGCCATTTTCACCTCTGTTGTTAATTGTTTTATACGCCCCTAACTGTATATCACTTACAGCAATATTCTGCAATATGTTATATTTTTGCGCAAAGGCAGCCTTATCTTCTTCTATACCTATAAAGCCTGAGCCGGCGCCTGTCATCACTACCTTAGAAAACCCTGCATCCAAAAGACATTGTTTAGAGCGGGCTATATTGGGAGAATGGCGCAATGCGCTATCCTCTAAAGCATTGCTCAGTTGCAAATGCTCCAACCTTGTCTTACCCGTAAAGTAGTCGGCAACCCTATCTATATTGATATGGGCAACCTTTTTACTTTCCTCAAAGCCTGCAAATATATCTGCAGTATTGGCTTTCGCCTTTGTCCAAGCTAGCGCAATGTACAGTTGCTTGTAAGGCAAGCTATCTTTAACGCTGCCTATCTCTTGCACCCTTTTTGCACCGCTACAGCAATAGCTATGATAAAAAAAGGGGACATCTGCACCTGCAGAGCGCAATATTTGCTCATCTATTTCTGCTATATTAAATAGCCTGCCCATTAAATATGCTACCGCTCCTGCATCTGCACTTGAGCCGCCCAGCCCTACCCCAAAAGGGATATTTACCTCTACTTCGATATTTACCGCAGGGGTCTTGTAACTGCTTCTTATCTCCTCAGCCAGCTTTAATGCCGCTTTTTTGAAGTCAATTTCCGCAAGCTCTTTGCCATAAATACGCTTAATGCTTTGCGAAAAAGTTAAACTATAGCCGGAGCTAGGCAAACTTGACTTGCTTACTTTTACAAGGTTGTATAAATCAATCAAGCAAGCTACGGTATCAAGATTATGATACCCGTCATCCCTTTTGCCGGTAATATCCAAAGAAAAGTTAACCTTAGCAAAGGCTGTAAAAGCATTGGGAATATTTGCCATAACTCTATTATAATGGCTAACTGAAGTTTTTTCAATCCTAAATGGAGTAATTAAAAGTAAATCTTTTCCGATTGGTTAAAAATAAGTAAAAACATTTAAGGTAAATACCTTATTTTATGGTTTTTGGCTAATTTTCTCTTTTTCGTAATACTTAAAGTCCACTTTGCCTATTTGGGTCAGCTTAAAATATGGCACAACCTCAATAATTCGGGGCACAGCATACTTAATGATTTCTTTTTCTATCTGCATCTTAATTTTTTGTTCAATTAGATGCGAAAACTTAAACTTTTTATTCATTTCTATCAGCAGTTTAACGCAGGGTTTGTCTTCAAACACCCCTTCTACAGCGCAAGAATGTACTATTTCCGGCATTTTACTAATGACCCTTTCAATTTCTGCCGGGAATACATTAAATCCGCCAATCTTAATTAGCCGCTTTTTTCTGTCTATAAAGTAAAGATACCCGTCTTGGTCCAGCTTGCCTATATCCCCCGTTGCAATCCATACAGCACCATCCTTGTCTTGTTGCATAACTTCTGCGGTAGTTTTAGGGTCATTTAAGTAGCCCATCATAACAGCAGGGCTGTCTACAAAGATTTCGCCGTCTTTGCCTATGGGTAACTCTTGCCCCTCCTGCCCTAATATTTTAATCCTGGCGCCCGTTACCGGCACACCTTGGGAATTGGGGCGGGTCTTGCCAATCAAATTCATAGTGCAAACGGTGGTAACTTCTGTTAACCCATACCCTTCTATCATTTCCGCACTACTGCCATATTGTGCCAGCAAGCTATCAAATTTCTCTTTTATCTCAGGCGCTAACTTATCTCCTCCGCAATAAACCTGTTTTATATGCTGCAAATGTTTGCCCGCAAAGTTCTTTTCCTTCATCATTTTTGCAAACATATTAGGCACGCCTGCCAGGTAGTTGATTTTATGCTTACGCAGCAACGAGCACGCTTTATGCGAAGAAAAAGATGGCATAAGCACCAGCTTGCCCAGCGTTAGAGCGGCATGTATACAGATAGTTAAGCCAAAACCGTGAAATAGCGGCAGGACTACCAACATACTTTCTGAAGGCAAATATCTATGTCCGTTGTTAGTAGTCATTTGTATAGTGGTGTCCGCTAAATAATTTACTGCATAATCTGATAAAACAACGGTTTTAGGCTCGCCTGTAGTGCCGCCGCTATGCAAATAAATTGCTTTACCATCAGCAGAACCCGGCCGAGCGGGTCTGTCCGCAGTATCTAATAAAATATCCTTAAACAAAATATCGTTAGCCTGTCCCTTAGGCTCTAGCTTTTGATAAACTAACTTATATACACCTTTTAAGTACTCGCTTGCCCTGCATACTATAACCTTGCATTCCAGTTTGTCCAACGCTTCTCTATGCTGAACATAGAATCTATCCATAAGGAACAATATCTTTGTCCCGGTTTCTTCAAGGATTTTTACAAGCGCATTGGTGCTTATCAAAGGGTGGATTACATTGGCAACGCAACCTGCCTTATTTACCCCGTAAAAAGAAAATATAGCTTGCGGTATATTGGGCAGGCATACCCCTATGCTACCCCCGGGTTGCACCTTTTCGCTAAGCAAGTAATTGCATACGCCATTGATAGCAGCTAACATTTCTGCAATATCTATCGATCTGTTAAAAAAAATAATCCGTTCAAGAGAAGTATCAGTAAAGGAATCTTTTAGGTATTGATACATAGTCATTTCTTTATCGCTAAAATACATATTCTACCTTTGCGCTTTGGCTAGCTTTATTTTGAGTAAATCAGGGCAAAAGTTGCCGCCCCTTGCGTTATTATATCAAATACATTGGGCTAACACAACAATAATTTGTAGCGTTGTTATAATTAATAACCTTTTTCAATATATTATCGTATGGAGGTGAATAAATGTTATACAGCAATATAAAAAACAAAATGGTTGTAAGTATCTCCACTGCTAACGAGTTAGGAGTGGTTAAAGGCGTATACATAGAAAAAGCCACTAAAGCACCATTCTACCTTGGGATTGAAAAAGAGGATACAGAAAAGGTGTTAAAAATCAAAGATGTCTTTTGCCATAACGATATTATCACAATACTAAAAGATGATATGGTAGCACCTATAGAAGGGGAGCAGCAATATGTATTTGTGGATATAGGCGCAGAAATCTATGATGTAAAAGCGTTTCATATAGGCGCACTTACCGATATAAAACTTACGCCCACTAGCCCAAACGCCTGCCTTATTAGCAAGGAATACGCTGTAAGGATGCAAAAAATTGTAGGCTT
Organism: uncultured Christensenellaceae bacterium; assembly: GCA_964432485.1. Lineage (GTDB taxonomy): Bacteria > Bacillota > Clostridia > Christensenellales > DTU072 > CAYSNP01. Next base: position 24,817 of record CAYSNP010000004.1, on the reverse strand, counting down.
GCAAAGCAGAATCATTATTGTTAACACGCAAAGAAAACAATTGCAAAAAAGACTGCCTGCGCCGCAAACTATGGTGCTTCCAAGGGCAGAAGAGCCTCTTGCGCTATCACCCTCGCAGCCTGACACACTAGCGCAGCCTGCCGTGCATCAAGCCTCTTTTGCTCCTAAAGAAAAGGTGATATCTAACTACAATTTTCTTTTAGGAAGAAGGGTTTTGCGGGATATAATAGGTATTAATCAAGAGCTTCTTGTTAAAAAAGACACCATAATTACCCCTCGCCATATTGCCCAAGCCAAGCAAATAGGCAAATTAATCGACCTAAGCCTAAACAGCAAATAGAAAAAGTTCTTTGTAAAAGCTGAAAAACCTTTGTAAGATAGCTTTGCTCTAAAAGGCAAGGTTTATTTTGCTTAAATAAAAACTGTTAAACAACCCTCTGCAAGACGTCTTTGCGAGGCACGAAGCAATCCAGGGCAGGCGTAAGCGTTGCTTCACTTT
>CAYSNP010000004.1:0-24218 GCA_964432485.1 uncultured Christensenellaceae bacterium | reverse complement strand
ACGTCTTTGCGAGGCACGAAGCAATCCAGGGCAGGCGTAAGCGTTGCTTCACTTTATAAACACACCTTTATAAAAACATATTTAATTTTGATTTCATATAATATATTATCAAGCTATTTTGCTTTTGGGGTACATAAAACAAAAGGAGAAATACAAAATGGCTTGCAATTACTTTAATCCTTACTCTTGTAGAAGATGTTCGTACTGTTTGCCTAATTTTTATTACCCGCCAGGCCTGCCAGGGCCAAGAGGACCAAGAGGGGCAGCGGGCTCGCCAGGGCCAAAAGGTGTAACCGGCCCTCCGGGCAGCATGAATAATTCAGCGCAATGTTTTGTTTATGCACAACTTGCAAATGTAATTGAACAACTGATAGATTTATATCCTGGACAGGATTTAATAGTTTATTTAGCTGGACTAGTCCCTTCAAGCGCATCAGGGATACCAACGCAGCTCTACAAGTCCTCTGAAGGAACCTATGGCGGACTGCTTATCTTAAATGGCACTGAACCTATTGCAGTTCCGCTTTCTGCTATATCCGCATTGCAATTTTCTGACAGCACAATATACAATCCGACAATCACCTATTTGCCTAAGCCGGATTTCCCGCCTGGATGCGATACAAATATAGTTACAGCTATATACGAATATGTCAATACTATCCCTAGCGGTACCGATGCATACTTTAGCTTTGGCACCAATTTACGTACTACGGCGCCCGTTTACCTTAATGAATATGGTATGATAGTGCTATCTGATTCACTTGGCAATGACCCTGTCTTTTTGCCTATATCATTAATTACTGTTATTGCCCCGCAACTCGCTGACAATAACACCAAAAAAGCAGAAGCCAAAAAATCTACTACTAATCTTAAAGTTATAGTTAATAGCTAAACAAAAATAAAAAAGTGCCGATAATGGCACTCCTGTTAATTTTTGGTCTGGGTAGAGGGATTTGAACCCCCGGCCTCTTGAACCCCATTCAAGCGCGCTACCAAGCTGCGCCATACCCAGATATTTGCAGGACGCAAGCATTATAGCATAAATAAAGCAGCTTGGCAATTGGCTTTAGCAAAAAATACATAATTGTCAAATGTTTTATTCTTTACATATTGTATATATTATGATAGAATACTAATGCGTTTAGACCATAGGGGGTGATTTGGATTCGACTTGTATGGTTAGAGGTAGATAAGCATACCGCAGGCTCGGCTGCGTACCAACGGAAAATTAAATTCAAACGCAGATAATAATCTCGAATTAGCCGCTGCTTAATGCGGTGGCAGTCGCTCCTTGGGACCTGCAACAAGGTCAGCGGCTTCAGAAAGCAGGTAAAGTTAGCGCAAAAATGCCTTGATATGCACTAACTGTTATAAGGCTGGCGGAAGATAAGAGTGTCAATAATCTCTCTCCCGTAAGAAAATAAAAATTGACTAAGTATGTAGAAAGTCTATTGCTAAAATATAAGGACCGGGGTTCAACTCCCCGCACCTCCACCAAAAAATACTCTTTTTGCGATTTATCAAGTCCAATCGTTTACCCAATTCTCAGCCCACTCCCACAATCAACAAATGCCCAATCACCTATACTTGTTACACCGTAAGCTATTTTAGGAGATAATTGAGCAGTTGGGGCAGGGGGGTGGTGGCGACACAGATATACTTGTCGGCGGCACCGTAGTAAACATAGAGGATATTGTCTTTTACCACATTGCCTGTGGGGAATACGCATCCGTTATAGTATCCGTCTGTTTCGAACGGGAACCCCGGCTCCATAATAAAGTCTTTGGTGCGGGCAAGTATCTTTGAAGGATGCTCTAAGTCTAACAAAATTGCTCCCACTCTGTAAGCCTTATCCTTGCTTGCTACGCCATGATAAAGATGCAGCCAGCCAAACTCAGTTTTTATTGGAGGGCAAGAGCCGCCTATTTTGGTATCCTCCCACCATTGTTCGCCCTGCATAAGCAATTGCGGCTCTCCCCATTCCATTAAATTATCAGAAAAACTTATCCAAATGGCAGGATTGCTATTTTCAAATCCTGCACCGCACCACTGCATAGGGCGTGATAACCTTGCGTATTGACCGTTGATTTTTTCCGGAAAAATTATTACATCTCGGTCGTCTACTCGTAAATCAGTTATTCTGCCCAGCTTCTTAAAATGTATTAAATCTTTAGAAATTGCTAAATGGGTAGCTGTATGATTTTCTTTTAGGTAGCTTACTCCATCCTCGGCAGGAGCCTCAATCCAAGGTTGCGGCTCTGCAAGCCAGTACCGCCCGGGCGCATAGGGTCTGGAAGCATAGGTTAAATAATACCAATCCTCTAGCTTAACAATACGGGGATCTTCAACGCCGCCTCCGTCAGCATTGTCAATATCGGGCGATAGGATTGGGCGGTCAAAAATACGCTTAAAATTAAAGCCATCTTTTGACTGCGCAAGTCCTATGTAAATATAATGCTTTTTGTCTTTTCCTGCCGCTCGGTAAAGCATATAAAAGGTGTCTTCCGCCTGTTCATACCAAACTGCCGGATTAAGCACACATAGGCTTTCCCAGTCATTGCGTTCATTAGCAAATAAAATCGGATTGTCTTTATACTTTGTCAGTTTCATTTTTAATATTGTTGCTCCCTTCCTTTTCTTGCAAAATATCTTGTACTGCTCTTTCACTTAATCTACTGTCCTTTTGCTCATCTATAACATTGCCACCTTGCTCTTTGTCGATGCTCTGAGGCTCTTGACTGTTAGGTAATTGTTGTATACTTTTAGGCGCGCCGCCCTTGCCTTTAATCTTTTTGAGTAGCACCTTAATTTGCTTTTCGAATACAAAAGCTGCAATAACACTTAAAATTACAACTCCGCCAACACAAATAAGGGCAATTTGCCAACCTAACAATCCTTTTGGGGGCTCTGCGCCAATTGTTTCAGGCGGATTATCTTCAGGGTCGTCCAACTCTAATATTGTATAGACAGTAGGGTTAAATGTAATAGTCTTTTCGCCCACATTAGCCAAGGCAATAAATGTATAAGAGCCTTTTAAAGGATGCTTTTGCTTAATTATTCCGTTTGTAGCGTATACTCTTGACTCTACCTCTTCCATAGCTATCTTAAACTCAAAATCAGCATCAGGATAATTCTCTATCAAGGCAGAAACATTAATAATCCTGCTGCCCTTAGAGCCAGGCACTTCTTCAATAGTTGCTGACAGTTTATCATGTTCTGCGCCCAAGGAGGGGTCGGGGTTGGTAAACTGCAAGGTATGATTAGGTGCGGAAGCAACTGAGCTTATACCCCAGCCGCAAAAGACAGCTATTCTCTTTGCTATCTCAAAATGCCCTATATAATTAGGAAGCCCGCTTTCCTCTACCCAGTTTCTAGCAATGTTGGAATTGTTATTGGCATAAAGCTGCTCGATATAATCAAATATATCCAGCGATACCAAGCCTCTTTCTTCTATTAGGTTGTTAAGCACAACCACATATTCGGATACCTTTGCGTTTAACTCGTTGTTGTTAAGTGCAGGATAAGGCGTAAGCAATACTACATAACACCCCTTATCTTTAGCCAAGGAATCCAAAATGTTGATTATGCCCTCTTTATAGGCCGCCTTGCTTTGTTTGATAAGCTGTCCGTTAGTATCCAGCACCTCAGGCATAAAGAAAACCACGCTTTGAGGCTCTACTGCCGAACTAGCCTCCTCCAACTCCTCTATTGAGCCTATAACCAGTTGATAATTTGTTTTAGCAGCATTCTTAAACAGATATTGCGGATAACTGCGCTCTACTACGCTTTCTTTCATATACCCCGCAGTTACTGCGCCGCCCATAAGCGCCACAGGTTGGGTCTTTAATAAAGTGCTTAAATTTTGTGTAGAAAAAGCTGCATAGCCAAACTCCTCCATTAGCTGAGTTTCTTCTCCGCTAGGCAGATTTTCGCAAGAAATCTCCACTGCTTGCGCAACACTCAGCTCAGAATCATACATACGCAAATACGATATATCGCCTATAAAATGATTGGCGTCGTCAACTTTTGAGCCGCCTATAATGACTCGGGTATAAGGGGTATCATTATCAAATAGATTTCTACCGTTATAGTATTGTAGGTATCCGTCTAGATAGATTTGGGTACCCGAAACACCGGATATTATAACAGCGGTATGCCAAGCTCCATCGTCAACTTCAATGCTTTTTATTGACCAAAGGTCGCCATTGCTTAAACAGTGGAAATTGCGTTGATATGCTGCGGAGAGCATAACCGAAGATTCTTTTTCGTCATCTGCAGAAAATGCTAGCATACGCTTTGATGCCGCAGTAGAAGTAGTCCTAAAGCGTATTACTAAGCTCCCTTCCCCTTTTGAGTTTATTGCATTTGCAGCTTCTAAGGCTTCTTGAGTGTAATCTAAAGACTCCGTAATATTTTGATTGATAATCTCTTCAAAAAGGGGCTCTACCTCGTCAAATTCAGGGACGAAATCTGTATTAGTAATTAGCTCTAACGGAGTATAATACGGTGCATACGGTTTTGTGCCTTGGTCTATAAAAGATAAGGTAGAAAAAAGCGATTCGCTATTATACATTCCTAAATCAGTAAAGAAAGTGCGAGCATGTTCCAGATATCCCAATTGATTACAATGTATACCGTCATCTGTAAACCAAAAGTTGTCTGCATAGACTCTATTATTTACAAAGTGTGTAAGATAATCTACAAGCAAAACTTGCTTTTCGCTGGCAATTTCTCTTATTATAGGAGCAAAATATTCCTCATAAAAAATCCTTTGAATAGCTTCGCCATAACTCATTTTCATACTATTAGGTGCGCCTAGAATTACTAAAGCACCATCGGCACGAGCTTCGTCAATAAACTGCTCTACCTTCTTTTTGAAATATTGAAGATTGGGGTTAAGTTTGCCAATAGCGGGCATCATAGTACCTGAATAATAAAAAGAGCCATCCTTAGATAAGAATTTGTTGGCATCATTTTTGCCTATATTGATATAAGCTATATCGGGCTTATATGAAGCTGCGCCTTTGGGCTCGTAATAGGAAAAATTGTTAACGGTATACCCGCCCACCGCTAAATTAATAAAACGGTCATTTTCACGAGAATACTCCATGCGCATCCTAGATTCTATAATTTCTACATAATTGCGGTAATTATTGCTGTAATGTCCGCCGTTTGCTGTGGTGGATGAGCCATTAAATGTCCAAACTAAAGGCTGATTGCTGTTTAGGAGTTGCGTAAGGGTAGCGTAGTCCGCTTTTTCCTTATTAAGCAAATATGCACTAGACTGCTCTTGCGCAAAAACAGGCTCTTGGTCACCCGCTCCAATAAATATAAAGGAAAATAAGGCAATCAATAAGATGCTGCTTAGCATAATTATTGTTAGCCCAATCGATGTTGTTTTTTTATTCATTAGTTATACTTACTCCTTCACCTCAACCTTAATATTGGCGCAACTTAAAAAACATAGCTGTTATTTAAGAGATAGTCATATATTTTTTGCACAGTAGTAAAGCAAATATTAAGCGTTGTATCAGCACCGCCATAATAAATGCATACCCTGCCTTCCTTGTCGCAAAGCGAAGCACAAGGGAAGCAGACATTGGGGACAAATCCTATTGTTTCGTATGGCAACTCCGGAGTTAAGATATAATCTTTGCTACGCAACAATACTTTTGCAGGATTGTGCAGCTCATGCAAACTTGCGCCTATAGAATATACTTTTCCATTGGCTGTAAGAGTTACGCCATGGTAGAACATTAGCCAGCCTTTATCTGTTTCTATAGGAACACTCCCTGCCCCTATCTTTAAGCTCTGCCACCAATTGCCGCCGGCACGCATAACCATTTCGTGCTGCCCCCAAAACTCTAAATCATAGGAGCGGGATAAAAATATATCGCCAAAAGGGGTATGCCCATTGTCAGAAGGGCGAGAAAAAAGCAGATAAGCACCGTTAATCTTGCGAGGAAACAGCACTCCATTGCGATTAAAAGGGAAAAAAGGATTGCTAAGGCGGACAAATGTTTTGAAATCTGTTGTGCTTGCCAGTCCTAAAGTAGGTCCGTAAAACTCTGTACACCAAATAATATAATATGTATCGTCAATTTTAACAAGGCGAGGATCGTAGGCATAGTCGGACTTGACCGTCTTGCCTGCCTTATCCGCAAATACAATGGGATTGCCCTCAATCTCCCAATTGATACCGTCTAAACTTTTGCCCAAATGCAAATCCGGAATAATATCTTTATGGTCAGCTCGAAAGACTCCTATAAAGCCATCTTCGTAAGGCAGCACACCGCTATTGAATACCCTTGCTATTGAAGGAGTCGGATTGCGGTCTACAATGGGATTGCCTGCATAGCGCCATACAAGCTCATTGCCAAAAGGTTGCTGCCAAGGCATATTGCCTTTACAATTGGGAGCTATAACTTTTATAATATTGTCCTGTAGCACCATTGAGCCCTCCTCTTTTTTGCCGCTGCATAAGTCCTCAGTATTATAGTAGTATTTTTTACAGCTTTAGTAAATAAACATTATTCGGATTTTTTTGCGATATTTTATGCAACTTTATAAAAACCAGGCATATTGTGCCCTAATTATGATTCTCCTGCTTAAAGCGATACCGCAGTACAACTGTAAATCCACCGCCTGCTTTTCCTGATATGCTCACTCCTGAACCTTCTTCGCAAAGCAAAAGCAATCGTTTTTGAATGTTTACAAGCCCCATGCCCTGACTCTTGCCATTGTATATATTTTCGAAGCCTTTCAACTCGCCATTGTTTTCCATACTGCATTGCTCTATTTTTTGCCTTAATGCTTTTAACTCTTCTTCGCCAAGCCCCGAGCCATTGTCTGAGATTTCAAAGACAATAAAATCATTTTCTTTTTTACCTGATATTGTAAGCTCATCCATATTTTTATGTTTAGTGCCATGCTTAAAGCTGTTTTCGACTATAAGCTGCAAGGCCATTTTTAGTATGGGCAGCTCTAGCAACTCCTCCTGAACATCAATTGCAGCTCGTACCTTATCCCTTGTTCGCATGGTCATTATGCTCAAGTAATCACGCACAATATTTAGTTCCTCGCTAATCTTAGAAAAATTGCCTCCGCTTATGGAGTAGCGCAATATTTGTGCCATACTATAGGCAATATCTGAAACTTCTGCCGCTCCATACTCTGCAGAAATCCCTCTAATACACTCCAAAGTATTAAAAAGAAAGTGAGGGTCTATTTGGCTTTTTAGCATTTTCAATTCCGCTTGATTTTTTAACATTTCGCTTTCTACCAAATTCTCGCTTATAGCCATATACTTATCCAACAGCTTATTTATATTCTCATAAATGCCTTGATAATCGCTATCGGGCAGGTAGTCCATCCTATACCTTACATTAACATCATTTATCTTGTGGGTAAAATCTTTAATCTCGCCTATAGAATACACTATATTGCGTTTTGCTCTTCCAAAAGAAAGAAAAATCACAACCATTGATGGAATCATACATGCAATTGCAATACTAAAAAGATAAATGGTATTCTTTGACAACATACTTTTTCTTAGCACAGCAACAATGCTGTAAACAGAATCTGCGCTATAATCGGCAACAGCGACATGTCGGATTGCAATAATGTGCTTATTGCCATTGTAATTAAACTGCCTTTCTCCGTCCACAGTATTGTTAGTTGTAATCATATCCACAAAATGGTCAGGGTTGCCAATAATTACCTCACCTTCTTTGCCAATTAAAAACAAATCTATGAAGGCATCTTCTTTTAAGCTTTCCGCACTTTCATAAAAAAAAGAAAAATCCAGCAGTATCACACAATCGCCCAGCTTAATCTGTAAGCCTTCTTCGTCATGCGCTGTATAAATCGGCATAACTACAGGCAAAAGATAAAGATAGATTTTATTATCATAATATGGAGATAAGAAATATTGACCTTCTATATCGGGATTAATTTGAACATAATTAGAAAAGGCATGGTTGTCAAAAGCGGCATTACTACGCACTATATCCGCAGCAGTCTCGCTTTGAACAATAATTGCCACAATGTCTTCAGTAAAAGAAAGTAGCATATTGACTTCTCGTTCAAAGCCCTTTAGCGCTTCGATTTTATCAGCGTCATAACCCTGTTGGTCAGAGGCTAGGTAATCATGCAAATCCTTAGAGTAGGCTAACTCCCTAATTGCATTTTTAGCTGAGATAAGCAGTCCTTCGGTGTTATTATTGATTTGCTCAATAATGGCATTATTATATGCATCCTCACTTTTTGAAATAAACATAAAAGAGCCTGTAATCAATAACGAAAAGCCTAAAAGAAAAGATATAATTATTACAATAACAGATATAAATAATTGATGAGCAATTCTAGTTGCGAATCTTTTCTTTTTTTTCATCAGTTTTGTTCCCCATCTATTGCCTTTTTTCCTTAAATGCTTTAGGTGCTACACCAAAATACTTTTTGAAAACTCTGGAGAAATAATAGTTGTCAAGATATCCTACCATGCCGGATATTTGGGTAATAGTGTATTCGCCCGAAAGCAATAGCTCTTTTGCCTTTTTCATCCTAATTTGTGTAAGATATTCATGAAAAGTCATATTAAGATGCTTCCTGAAAAGGTCGCAGCAGTAAGTCATATTGAGATAAAACTTCTGCGCTAAATCTTTTAGATATAACTCCTTTTGATAGTTGTTGGCTATATAAATAAGCATATTAGCAAAACTTTTGCCTAGCTTTTCATCATCAAAAATCTCAGGAGTGTCCTTGCTTGCCTCAGCTATATAAGAAAACATTGCCTGCTGTGTCTTAAACTCATCTACAAGGTCATCGGCACTATAGTAATTAAAACCGGAAGACAAAGTTTCTTTCCCTATAAAAAATGCGGCAATGCCATTCCAAATATGAGTAAGGTCCTCTATGGTCAAATTGCTGCTTTTAATCTTAACAGGCATATTGTCCAGTATAGAAAAGATCTCTTGATAATTTTGAGAATAAGTATTGATTAAAGATTTTGTAATTTGTTTTGCAATATTAAAATCTGTTGGACGGTAAATATATACCTTAGGTTCGTTAAAAATGAATTTGGAAAGAAAGGCCAGCCTTGCTTCTCTGATTAGCATAATCTCTCTGTCTAGCTTATCAGTTAAAGAAGATACGCCCGCCAAAGTACCGCTAGGTATATTATCCAATATCCGTGCCCTCTCCTCTTCATTGTCCACTGCAAAAATATATGCTGTTTCGCTACCGTATTCATATACTGCATACCGTTCAAAATTGTTCAAAGTCCCGTTGCTGCCCAGCAAAGCAAAATGCAGGCTACCTTCAGGTAATTCCGGTCGGGAAATGATTTCAAAAGCATCTAGTTTTTCATTGATTCTGGATAGGAGCGCTTCCATCTCAGCTGTATTAACGGGTTTGAGCACATAGTCATTGACCCCTAGGCGCATGGCTTGTCTTGCATACTCAAATTCAGAATATCCTGATAAAATAACTATTTCTATATTTGGACGGATTTCCCTAATCCTTTTGATTAACTCTAACCCATTCATTTCCGGCATATTTATATCAGTAATGATTAAATCTAAATCCAGCGGATTCTTTTTTAGATACTCCACCACCTCAGCCCCCGATAAGGCTGTTATTGGCTCGAATCCATAGGCATTAAAATTAATCATCCTTTTTAATCCGCTAAGAATCCAAGGTTCATCATCTACAATAATAACTTTTTTCATAATATTATGCTTTAATTTTAACACAAAACCTTTTATTAGTAAATGTCCGTCTAGTTATTTAAGGGCGGCAAATCAATAATGCTGACACTATGGAGCAGCACAGTATGGGCATTGCCCATTAATTGTAAAGAAAATCCAGTTATTTCAGGATATACTGATTTTGCGGAGGTAATATTAACATAATAGGCAGAAGCTGTGCCACTAAGATAAATCTTTTCGCCTGAAGACGGAGTTATTTCGTTGTAGCTACCGTCAGCTTTATAATACCATACACGGTAGCAATAATATCCTGCATACTCTGTGCTCATGCTAAAAGCAATTCTGTTATAGTTTTGAGAAAGTGCTCCTTGAGGAAAGTTGTATCTCACTCCAACTAATTTATCACTGTTTACCGGCGGAAGCTCTACTGCGCGGTAAATGTCAAACTCTACTAAATTTGCATCTACAATGGGTTGCCATTGACTACCGTAAGTGTTGTTTCTAAACTCTATATTAGTGTGGTCAGGAGCTGTAAAATCTGTACGAATAGTGTAAATCGGGGCGTTTTGCTGAGCGTCAATTTGATTAATACTATAGGTGACATCATTAAAAAATATGGTTTTATTGCCACGAACAGCGCAAGACCTAAAAGTATATTCGCCAATATCAGTATGCTCAATAGTAACATAAGAGTCTTGGCTATATACTCTGATTGTCTTTGCTCCTTGAATGTAAGAGTAAACTATCCTATCATTATTATAAATACTTTCTATCTCTCCTACCATAAATAATTTTGTATCAGTAGAGCCGGAAAGAGAAGAGTATAAAGGCGTTAAGTTATCATGCTCATAGCCGCTAACGCTAGAAGGATTGGTCAAAACTGTTGTTTGCCCGCCTGCTGTGGTAATTTCCTGCTCGGATTTGTTCAAAAACTTGGCAATATATTTTGCTATCTCTAAATGTGCTACGCAATTAGGCAAGCCATTATCCTCAGTCCAGTTCCTCATTAAACTTTTGTTTTTATTTGCAAGTGCGTTACCATAACCATAAAGGTCAATTAAAGCCAACCCTTTTTCGTTTACCAAAGCTCTTATAACCTGAACATATGACAATAATTCGGCATTTTTTTGCCCCTCTCTTTGGGGGAAAGGCGTCAGCAATACCAACCTGCACCCTCGCATGCTTGCAAGCAACGATACTGTTGTCTGAAAATGCATTTGAAAGCTTTCTACGCTTGTCTCTGCTCTTTGCCCTGTCTTATCATATATTTCTGGCATATAAAATACCACGCTACCGCTACTCATAAGAGATGCTTTTGAAGCCAATTCTGCTGCTGAGCCTATTAGTTTAGAACTATTAGACGGCTTGCTATTCCTATAAAGATATTGATAAAAGCTCCTTTCTATTACGCTTTGCGTCATAGCGCCTGCTGTGGTATCGCCACCCATAAACACTGTTGTATTAGACGACATAAGCGAAGGCAAACTGCTCCTTTGATAAACAGCATATCCTGCTGAAGCCAGCTTTTGGGTATCCGATTCCTTAATAAAGGTATCCTCTACTGCAGTAAGAGGACTAAAGTAAGGCGCGTGCATTTTTGCCATTTGAGTGCGAAAATCAAGCGAAGTATAAAGAGACTCCTGAGTATCCAGCCCCAAATCTCTTATTAAAGTATTGGCGAGCACTAAATATCCAAGTCCGTTTACATGTATCCCGTCAGGCTTAAACCAATAGGTATCTGCAGAGATGGTATCTGCCAAATAAGCTGCTAAGTAATCCACATAAAGCACATCTTTTTGCACTGCAATATTGCGTAGTACAGGCGCAAAAAAGTTTTCGTAATACTCTCTTTGCGCACCAAATGACTGCGACATACTGTTAGGGATACCCATAATAACTAATGCGCCTGAAGCGCGCGCTTGGTCAATAAATGTCTCAACCTTACTTTTAAAGTGCAAAAGATTGGGATTCTGCATACTTTGAGGCGGTGTTGAGCCTGAATGATAATAAGAGCCATTGTTGGACATAAAATGTGCGGCATCATTCTTGCCTATGCTAATATAAGCTATATCAGGATTATATTGTGCCGCACTACTAAAAGTAAAATTGTTTACCGTATATCCGCCTACGGCTATATTATACATTTTATCGTTAGGTCTGTCATAATTGGTTGCCAAAAAGGAAGAAAGCACTTCTATATAGTTTCGGGTGTTACCTGAATAATTTCCCCCGTTTTCTGTAGTGGAAGAGCCATTAAAAGTCCATACTAAAGGCTCATTGCTAGCTAATAGGCTATTGAGAGTTGTATAATCTGATTTTGCCCTATTAAGCTCTATTGCCAAGTTTGCGGCCGCTGGAACTGTACTAGTAGATAATAGTCCTTTTGTGCCGGACAAAGCCGTTAAAGTTAAAGTAATCATAATTGCCACTGCCAAAATTTTAATTATAAAGGCTCTGGATTCTAAGCCCGCTCCATATTTTTTCATTATAGATGTTTTCCTTCACCACAAGTGTATTCATTGTTTTCCCCAATCAATTATTAAAATTATTTTTAAGGCCATATTAATCCATATCTTCAGCCCAAAGGTCAATATCTATTCCAATTGGCGGCTCTCTCATAGGGGCAAACATAGGCGCATTTATTACGGGCTCAGTATTAGCAGGTGCGCCTCCCGTAGGCAATTGAACAAGTCCCATTGAATGATAATATACCGGTGCTTCGTTGCCCATCATTTGGACTGCATACCCTGTAATGCTAGACTTATTGCTTGCGCCACCAGCGTTGACATAAAATGTTTGTGCTGTTTTACTAAGCATTACAGATACTCCAACTGAAGCAGTCAACTCGGCATTATTACCGTCAGAAGTATACACCCATACCCTATACTTATAAGCACCGAAAGCGTCTGTGCTTAGGGTGAATGCAATTGTATTGTTATCGCCAAACGAGCCTGCACTAAAGTTATGCCTTACTCCAACAAGCTGCGTCCCTGTACAAGTGGGACTCTGATATACCGTATCGCCGGGAGTTATCTCTATAAGGTCATTTGAAGTTACATTAGTCCAAGAGCCGCCCGTCAAATATCTCCATTGTATATTGCCAATATCGCCTGATTGAAAGCAAGTAGGACCTAATTGCGGATATGCTTGAGTTACTCTATTAAAGTAGCCCTCTCTAATCTCAGAAACTTGATCGCTTGCGGAAACCGAAGTCATAATCCAATAAACCTTTTGATTGCCTATGCCTGACAAGCTCACGCTTTTGCTAGTACCAGTAATACCTATATAGGAATTAATAAGCCCCTTTGCTCTGCCTTGATTAAATAGATATAGATTATAACTTACAGTATTGGGAACTGCTTTCCATACAAAATCTAGCGTGCTATCGCTTTGGATAGAATCGACTGCAGGATGGATTACATCAGGCGGCAAAATAGCAGTAGAGGGCGCAACAACGGATATATCTATGGCTTTAGTAAAGCGTAAATTGTCATAATATATAGTACCTGAACCGACTGAAACATTAAATGTTATACTCTGCCAAATATATGTGCTGTTCACTTGCCATAAGCTAACATAAACTGTGTGCGACATCCTTTCGGAACGATCTTGACTATCTATATATGTTTGCTGGTATTGCCCTCTATTATTTGTATAGGCAAAATGTTGGTCTTTAAAAGTTAGCGTGCAATTGGTGTAAACATCAATTGCAATGTACTCTGCTCCAGAGGGTATATTATTATAAAGATTAAACAATATGCCATTCATCCCTGAACTACCTATACTAAATGTGGTTGTAGCCATTGTGCTGCCATTATGCTGAACAAAGCTAATTTTGCTTGCATTATCTGTCCAAGCACCACCTTCCCTTGTTGCTACAAATATACTTGGCATTTGCTGATTCTCAAAGTCAGTCACCAAAGATGCTTCCTCTATCAGCATATATGCCTCTCCGTTAAAATCGTTGTGATTAGCTCTTGACACCTTATAGTAAACGGTGTGAGCGCCCGGCGTATTAAAAGTAACGCTGCTTTGTGAGGTACTCCAATTGCTAGCATCTTTGCTGTATTGGATTGTATCACCTGACTGAGTGCCCCCTATTGTTATATTGCTTGGCGCATTGCTTCCGTCCCAAGTATAACCTGTATTATTAACGCCAAATACGCCTGTTATTTGCTCTAACGGCTTAATGGTAAAGTTAACGGTTGTGGTTGAAAGTTGCAAGCTATAGTTGCTGGCAAGGAAAGCACCGTTATTATCTTTAAGCTGTAAAGAACCTATTTTAATACCGTATATACCCGTCGTCTCGCCTGCCTCTCTTGTAAGCGCACCTGCAAAACCGGGCTCTTGACCTGCCAAGTTGCCTGAATATTCAAAGGAAAGGGTTGGGTCGTCTTGATTTTCATACTTGCTTAAAGCGTTTGGCGTAACAGTCAAAACTGCCCTTTCTATAGTAAACTCTGCTTGTAAGCTGCCTATATACACACCTTGCCCGGTAATAATAACTGTAGCAGTACCGGCATTGATATTATTGCTATATGATACGGTGTAATGCTCCAAGTCAACTGTAGCGGAGTCAATCATTACACTTTGGATTGCAGGCTTATGCTGCAAACCATTGTATATAAAGGTATTTTGGTTAAGAATAACTTGTGCATTGTCAAAACTTATCTTTAAAGACTCCTTAATGGTAAAATTAACTTGAGTATCTGAAAAGACAAAAGTATAATTGCTTGCCTTAAAGGCTTGATTGTCTGCAAGTGCCAATGTGCCTTGCTTTATCTCGTAAGAACCTATGTGCTCGCCTGTATCCCGCACAAGCTCTCCGACAAATGCGGGGGTCTGTCCTGTGACATTGCCCTGATATGTAAAAGTAAGCTCGGGGTCGTCTTGCCCCTCTGACTTTTCAAGCGCATTAGGTGTAATTGTTATAGGTCGGGGAGAAATTTTAACTACATAGCTACCATAATATGGTCTATGCATTTTTCTTTTAACTTTGAAATAAACAATATGCTCCCCTGCGTCCTTAAAGGTATAAGCCTCCTCTCTGTAAGACCCTCCTGCCTTATCTGAAAAGGTCAACTCATCGTCTTCTAGCAAATCTTTTAGAAACCCTTCTAAAATAAATCCGTGTTCTGCTCCGTCATATACAAGTTCGATATCTTCGGCAGCAATATCTTCAATGTTATCTTGATTGCATGCTGTCATTACAAGCAAAACAATAAGCATAATAAAACATACCAAAAATACCTTTGCCTTGCTTTTCATAGTTTACCTCCAAGCTTTTTTACACACCAACATCCTTGCAACGCTTTTGCACAAGGATATTGGTCTGTACTGCTTACACAGTTTTTTTTGCAGGGGCTGCCGCTATTATGGCAGCCCCTGCAAATGTTGTACTTGCTGCTGTACTTTGTGAGATATTAATCTCCTTAGCTATTAAGTTACTGTAAGATAAATTTCTACCGTACCTTCAAAAGTAGTTGCGCCGGCATCGCATAGCGCATTCTTAGCAATAATCTTATAATTGCATTCATAACTACCAGAATTAATATAACCTAAGTAATCCTCATACTGGCTCATATCTTTGTCAATTACTCCTAGCTCGGGTTCATATACTGTTTCGCCACCGACAAACCATATTGTTTGTCCCATTTGTACCAGCCAAAGCTGTACATAATACTCACCAGTTAAGGCATCAACCGCATCCCAACTTAAAGTACCGTTAAGTTCTACACTAGTTGTATCCAGTACAAAATCTTGTCCTGCCACTTCGATTGAGTAAACTCCCTTATACGACATATCTACGATGCTCATGTAGTGGAAGTATGCGGGAGTAGTATTGCCCATAAGCTGTACCGCATAACCTACCATATTCTCTTTTGTTACAGTAGCTGTGAATGTTAATTTACGATAGAAAGTTGTTGCGCTTTCGCCTATAAAGATTGACACTCCCGAACCCGAAGTAAGCTCAGAATTGCCGCCCGTATCATTATAAATCCATACCCTATAAGTGTAAGTGCCGGGGAAATCTGTGCTTAAAGTAAAAGCAATAGTATCATATACACCTGATGCCATAGCGCCTTTATCAAACATTTGTCTAACTCCGAATAAAAATGTGCCTGAGGTAGTGCCTGTTTTATAAGCTGTAATACTGTCTGCTACCTCTACTAAGTCAGTTGATAGCATATCATTCCAAGTATTACCGTCTTTATTATTCCTCCAGCTTACACCGTCTAAGTCGTCAGCTTGGAAAGTTATAGGGATAAATGCAGGATAGTAATAATCGGAATAATTATAAAAACCTGTTGTAATAAACTCTTCGTCCAAAACTGAGGTTGCAACTAACTTCCAATATACCTTTTGGCTGGCCGTTAATGACGGAGTTAAATTTGCCAATTGAGAACTGCTTGTTAACCCAAGATAAAACGCAATAGGCTGCTCGTGCTCTTCGTCATTATAAATATATAAGTCAAAGCTTTCTGCAAATTCGTTTTCCTGCCATACAAAAAGTATTTCGTCCTCGTATTGAATAGAATTGTTAGCAGGTGTTATCATAACAGGGTCAACTTCTAAACTTGGTATTGCCGGTATTTCTTTAACAAATCTAATATTATCATAGTATATAGTGCCAGAATAACCGGATCCGATATTTATTTGCATACTAAAGAGGATATGAGTCGAAGAAACTTTTTCAAGACTAATATATACTGTTGTTGCCATTTGCTCGGTAGTGCTAGGACCTGTATACCAATTGTTGTAAGACCCTCTGCCGGATGTATATACATAATGTTGAAAATTATATTTTAAAATATCGGAAGTATAGATATCCATGGCAAGATAGGAAGCGCCTGCGGGTATATTGCCATACATATCAAATATTATACCGTTCATACCGTTTGTACTATAAGAATAAGGATAAGATGCCATTAAGCTGCCATTATATTCTACTATTTCTAACAAGGAAGAGTTGCTCCAAACGCCGCCATTTCTGGCTTCAGTAAGTATCTCAGGTATTAGCTCATCTTCAAAATCTGTCAGCATTATAGCTTCCTCTACAACCATAAAGGCGGCTTTGTAAGCTACCTCTACATCGTCTCGGCTAACTTTAACATGTATTAGATATACGCCAGCAGCATCAAAGGTTATCTCGCTTTGGTCTTCTGTCCAAATAGTCCCGTCCTTACTATACTCTACCTTATCACCGTCTAAAGCGTTTACAGTAACATTGCTTTCAACATCATCATCGCCTAACCACCAGCATGCCATTCCGTTTTCAACATTTACTTCAAACTGCTCTATTACAAAGTAAACTTCGACTAAAACTAAATTGTAGTTGTCGGCCTTAAATGTGCCGTAATCCTCTAACACAAGGCTGCCTATCAATATCTTATATTCGCCTGAGCTCTCGCCCGTCTCTCTGAAAAGCACACCGTCAAAAGAAGGGATTTCGCCTATTACATTGCCGGAATAGGTGTATGTTAAGAGCGGGTCTAACTCGCCCTCTGTTTTGCCATTTGCATCAGGCGTAACTGTAAGATTTATGGGAGAAATGGTAAAGTCTGCGCTTGCAGAGCCTTCGTAGATACCTTTGCCGGTTATAATAACCTTGCCTGTGCCAGCATCCTTATTGGCACTGTAGCTTACAGTATAACAGTCGCTTGAAAGTGCTTGCTCGTCTAGCTCAACCTTGCTTATTGCGGGCTGTAT
The DNA here is from genome assembly GCA_964432485.1 of uncultured Christensenellaceae bacterium. Taxonomy (GTDB): domain Bacteria; phylum Bacillota; class Clostridia; order Christensenellales; family DTU072; genus CAYSNP01. Next base: position 6,801 of record CAYSNP010000004.1, on the reverse strand, counting down.
ATTTGCTCCTGTATAATCAAACTCGTCATTTACTAAGGTGATTTCTGCATCCTCAATATCAATCTTTTCGCTAATCACAAAGTCTACTTCTTCAAGCACTAAGGTATAATTGGCTGCCTCAAAAGCCTCATTATCTGCCAGAGCAAGAGTCCCTATACCAATAAGGTAAGAGCCAATACCTTCACCCTCTGCCCTTTCAAGAGCACCTGTAAATGCAGGTGTTTGCCCCGCTACATTGCCGGAATATGTAAATGTGAGCTCCTCCGGGTCATCTTCGCCCTCTATTTTATTAAGTGCATCGGGGATTACCGTTAAAGCCTTAGGGGTAATTGCAAAGGTTGCCTGTGCTTCACCAAAATAATTGCCTACACCAGCAACCGTTACGCTTGCTGTGCCTACATTGATATTGTCGGAGTATGCCAGAGTGTAGTCAGCTTCGTCCAGCTCATCTCCATCAATTGTTACACTTACTGAAGGCTGCTGCTCCGCACCGTTATATGCGCAAGTAGAATATTCCAGCTCTATCTCAGCATCGGAAAGGTCTATCCCGCCCAGTGCAACAATCTCAAACTTTACCGCTGTAGCGTTTAATTTTAGAGTATAATTGCTTGCCTTAAATCCAGTTGCATCTTTAAGGGCTAAAGAGCCTAAACCAATTAAATACTCTCCTACATCCTCGCCCTCCGCTCTTACCAATGCACCGCTGTAAGCAGGGGTTTCGCCCGTTACATTACCTTCGCTAGTATAAGTTAAAACGGGGTCTTGTTCTCCCTCAATTTTGTTTAGCGCATTTGGCGTGACAGTGATTACTGCAGGTGTTATGGTAACGGTTGCACTGCCTTCAAATGGTGTGTAACCCTCCCGCTCTACCTTAAAGTAAACACTATATTCTCCCGCATCGGTAAAGGACGGATTGGTCTCGGTATATGTCCCCTCCTCTGTGGTCGAAAAGGTTAGCGTGTCATCAGTTTGCGCGCCTTTAACGGTAATGCTATGCGATTGCCCGTTATAGACAGCGGTAACATCTTGCGCTGTAATGTTTTCTACAATTTTGCCATTACAAGCAATGACTAAGAAAACCATTACAATTGCAAGCAGACACACTGTTGCTACTTTAATTCGCTTGTTCATTTTTTGCCTCCTATTTTTTATTCTTTTTTATAAGTCAGCGAAATATCATCAAAATACACTATTGCACCATAGCTGACATTGATGCCGATACTAATATTGTCCACCATAGACAAAGCAAAATCTGGATAGCTTGCACTGCCCTTTTTAAAGTTGTTTAAGCTCACAAATATATAGCCCTCGCCTGCGGGGACATCATAAAGACGAGTATAATAATGATTGCTGCCCATATATAAATTGATTTCTATCCTGGCAGTCTCATTTAGAGATGCCAGCTCAACATTGGAAGAGCACCAAAACTTCAAGTATCTTGCTCCAAAAGCCTCATTGCCGTCTAGTGCTCCTCTAATTGCAAGGTAATAATTCTTTTGCTCGTCGGGAGCTAGGGTGCTGTCAATCTTTAATGCCTTACTCTGCTCCCCATTCTCTTTTTGCACTTCTGCAATTGAAGCATATATAGGTGAAGTAATATCATCCCAAGGAGGGTCTGTTTGTGAGTTTCTATACTTAAAGGTTGCGGCAAACTCCTCGCCTGTCATTTCAAAATCATAGAAAAGGGTATCCTTACGTGCAATCTCTGACGATAGAAAGGTATACTTGTTTGTAGTGTACTCGCCAAAAGTATTAATAGCGGTAACAGAGTAACTGTAAGTCCCTTCTGCAAGCCCTTGCGGGTAAATATAATAAAAGTCTTGGATATTGTCTTTTGAGTGTATTACAACACCATCTTTATCCTTAATCTCTATTGAATACTTTTCTGCACGAGCAGAAAGCAACCATAGAAACTCTATTGGCGTATCCGGTATAACTACTCCACCAAAAGCCGGCTTGATTAGCTCAAAACGACCGGGCTGCTCCGCCTTTTCAAAATCAATTGCCCCTATCTGCATTGAGCCTTCTGCCCATCTGTCAAGCCCAATGCCTATATGAGTTAAGCTATCTAAAAAGTTTTCGGTACTGCCCCAAACCCCTGCAATGGGTATGTAAACATAGCCACCGTCACGGTAATCCACATTCAAGGCAGTATTGTAGCGTTTAGTATCTGCAGGATAAGAGCCAAACCATAAGTAGCATTGAAAATTAATCGGCTCGGTGGTCTTTACCCATACTCTTATATCAGTAATATCTCTTGACACTCTTGTTGTATTAACAGGAGTGGCAAGTATCTGCATACCTTTGTTAAAATACTTAAAGTTAATTTTGTTTTCGCCTGACACAAGCGTAACAGCACCGGAAGAGTTTTCTTGCGTTGCTCCTGCTATACGGTAAGCCCAAATATTGTCAAAGTCCTCTTTGTTTTCATACTTCATTTCGTCAATATAGTTATAGCTTTTGGGGTTATATGGAGCAAAAGTACCAAAAGAGCCTATGGGCATAGGTGTGCCGGAAGCACTTACTAAATTGCCTTTGCCATTAATATTGTAAAAAACATTGTTGTAGTCAAAATCAGCCATACTGCAAGTAACCCTCACCGTATTGCCTAAAATTGTTGCTATGGCATTTTCGTCAAAGTTGCCTTGAGCGTTACCAAGCCAAAAGCCATCCAAAAAGCTGCCTGTAAAGGCTACATTTTCACTAAAAGTAATGATGTAGCCATTGGCAGCGGGCTCAATGCTCGTAACATAAGGATAACTTACATTACCTGTTAAAGAATCTGTTAAGCGCAAAGCTATCTTTGCTAATCCATCCGGATTAAGTTGTGTAACATCTGTTGCGGGTATAATATTAAAGCCTTCTTTTCCTACAAGTAGCGATTGAGCGGCATTATAAGAAAACTCTGTAAATCTTGAGAATGCAACGCTCTGAACTATATAAAACGGAAGTTCGTCAGAGCTAAACTTAGCTTGCATATCTTGCTGCATATCCTGCATAATGCGGCTAAAACGGGCTGTATCTGTCACCATACTGCCCCCGTGCGCCATTATTACGCCTGCCAGCTTAACTCCCAGCAATGGATGGATATAAGTATTGTAAATAGTGCAAGCATGGTAGCCTTCTCTTGAGTCTATTAACATTTCGGCAATAGCTTCATTGCCGGCATATGCTTCAAAAGGAGTATATATACCGTATGCTACTGTTATGATGCCGATAGGCATTGAGGTATCTTGTTCAAATATTTTGTTGGCAATATAACTGATAATGGAATTGCCATACATATAGTTAGATGTATCGGTTCTGCCCCAAGAGGAGGAAAGCGTTACTTGCTCAGGTGAGCCTGAAAGTACAGAATTGGCAGTATAAATTCGCACATTTTTATTTTTGGTAAATGATAGACCTAAGGGTACGTCGTTAAGCAAACTGCTTTGTCCCATAACCATATATACATTGCCTACTAAGATAGCCGCAACCTCTGCACTTCTGCCGCCTTCGCCTTTAACCTCAAGAAGTTTTGCAACTGTAGAAGGTGTCATTATCTCAGCAGGGAAAACTACTTCGAAACGACCCGTTTCATCTGCAACAGTATCCAGCGTTACGCCGGCAAACTTTACTTCTACCTGCTCTTGCGCTCTGCCAAAACCGTAGACAGTAAAATCTTGCCCGTGCTGAGCTACCATATTAATCTTAAAGATAGAGCCCAGCTCAAATCTGCGGCTTATTTCTATATCGTCCAACTTGTTAAGCACCGCAAAGAATGCCTCTATATAAGGTGCTAGGCTTACCAATGAAAATACTATTTCGGCATTTTCTGCATTTTCTAAAATAAGGCTAGTTATTATTGTAGTTGTTTCTTTAACTGCTTCAAAGTTGTCTTCGTCTATATCGTCAGGCATAGGCAAAGTAAGCATTTCCTTGCCAATCATTTCTGCAAGCATTCTGCCTAGTGCCGCTGAATTATAAACATTGTAAGCATAAAAATTGTCAAAAAGCACTTCGATTTCTGCGTTGGAGCTATTATTGAGTACAATATAATAATTGTCTATTTCTGCAGTAGCAATGGATATGACGCTGCTTCCCGATTTGAAATTATTTATCTTGAATACAATTAAATTAAGACCTTTGCTTAAAAATTTAGTCTGCTTATAATCTTTACCGTCGCTTGTCTGCAACACAAAATCTAAGCTGATACTATGAGATGACCTAACCCAAAATGCTATCCCGGATGCATTTGCAAGCTGAGGTGAGCGCTCAAAACTAATTATAGGCTGTTTTGAAACTGATGTTACTTTAAGAGCTCTTTCGCCAAACAAAGTGTCGTTTTCTTCAACGACTCCATCCGCATCAGCAAAAGCTAGCGAAGTAATATCAAACTCTTCTCCACCAGAATCCTTTTCAAAATCGTGGAATAAATCTACTGATTGTATATCTACACCGTCTACAGTCAAGCCTGCTACCGTGCTGTCATTAAATACAGCAATATCCGAAAGGTAAAGCGTGCCGCCTTTTGCAGAGCTGTCATAGACATTAGATTCCATTGTAAAAGATATTTCGTTGATTATCTGTGTGTGCAGTATACCGTCTACTTCCATACCGCCATCGTCAACCCCCTTGAGCATAAGGGTGTTAAAGGGTATTTTAATTTCAATTTCGTTATCAAAGTCCACCAGCAGCTTTAGATAAAAGAATTCGCCATCCGCATCTTTTAACTGAACTACCAGCTTATTGTTGCTTTTATTACCTTGAATACGAAAACTTAGCCCTTGATTGGCACTCATATTCCAAAATCCGAAATGCCTTATCATTGACCAATACTTATTGGCAGCCGAATCATAATCATATGCCCACTTTAATTGCTTTTGGTCAGCAACCTCTATTATATCAAAAGAAGATATGCCGCCATCCGGATGATAGTCCATATACTCTTTAAGCTCGGCTGTATTAAGGTCAATAATGGAGGCGTCATCCTCAAGCGGCGGAGCAATATAGCCTGTGTTAACTATTTGAGTGATACTCTTGTCCACATAGGCCTTAATGTCGTCAATATACGCTTTGCCTTTGGCACTATAAGAGTCCGTTGCAATAGCTATAGTAAACTTAGATATGTCCCTGCAATACTCCGTCTTGAGGAATACCTGCATCAGGATGCCTTTCAAAATCAGAATAAGGTATAAATACCTCATATGGCATTATCCCTCGCACAGTTGCAGATGCCCTAAAGCCTTCGCCTGATTTTTCAAAAATATCTAAAACTATTTTAATGCTGGTTCCCAAATTGCCTACCTTAAACGATATACCGTCCGTCCCTAACAAACTGCGGTGCAAGTTGCGGGTAAAATTGCTAAATTTGTAAGTATGCAAGTCATACTCCACTTCCAGCAGCTTGCCGCTTGCAAAGAAATCGGAAAAGATAAAATCGCTTTGCTCGCTATTGTCAATAAGATTAATCTTTGCCGCATCGCCATTGGGGGCGTAATATTCTGTTTGTAAAAAGGCAACATATTCGTAAGACTCAAAATCGTCCAGTACTTGCTCTTCTTGCACCAGCTCCTCTGCTTGGGTAATAAAGCTATGAGTATCGCTAGCGCTTATATTGTCTTTACCTGACCCGTAAGCTATTACTTTCCAAAAATATTGTGTGCTGTTATATAGGCCGGAGGACATCTTAAACTCGCTTGTAGCCAATGTGCTCCTTGTAAATACAACCTCTTCGAAATCTTGGTCAACGGCTATAATAAGCGTATAATTATTAATATTCCTATCATTGCTCCACTTAAAGAAAGGCTTTACAGAAACTTCACCTGCCTCATCCTCGGGGAAGAAAAGTCTAACGCTGGCAACCTTGCCTTCTGCTTTGGGTATAGTCAGTTTTGCATTGGAGCAAGCTGCCAAAGAAAGCAACAGTAAAATTATTATTACAATTATGTATAGCCTTTTAGCATCTTTTCTCATTGTGTGCCTCCTAAATGCATATCAAGCCTTTCCGTAGTTATAAAAATTGCAGATTTAGGCGGTACTGTAACAGTTGTCTTTTTGTTAAGATTAATGCCTGCAAGTAATTTGTTGGGTATAACATACCCATTGCTATTGAGTTTTAAGTCATTTTCATTAAATATATAGACATATATATCTTTACCCGTTTTAAGGTTGCGGGCAAACTTAAAAGTTTTGGTAACCTCTTGTTCGCTTTGATTTACTGCCACAATTGAAGCCTTCTTTTTGTCCTGTGATACTCCGGCAATAGCACGAAAATCCTCATCGGCAAGAGAGCTGCGCATTATGGTCATATCCTTTTCTATACACCTGCCCATCAAGCTCATAGCATGATACCAGGGTCTTAGTTGGTAATCGTCAATAGTACCTATAGAATTAAACATACCCCATAAAAATGTACCGCCCTCGGCATTAAAATGCATGGCATCATCCAATTGCCAATACACAGCGCTGGAAAATCCCGCCATAAGCGTTTGTATGGTGTAATCTGTCATTATTACGCCATATTCGTAAGTGCGAATACGCATTTGGTTATTGGCAACGGTTTTACCGTCAAAAAGCCCTGCTTCCCACATATGAAAATCTTTGGATATCTTGTTAGAGCCGGTAAACTCCAATAGCTCCTTAGCAAATAATCCTGATAAAATATAGTAATCGGGAATGTAGCCATGCACCTCGTATATGCTTAGCTTATCTCTAAGTCCTTTGTCTTGCTCTAATTTGGTAATCCATTCTACGCTGCCTTCAATCCCTGCCGATGGCAACTCGTTGTTTTTGCCCTCCTGATAATTGGTGCGGCTTTCT
>CAYSNP010000003.1:0-90301 GCA_964432485.1 uncultured Christensenellaceae bacterium | reverse complement strand
ATTAAGAAAATTAAATAAGTGTACATATAGTATATATAAGGTATATTAATAAATACAAATATAACTTATTTTTAGGCAAAAAGTTAAAGTGTTTTTAATTGATAGGGTAAAGAGCAAGGCAACTATGCTTGATTATTGCTTCTTTTGCAATTTTATGTTATAATTTTTTAGGCTTAGACTATATGATAGTGCGCAATAGGATTGGCAAATGATAAAAAGAATTATAGCGATTTTATTGGCGGTGGCGGCATTACTTAGCTTGGTCGCCTGCAATAAGAGTAAAGCGGATAATTGGAAAGATTATGGCTGGGATACAAGCCTGCCTGTATTGGGCAAAGAGGGCTGGTATGAAGTTTTTACAGATGAATTTGAAAAGCTAGACCCTGAAAGGTGGGCATACTCTCCGCACGGATTAAGGTGGGCTTCGGACACCAAAAATCCTATCTGCGCTAATTACTGGTGTGACGATATGGTAACTGTTAAAGATGGCTATGTTATTGTAAAGGCGGAACAAAAAGATAATCATATTTGCAGTTGCGGGCTTTGTCCTTCTAGCGGCAGATTTTCCGGCGGAATAGAAACTAGAAAGATAATTGCAAGCGAAGATGCTGATACTAAAGGCGAATATGATGAAATACTCTTTGCGCAAGCATTTGGCTATTTTGAAGCAAGAGTAAAATTCCCTGATGCTAATGGGTTATGGTCAGCTTTTTGGTTGCAGTCCAGCAATCAACGCAAAGTAGGTTCTGAGGGTTGTGACGGAACGGAAATAGATATATATGAGTCTGCTTTTCGTAAAAATAATCCCAAAAAGATGGGGCATGCCTTGCTTTGGGACGGTTATGGGGAGCATAGTAAAGTAAAAGGGTATATTACTAAGCTAAATTACAGCTTATACGACGGTTTCCATACTTTTGCGCTTAAATGGACTCCCGAATATTATGTTTTTTACATTGATGGAGCGGCAACTTGGGCAACTAATGCGGGCGGAGTATCTAAGGTTAAGCAGTTTCTGCGGCTAACGGTAGAAATAGATGCAGGGGATAAATGGGGGCCTCACGCTATGCGGATAGGTGCATTTAAGTATAAAGAGCCGCCTGAGTTTATAATAGATTATGTAAAAGTATATCAAAACGAAAATTATGAAAAATATATAATTGAGGATGAAAAATTCCCCGGCGGACTAGATTTTGCAAACTAAAATTAGACTTATATAATAAGGAAAAGAAAGATGAATAAGAAAAGTAAAATTATCTCTATAATTATCTTGAGCTTTTTTACGCTACTTACTTTAACAGGATGTAACTTACTGAAAAAGCTGGGCTTGTTTGGCAAGGAGGAGGACAATAGAGTGCTTACCGCCTATATAGAAGGTGAATGCTATGTAGACGAGCCATGCAAGCTCTTTGCCAAATGGGACAATGGTGAGTACGCAAATGATGTTAATTTTCAAACCACTTCTGATATAAGTGCCCACATAATCTATGAAAACAACCTTGTTTGCTTACATGCATTTCAGGCAGGCATAATTAGTATTGTGGCTACCGCAGAGCAAATTAGCAGCCTGCCCTTGCAGGTAAGAGTGCACCATACAGCAACTTCGTTAGAAAAGCTGTTGGCCGCAAGCCTTGCCAATCCGGAGATAGATGTACCTTGTAGTCTAAATATTGAGGAGGATGCTCAGCTTAGCGTAGAGCTTGTAGATACACAAAAGGTAGCGTTGCTGCAAGGCGGCGCGCTCACCTTTAAGGGCATAGGAGCAGTTGAGCTTGTTATAAAGAAAAGCAATGGCGATATTTTGCTTACTTATCCTGTAAACATATATAACCCTCTTACCTTAACCATATTATCTGAGCTAAAGCGGACAGGGGTAATTGAGCCGGAAGCAGAGCATGCACTTAGTGCTGACTTTGAAGAGGCAGAGGAACTTAACTTAGCAGGCAAGCTATTTGGTAGTACAGGGGTCGCGCGGATGCTTGCCAAATTCAAAAACTTAAAGTATTTAAATATAGCAGGCTGCAACTTGTATTCGCTTAATTTCTTAGCCGATATAAATGACCTAGAGTACCTAGATGCCAGCGGCAACCTTATTAAAACACTAGAGCATCTTGCTGGCTGTAACAAGCTGGAATATCTCGATATATCCGATAACTTACTTACTCATATAGGTTTTGCTTGGATTTATCCCTTACCCTCTTTGAAAACGCTAAATGTAGCAGGAAATGAAATTCCTTCAGATTTTGAGGAGTTAATACAAGAGGTGGATTTACTTGAGTTGGAAACTGAGAATTATACCAAAAATACCCCTGAAACGCTTGCAGACTTTCCCCAAGAGGAATTGGCGGTATTTGACAGCTTGACAGAATATATCGTAAGTTACATCAATGGTGAGGGAATCCGTAAGCCCAATGTAATCATTAACATTGCCAATGATGATTATTCTTCGTCTTATAGCAGTATATTTGTGCCTAAGGAAACTTTGCGAATAGAAATAATAGGCATTGCAGGCAAGACCAGCAAAATGAATAAGTATATTTCCATTTCTTCACGACAAAATGTTTTGACCTTAATTATACAAGACCTTAAACTAAATGCCCCATCGGGGCATAGCGCAATAGAAGCACCTTTAGACAGCGCTTTAACAATTGTTGTAAAGGGCTGCAACGAAATGCAAGGCAATATGGGCAAACATGGAATTTGCGGAGGATATATAGAGATAACCTCAACAAAAACGGGCGCAAATGCGCATTCCCTTATTGCCAAGGGCGGCGCAGGAGCAGAGGGGTCGGAAGGGCGCACAACATCTTCTGACAGCAATGGGACAAGAGTTGGAGGCATGGGCGGCAACGGCGGATGCGGACTAATTGCTTATAGGGAGTTAATTATTAGGCATACACATAACCTGCGTTTTGAAGGCGGCAACGGCGGCAAGGGAGGGCAGGGCGGCAAATACAAAGCAGACAGCCTTGACCCTAACAAATGGCTAAAGCAGCATGGTGACGGCGGAAGAGGAGGAGCGGGCGGCGACGGTTACAAATGTCCGAATGCCTACTACTTGATAGGCGGAAACGCACCAGCTTTGCATGGCGGAGCAGGCGGCGCAGGCGGACAGGGGAGAGGGCATGCTGATCCTAAATTCAGCGGAAAAAATGGACAAAACGGTGTTAGCGGACAAGAAGCAGGCCATCAATTTGACTCATATTTCAATCCTTATATTTAAGGAAATAACTGTAATAAATTACATATACTCAAAATAGGCTCTTATAGGGCCTATTATTTTTTTGCGATGGTCATATTTTTTTAACCTGTGTAATAAAGTATTAATACGGGAAAGGGAGGAGCTATAGTATGACAGATTTTGTTAATATTAGCGCTAATGTTAAAAAGCAGCTGGATGCCAAGAGCTTTTATATGGATTGCGACTTTGCGCTGGATGATGCGGCAGACATAATTCATTTAGGGGCAAAAGCGGCAATTACCAATACCGAAACGCTTTTAGACGAAATAAGAGTAAGCGGAAAAGTGAGCTTTAATGTAATTTTTACAGATAGCGAGGGTAGCCTAAAATATGAGGAAAGTATTCAGGACTTCGAGCAAACTGTAGAAGCTGCAGGGATTGGACCGCTGGATTATTCCATGATAGGCATATCGGTAGCGGATACTGATTATATGGGAGTGTCCAGCGTAAAAGCAAGGGCTACCATAGAGCTGTCAGGCTGCTTTATTAGCAAAAGACAAATATCTATAATGGACAATGACAGCAAGGATATAATTTGCCGAAAAGACATTGTAGAATATCAAAATATGATAGCCCTGCCCGATTGCGTTATCGAATATACTGACAATATGGATATTGAGGACAATTGCAACAGGATTTTGTCAAGCTCAACTAAAGCGGTTATCACCAGAGTTATGCAAGGCAATGAAGTGATAACTATAGAAGGGCAAGCCATAACGCTGGTAGTTTATGTAGCGGAAGGGCTGCTGAAAAGCAAAGAATACATAAATGATTTTGCAGGCGAGATTATTTCTGAGGATATTAACCTGGATACCAAAGTATGCGCGCTTGCAAGGGTGAAAAGCGATTCTGCAAAATTGGTGGAAAGCAAACGGGGTAAAGAGTGCGTTATTAGCTTTTCTATCAGTTTAAGCTGTATGGCGGCATGCAAAGGCAGCGCACAAATAATAAGTGATGCCTATTCTATTGATTATGAATGCAATATTAAGAGCGAAGAATACTCTATGGACAAAGTATACGATACGCTGTACTTTAGGGAGAGCCTTGTATCCAATTTAGAAATAGCAGAGGAATCTCCTGCTATCAAAAATGTGCTTGCTGTACTTTCTTCCTCCATAGGCGCAATAAGTATAAGCTCAGCAGACCCTACTATGGTAGAAGGCATTGTATCCTGTACTATCCTTTATGTAAATGAAAATGATAAAATAGAAAAGCTGACTTCGGAAGTGCCTTATCAATTCAAGCTGCCCTTTGAGCTTACCGCACGACAGGTTGATTACTTACAAGCACAAGTAGCAGGCATAGGCTTTAAGTTAAAGCACAACAGAGGGATAGAAATAAATATTGAACTTGCCATTGCCGCAAGCTCCAGGGAAAAGGGGGTCTTTACCTTTGTTAGCGAAGTTGTTACCGGAGAGGCAAAACAGCAAAGCGACTATGCTATAACTTGCGTGATTGCAGGGGTGGGGGATGATATTTGGAAGATAGCTAAACTGCTAAATGTGGAAAGCGAAAAGCTGCTTGCTACAAATAAAGACCTGGAGCTGCCTTTACAAGGCGGGGAGCGGATAATATATTATAGAATGCTGGAGTAAACAGTTAATGCCAATAAGAAACGCCGATTGCTCGGCGTTTTTTTGTTATTTAGCGTCAACTGCCGCCATATGCGCAATTAGGTCAAGCACCTTGTTGCTGTAACCCATTTCGTTATCGTACCAGCTTACCAATTTAACAAAGGTGTCGCTAAGGGCTATACCTGCGCCCGCATCAAATACCGAGGTGTGTACTTCGCCAATAAAGTCGCTGGACACTACCGCATCTTCGGTATAGGCAAGTATGCCTTTCATATATGTTTGGCTGGCTTCCTTAATAGTAGCTTTAATTTGGTCATAAGTGGTGGGCTTTGCAAGCCTTACCGTAAGGTCAACTACTGAGACATCCAAGGTGGGCACTCTAAATGCCATACCTGTTAGCTTACCGTTAAGCTCAGGTATAACCTTGCCTACAGCTTTTGCCGCACCGGTGGAAGAAGGTATAATATTGCCGCCTGCCGCTCTGCCGCCTCGCCAATCTTTATTAGAAGGGCCGTCTACCGTCTTTTGAGTAGCGGTAAGCGAATGAACTGTGGTCATCAGCCCTTCGAGAATGCCAAAATTGTCATGGATAACTTTTGCAAGAGGAGCAAGGCAATTGGTGGTACAGCTTGCATTGGATACTATATTCATATCCTTAGTGTACTTATCTTGATTCACGCCCATAACAAACATTGGAGCGTCAGAAGATGGAGCGGTAATAACTACTTTTTTTGCGCCTGCGTCCAAATGAGCCTGCGCTTTTGGCAATGTGGTAAAAATACCTGTTGCTTCTGCCACATAGTCAGCGCCGCAGCCTGCCCAATTGATATTGGCGGGGTCTTTTTCTGCAAAGACGACTATCTCGTTGCCATTTACTACTAATTTTCCGTCACGAGAGGATATTTCGCCCTCAAATCTGCCATGCACGCTATCATATTTAAGCATATACTTCATATATTCTAAGTCAATAAAGGGGTCATTTATACCTACTATCTGAATATTATTACGCCCGCATGCCGCGCGAAAAACTAAACGCCCGATTCTGCCAAAACCATTGATACCAATTCTTATTTTTGCCATATCTAATCTCCTTATAAAGTTTCAATCAATATTATTTTATCCTTTTTGCCAAAAAAATGCAACTAATTTACCTTTTTTAATTAAGTTATTTGCGCCTAATTAGATTTTTCTAATAAAAAAGAGTACTTAAAAAAACCGCCTTTTGTATCTGCATAGGCGGCATTTTTAATTAATAAACAATATAAAGATTGGCCTATTTGTCATCTATTTTTATTTGCTTAATAAGCTGGCTAAGCTCATTTTCGCTCATTTTTTCTTCATTTGGAGGCTTGATATCTATGGTAAGAGCTTCGGCAGGCCGCTCATTTTTTAGTATTTGCTTGTAATCAAGGCTGGGTTCCGCATCGATCCGGGCTCGCTCTTGCAAGTAGTCTTGCTTAACCTCGTCTATAGGGTTAGAGCCCATCAAATCTTTATAAATCATTTCCTCTAACTCCGCTTGACATTCCTTCAAGACCCGATTGCTTTCCTCAAACTCTTGCGCAAGTTTACCATTGTTTTGAACTACCCCTACATAACCTACCCATTTAGCTCGAAAGCTCTTTAGCCTTTCCGCTTCAAGCGCATATCTGTCCTTGCTTTCTTTAAGCAGTCTTTCGGTTTCCTTTTGCGCAAAATTAATAGCGCCGACAATGCTTTCTTCTTTCTTTTTATAATCCTCTATTCTTGCCAACAGGTCTGCATTTTCTCGCTTTAGCTCCTGAATGCGCATCACTTGTTCACGCATAACAGCAAGGTCGCCCGCCCGCTCGTCTTCTTTGCTTTTTCTAAATCTTGCAAATAGCCTTTTCATAGCAAAATTATAACCCGAATAAAATAAATTAAACGGGCTAATTGCAAATTATATTGACCTTTTTTGTCGTATTAGTTTTTTATATTTTGGCTAGCTTGGTGAATTAACCTATTTTTTAGCTCATAGAGCCCGTCGGAAAGGTCTACCTTATAGATATGCGGATTGGTTATCCTGATATTTTCTTCATAAAACTCCGCTTTAACTTTAGTGTGATACTCTGCTATCTCTTTTATCGAAGGAGAAAAGTAAACTTGCTTGCCATCCTTAAAAACATCTATCATTAAATCACGCATGGAGTAAGTTTCAAAGGTCTTTTTCTTATATGTTTCTATGGGATGAAAGATTGTAAGCGGTTGGGAAGTGTCAAAATGCTCGCTTCTAAGAGCTATTAAATCAGCAGCGGCAAAACCGTGCTCGTCATAAATCCTATATGTAGTTTTATTGCCCGGATTGGTGATTTTATCAATAGCGTCAGAAACTTTCATTTTAGGTGATTCCACGCCATTTGCATAAGTGGCGCTCATTTTGTATACGCCGCCTAAAGATGGATTGTCGTAAGAAGTGATTAGCTTTGTGCCTATGCCCCATACATCTATCTTTGCGCCTTGCAAATAAAGGGAACGCAAAATTTCCTCATCTATATCCCCGCTTGCATATATCTTAACGCTTGTATGCCCTGCCGCATCCAACATTGCTCTTGCTTGTTTGGATAAGTATGCAAGGTCGCCGCTATCCAGACGGATGCCAACCGGGGAGTGTCCTTTGGCTACAAGGTAATCAAATACTTTAATAGCATTGGGGACGCCGCTCTTTAAGGTGTCATAGGTATCTACTAACAAAAGACAGCTATCGGGATAAGCGTCTGCATAAGCCATAAAGGCTTGCAGCTCATTGTCAAAACTCATTACCCAACTGTGCGCATGAGTGCCCGTAACCTTAACTTCGAACTTTTTGCCAGCAAGCACATTACTGGTAGCCGCACAACCTGCTATCATAGCGGCACGCGCACCGTATAAGCCGGCATCAGGGCCTTGCGCTCTGCGCAAGCCAAACTCCGCTACCGCTCCTCTTGCCTCGCTGACTATCCTAAACGCTTTAGTTGCTATAAGGGTTTGGTGATTAAGGATATTCAAAAGTGCTGTTTCTACTAGTTGCGCCTCAAACAGCCTTGCTGTTACTGTCAATATAGGCTCTTGCGGAAAGATAATTTCGCCCTCTTGTACCGCTCTTATACTGCCTGTAAACTTAAAAGAGCGTAGGCTGTCAAAGAAATTGGTGGGGAAAAGATTAAGGCCTGCAAGATATGCTATATCCTTTTCCTCAAATTTAAGATTGTTAATATAATCTATTGCCTGTTCCAGCCCTGCCGCTACCGCAAAATCTTTACCGTTTTTACGATAAAACAAGTCAAAGGTTGCTACCTCATCTGCTTTGCCGCATTGAAGGTAACCGTTCATCATAGTGAGCTGATAAAGGTCTGTTAATAAAGTTAAGTTGCTGCAATCAATCATTTTGCGCCTTAATCTACATATGCCTTTTTAGCATTGGTATACAGTTTTAGCGGTATGCCATCCTTATACCATACCTTTTTGCCTGCCGCTTTAGCTTTTCTGATTTGCAAAACAAGGAGTGTCCAACAGGTTGCCGAAACTAAAAACATTGCAATTTGCAAGGGGTCTACCGGGTAATCTGCAAAATCCAGCCGCAAAAACTCCATTACAAATCTAATAAAAGAGTAAGTGCCTGAATAAAGCAAAATACCGTTATAACGCATTGTAAAGCGTCGCATAACATACAGCAATATAAAAAAGCTGATAAGGGTTAGCATACTTTCGTAGAAAAATAATGCATTGTGAAACTCGCCTGTATGCGTGATATACACAGCATAGGGAAAGACCTGCAATTTAGGATTGGCAACAACAGGGCCATAGATTTCCTGATTAAAGAAGTTGCCCCAACGCCCTATTGCCTGACCTATTAAAAGTAGCGGCATTATTTGGTCTGCCAGCGTTATAAAGTCCACTTTTCTGTATCTGCACCATAAATAAAGCCCTATTGCGCCGCCCGGGATAGCACCCACCACGGTGATACCGCCTTCCCAAACAGCTATCATATGCACAAAGTCGCTCCAGCCAAAATTGGGGACAAAATACTCTTTTGCTTGATAGATAATCCATCCCAATCTGCCGCACACCACAGCAAGCGGAACTGCAAACAAAAAAATCTCTAAAAAGTCATCGGTAGTCATCTTGATTTTTTCGCATCTTTTGATACTTAAAAACATACCTATCAATATTGCGCCTGTCATAATAATGCCATACCAAGCCACATCTAAACCAAATACGGTAAAAGCGATAGGTTGCACTTTGCCTGTCCAATGCATAAGTTATACCTCCAATCTACAAGTCCCTTTATCTCTTATTTGCAAGGCAAAAACATTGTCTTTTCCAAATAATTTATGCGCCTTTTTAATAAATATATGCTCTTTTTCCTTATCTACAAAATTAAGGATAGTGCCGGCAAACCCTCCGCCATGCACTCTACAAGCTCTTATGCCTGCAAGCTGTGAGCAAAGAGCAAGCGCAAGCGGAATAGGCTGCCTTGCTTCTCCGGCAGGATAGCAATTTTGCAACAGTTTGTAAGAGCTATCCCCGCTTTGATTGATAAGGGCGCAAAAAGTATCCTTATCCGCCCTTGCCATAGCTTGCCTTGCAGCATCTACTCTGGCGTTTTCTTCAAAGAAATGAATGGCTCGCAGAACCGCTCTTTCGCTATATAAGTTTGCCAATTGCTTAATATTTGCGGCAAACTCTTGCTTATTAACTGCCCGCAGGGTGCTTGTCCCAAAGTGGAGGGCAATCTTTTCCATATCCTCTCTGATTTCTGCATAATGAGGAGTAAGATTGGCATGGTCGCCGCCGCAATTGACAATAACAATAGCCAGCTCGTCAAAGAGCCACTTTGTCTTTTTAATTGTAGGGTTGTCCAAGTGCTTAAAATCAATCCAGCTTGCCCCGCCAAAAGCAATTGCGCACTGATCCATTAGCCCCGAAGGTTTGCCAAAGTAATTATTTTCGGCATATTGGGAACAAATAGCTTTTTCTAGCGGAGATACCTTGCCATTGTTGTATAAATCATTAAAAATCTCTGCCACAAGCAGTTCAAAAGCGGCAGAGCTGCTTACTCCCGCACCTTTGAATATATTGCTAACGGTAGTAGCTGCAAAACCGCCTACCTTATGCCCCCTGCAGGTAAAGGCTTTAGCCACTCCTCGAACTAAAGCAGTACTTGTGCCCTTTTCCTCTTCCTTTATATTGCAATCCGCCAAATCTGCCGCAACAGGCGGATAGCCCTTGCTATATATTTCAACTTTGTTATCTTTTGTAGGGCTAACTGCGGCTAAAGTATCCAGCGATATAGCCGCACACAACACCTTGCCATGATTGTGGTCTGTATGATTGCCTATGATTTCTATTCTGCCCGGACTGGAGTAAAATATAGGAGATTCTCCATATTTTAAGGTATGAGTCTTAAAAAGCAACTCTGCCCGCTTTGCTTGAAAAGCGGCGCTCTCAGCATATAAGCCAACTGTCCCTTTAGCAAAATTGTCCTTATCGAAAGAAAAATTTGTATATTTTACTCTTGCCATATTTATGCCTTTATTGTATAATAACAATATTAACAGTTAGGATTTAGATAAGGGTATTGTATCATAGATTCATTTCAAACGCAAAGGGATAAAGATTTTTAGTTAGATTTTATTAATGGCAAATCTGGAAAAAGGAATATTATATGAATAATAAAGCAACCATAGCCGCTCTGATAGAGTCATTACTCTTTTATGCTACAGTTAAACTCTTTTTATCCGAAGAAGATGCTATACTTGCCCGAAACAATTTGCTAGATTTATTTTCTATAAATGAGCCTGGGCAGGCAAGTAGTGACTTAGCAGAATTGCAAAGCGAGATTCTTACTCCGCTTGCTGGATTAGCTATTAGTTCAGGACTTATTACGGAAGAAGAGCGACTGCTTTTTGAAAGTAAAATAATGGGGCTGGTGACCCCTGCGCCAAGTGCTGTTATTGGTGAATTTGACTTTATTTCTGCTCGGGAAGGCACACAAGCGGCAACTGATTATTTAAGAGAAATATCTATTGCCAGCAACTATATCCGAGCCGAAGATATAGAAAAAAATATAAAATGGACTGCTCCGGGAGAGCTGGGCGATTTGATTATTACCATTAATTTAGCCAAGCCTGAAAAAGATGCAAAGCTGATAGAAAGAGAAGCTAAAGATAGCTCGGGTTATCCAAAATGCTTACTTTGTCCTACCAATATGGGCTTTAAGGGTACCTTAACTCGCCCTCCAAGACATGCCTTGCGTATTATTCCGCTTTTTCTCAATGACGAAAAATGGTATTTGCAATACTCACCTTATGTATATTACAAAGACCATATTATAGTGCTTACCGCAGAGCATAGACCTATGGTAGTAGGCACGGACACCTTTATTGAGCTGCTTGACTTTGTTAAGCTGTTCCCCCACTTTTTTTGCGGCAGCAATGCGGCACTGCCTATTGTGGGCGGGAGCATTCTTTCACATGAGCATTTTCAAGGAGGCGGCAAAGGACTGCCTATGTTAAAACGCTCTGCAAAAGCTGATTTTGTGCATAAGGACTTTCCTAATGTGCAGCTGCATTTGCTGGATTGGTATAATAGTGTGGTGCGCCTATCCTCTGTTGATAGCGAGGAGCTTCTAAGCTGCGCCAGCTATTTTTTGGACTTTTGGAAAGATTACTCAGATGAAAGCGTAAATATAATAGCTTCTTCTGGGCAAATGCCTCATAATACCGTTACTCCTATTGCCAGCATTAACAATAAAAAGTATATATTAGACCTAATCTTACGCAATAACCGCACGGATGACAAGCATCCTTATGGTATTTTTCATCCTACAGAGGATATGCACAATATAAAAAAGGAAGGGATTGGGCTAATTGAAGCTATGGGCATATTTATTTTGCCCGGCAGATTAAATGAAGAAATGAAGCAAATTACAGCTATTTTGCAAGGCAGCAAACCTTTGGATTTTAAGGCGTTAAGCCAAGATGCTATGCTTGAAAAGCATTTCAATATGATTGTACAGCTGGCAAGTGACAACGGCTGCAAACTTTCCGGCGAGGATGCCAATAAGGCAATTACTGAATATATCAATGACACATGCAGAAAGATTTTGGAGTGTACTGCTGTTTTTAAGAATAATAAAGAAGGGCAAGCTGCATTCTTAAAGTTTATGGACAAAGCGGGCTGTAAAAAGAAATAGTTGCAAGTAGCATAAAAATGGAGAAGCACTTAATGGAAAACAGGGATAAATGGGATAGCAGATTTATGCAAATGGCTAAGTTGGTAGCTACTTGGTCTTCTTGCTATAAAGATGACAGGCAAATTGGCGCAATAGTAGTGCGCAATAAAAGAATCCTTACTACCGGCTATAACGGTGCGCCCAGCGGCGTTACCAGTTGCAAGGAAAGGCAAGAGTGCATAAGGATAAAAAGAGGGATAAAAAGCGGCACTATGCAAGAGGTTTGCTATGCGGTACACGCTGAACAAAATGCTATAATACAAGCGGCAAAGTTGGGTATAAGCCTACAGGATGCTACAATGTATTGCACCCATCAACCTTGCTCAATATGCGCAAAAATGATAATAAACAGCGGTATTCAAAGAGTAGTATTTGAACAAGGATACCCTGACGAATTTTCTATGCAAATGTTTGGCGAAGCAGGTATTAAAGTAGAAAAATACGAAAGTTAGGGTATTTACCTAAAGCGAAGCAATTCGGTCCCCAAAAAGTCATTGCGAGCGGCAGAGGGTAAAAGCCTTGCTAGCGGAAGCCCCGCCTCAAAGCCCCACCTTAATCATTTGCGGAACGCAAATGCATTTCATCACTTGCGTTTTGGCAAGTGCATTTCATCACGCTTTAAGTGTGTATAATTGCCCTGGATTGCTTCGCTTATTTATACCCTCGCATTGCTCCCGCAATTGCTCGTGGGCTCCCGCTACTGGCTTGCCACTGGCAATCCAGTTTAACGCATCGCCTGCAAAGACGGCAGAGGGTAAAAGCCTTGCTAGCGGAAGCCCCGCCTCAAAGCCCCACCTTAATCATTTGCGGAACGCAAATGCATTTCATCACTTGCATTTAGGCAAGTGCATTTCATCACGCTTTAGCGTGTATAATTGCCCTAGATTGCTTCGTCGCTTTTGCGCCTCGCAATGACTTTTTAGTGCGTCATTGCGAACGAAGTGCGGCAATCCAACTCCAGAGGGTTGCTCCTTGTTTATAAATCCCACCTTAATCATTTGCGGAACGCAAATGCATTTCATCACTTGCGTTTTGGCAAGTGCATTTCATCACGCTTTAGCGTGTATAATTGCCCCCATTATTTTCTTTTGATTAACTTTAACTGCTTATTCATATTGATAAGCAAAGGATTCATAATAAACTTAAAAAGTACCCCTGTCTTGATATAAATTGCCACTTGATGAAAAAGTCCGTAAAATGCCACCTTTACATCGCAATATGTGCTGGTAGACTGTTTTGCCTTGTAAGCCTTGTAGAGTCCAAAAAACTTACCCGAATAATTGTTAAACTGAAAGAGGTCATACTCTCTGTCAGCATACATACAATCTAGTGGGTCAATAAAAGCTGTGGGCTGCAAGCTCTTTTTGTCCGCAAAAATATTCATTACATTCAAATCGCCATGTATTAGTGAGGCTTTTTCCACTTTTTCACTAAAAATCTCACTAAAGCTATCATAGGCTTCCACCATTATTTCGGTAATTTCTTCGTCCAAATCGCCATTGCGGTTTAACTCCAGGGCATCTTTTAGCACATCGTGGGCAAAAGGTTGGTAGTAATCCAGCCAATTTTCGTAAGGGGTGATATCTAACTCCCCAAATTTGTCTTTAGTTTTTCCATGCAAGGCAATTAGGGCATCAGCTACTGCTTCTGCAAAAGCCTGCTTCTTTTTTCTGGAATAAAATATAAACGGAAAGTAAGTAAATACATTTTCGCCATGCATAAACTCCATACATATACCGTCAATAGGCAATTCGGGCACTGCATCAAATACAAAATGTACTTTAGGTATGGGCACAGGACAGTATTTAATAAGCTCCCGCAACTGCCTTGCTTCGCTTATATGCATACCTGCCGCCTTAAAAGCCTTTATTACTACGCTTTCTCCTTCAAAATCTACCTTATATGCCAGTCCGTAAGAGCCTCCGCCCATGCACTTGACAGCTAGTACCTTGCGACCAAAGCCTTCTTCTGCTATCTTTTTAACATATTCAGCGGTCTTGGCTCTATCAAGATTCTTAAATGTTAAGGTTTGCATTGTTTTCTTCCTTTTCTTCCTTTTCTTCCTTTTCTTCTTTTTCTTCTTTTTCTTCACTTATTAGCTCTGCTTCCGGTAACTGGCCTGGCTCATCTGCTATAAGTTTTTCCAGTTCCGTTTGCCTGCGGGTAAGCAAAAAGCCTGCATAAATTGCCAGCCCAATAGCTATCACTAACAAAAAGTAAGAATAAATGTAAGGTGCCTTTAAGGCATAAAGTACAAAGTAAATAACTATCGGCGAAAGCTGTTGAGGTATCTGCATAATAGGTATCACTATGCTTGCATTGCCTGACGCCATTGCGGTCTGCATATGTATCATGCCGCCAATATTAGTTACCGCTACTACAATAGTAGAAATAATAAGCAACCTAACGGTAAGCGGATTGAGCGCACCTGCAAATAAGTCTCCAACGGTCATAACAAAAGGCTGCATCCAAATATTGCCCACAATAAACGGAAAGCCTGCGGCTAACGATATTAGTATTGCCTTTTTGTTGGCACTTTTTTTGCCCGTATAATAAAGGTACAGCCATACTGCAATAAAAAGCCCGCTCAATATACCAATCCTATTTACAAAAGGCTCATTGCTAAATAATTTGGTATCGCCTTCTATAGACAGTCTACTAAATGATAGACAAATTACCGCTAAAATAAGCATCCCAATTGCAAGATATTCTTCTTTATTTAGTTTTTCGCCCAAAATCTTAGCAGAACCTATTGCCAAAACTATAAAACCTGATGCCACAAGTCCGGGAACAAGCGCAGGGCCTACCCAAAGCTGGCAAAGGACTAAAAAAACTGTGCTAAGCACTATAATAGAAGCCAAACCCGTAAGCCAAATAGGATTCTTAACTAAATCTACCAAGGTTATTTTACCTTTTTGCTTTTTTATATCATTTATTGCTTTTTTCTGCAAAATTTGCCCAAAAAAATTAGCAAAACCTGATAGTATACCTGATAATACGCCTAAAAAATACATAATTTCTCCTATTCTTATACCGTGCAAAATACCCTAATTTAATTATAACATATTTTATTGTTTGGTCAAACAAAATCTTGATATTAATTAAAAAGGTCGCACTTGGCTATATTTAGTTTTCTTATTTAACATCAATAACTTTTTTTAAGAGGTTGTTGGTGCTACAAGTTTTTCAAGTTCAGTCTGCCTTTTAGAAAGCAAGAATCCTGCCGCAATTGCAAGTATTATAGCTATTGCAAGTAAAATGTAAGAATAAAAATTGGGGACAGGCAAAGCATAAACTACAAAATAAATTAAAATAGGCGATAATTGCGCAGGTATTTGCATCATTGGAATGACTATGCTGGCGTTGCCTGACGCCATTGCTGTTTGGGTATGAATAAGTCCAACGCTATTAGTAACAGCTAGTATTGCAATAGCTGTAAAAAATAATGTTAAGGTAAACGAGTCAACCTGTCCGGAAAATAAGTTGCCAATTGTTATAAGAAAGGGTTGCATCCAAATATTGGCCACAATAAAAGGAAAAGCGGTTGCAAGAGGTATAAAGATTGCCTTTCTTTTATTGCTTTTTTTGCCTATAAAAAAGAGCGTAAGCCATACTGCAACAAGCAGCCCAGATACAATGCCAATCCTAAGGTTAAATGCAGAATCATTAAAGTTGCCAATATCGGGCACAATAACCAGCTTGCTGAATGATAAGCATAATACTGCCAAAATAAGCATAGCTATTGCGGCATACTCTTCCTTTTTTAACTTTTCGCCTAAAATCTTAGCAGAGCCAATAGCCAGCACTATAAAGCCTGATGCCACAAGACCGGGGACTAAGGCAGGACCTATAAAAAGTTGGGTAACAATTAAAAAAGCTGTAGTTAATACAGCCATAAATAGAAATCCTACTAGCCAAGTTGGGCTCTTAATTAAGTCTATAATATGCATTTCGCCCTTTTTGGCTTTAATGTCATTTATTGCTTTTTTCTGCAATATTTGTCCTAAAAAATTAACAAAGCCTGACAATATTGCACAAGACACACCTATAAAATATAGCATAGCAACTCCTATAAGCCTTACTCTGCTGTAATCTAAATTGATTATAGCACACTTTTATCTTTTTGCAGATATTTCTATCCTTATATTTTTACTTTCTTTCTTGACTTTGGCAGCTTAATATGGTAACTTTTAGCTAATAACTTTACAAAGAAGGAAGTATATTATGAGCTATATTCCTACATTTGAAGAAGCAGAAAAGCTGTTAAAACAGTATAACAAGCAGGAATTTCATCTTAATCACGCATATACGCTGGCTGGCATTATGAGATATTTTGCGCAGCAGTATGACCCGGAAAAGGCGGAGTATTGGGCTGTGGGGGGGCTGCTACACGATATAGATTTTGAAATGTATCCTGACGAGCACTGCATAAAAGCAAAAGAGTTGCTGGAAGCGGAAGGGATTGATAAAGGCATAATTAGAGCGGTGCAAAGCCATGGTTACGGACTGACCAATGTGGATATTGCCCCAGAGCATATTATGGAAAAGATATTGTTTGCCGCAGATGAGCTTTCCGGCTTGATATGGGCATCAGCATTGGTGCGCCCATCTAAGAGCGTAATGGATTTGGAAGTAAAAAGTGTAATGAAGAAATACAAAACCCCCGCTTTTGCCGCAGGGTGCTCCAGAGAAATTATTGCCAGAGGCGCGGATATGCTGGGCTGGAGCTTAGAGGAACTTATTCAAAAGACAATAGAGGCTATGCGGGAGTTGGAGCAAGCTAATTGATTGCTTTGGTGATACGGTTCAATAATGTAATATTTTCTTCGGTTTCGGGGAATCTTTCTATAATAATATAATCAAATTGCTTTTCAACTTTGCGTAAGGCAGCAAAAAGATTTCTTGCTATTTCTGCACTTGTTGCGCCTAAAGAAATGCCCTTTTTGCAACTATCTATAAAATCCTTGCTCCCTAATATTATAGCTTTGTCCTTATCCCATGCTTTGAGTTTCTCAAGTGCTTCCTTAGGTGTGCTTGCAAGCTCCACCTTTGCCAACGAGGCATAATGACGGTATTTAGTGCCCGGAGATTTAGCGGTTTCGTCGGGCGGGGCTGTCATACTTACATTAAGAAAAGGAGCTAACATACTTGCTGTTACTGCACCCGGGCGCAATATGACAGGTTGCGCTCTGGTTAAATCTAATACTGTGGATTCTACCCCGATATCGCAGCTTCCGCCATCCAATATTAAAGGAATCTTGCCTTGCAAATCCTCATATACATGACTTGCAAGCGTAGGGCTAACTCTTGTAGAAGTATTTGCGCTGGGCGCACAAATAGGAAGATTTGCTTGCCTTATAAGTTCAAGAGCCATTTTATGGGCGGGGATGCGCACAGCTACGCTTTCGCCTCCCGCTGTCACTTGATACGGTATATTAGGATGTTTTTTTAGCACTAAAGTTAACGGACCTGGGGCAAACTCATCAAATAATAAGTAAGCTATTTTAGGTATATCTATTGCTACTTGCTCTAAATCTTGAATATCCGCAATATGCACTATTAAAGGGTTGTCTTGGGGGCGGCCTTTAGCTGTAAAAATCTTTTTTATAGCTGCCTCCGAATAAGCGTTGCCGCCCAGTCCGTATACGGTTTCGGTAGGAAAAGCAACAACCTCTCCTGCTTGCAACAATTGCGCCGCATACTCTATATCTTTATAGCTGCCTATTACTGTCTCCATACAATCCTTAGTAGTATCTTAAATTAGCTCAAAATATAAACTACACAATCATCAGCTTGCTCTGTTACTACTATGCTTTCAAGCAGTTGATTGTTTGATAAAAAGAATTCATAAACAATTATATCATTACACCAATTGGGAATAAGCTCTGTACCGTCATTCGAATAAAGTGCTTTTCTGGTTGCTGAGGCAGTAATATATACGCCATGCTTAACGCTATATACCCCTGTTATGGGTTCCTGAACACCGTCTTTTGATATCCTATAATATTGTAAATTGCTATCTGTGTCTAATATGCTGCCAATTGCATAACCGCCTACAAACATACTTAGGGTGTCATAGATAAAAGGTATGCTTTGCACCCCTTTGTCTAAATTAACTGCGCCTGCTTTGGGCTGAACGCTGGAGCCTATTATTTTATATTGGTAAACAGTAAGCATATTGTCATTGGCAAAAGTAGCCTCATAAGTATATTGCCCCTCGGCATACTCCTTTAATACCTTTTTGCTGCCATCCAAGTAATGCACTTGCGCATTGCCTATAAGATTGGGGTAATTAACAGAGGCATTTTCTACCCCTATCCCATCCACAAATAAGGGCGGCAAATACAATAACTCCTGCCTTACAATATTGGCATTGGGGTCCAGTATAAGAAAAGAAGTTTCGGGCACATCCGTAGGTTCAGGAAAAAAGTAATTATATACAATAGTGTATCCGTCATTGACAAAACCTGAAGGAGGAAAAGCAGGCTCAGAATAAATAATATGCGAGGACAGCCCTACCATTTGAGAAATATCTAAAAGATTGGCCATTGCGGCAAGCCCGCTAAAAACATCGTTGCTATACTTATTGGCAACATTATCCGCCAGCAGAATATCGCTCTTTAGCGTCTTTTTGGTGGCTGCATTATATCTATCATTTTTTTGTACAACATAAAGAGTTTCTTTATTTTCTCCGGGCATAACATAATAGTAAGTGTCAAAAGGCTCTTTTTCATAATATATAGCTTTGCGCAGAAACCAATTATTGCCCAGATAATTAATAGTAAAAGATACATTGGCAGGAGGGTATTTTATCTCGTCTTCAAATGGAAAGTAGGTATCTTGTCTAATTAAATACCCGTTAGCGTCTATCTTATGGATATCGTAAAAATAAGTTTTGTTTAGGTCTGCAGCAACCAGCCAATTATCCGTTAAATCAAAAACGGTAAAAGCGGATGATGCAACTCTAAATACTTCGCTTAAACCAGAGGTACTCTTGTAATCGTAAAATACGGCATAAGATGCGGTATCGGGATTGCTATACTCTTGTCCGGCAAAAAAGGCTATATAATCCCCTTGAAAACTAACGGTAATTAATAACTCTCGATAATCATGTACAAATCCATACTCATAAACTCCATGCTTATCAAAGCGAATCAGCCCTATTTTATATTGCAGTTCCTCAGCTTGCAGCACGCCTTTCATTACAATTGCATAGTTGCTCTTTATGCCTAAAACTCCCAAATAAAAATGCTCTGCAGGATTGACAAGCATTTTTTCTTTATTGGCAAAGCCATAGAGCTCCATAGTTTCGTCTTCTTCATCTTCATCTTCCGCTTCTGAGGTAACAATTGTCTTTGCAAGTATAAAAATCTCTGATTCGGCATCGTAGCTATCTACCCTAATCCCATCTTTTAAGCGCAAAATCTCTTCTGCATGCTTAAAACTTTGCAAGGATTGATAATTTTTATATATTTGAGAATATTGCGAAGAAGAGTTGTCTTTTGGGCGAGTTAAAAAATAGGCTAAAGTAGCACCCCCTGCAATTACAACAACTAAAATTGCCGCTAAAACGATTTTGCCTTTTTTGCTTAATTTATTTAAGAACTTTAAGTTAACTTTAGCCATAATGTAATTATAATAAAGTATATTGAGCTAGTCAAGCTGTTGGCTAAGTTTGGCAAGGCATAGGTCATATGCCCTTTTTTTGGGTATGCCTAAATGTTGTGCCGCTATAGTTGAGGCATCTCTTTTGCTAAGCCCAAAGCCAAGCAAGAAATCAAGCTCTGCCATTATAGCCTTGTCGCTAATAGTCCTCTCTTGTTTGCACCCTGAGATAATTAGCACAAACTCGCCTTTTTCCTCTTTTGGCTCAATTTCGCCCAGCACTCCTTGAATAACTGCTTCGTATACTTTAGTCATCTCCTTTATTATAAGCGCTTTTCTGCTCCCCAACACTTGAGCAGCCAGCGCAAGCTCCTTTTTTATATCGTGAGGCGCAGAGTAAATCACTAAGGGCATAGGCTCGGCAGCATAGCGGCTTAGCCTTTGTCTTTTCTCTTTTTCTGTACCTTGCAGGAATCCTAAAAAGACAAATCCGCCCTCATCTATACCGGAAAGCGCAACAGCGGCTGTAACTGCACTTGCGCCCGGAATCACCACAACTTCTATCCCCGCCCTTCTTGCTTCGCTAACCAAATATGCCCCGGGGTCGCTGATGCCGGGCATACCCGCATCAGATACTAAGGCTATGCGCTTCCCTTCCGCAAGCAGTAATAAAAGTTTTTGAGCAGATTGCCTTTCATTATGTTTATGGTAACTGATTAACCGCTTTTGGATACCCAAATGCGTAAGAAGCCCTAAAGTATGTCTAGTATCCTCACAAGCAATAAGGTCAGCTTGGGACAAAGTTTGCTTAGCTCTTAATGTAATATCAGCTAAGTTGCCTATTGGCGTTGCTACCAAAAATAATACTCCTGCCATCTCTCCTCCTTATCCTAAATTGTATATCTTGCGGGCATAAGGGGTAAGTTCACCTTTTTGATTGTATACTATTATAGGCTTGTCAAATATCAATGAGGGCTTGCCGCCTTTTTTGCCTTCAATAACTATGGTATCAATCGCCTTTTTTGCGGTGGGCTGAATAGGCATCAACCGCTTTGGCTCTATCCGCTCTTGACGCATTAAGGCAATTATATCAGCAAGCCTGTCCGCACGGTGCACCATATAAAATCGGCCGCCATATTTTAACAATTTATTAGCCGACTTAATTACCTGCGCTAAAGTAATGGCAACCTCATTTTTGCAAATGTCAATTTCGTCAAGAGCATCTTTTTTATTTGCCAAGTAAGGTGGATTGGTGCATACTACATCAATATTGCCTTGCCCTAATAAGGTATGCGCCTCTAATATATCGCCACCTATTATTTGCACCTGCTCACTTAACCCATTGAGAGCTACGCTCCTTTTTGCCATATCTGCAAGCCGCTCTTGCAATTCAATGCCTATTATTTTTCTTGCTTGCGTTTTTTTAGCTACCAGAATGGCAATTATTCCGCTGCCCGTGCCCAAATCTACCAGCGTTTCCTTTGCTCCCGCCTTAATAAAATGACTTAGCAAAATACTGTCTTGAGTAAAGCAATAACCCTCCTTATGCTGAATGATTTGAAGCCCTTTATACATTAAGTCGTCTATTCTTTCATTTTCCTTTAGCATACCGTTATTATATCATATTTTTCTTGCTAGTAGTAAAGTTTTTGCCGTCGGGCGAATATGGTATAGGAAAATATTTACACCAGACACTAGACCAAAAGTTAAAAAAGGAGTATAATAATAGTATAATGAATTTTGGGAGGTGCTAAAATGCCTTTAGTTAATACAAGGGAAATGTTCAAAAAAGCCTATGCGGGAGGATATGCAATAGGCGCTTTTAATGTAAACAATATGGAGACAATCCAAGGTATTGTTTCGGCAGCTCAGGAAGAAAGAGCCCCGCTTATCTTGCAAGTAAGTGCCGGCGCGCGTAAATACGCCCATCCTGTATATCTGCAAAAGTTGGTAGAAGCGGCTGTAGAAACTACGGATATCCCTATTGCGCTACACTTAGACCATGGGGATACCTTTGAGTTGTGCAAAGATTGCGTGGATAAAGGGTTTAGCTCTGTTATGATTGATGCCTCGCACCATAGCTTTGAAGAAAATATCAAAATCACTAAAGCGGTAGTAGATTATGCGCACAAATACAATGTAACGGTAGAGGCAGAACTAGGCAGGCTGGCAGGGATAGAGGACGCTATTAATGTAAGTGAAGCGGACTCCCGCTATACTGACCCTAACGAAGTGCAGGAGTTTGTACAACGGACAGGCGTGGACAGTTTGGCAATAGCCATAGGCACTTCGCACGGGGCATTTAAGTTTAAGGGGGAAGCGAAACTTCGTTTTGATATTTTAGAAGAAATTGCTAAAAGATTACCTGGATTTCCTATCGTGTTGCACGGTGCAAGCAGTGTTCCGCAAGATTTGGTAGAGATTATTAATCAATATGGCGGCAATATGCCCGGCGCAAAAGGCGTGCCTGAACATATGTTGCGCAAAGCGGCAGAAATGGCTGTATGCAAAATCAATATAGACAGCGATTTAAGAATGGCCGTAACCGCTACTGTTAGAAAGTATTTTGCAGACAATCCTTCTCATTTTGACCCTAGACAATACCTATCTCCTGCCAGGGCGGCAATAAAAGAGTTAGTAAGACATAAAATAATCAATGTATTAGGTTGCGCAGGCAAAGCCTAAAACAACTTGTTATTCTTAATTAAAAAAAGCCTTTGGAACTCTTTCCAAAGGCTTTTGTATTACCCTTCACCTTGTAGGCGTTTTAATAAGTGTTCGTCACTTGGGCAAGGTTGCCCGGGCAGGATATCAGGTTTATTACGCTTAAATTTATAACTGAGCACATAGCAAGGCTTGTCCAAAGGTAAAGAAACTTTAATGTCAGAATTAGGCTTATCAGGGGCTGTAAAAAAGACGCTGAAAATATCAAGAGCTGCTTTTAGCATAGGAGCTTCTTCTTTTGAAGGCATAGGCAAGATAAGCATTTCATAAGACGGAACTTTGATACTTACTGTTTCAACCGCAGCATCGCTCCAAAGCCCTGCAATTAAGCCCATTAGCGAAACCCATTCTTTACCCTCTTCGTCTGTATATTTTAAGCTTTGATACTTGCTCTTAGCCAACAAATCTTCCATACTCTTTTTCAAATAATTTTTAAATAAATCATTTATCATTGGAAAATCTTGAAGGAAGGCCGGATCTATCAGCCCCATAAAGAGAGTGTCCAACTGACTTATTCTTTTCCAATTGTAATTGTCTATAAAGCCTTCAAAAGTTAGATTTATTATAGTCTTATCAGGTATATCTTGATAAGTAATACCCGAGCCAATTGCAAGAGGCATAAATATAATAGACGGGCCTATAGAAGGCTTGAAAACAACATTCTTTATCAATAAACTACTATTGGGAATAGGCCCTCTCTCTTCAATATATACAGGGTAATTGCTGCAATCTCCTATAATAGAACCTTCGATAGCTAAGTCGTAAGAAATCTCTGAATTAAGACCTACCAGCAAATGGATGCAATCGCCATAGTAGCGCAAATGATTGTACCTTAGCTTAATTGGCGGTGCAGGTTGCGCATCTTCAAAATAAACATCTATGCCTCTACCGCGAGAATCAAAATCTTCGAGTTGAATTGTTCCTTCTGAGGGTATCGGAGAGCCTTTGAAAGAAGTATTTTCAATAACTAGCTGCTCAATATCAGAGTTTATCAGCCTGTTATCAATTAAAAACGAGGTGGAATAGCGCCAAACTCCATTTTCCATACCCGGGATTGGCGCATATCCATTCTTAACATCATATCGGCTTCCCCATGCTTCTGCACTTACTGTATATCCGTTGCCGTAAAAGCTGTTCCTTAATCGCGCGTAGCGGCCGCCGCCTATTACTTGCAAAACAATATCAATATCAGTATGCAGAGCTATAGGCAGCTCCTGATTGTCTGATAAATAATTGATAATATTGCGATGCCCGCCTACATTAAGGGATAAGTCCTCCTTAAAAACATTAACTGCTTTTTTATCTTCAAGCACTCTAAAAGTATAGCTTTTAGATAATTTGGTTTTTACCCCATGCACTAACTCGGAGGCTTGTATCTTAACATCTTTACCGCAAGCCTGCTCTGTAAAAGTAACAAGCCCGTCTTGGCCTACGGTAGCATAGTCAGAATTGTCGGCTTCCCAATATAGCTTAAAGTCATCTATAACTATGCCCCTAAAAGTAGCAGATTCCGAATGAAAAAAGAGCGTATGGCTATGGGTATAATCTTGAGGGTCAAGGCTGCCGCTAATAAAGTTGTAGCCCCATACCCTTTCCAGCTTAATACCTACTTTATTGTCCACTTCGGTAAGGTTAAGCGCAAAGGTATTGGCTCTATGAGATACCTTGATTTCTATTTCTTTATATTCTCCGTTGGCAACTGTGGCTCTGACTACAGCTATACCTTGTTTTATTGGCATTAGCATCCCTGATGCCATTACTTTTAGCACATTTTCATTGCCGGATGTAAAAACAGGGGACAAAGAGCGAGCAGCGGCAAAGTCTAAATATGCGGCTTCTAAAAAGTAGCCGCCATTATCTATGTAAATTGTGGAAAAGTTTTCACGGTTAAGAATATCCCATTCGCCATCAGGGATATTAAATACATTAATTTCTTCTTCTCTATCTCCTTGGAATACCTTATAAGTAGTAAACTCGCTGCTTGAGGCGACAGTAGCAATCTCTATATCACCGCCATTATGCAGCACCAAATTATCCAGCACCCAATCCTCATTGTTGAATTGGTTGCTTAGATAAACGGTTTTTTGCTTGGTAATTGCCTGCTCTGTACTTACCTCAATTTGTGCTGTGCGCTTGACATCTGCCATATCTGTTACGCTGGCACTAATTATTGCGCTGCCTTTGCCTTTAACTTTAGCCAGTCCATTCTTATCTACAGCCACTGCGGAAGGGTTGCTGCTTTGCCAAGTGATAATATTGGCTCCAATTGCCTCTGCAGGATAAAAAGAAGCATACAATTTTACGCTATTGTTGATAAAAAGAGTGCCTTGTATAGGATTTTCATCTACAGCTATATTAAAATCAGTTACATAATTGCTGGTAATGTATATATTGATAACTTGCTTTAAGTTGTAATTGCTTCGAGGATATATAATTAAGCCAACCTCACCGCTTTTTTTAGGCACAATAACATATTTATGCCCCTCTTGTTTGATAAGGTCAACTTCTCCCTCGCTGTCTTCCGTATATTCGTATGCCACTTCGGAATCAAAACTGATTGCAGGCAAGATAAATATAATAATTTGCAGCTTTCCGCCCTCAAGAGGCAAGGTATAAGTGCGCTTGGTATCAAATATGCTATCATTGATGTCGTGGATAATCATTTGTTCTGCATTGACATTTATGGTATTGGAAATAATTACGCCAGTAAGCGTTAAGGTAAATATGACTACAATAGGGATTATTAATAGCACAGCAATTAAAAACTTTTTCACTTATTCACCTTGTAGGCGTTTTAATAAGTTCTCATCACTTGGGCAAGCTTGTCCGGGCAATATTGCAGGCTGATTATTTTTGAATTTATATGAAATAATATAACAAGACTTGTCCATTGGCGGTGCCTCTTTGGTAGATGACCCGGGCGCTACGGGGATAGAAAAGCTAGATCTTAATATAAGCAACAGCGCTCCGACCATCCCACCATCTTTAATAGTAGGCATAGGCAACTCTAATGTAGTATAGTTAGGCTCTTTTATTGTTATGGTACCAAGATCAATACTATTCCACATGCCATTAATAAAGCCCATTAAGGAGACCCACTCTTTACCTTCACTATCAGTATATCTTAAATTGTTATATTTTTCTTTTTTAAGAATCCTTTCTAAATCATCCCCTAGAAAACCCTGCAATGCATCCTCTATTCCCGGAAAACCTTCCACAAATGAAGGATCTAAAAGACCCATGAAAATAGAGCTTAACTGATTAATTCTTTTCCAATTATAATTGTCAATAAATCCTTCAATGGCAACATTTACTTTTATCTCATCAGGAATATCCTGCAAGGTGATATTGCCGGCTATTGTAATTGGTAAATACATCATAGAAGGACCCATTGATGGCTTAAACACTATATTCTTAAATAATAAATAGCTATCCGGATAATGATTCCTTTGCTCTATATAAAAAGGAAAACCATGACAATCTCCTATAATAGAGCCTTCTACCGCAATATTATATGAGTACTCGCCACGAGCGCAATACGCATGTATACAATCATTAAAGTACCGTAAATGATTGTACCTAAACTTAATAGGTGTGGCTTTATAGTCTTTATTAATATTAACATCTATGCCGGAACCTCTATTCTTAAAGTCCGTTAACTCTACTGCTTTGTCGCCTGAGATAGGCGCACCTTTAAAAGATAGATTTTCTATAACAAACTCGGGCAAATCCGCCTTAATATGCGAAGCTACAATATCAAATACTCTTGTATTACGGCTGGTGCCCTTTTCGTTGCCGGCAATAGGCTTGTAGCTACTGTCATATCTATTAGGCCAGCCTTCTGCACTTATAGTGTATCCGTTGCCATAAATGCAATTGGAAATACGAGCATAAAAAACAGAGTCTGCAAGCTTTTCTATCTCTATAAAGATATCGGTGTGCAATGCTATTGGCACTTTGCGGTAATCTGATAAATAATTGATAATATTGCGTCTACTACCTACATCTAAGTTAGTATCTTCTTCAAAAACATTAACTGCTTCTTTATCTGCAAGCACTCTAAAAGTATAGCTTTTAGATAATTTGGTTTTTACCCCATGCACTAACTCGGAGGCTTGTATCTTAACATCTTTACCGCAAGCCTGCTCTGTAAAAGTAACAAGCCCGTCTTGGCCTACGGTAGCATAGTCAGAATTGTCGGCTTCCCAATATAGCTTAAAGTCATCTATAACTATGCCCCTAAAAGTAGCAGATTCCGAATGAAAAAAGAGCGTATGGCTATGGGTATAATCTTGAGGGTCAAGGCTGCCGCTAATAAAGTTGTAGCCCCATACCCTTTCCAGCTTAATACCTACTTTATTGTCCACTTCGGTAAGGTTAAGCGCAAAGGTATTGGCTCTATGAGATACCTTGATTTCTATTTCTTTATATTCTCCGTTGGCAACTGTGGCTCTGACTACAGCTATACCTTGTTTTATTGGCATTAGCATCCCTGATGCCATTACTTTTAGCACATTTTCATTGCCGGATGTAAAAACAGGGGACAAAGAGCGAGCAGCGGCAAAGTCTAAATATGCGGCTTCTAAAAAGTAGCCGCCATTATCTATGTAAATTGTGGAAAAGTTTTCACGGTTAAGAATATCCCATTCGCCATCAGGGATATTAAATACATTAATTTCTTCTTCTCTATCTCCTTGGAATACCTTATAAGTAGTAAACTCGCTGCTTGAGGCGACAGTAGCAATCTCTATATCACCGCCATTATGCAGCACCAAATTATCCAGCACCCAATCCTCATTGTTGAATTGGTTGCTTAGATAAACGGTTTTTTGCTTGGTAATTGCCTGCTCTGTACTTACCTCAATTTGTGCTGTGCGCTTGACATCTGCCATATCTGTTACGCTGGCACTAATTATTGCGCTGCCTTTGCCTTTAACTTTAGCCAGTCCATTCTTATCTACAGCCACTGCGGAAGGGTTGCTGCTTTGCCAAGTGATAATATTGGCTCCAATTGCCTCTGCAGGATAAAAAGAAGCATACAATTTTACGCTATTGTTGATAAAAAGAGTGCCTTGTATAGGATTTTCATCTACAGCTATATTAAAATCAGTTACATAATTGCTGGTAATGTATATATTGATAACTTGCTTTAAGTTGTAATTGCTTCGAGGATATATAATTAAGCCAACCTCACCGCTTTTTTTAGGCACAATAACATATTTATGCCCCTCTTGTTTGATAAGGTCAACTTCTCCCTCGCTGTCTTCCGTATATTCGTATGCCACTTCGGAATCAAAACTGATTGCAGGCAAGATAAATATAATAATTTGCAGCTTTCCGCCCTCAAGAGGCAAGGTATAAGTGCGCTTGGTATCAAATATGCTATCATTGATGTCGTGGATAATCATTTGTTCTGCATTGACATTTATGGTATTGGAAATAATTACGCCAGTAAGCATTAAAGCAAATATTACTACAATAGGGATGATTAATAGCACAGCAATTAAAAACTTTTTCATATTAGTTACCTTTACGGGACACCTTTTATCGGTTTACGTGATTCTATTGTAATGCTTCTTCAAGTTGATTTGGTAAGAGAGTATGCAGTATATACCAAAGATAAGAGAAATACCGCTAATAATTACTAGCATCCATTGGTCTACACTTAGCACCTCAGTGTTGATAGCAAAGAAAGAGTCCAGCAAATAAGAGATAAGCATAGCTAAGATGCCAATAATTACACTTACAGCAAAGCCTAAACCTACACTTGCGGTAGTATTTACATTGCCGCTAACCAACTCACCTTGTCCGCTTAAATTGAACTTAGGACGCTTGACATCCATTTTCATAGAACGCAAGGTCAAAGATATTCCTATAAATTGTATGATTCCAAAGAGCCAAACACCTTCCAGCAAACCAATTTGCTTTCGATAGATTATCAGTGCGGTAGTTGCCGCATTTGCCAGTATTGAAATAAAGAGATACATAGTAAACTTAGCTGCTAGTTGTTTGCGGATGGATACAGGTATCACTTTTGTATGGTAAAAATTGTCCCCTTCTCGGGTAATACTGGTGGCAGAAAAGGAGATAATTACAGTATTGAAGATAAGCATAACCAGCAGGGTAAGCCCTAATATAATCTTATCGCCTATATCATTGCGGCCAATCTTAATGGCTATCTCATTGCAGAAATACACCATTACAGGCATAGAAAATGCAAGCACAAAGTATTGAAAAGAATAATTGACAGAGCGCAACACCTGCAGAAACTCCTTTCTTAAAAGAGTGGAAAAGATAGAACGATGCACAAAACGCCCACGCTTTTTACGATATGCAGAGCCCTCTATTTCTATATTTTTAAGCAAAGTCTTTTGATATACAAAGACGACTAGAAGTATATTTAAGAAAAGTAAGAATAAGGAAATTAGCATTAATAAGAAAAGAGCAACAACCGGACTCCTTTGCAGCACTAAGTCGGCAAAGTATTTAGTAGGATAGCAGTAGCTTGCCACTTGCTTAAATACTTGCACTACTTCGGGGTCAAATACGGAAAAGCTTTGCCCTTTAAGGTAGGTTACCATACTTTCAAAGAGCATCATATAAACGGTAAACATAACCGTAACGCCTATTACCATAATTACAATAACAAGCCCAAACCTATGCCTTATCTTATTGGTGAGCACCATAGCGGGTATAGCCAGCAGATTGCTGATAAAAAAGGGTATAAACACTATAAATGCAGTTGCCGCAGGGATTAGCTTTAGAAATTGCTTAGGCACTTCTACCACATTAGAGTAAGCAAACATAACAGGGACAAGCACTACACCTGTTAATAGGATTTGATTAATAATAAGGTATAGGGTTTTGGAAATAAAAACTTCGTATCCCTTGACAGGCAGGCGCATAAGCATTTCGTTATCGCCCTTGTAATACAATACCTTAGATGTACTGGAAATACCTGAGAGCACAAAGAACAGGAACATAGCTGTAAATAAGAATACCAGAATCTCATAAGCCAGCCCTTCTTTTGCAAACATTTCAAACAATACTTCGCTTGCCCATAAAAGAAAAAGATAAAAGACTATCACAAAGACAGCTGTGCCTATAGTTTTTTTCACCATCTTTTTATCTTTTAAAGAAAAAACGCCAAAGTTATTCCTAAACTCTAACTTTAACAGGGTATAGGTACTCTTCATCCTTAACCCTCCTCTTCTTCCCTAGTTATAGAAAGGAAGTCTTCTTCCAATGTTTCCTTATTGCCTTTGACAGTAAGGTCAATTATATCATGCAACTTGCCCTCATGGATAATAGCTGCCCTATCGCATAGCTTGGCAACAAGGTCCAAATTGTGCGACGAAAAGAACACAGTATTGCCTTGCTTGCAATGCTCCCGCATGTAACTGATAATCTCTACCATAGATTGGGGGTCTAGCCCCATCATAGGTTCGTCCAACACCCAAAGGCGGGGTTGGTGAATAAGCGCCGCAATTATGCAAATCTTTTGCTTCATACCGTGAGAGTAAGATTTGATTTGTGTATCTACCGCATGAGAAAGGCGAAACATTTTTACAAACCTTGTAAAGCGTTCCATCCTATCAAACTTGCTGACCCTGTAAAGGTCGGCAATATAATTAATATATTCCCTGCCGGTGAGTTTTTCATAAACGCTGTGATTGTCCGGCACATATCCCATATTGAGTTTGGCATCGATACTTTCTTCCCTTATGTCTTTGCCGCATACCTTGATTGAGCCACCGTTAAAAGGATATATCCCTGTAACGCATTTTAATGTGGTGCTTTTGCCTGCACCGTTTTTTCCGAGGAATCCAAAAATTTCTCCTTCTTTAAGTTCAAGACTTAAATTCTCGACTGCAAATCTTTCGCTGTTGAGGTACTTCTTGTATAGATTTTTAATTTCCAACATAGGATACTTACCTTCTTAAAAGTTATTGATAACGCTATTATAACAAAGTCAAAATTAGATGTCAACCATAGGTTGCAAACCTGTAGTTTAGAGTATCAAAAAAAGCATTTAAGGGACTTTTTTGCTAAAACTTAACGATTTTATTGCAAAAGTAAGCGTTTTGGGCTATAATATGAACGATTTTTTAAGCAAAAAGGAGAAAAAATGAAGCAAAATGTGCTAATTACAGGCGGAGCAACAGGTATAGGCAAGGCTATTGCCTTAAAATTTGCAGGAGCCGGCTATAATATTTTCTATACTTTTAATAAAAGTGAAAAAGAAGCAGCATTGTTAAAAGATATGCTTTCGGGATACCAAACTATGCATTATGGGTATCATTGTGATGTGCAAAACCCTCAAGAAATAGAAGAAATATGCACCCAAATTGTTACCAATTACGGTAGTATAGGTATCCTTATTAACAACTGTGGGATACCGAAAAGAGCTTTGCTAGCAGAAACTACTGCTCAAGAATATAATGAAGTGATGAATATCAATTTTAGAAGCGCTTTTTTGTTTTGCAAATTGCTTTCGCCTTATATGAGAGAGCAAGGAGGGCGCATTGTCAATATTAGCAGCATTTGGGGTATAAAGGGAGCTTGTATGGAAAGTTTATACAGTGCCAGCAAGCATGCCTTAATAGGACTTACACGCTCTCTTGCCTATGAGCTTGCGCCTTGCGGTATTACCGTAAATGCGGTTGCGCCCGGGGTGATTGCTACCAAAATGAACTCTTACCTTAGCAAGGACGAAATAGCTAATCTTACCCTAGCTATCCCTATGGGGAGGCTAGGCACTCCTGAAGATGTGGCAGAAGCTGTGTTCTTTTTAGCAGGAAAAGAGGCAAGCTATATCACCGGTCAAGTCTTGGCTGTGGATGGCGGATTTCACTAAAAGGTAACAAATGAGTATACTTGAAGTAAAAGGGCTGACCCATCAATTCGATAACAAACCTCTATTTAACAATGCCGGCTTTAAGGTAAACAAGGGAGAGCATATTGGGATAGTGGGGCTTAACGGTGCGGGCAAATCTACTTTTATAAATATAATTGCAGGCAAGCTCCCTCAAGATTCCGGCGAAGTTATTTGGCTGTCCGGTATACGCTGGAGCTATCTGGACCAGCATGTTGATATAGAAGGCAACCTTAGTGTGATAGATTACTTGCGTACTGCTTTTGGCTACCTATACGATACGGATGCCGCCTTACAAGAGTTATATGCAGCAATGGCAGATGAGCAAGAAGCGGTAGCGCTTGATAAACTAATTGCAAAAAGCGCACGCTTGCAAGATATGCTGCTTTTGGCAGGTTTTTATGATTTAGACGCAGAGATAAAAAAAGTAGCCAATGGTCTAGGACTAGGTGTAATTGGCTATGAAACTCATATTGGCAAGTTAAGCGGAGGGGAAAGGGCAAAACTTATGCTTGCCAAGATTTTACTTGAGAATCTGGATATTATGCTGCTGGACGAGCCTACTAATTTTCTGGACATTGAGCATATAGAATGGCTAAAAAACTACCTAAATACATTTGCGGGCACTTTTATGCTTATTAGCCACGATACAGCTTTTCTTAACAGCACTTGCAAATATATTATAAATATAGAAAATGGAGGGATAAAGAAGTTTACAGGCAATTACCAATCTTTTATGGCGCAAAGGGAACAAATTGCAAAGCAATATAAGGAAAGTTATTTGCGTCAGCAAAGAGAAATTGCAAAAATGGAAGACTATATCGCCCGCAATAAGGTTAGAGCGGCTACTGCGGGTATGGCAAACAGCCGTAAAAAGCAATTGGAGCGTATACAGCTGATAGAAAAGCCGACTCAAGTGTATGAAGCGCATTTCGATTTTCCTTGCGAGCCGATACATACTTTGGATATGTTGATAGTAAAGGACTTAACAATAGGGTACGCTAAACCAATTTTGCCCCCCATTAGCTTGCATTTGAAAGGAAATGACAAGCTATGGGTAAGAGGGACAAACGGTATAGGCAAAACCACCTTGTTAAAGACTTTAGTACAAAAGATTAAAAAGCTAGGCGGCAGTTTTAAGTTTCATATACAAAAGCAAATAAATTATTTAGAGCAAGATATTGAGTTTTACTCCACGCAAGTAAATGCGGTAACTTATATTAATGAGCTGTTCCCCCGCTTAAATGCTAAACAGCAAAGGGCTTTGCTGGCTAAGGTGGGGATAAAAGGAGAGCTTGCGACCAAGCCCATTGCCAACCTTAGCGGAGGTGAGCAAGTGCGCATTAAGCTAGCTTGCCTTACACAGCATAAAAGCAACATTATGCTATTGGACGAACCTACCAATCATCTTGACATAAAAGCAAAGCAAGCATTAAAAGATGCGCTGGTAGCTTTCTCCGGAGCTATAATATTAGTGAGCCACGAACGAGAATTCGCCGAAAGCATTTGCAATAAAGTTTTTGATATTAAAAACTAATTCTAAAGTTTGGTATACTTATTTTAGCCTTTTGGGATACCATATCTTAATATTCTATTCTATAATAGTCAACTTCGGTAACTTGAGCTTGTTGTTTTCTTTTAGCTACTTCTGCAACCGCAAGCGCTTGACTGCCTTCGTCGAACTTATAAAAGAAAAGCGGAACAACCGAAAGAGCCATGCTTATACCGGGGATAAGGACAGATACCAAAAACAAAATATCCAGCCCATCTTTGGTAATACTGGAAGTATCGCTTGCAGATATTTTTGCCCATCCCAACCCAAAACAAGTAACAGCCGCTCCTGCCGCCATACCTATTTTATTAATCAAGGTTTGCATAGAAAAGCAAATCCCCTCCGCTCTTTCGCCTGTTTTCCATTCCAGATAATCTATGCTGTCGGCTATCATTGCATAGGTAAGGATATTAGAAAAGCCGCCCGGTATGCCAACCAAAGCTAGCCCGACAAGATTGAGAGCAAGTTTCCAAGGCGCATCCCAACCAATTAAATACATAGCTACCAAAACTATTGCGCCCATAATATGCGAGTATATAAAGATATTCCTTTTGCCGATTTTTTTAGTAAAGTATGGGGTCAGCACGCTGGCTAAAAAGCCGCCCGGCACTATTGCAAAGGTAATAACAGTAAAAAGCGCAATGCCGCTCATACCCAAAAACTCTACACTGGCAAGGTTGTATTGTGCAATATAAATGCCGCTTGCCAAATACAGCAGCTTTGCAGAACCTAAAATACCGCTTAAAATAATAAGCATCAGCGGCTTGTTTTTGAAGATTAACCCCAAGTTATGACCTAGCGAGGCAGGCTTGCTTTGCGCGTAAAAACGCTCTTTAGTATACTTAAACCCTATGTAGAAAGTAGGCAGCGCAAGCAGCACGATTGCCAATGCCAACCAAATATAGTTAGAGCGCAGCGCGGCGGCGGCAGTTTGCTCCATGCCTGCTACAATATTGCCTTCCGCATCGGTAAAGTCTTTTATCCAGTAATTAGAAAGAATAGGTACTGCAACAGCAATAACCCCACCGCCTAAGGTGCAAGCAATCCTGGCTATAGTCAGCATATTGCCTCTTTGCAGGGTATCCGAAGTCATTGAAGAAGCCAGCCCCCAATAAGGCACATCCACTATGGTATAAAAAATGCTCCACAATACATAAATAGCGGTGGCTATAGTAACTGTATTGGCACTTTGAGGAGAAAGCGGCAAATAAAGCAAAACAGTAAATATGCCAATAGGAATGGGCATAAATAGCAAATAAGGTCTGCACTTGCCCCATTTGGAGCGGGTGCGGTCCACAATGCTACCCATAATCGGGTCATTTAGCGCATCAAAAAGTCTTACTGCCAGCATAATAAAGCCTACGGTAACAGCACTAATAAGCAGCCCATTGGTCATATAGTAAACTAAATAAGAGCTTACAAATCCGCAAATTAGATTTTGCCCAAAACCTGCAATGCTATAGCTAATTGCCTCTTTGGGCTGAAGGTCGTCTTGGGGCGTAAGCCCAAATAGCTTATATCCTAATTTCTTTAGCATAATTTCTCCTTAGCAACTTTATGTGCCTTACCTATTCTAACATATAAAAACAGTTTTTGCTGAAAAAAACAAAAAAATCAATAATAAGGCCTGCAAGTAAGTTTCGCACATAATTTTTCACAAAAAAGAAATACCAATAGGAGAAATTAAACGCCAAAGAATTGTTCTAAAAAGAGTTTTATTTTTTCTATAACACTTCTTTTTTTATGCATTCTTTTTTCGGGCTCCTCAAACATACTCATAGGCGGAAGAATCTCATCCAGCTCTGTACCTATCTCCTTAATTTCTCCATCTTGCAAACAATTTTCTACATAGCGCCTAGCCTTTTTGTCATTGAGTTCTTCATCTGCTATTAGATCTGTTAGCTCTTGCTCTGATTTTTCTGTTACATACGACCGCCATTGACTAGACACAAGGCTATTGTTATTAACAGTACTAATAAAACCTAAAATCAACTCTTTTTTAGAACGCAATTCCGGTCGGGAATTGATGGTGCTAGTAATCTCACCTAGTACAAGCTCTTGCTCTTTTTTATCTTTGGCACTGGCATATCGCTCTACCATCAGCAGGATATAGTCTATATTGACAGTAAGCTGTTTGATAAGCTCAATCTCAAAGACTAGATCATCTACTATGCTTACCGCATCTGCCTCTTTTTGCTTGCGGTATTTTTCGTTTAAGGTGAGGTAGACTGACTGGTAGTCTTGTCGCTCTCTCTGTGACAATATCTCTTTGCCTATAAACTCATCAAAAGGTCGCATGATATTTTCTACCCTTAAAAAAGTTCCAAAAAGGTTGATAAATTCCCTTTCTTCTGCCTCACTTGCAAAAAACTCGTTAGGGTCAAACTTGCTCTGCAACTCTGCTACAATCTGCACATATCCTGGCTTGTTATCATAACCATTGTAGTAGTCTGCAAAAGGGCGTATCACTACTATATTTTTAGTATTTTCCCTATCTCCAAAAAGGCTACAAGCCTCATTAATTTGGCTCTCCAGATTGCGAAAGGTCACAATGTTGCCAAATCTCTTTTGCGCATTGAGTATCCTATTGGTACGA
This sequence comes from uncultured Christensenellaceae bacterium, assembly GCA_964432485.1. Lineage (GTDB taxonomy): Bacteria > Bacillota > Clostridia > Christensenellales > DTU072 > CAYSNP01. The sequence goes on along the minus strand of CAYSNP010000003.1, from coordinate 54,903 downwards.
CTAAAAGACTGGATAAGTCCATGATAACGCAGATTCTTATCTACCCAAAGAGTATTTAAGGTAGTGGCATCAAAGCCAGTTAAGAACATATTGACAACGATAAGCAGGTCTATCTCTTTGTTTTTTACCCGCATAGAAACATCTTTGTAAAATGCTCCAAAGTTGTCCCCTTGTGTATCCCAGCTAGTGCCAAACATAGCATTGTAGTCTGCTATTGCGCTCTCTAAAAAGTCCCTACTAGGCGTATCCAAAAGCTCTGTTTCGAATTCTTCATCCAAAAAGGCCTCTATATCCTCATTGGGCGTATAGCAAAATATTGTAGCTATCCTAAGGTCACTATATCTTTCTGCTATTTGCCTCTTTAGCTCTGTATAAAACAATTTGGCGCTAGCTATGCTGTCTACTGCAAAAAGTGCGTTAAACCCCTTAACTCGGCGCTTGTCCCTTATCTCATCTACCCTGCTATCCCTTGCCTTTGCAAGCTCTACAATGTTTTCAAGCACCTTATGCTCATAAAATATACCATCTTGGCGGTATGTTTTAGTATCAAAGTAATCAAGGATATATTTTGAAATTACGCTTATTCTTTCTGGTGACTTAAGCGCACTATCTTTATCAATGGCATGCACCTTAACATCTTGCACCCCATCCTTAAACTTGATAGTATCTACCAAATCTACCCTAAATGGCAAAACATTGCCATCACTTATAGCATCTACTATGGTGTAGGAGTGCAGGCACTTGCCAAATATTTGTTCTGTGGTTTTTATATTTTCTACGCCTCTATTGGTTTTAACAATATTGCTGCCACTTGATGCATTTTCTAAAAAAATTGGTGTACCGGTAAAACCAAACAAATAATAGTTCTTGAATGCCTTAGTAATAGCAAGGTGCATCTTGCCAAACTGGCTACGGTGGCACTCATCAAATATAATCACGCATCTTTTGTTATATATTGCTTGGTTGGTATACTTTGATACAAACTTGTTAAGCTTTTGTATAGTGGTAACAATTATCTTTTGGTCATCGCTATCTAGGTTGTTTTTTAGAATATTGGTGCTAACATTGCCACTTACGCTATCTTTACCCCCAAACTTTTCAAACTCTTTTATAGTTTGGTAATCAAGGTCTTTGCGGTCTACTACAAATATTACTTTATCAATAAACTCTAAGTAAGTTGCTATCTGCGCTGTCTTAAAGCTGGTTAGCGTTTTTCCGCTACCTGTGGTATGCCAAATATATCCCCCTGCCTCAATAGTGCCTACTTTTTTGTAGTGCTCGGCATATTTTATGCGTTCAATAATCTTTTCGGTAGCTACTATCTGATATGGCCTCATAACAAGCAGTAACTTATCTACTGTAAATACACAATATTTAGTTAAGATATTAAGCAATGTACCTTTGCTAAAAAATGTTTCGGTAAAATCAGCTAAATCAAGGATATTGCGGTTGCGCGCATCCGCCCAATAACTGGTAAACTCAAAACTATGGCTAGTCTTGCGCTTGCTTGTAAAACTCGCACTTTGTGCAATAGATTGCTCTCTTGTTGTATTGGAATAGTATTTGGTCTCTGTGCCATTGGAGATAACAAATAGTTGCACCCACTCGAACAGTCCGGAACTGCCAAAGAAATTGTCTTTGCTATACCTAGCAATCTGGTTAAATGCCTCTTTTATTGCTACCCCTCGCCTCTTTAACTCTATATGTACAAGCGGTAGCCCATTGACTAACACCGTAACATCATATATACCTTTGTAAGGGGTGCTACCCTCTACATACTGATTGAATACTTGCAGGTCGTTGTTAAATATATTGTCTTTGTCAATAAGCATTATATTGATTTCGGTACCGTTATCTCGGGTTATGGTATACCTATTTTCCACTTGTAGGCGCTCAGTCTTTTTTTGCACACTGTCTGCTCTATTGGCTAGTATCTCTCTAAATACCTGCTCCCACTCTCTATCGCTAAAGCCTTTGGCACACAAGGCTACACTATTTAACTTTTCTAACTTTCGCCTAAGATTGTTTATTAGCACCTGCTCTTTTGGGTTGTATATCCTTGCATACCCCAATCGCTCTAGCCTAGCTATAAAATCTTGCTCCAGCTCCGCCTCGCTCTGATAGCTTGTCTGCGTTTTGGGTAGTGGGGTATACTCTGCTACTACTGTAGAATAGTTGTTTTCCGCTATAATATTTTGCTTGTTCATAACTCCTCCTTTAATCGCTTAAAACTAAGTAACTTGTTGCGATAATATTGGTACTGCTTGTCCCTTGCCTCTATCTCTGCTGGTATACCTATGGATATATTATTAACTAAAGTATCAAAGCGGTCTAATATATCTACTATACGCTGCTGCTCTGCTAATGGGGGTAGGGGAATAATAATATTTTTTAACTTAAATGGTGTTACCTCAATAACTTTTATTCCTTGTGCTATTTTTGTTTTTTGACTGTAAAATTCTCTTGACTGAAGCCAATATGCGATAAATTTAGGGTTTTGATTATGCCTTATGATTGCTGTATGTCCGCCAGTGACAATATAATTATCTCCAAGCCATACTACACATTTGCATACATCTTCTATATTCTCGCTAGTTACTGCTACTATAATATCGCCTTTATATACTTTTTTTAATTTACTCGCTTTATCTGGCGAAACAAACGATATTGTTTTGTCTGCAAATAAGCCATAATAAGTATATATTTGCCCATAATGAATACAGCCTATACCCTCTTTTACAAAATCTCTTTTGGGCAATCCGTTGCCTCGCTCAATCTCACATATCTCGCCTAATTTTACCCTTGGCACATTATTATCAAAGGTCAATAAAGTATCTCTATAATATTGATATTGCTTTTTTCTTGCGACAAGCTCTGTACTAAGCTCTGTACTAAGCGCTGTAAAACTATCTAATATACGCACAATCTCTTGTTGAATAGATATAGGGGGGATGGGGATAGATAAACACTTTATATTAGCAGGTTTCAATGCTGGGATTCCTGCCCCATGCTGGTTTTGCATCAGTTTTTCTTGATTAAGTTTCAAAAAATGATAAGCATATCTATTATTTAGTAATTCTTCTTTGGGTAAAATAACATAACAATGTGCATTTGCCCAAAATTTAGTTTGAACAAAATTCACAAAACCAGCTGAGGCACCACCTTGACTAACTATTATGGTATTCTCATTATAATTATAGACATCAGTATAACCTGAAAAAGATATACCACCGTTATATGCTGGGTATTTGCCTATTGTATGTAAAAATTCTTTGTTTAATTGTTTTCCTTTTTCAATTTTTACAAAGTGTCCAAATTGCTTATACTCCACCCCATTAGGACAAAGTTCTGCTATTAGTTGTGATAGTTTACTCATTGGTTAGCCCCTTCTATCTCTGCAATAATACTATCAATCTCACTACGCAAGGTAGCAGTTCTGCTAACTATAGATGCTATCTCTTGGTTAAGTGCCTTGATATCTATCTGCTCTCGGGTATCCTCTTTTTCTACATAGGTGGCGACTGAGAGATTATAGTCTTGCTCTGCTATCTCGGCTATTGTAGCAGAGTGAGCAAAGTGTGGTAAATCTATACGGTCTATATACGCTCCTAAGATTTTTTCTATATTATCTTCTGATAGTTTGTTTTTGTTACCAGCTTTTACAAACTCTTGGCTAGCATCTATAAATAGTACCTTATTATCTTTTCTGCTCTTTTTTAGCACTAATATAGTGGTTGCGATACCTACGCCAAAAAACAGATTAGCAGGCAGGTCAATAAGTGCATCTACAAAGTTTTTTTCTACTAGGTATTTTCTTATCTTTTGTTCTGCTCCGCCACGATAAAATATACCGGGGAAGCATACAATAGCGCCTGTGCCACTGCTAGCTAGATAACTTAGGCTATGTAAAATAAATGCCATATCCGCCTTGCTCTTGGGAGCAAGTACGCCTGCAGGGTTGTAGCGTGGGTCATCTATTAAGGTGGGGTTGTTATCGCCCTCCCATTTGATAGAGTAAGGGGGATTGGATACTATTGCATCAAAGGGGATAAAGTCATCGTGTAGGGGATTGGTTAGTGTATCGCCTAGCGCTATATCAAACTTGTCATATCCTACATTGTGCAAAAACATATTGATACGGCAGAGGTTGTATGTGGTTACATTGATTTCTTGCCCAAAAAAGCCTTTGCCCATACTACCTGCATCTAGCAGTTTTTCAAATTGGAGTAGTAGCGAACCACTACCACAAGCAGGGTCGTACACTTTGTTTATTTTAGTTCTGCCCACTAGGGTTAGTTGGGCTAGCAACCTAGATACTTCTTGCGGAGTAAAAAACTCTCCACCGCTTTTGCCTCCTTGAGAGGCATACATACCCATAAGATATTCATAGGCATCACCAAAGGCATCTATTTTGTTGCGATACTTAAGGCTCATCCTTGCTACACCGTTAAGTAGTGCTAAAATGCGCTTGTTGCGTTCGGGCACATTAGTGCCTAAGCGGATGCTATTGAAGTCCATATCATCAAATAAGCCTTGAAAGTTTGCCTCACTAGGCCAACCTTTGGTAGAGCCTTCTATCTCCTTAAAAGTATTGCCTAATGTAATATTAAGGTCGGGGTCTGTTTTTGCCTTTTGTAGTATATTGCAAAATAACTGTGATGGATAGATAAAAAAGCCTTTGCTCTTGATAGTATCCTCTACTATTGCAGTTGTTACTTTATCATCAGGCAGTTGTGCATAAGAAAAATGCGTCCTGCCTGCTTTATGCTCGTTGGTATTAAAGTGACTTTCCATATTTTCACTTATATAACGATAAAACATTATGCCTAAAACATAATTCTTAAAATCCCCACCCTCTATAGCGCCTCTAAGGTCATCGGCTATTGCCCAAATTGCTCTATGGAGTTCGCTCCGCTCTTGTTCGGTTGGTTTGCTTGTTGCATTACTCATTATAGTTTTCTCCTTTTATACTTTTTATTTATTTTTAATAAGTTTATCTATATAGTACTTATTTTTAGCTTGCATCAGTTTTGCATATTGGTAATTAAGTGCATTTTCTTCTAATATAAGTGAGCGTAAGCGGGCTACTTGTTGTTGAGTCTGCATATCGGGCAATTTTATAGGCAAGTTAAATAAAACCGCTATGCTGATAGTCTTGACTGTCATACCTTTGGCGCTCTTGTCTATTAGCTTGGTTATATGCTCGCTTGTAAGGTATGCAATCAAATATTCGGGCAAAATCAAATGCGTTTTTGCCCTAATTAGTGCAAATTGGGAAGGGATAATTGTGCCTGCTGTGCTATTGTCTATATAAGCAAAGGAAAAGGGGGCGGATAAGCCTACAATAATATCACCTTGTTTAGAAATATATTTTGAGTCTATGGTGGCGCTTGTCTTAATATCTTTTAGTTTGGATATATCAATAGTTTGGTCGTATTCTGCACTGCTTAGGGTATAATATTGATAGCAATGCTCTTGTCCTACTGTATCCACCTTGGATAAGCGCCGTATTATCGTACCAATATTTATATTTGCAATATCGCTTAAAGTCATTGCTATGCTCCGTTATTTGATTTAAGAACATTGTAACATAAGGCAAATCTTTTGTCAAGCGTTTTTTTAGAAATATTTTTGTTATTTAATTTAAGAACATTAGCAAAGCGAAAAAGATGTAAAAAAAAAGCCCCGCCTTAGCTAAGGCGGGGCTAGCGAAAAAGGATTACAATTTTATTTTTTTAAGTTGAACCAAGCCTTTATGCCGGGATACTCCGCTACTTCGCCTAACTCCTCTTCTATCCTTAATAACTGATTATATTTGGCTACTCTATCGGTACGGGACGGTGCGCCTGTCTTGATTTGGCCTGCATTGAGCGCTACTGCTAAGTCTGCTATTGTGGTATCCTCAGTTTCGCCCGAACGGTGGGATACAACAGCGGTATAGCCTGCACGGTTGGCAGTTTCTATGGCTTCCAGCGTTTCGGTAAGCGTGCCGATTTGATTGAGCTTAATAAGGATAGAATTGGCAACTCCCATTTTAATGCCTTTGTTGAGTCTTTTAGTATTGGTGACAAATAAGTCGTCTCCAACTATTTGAATCTTATCTCCCAGCCTGTCGTAAAAGGCTTTCCAGCCCTCCCAATCTTCCTCTGCAAGACCGTCCTCTATAGAAATAATGGGATATTTTGAACACATTTCTTCCCAAAAACTTATTAGTTCGTCTCTTGAAAACATTTTATTGATTTTCCAAAAATAGTAACTGTCTTCCTTGCCTACTTTCTTTGCTTCTTCATACATTTCGGTAGCGGCGGGGTCAAGCGCAATTCGAAAATCTACGCCGGGCTTATAGCCTGCTGCGGAAATTGCCTCTACAATAACTTGCAACGCTTCCTCATCGCTCTTTAGATTGGGGGCAAAGCCGCCCTCATCCCCTACTGCGGTAGAGTAGCCCTTTGCCTTTAGCACAGCTTTTAAGTTATGGAACACTTCGCTGCACCATTGCAAGGCTTGCTTAAAAGATTGCGCGCCAACGGGCATAATCATAAATTCCTGACAGCTAACGGAGTTATCGGCGTGTTTGCCCCCGTTGATAATATTCATCATAGGAACAGGCAACCTTTTGGCATTGACTCCGCCAATATACTGATATAAAGGCAAGCCTGCAAGCTCTGCTGCCAGCTTTGCAACAGCCAGGGATACCGCAAGGATTGCATTTGCGCCCAATTTTGCCTTATTAGAAGTACCGTCTAAGTCTATCATCACTTTATCAATAAGAGTTTGGTCAAATACATTATAGCCTTCCAGCGCAGGAGCAATGATTTCATTAACATTCTTAACTGCCTTGCTTACACCTTTGCCCATATACCTAGTCTTATCTTTATCCCTTAGCTCTACCGCTTCAAAAGCGCCTGTAGATGCTCCGCTGGGCACAGCGGCTCGAGCGGTAGCGCCCATTGCAATCACTTCCGCCTCTATAGTGGGATTGCCTCGAGAATCCATAATTTCACGAGCAAAAATGCTTTCTATTGGGTAATAATCTTTCATAAGAACCTTCTCCTATTTTTTATTTACGCTATAAATACTACCATATTTTTACAATTGCGTCAATTAAAACCTTGCGGGCTGATTATATAGCAATCCTTAGGAAAAATAGTTGTAGCCTGCTTCAAATGCGGCAATATTAATATCTACAAGTTTAGGTTTGGCAGAAAAACGCTCTTTTATTACCAAAAGCGCGGTTTCTTTTGCAAAAGTGCCTCTTGCCTTTAGATACACCGCAAGAGCTACGATATTAGCGGCTTTTTCGCTGCCTGCAGAATAAGCTATCTCGCCGGCAGGAACTCTGATTATATTAACCCCTTTAAGCTCCTGCTCAAAGTCGATTAGCGTACTATTGATAATTATAGTGCCGCCTTTTTTCACTTGGTCTTTGAATTTAATAAGGGAAGGCAAATTCATAGCTATAAGGCAGTCGGGATAAGCAATAATTGGCGAAGCTACCGGCTTATCGCTTACCACAACCATACAATTGCTTGTGCCGCCGCGCATTTCAGGTCCGTAAGAGGGCAGCCAAGTGACCTCTTGCCCTTCTGCAATTGCCATATTGGCTAAAAATTGTCCTAAGCTCAACACCCCTTGTCCGCCAAAACCTGCAATTATTATCTTTTCTTCCATTACTTTAACTCCTTAAATACGCCCGGAGGGAAAACTTTTGCCATTTCATTAGCCGAAAAATCAAGCGCCGCTTGCGGAGTCATTCGCCAATTGGTAGGACAGGTGGATAACATTTCGATAAGTGAAAACCCTTTGTTTTGTAATTGGCATTCAAAAGCCCGTTTTACCGCTCTTTTTGCTTTGCGGATATTGCGGGCATCATTTAACAGCACCCGCTCTATATAAGCAGGACCGTCTAAGGAGGCAAGCAGCTCGCAAACCTTAATAGGGTTACCATGTAACGGTACAATGCGCCCTTGAGGAGAAGTAGTTGCCTTTTGTCCTAGTAAAGTGGTCGGTGCCATTTGCCCGCCTGTCATACCGTAAATGGCATTATTGATAAAAATAACAGTGATATTTTCACCTCTGGCAGCGGCATGCACTATTTCTGCCATACCTATAGAAGCCAGGTCGCCATCTCCTTGATAGGCAAATACCACAGCGTCAGGGCGCACCCTTTTTGCTCCTGTTGCCACAGCAGGCGCTCTGCCATGAGCGGCTTGAATCATATCACAATTAAAGTAATTGTAAGCAAAAACAGCGCAACCCACAGGCGCAATGCCTATAATATCCTTGTCAGGACAAAGCTCTTGCAACACCTCTGCAGTAATGCGATGTGCTATACCGTGAGTACAGCCCGGACAATAATGCAGCGGTGTGTCTGTTAGCATATTAGTTTTTTCAAATACGGTTTTCATTAGCGTATACCGCCTTTTACATAATCTGCAATTTCTTCTGGAGTCATTACAATGCCGCCCGTTCTGCCATAAAAGTCCACAGGTTTTGCTCCGTTTACCCCTAGCTTTACATCTTCAAGCATTTGTCCCATAGATAGCTCTACAGTCAAAAAGGATTGCACATTGTCTTTGCTTGCAAGCTCATTAATTGCTTGATAAGGGAATGGATAAAGGGTAATCGGCCTAAGCATACCTACCTTAATGCCTTGACCTCTCAATAGATTAATTGCGCTCCTGCAAATACGGGCTACGCTGCCATAAGCGCAAAGAACTATCTGCGCATCATCGGTCATATAGCTTTCGTATGCCAGCTCCGCCTCTTCCATAGCCTTATAATTTTGATAAGCGGCTATGGTGCGAGCCTCCAGCTCCTCAGGCTGTATATATAAGGAATTGATAATCCTGCGTCCTGCCCCTCTGCCGCTTCCGTCCGCCGCCCAAGGCATGCTTAGGCTGTCGGGCTGTTTCATAGGCGGCAATTCCACAGCTTCCATCATTTGGCCAAGCATTCCGTCGCCTAATATCATTACCGGGATGCGATATTTAGTTGCCTTTTCAAAGGCGTTATATACTATATCCACAGCTTCTTGCAAGGTTGAAGGGCCATAGACCAAAAGTTTATAATCCCCATGTCCGCCGCCTTTAACTGCTTGAAAGTAGTCCCCTTGCGACGGAAGTATGCCCCCTAGCCCCGGACCGCTGCGCACCATATTGACAATAACGCAAGGGAGTTGCGCACCTGCTATATAGCTGATACCTTCCTGCTTTAAGCTAATGCCGGGACTGGAAGAGCTGGTCATAGCAAGAGCACCTGCGGCGGCAGCACCATATACCATATTGATAGCCGCAACTTCGCTTTCCGCTTGAATAAACACATCGCCCAACTCAGGCAGTCTCCAAGATAAATATTCGGGGATTTCGTTTTGTGGGGTGATTGGGTAACCAAAAAAGGCTCTACAGCCACCCAAAACAGCGGCTTCTGCTATTGCCTCATTGCCTTTCATTAGTTTTTTCATCTGTACACCTCTATAGCGCAATCAGGACAAACAACTGCACAATTAGCGCAACCTATGCATTTATCATTGTCTATAACAACTGCATAAAAGTAACCGTGCAAGTTGCTGGAGGACGATATTTCTATTATCTTTACAGGGCACTCTCTTACGCAAAGAGCACACCCTTTACACACTTGCTTATCTATAATTGTCTTTGCCAACTTTTTTCTCCTTAGAAAACAATATATTATAAAGTATACAATTTTGCAGCATTAAAGTAAAGTTTTTTGCTGGCAAAAACAATCTTAGTTGGATATAAATAAAAATCATTGCCCGCACTTTGCAGGCAATGAGTATAAAAATTAATAAGTTTTATAAGGCGTATATCATAAGGTTACAGTTTTCTCAGCAGCTCTTTAAAGATTTCTATGTGAACCTCTTCATCTAAAATAATTCTTTCAAGCAATTTATTTATCTTAGGGTCCTTTATCATTTTAATGCTTTTCTCATATTGGCTAATTGCTTTCTTCTCATCGCTTATTGCGCATAGTATCATAGTTCGGAGGTTGGTATTATATTTAACAAAGTTTCCTTGCCAAAACTTGTTGCGCCAATCACCTTTGTAAAAGGGCAATGCCCCCAGCTCCAGAATTAGCTCACCCAGCAACTCTAAATGCTCCATTTCTACTATTGCAATCCCTTCAAAGGCTGCGCTAATCTCATCATTTTGAGGCCCTGATACCAAATGGTCAAATACATATTGGCTGGCGGCGGTGAATTCGCTTATGGGAGAGGAAAAACTTTCTTGTATTATTTTAGCATAAGCTAAGTTTCGGGCAACACCTTTGGTATCTGGATATGGGGCATCATAACGATACTTGTCTAAAGGTAAAGGCTTATGTATGGGAGGCTTAGAAGCCAAGTCTGGCGCAATAACAGGCTCATATGATTGCTCATGAGGTCTTATGGGGGGCTTTGGATTGGCCGCAGACGCTGCTTTTGCTTCTGTTTCTTCTTTTTCTGGCTCTTTACTAGCTACGCTTTCTGCTTTGGTGCTCTCCTCCTTATCAATCTTTTCAGCTTTATCACTGCCCGCTACATTTACTACAACTTCTTCCTTAGGTTCATTTACTGCTGCTTGAAGGGCAGGCTCATCAACTTTTTCCGTACTTTCTACAGCAATAACAGCATCTCTGCTCCAAGGCTGTTCCACTATAGCAATCGGCTCTTGCCTGGCAAGCTCCTTTTCAGGCTCATTGATAGGAATATCCATCTCTTTAATATCTCCTTGTTTATATTTATATTATAAGGTATTCTTTTTTTTAGCTTATTGTTCTCATACTAAAGCTAGGTATCGTTGCCCTGTTGTCAATATAATTGTGCCAAGACTGTAATTTTCATAATACTTGACATATAAATAAATTGGCTGTATACTTGAAATTGCAATATAATAAGGAGCTCTAAAAATGAGTATCTTTCAAGAAATTGGTATATTTTTTTCCACGATAAATGCTGTAGCGGTGATTTGTCTTGTTGCAGGACTTGTTTTTATAATTGTGGAGATTTTTCAGCCCGGATTCGGCATCTTTGGTACTTTAGGCATTATACTTTGCATAGCCTCTATCTTTATTCATGTATCTGCCGGGCACGGCACGCCTTTGGCTCAGGCTTTTATAATGATATTTATTATATGTATTTCGATAATCAGCGCATTTTTAGTTATGCTTTCCAGCGCAAAAAAAGGATGGATTTTTCGGTCGCCAATTATACAAAAGGGCTCTGTTTTAGGTAATGGAATAACTGAAGGGACTAAGGATTATACTAGTCTTATAGGCTCAATCGGGATAGCCACCACCGACCTTAGACCTGTGGGAAGAGCGCAGCTAGGTGAAGAAATCTATGATGTGGTGGCTGACGGTTTTTACATTGCAAAAGGCGAAGGCGTAAGGGTTATCGGCGTAGAAGGCGTTAAGATTCTGGTTAAAAGAGCAGAGTAATATATAAATACTTTATTATTTGTTAGGAGGAAATCAAATGATACCATTTCTATTGATTAGCACAGGAGCGGCAATTGCCATTGCCATTACTTTGCTGGTTGTCCTTATTATCATTATAGCAATAATCGTGCCCGTGAACTTGTGGTTCACCTCTTTGGTGTCCGGCGCGCCTGTCTCTATGGGAAGGCTGGTAGGTATGCGTTGGCGCAAAGTCAAGGTGGCTATGATTGTGGAGGCATACATTCAGTCCAAAAAAGCAGGCCTAGATATAGATATAGATGTTATGGAAAGCCATGCTATGGCAAAAGGCGATGTGCTAAGGGTGGTAAGGGCTCTTATCAGCGCACATGCGGCTAATATCGAATTGTCTACAAAGACCGCTATGGGGATTGACCTTGCAGGGCGCAATGTGCTGGAGGCTGTCAATGTTAGCGTAAACCCTAAAGTTATTGAAACGCCGGAAGTTTCGGCAATTGCAAAAAACGGTATAGAATTGCGGACTAAAGCCAGAGTTACCGTTAGGGCAAATATTTCCAGACTTATTGGCGGCGCAGGGGAAGAAACTATTATTGCCAGAGTAGGCGAAGGTATTGTTACTACCGTAGGCAGCGCAGAAACCCATAAGGAAGTGCTGGAGAATCCCGACCTTATCAGCAAGACTGTGCTGGATAAAGGACTGGATGCAGGTACAGCTTTTGAAATACTTTCCATTGATATAGCTGATATTGATGTAGGGCGTAATGTGGGCGCACAACTGCAAATCGACCAAGCGGAAGCGGATAAGAGTATTGCAGAGGCAAAAGCGGAAGAGCGCAGGGCAATGGCGGTAGCTCTTGAGCAAGAAATGAAAGCAAAATCTCAAGAAATGCGCGCTAAAGTTATAGAGGCGGAAAGCGAAGTGCCAAGAGCTATGGCAGAAGCCTTTAGGACAGGCAGGTTGGGCATAATGGATTACTACCAAATGCAAAATATTCAAGCGGATACCTCTATGCGCAATGCACTGAGCGGTTCGGAAAAACCTACTGCAAAACCCTCTAAACCCAAAGATAAAGGTTGATAGGTAAGCATAAATGACAGCAATTCCTATATTTATCTTTTTAGGAGTAGTGATTCTGATAGTAATCATTGGCTTCTCCTCTCAAGACAGCGGCAACAAGCGGCAACAACCCCCCATTGCTCCACGCAATGAGGGGTATAGCCCTAAGGGCGGCTACTACAATCTTGCAGATGAAATAAGGCAAAAAGCAGGAAGGCAGCCCGGTGCTCCTATTGCAAAACCTAAAGCAAAAAAGCCGGAAAAGCCCAAAACAGATTGGACAATAGAAAAAACTAAATCTTCCATAAAGCCAAGCAACATCCGTCCAACAGTTTTAGTAAAATACTCATATCAAAAGCTAAAGCCCTCTAAGTTGCAAACAGTATCAAAAAGCAAAATTACCGTAATAGAAGAAAAAACTGGCTCTACTGTAAGCCCTCTTTACCAAAGACTGGCATATAGTGATGATATAACAGAAGAAGGCAATAAAGCTGTACTAGAAGCAATGATACTAGGAGAGGTATTATATAAGCCCAAATGGAAAGAAAGATATAGATTCTAGCAAAAAGCCGCAATTCGCGGCTTTTTTCTTTGATGTAAAACTTTGTTGAACTGTACTATTAGCAATGACTTTGCCTTACCGTCTTTGCGAGGCACAAAGTGCCGAAGCAATCCAGGGCAATTATACACGCTAAAGCGTGATGAAATGCACTTGCTGAAGCAAGTGATGCAATCCATTTACTGCGTAAATGATGAAATACATTTGCGGTACGCAAATGATTAAGGTGGGGCAAAGGAGCAAGGCGCTGTAAGGTTATTTTATTCAAGGAGCAGCGCTCCGGAGGCTGGATTGCTTCGCTAACGCTCGCAATGACTTTGTCCCGTTACAATAGCTTTTTTACTGCTTCCAGTAGTTTATTTGCCTTTTTTGAGCTGGCAGTTTCGCTATTTGCGCTACATAGTACATAAACTTTTAATTTTGGTTCTGTGCCCGAAGGTCTAATACAAATAAAATCTTTTTGTTCTAAACCGTAATATACAGCATTGGTCTTGGGTAAGGATACTTGCGCTTTGCTGCCGTCTGCAAAAAGCTGTTCGCCTATGTCGTAATTGATATTATATAGTACTGAATAGTCGGCTAGTTGCCAAACAGGTTTTTGCTTGATTGCTTCCATAATGGAGCGCTGCTCCCCCATAGCTTGCAAGCCTTTATATTCGATAGAAAGATTGCGCTCGGTGTACCAACCGTATTTTTTGAATAAATTAATAAGTCGGGAGTGTACGCTCTCACCCTTAGAATTAAGATAGACTGCCATTTCTGCAAAAAGCATACAAGCTACAACCCCGTCTTTATCCCTTACATGAGTGCCGCGCAAATAGCCATGGCTTTCTTCAAATCCAAAGACAAAGCTATGCTCGCAGCTTTGCTCCCAAAGTTTAATCTTTTCGCCTATATACTTAAATCCCGTAAGTACATCTATTACCGTAATGCCATAATTCTCGGCTATCTTATCGGCAAGAGTGGAGGTTACAATAGTTTTAATTATTGCTCCGTTTGCAGGCAAAGCACTTGTGGCAGCAAGTCTTTCTAAAATATAGTCAAGCAATAAAATGCCGATTTGGTTACCCGAAAGCGTAATAAAGTTACCCAAACTGTCTTTTATTGCCGCTCCTACTCTATCGCAATCAGGGTCAGTGCCCAGCACAATATCTGCTGTTGCCTGCTCTGCCAGCTCTATGCCCATAGCAAGGGTTTCTTTATATTCGGGGTTGGGGAGCTTTACGGTAGAAAAGGAGGCATCTTTTGTGCATTGCTCTTTTACCAATATCGGCTTAATGCCTATACGGGAAAGAATCTCTACTACCGGCTTATACCCTGTACCGTGTATAGGGGTGTATACGATTTTTATTTTATCTGCGTTTTTTGCCAATGCCTCTTGGGATAGCGATAAGGCATGCACTTGCTTGTAATACGCCTCATCTACACAAGCACCTATTACTGTTACATAGCTAGTCAGCTTATAATTGTCAAGTCCCTTTATGCCTTTTTCAATCTTGATGGGAGTAGCTTTAACAGAAAAATAGTCCTCTATCAAGTTAATATAGCTCACTACCTTTTGGGTGTCCGCAAGTTCCATTTGCGCACCGTCAGAACCATAAACCTTAAAGCCATTGTATTCCTTGGGATTGTGACTGGCAGTAATCATAATGCCTGCCGCCGCTCCAAAATAGCGCACAGCAAAGGAGCATAGCGCAACAGGACGCACATCCTCATAAATATATACTTTTATACGATAAGCGGCAAGCACTTCCGCTGCCGCTAAGGCAAACTCCAGGCTCATATTGCGGGTATCGTATGCTAAAACTACCCCGGAATTGCCCTTATTTTCTGCTAAAATAAACTCTGCCAGCCCTGCGGTTGCCCTTCTTACCGTATAAATATTCATTCTTCCTATGCCAAGGTCTATTTCGCCACGCATACCTGCTGTGCCAAACTCCAAAGGCAAAAGGAATCTTTCTTTAATTAAGTTATCCTCCTTGCCGATTTGTTCCAGCCGCTCTTTTTCCTGACCGCTTAATTGCTGAAGCCAGGTGTTGTAACGCACTAAATACTTATCCATAGAAACTCCTTTATCAATCTTTTATCTGACTGCAATTATATTGTAAGTTATAAATGCCGCATAAATTGCCAGCATTGTAAAGCCTTGCCATCTGTAGCTGCGCTTTTTAAGTATCAAAGGCACTACTAAAATCAGCGAGATAAGCATTATAAGCGGAAGCTCTAAGAAAACAGAGCCTTGCAAGGCAATGCCATTGCCAATTATGCTTACCAGCCCAAGCAGCAACGAGCCATTTATGATATTTGCCCCTATTATATTGCCTATGCATAAATGCGCCTTATCCTTTCTGATAGAGGCAAGCCCGGTCACCAATTCCGGCAGCCCTGTCCCTATGGCTACCATTGTAACAGCTATAAGGCGGTCGGGCACTCCTAAAATGCCGGCAACCTTAGTCCCATACTCTACCAGCAACCATGCCCCTGAGCCAATTCCTACCGCGCCTAACAAAAATAATAACACCATATTTGTTTTGCCGCCTGTCTCTTCTTTGCAATATTCGCTATCATTTTTACTATTTTTAGCGGCTCGTTTGGCTTCTACTACATTGATTGCCATAAAAAGCAAAAACCCGCCTAGCAGTACACAGCCTTCCCAAGCGTCAAGTTTACGGTCAAGTGCTATGCAAACATAGGCAAGCAGAGCTGACGCAACCAGATATGCGGCTTTTACGGGTAAAGCTCTGCCTTGAATCTTTACGGTTTTGATTGATAAAAGCAAAGCTAAGGTAAGCCCCAAATTGCTTAGCATACTACCGGTGGCATTGCCTACTGCAAACTCTATTGACCCTCTGGCAGTAGCAATTACGCTTACTAAGATTTCCGGCAGTGTGGTGGCAAGACTAACTATTGTTGCGCCAATAATTACTTCGGATATACCTGTTGCTTTAGCTATTTTGATAGCAGAGTCTACTAAAAAATCTCCGCCTTTAATGATAAGCACAAAGCCTGCTACAAACATAAAATAAACAAGATATTGTTGCATAAAAAATCCTCTTTTTTTATCCTATTACTATAATACAATGATTCTTGATATATGTAAAGGGTATCTTGCCTTAAAGTATATCAGCTAATTTTGCGCCAGATAGCCTACAATACCCGAAAAAATAGCATATATTATCTTGTCTTGATAAACCTTGCTGTTAAGAAGGGCATCGTCCTCGGGGTTGCTAAGGAATCCGCATTCTACAATTACGCTGGGATAGGGAGAGCATTTAAGAATATAGTAATCGCCGGAATGGCATTCATAAGGGCGTCCAACATATTCACGGTTAAGGATATTTAAATTGCTTTGTATAGCCTTGGCAAGGTTTACGCTTTTGGGGCTGGAAGGCTCATAAAATACTTGCGCCCCCCTTACATCAGAACGAGGGAATTTGTTGCAATGGATGCTTATTACCAAACTTGGCTGCGCTTGCTCTATAATCCTTTTGCGCTCTTTCATATCCCTTAACTTAAATCCCGGTATCCTAGAGTCGTATAATCCTTGCTCATCCTTACGAGTTAAGGTAACTGCAAAATTGTGCTCTTTTAGCTTTTTTTCTAGGCTCTTTACTATTATCAAATTGAGCTCCGCTTCCGAAGTGCCGCTAACCTTGCCTATAACGCCAAGGTCTACCCCGCCATGTCCCGCATCAAGTACAATATGGGTCTTAGCAGGAGTAGCGGCTCCTTTAATGTAAGTATGCGTAGCGGCAATTGCCAAAGAGCAAAGCAACAAAATAATTGCAATAAATTTCAAATGTTTTCTTTTTAGAAATATAACCATGAATCACCTATATAACTGCCATTTTGGGTTACCTTTTTGTGTAAATTAATACAATATTCGACAGCAGCAAGCCAAAGAAGGGGTAGTTGTCCACAAAAAGCATAAGCTGTCCACAGACTTATCCACATAAGATATGGAAAGCTGTAGCCAGAATATATTTAGATTTCTTTATAAAATATGAGTTTGATTATATAAATATCACTTAAACGATAATATACATTTATTATAAGCTGCTTTAATAACTTTTTGACTTAAAAAGCCTGAAAATTAGGTGCGGCGGCATTAATGCCGCCGCCATTTTTTTTATAAGGATAATTTGTTAATTTTGTACCGCCTATACTAATTATTTGAAAAAAACGATTAATCATGGTACAATATGGGCATATAATTTTTTGAGGTAATAAAATGGGTTTCTTTAGTAAACTATTTGGAAAAGAAAAAGAAAAACAGCTAAAAAAACTAAGAATTATAGCTGATAAAATAGAGGCTCTTGAGGAGCATTACGCAGCATTTTCGGATGAGGAGCTAAGAGCGCAAACTACAGTCTTCAAAGAAAGGCTAAAAGCGGGCGAAACTCTTGACGATATATTGCCTGAGGCTTTTGCGGTAGTAAGAGAGGCGTCTAAAAGAGTGCTGAATATGCGCCACTTTTACGTGCAATTGGTTGGCGGCATAGCATTGCACCAAGGCAGGATTGCAGAAATGAAGACCGGCGAAGGTAAAACTTTGGTAGCAACCTTGCCTGCATATCTCAATGCGCTAGAGGAAAAAGGGGTGCATATTGTAACCGTCAATGACTATTTGGCAGCCCGTGACGCTGAATGGATGGGCAAGATTTATAAGTTCCTTGGGCTTAGCGTGGGTGTAATCCTAAACAATATGCCGGCAGAAGATAAAAAAGCGGCATACAATTCGGATATTACTTACGCTACCAATAACGAGATAGGTTTTGATTATCTTAGAGATAATATGGCTACTAAGATGGAGCATAAAATGCAGCGAGGGCAAAACTTTGCCATTATTGACGAGGTGGACAGCATTTTAATTGATGAGGCACGCACCCCTCTTATTATTTCCGCTCCTATCGGGAGATCCAGCGATATTTACTTTACGGTCAATCGCTTTATCAGCGGTTTGCGAGAAGAGGACTATACCATAGACGAAAAGGATAAGAATGTATATCTCAATGAAAGCGGTGTGGAAAAGGCAGAGCGTTTCTTTAGGATTGACAATTTAAGTACTGCAGAAAATGCAGACCTTAACCTTAAAATCAATTCTGCCTTGCGGGCTTGCAAAATTATGCAAAGGGATAAGGATTATATCGTAGAAAATGGCGAAGTTATTATTGTAGACGAGTTTACCGGCCGCAAAATGATAGGCCGCCGCTATTCCGAAGGTTTGCACCAAGCAATAGAGGCTAAAGAGAATGTTAAGGTAAAAAAGGAAAATAAAACTATTGCTACCATAACTTTTCAAAATTTGTTTCGTCTTTATAAAAAACTTAGCGGTATGACCGGTACTGCTATGACTGAGGAAGGAGAGTTCAGAGGGATTTATGAGTTGGATGTTATTGAAATACCTACAAATATGCCTTTGATAAGGGCTGATGAGCCGGACAAGGTTTATCTTTCTCTTAATAAAAAATATGATGCTGTGATTGACGAAATTGTAGAATTGCATGCAAAAGGGCAACCTATGCTGGTAGGCACGGTGGATGTGGATGTAAGTGAGCATATAAGCTCATTGCTAAAAAAGAAAAAGATAACTCATAATGTGCTAAATGCTAAAAGCCATGCCCGAGAAGCGGAAATTATTGCGCAAGCGGGCAGAAAAGGAGCGGTCACAATTGCAACCAATATGGCGGGTCGAGGCACAGATATTCTGCTAGGCGGCAACCCTGAATATATGGCCAAAAGAGCTATGGAAAATTTGGGCTACACGTCGGAGGAAATATATTATGCAGACTCTTTTATCAATTTGAAAGAGGAAAACTTAATAGCTGCCCGACAAAAATTCAAGGAGCTTGTAACAGAGTATAAAGCAATTACCGATGCGGAAAAAGAAGAGGTAAAAAGCCTTGGCGGGCTTAGAGTGATAGGCACTACAAGACATGAGAGCAGGCGCATAGACAATCAGCTTAGAGGCAGAACGGGGCGTCAGGGCGATGAGGGCGGCAGCTTATTTTATTTGTCTTTTGAGGATGAGCTGTTAAAGCGTTTTGGCGGCGACAGGCTAAAATCTATGGTAGAGACGCTAACCCGAGATGAGGATACAGTAATTCAAATGCCGCTACTGGCTAAACAAATAGAAAATGCGCAAAAACGCTGTGAGGAAAACAACTTTGAGCGCAGAAAATATGTGCTTAATTACGATGATGTTATGAATAAGCAAAGGGAACTTATTTATTCGCAAAGGGACGATGTGCTAAAGGGCGCCGATGTGCATGAACAGATTAAGCGGTTTATAGAGCCTATTTGCAGTTCAATAGTGACCAGTTTTGTGGACTTCAAAGAAGGCGACGATATAGAGATAGATATAGAAGGCTTTAATAGCGCACTTGAGCAAAAAGTGCTGAAAAAGGGCACAAATATTATCACGCCCGAGCTTTGCGGCAAAATTGATTTTCACGCTATTGTGGACGCTGTTTATAGTGAGGCTTGCAAGCAATTTGACGAAAAGCTGGCTTTAGCGGAAAGCAGCGGTATAGATTTTAGAGAAACAGAAAGGACGGTGCTGCTCAATCAAGTGGACAGGCATTGGATGGACCATATTGACGCTATGGATGCGCTAAAACAGGGAGTAGGCTTGCGAGGATACGGGCAAAAAGACCCTGTGCTGGAGTATCGCAGAGAAGGTTTTGAAATGTTTGACGATATGATAGAAAGCATACAAAATAGTGCCGCTATTATATTGTGCAAAGTAAATGTCGAACAAGTGATAGAAAGGCGCAATGCTTTTATGGAGCGGCAAAGGCAAGAAGCGGAAAAAATTACCGTAAAAGTTAATTCTAGACCGGGCAGAAATTCTCCTTGCCCTTGCGGTTCGGGCAAGAAGTATAAAATGTGTTGCGGAAAATAAATTGTGATAGATTTTTATAAAGAAAAGGCACTTTTAGCAGATTTGAAGGCGCAAGCAGAAGTTATTGCTTCTGCTTATAATATTGATGAGCTGAAAAAAAGGGTAAAAGTACTTGAGGAAAGACAAGCGGAAGCGGGTCTTTGGCAAGACCCTATAGCGGCACATAAAGTCAATCAAGAATTAACTGATGCAGTAAAGAAAATAAGCACCGTAGAAGGGCTACGAGTGCAGCTTTTGGATATAGAAGAGCTGGTAAATATGGTAGAAGATGCTCAAGATGAGCAAGAGGCGGCGGATGTGCGCTCTATGCTGTTACAAACGGAAAAAGAATGCGCCAAGCTTAGCATAGAAGCATTGATGAGGGGCAAGTACGACAATAACAATGCGCTCCTTACCTTGCATGCCGGAGCAGGCGGCACAGAAAGCCAAGATTGGGTGGCTATGCTTTATCGTATGTATACCCGATATGCAGAAAACAAAGGGTATAAAATAGAGGAGCTGGATTACCTTGACGGAGACGAAGCAGGTATAAAAAGGGTTACTTTTTATATTTCCGGTGCCAATGCTTACGGGTATCTAAAAGCGGAAAAGGGAGTGCACCGCCTTGTGCGCATAAGCCCTTTTGATTCTAACAAGCGGAGGCACACTTCTTTTGCAGCGTTGGAAGTTATGCCTGAAATTATTGACGATAGCGAAATAGTAATCAAGCCTGAGGAAATAAGGATAGACACCTTTAGAGCAAGCGGAAAGGGCGGACAGCATGTCAACAAAACCGATAGCGCAATCCGAATTACGCATTTGTCTACAGGCATAGTTGTGCAATGCCAAAATGAAAGAAGCCAAATGCAAAACAAAGATACAGCTATGAAAATGCTGAAATCTAAGCTGGCACAATTAAAGGAAGAAAAGCAGCTTGAGGAGAGTAATAAGCTAAAAGGGGATACCAAAAAGATAGAATGGGGCTCCCAAATACGCTCTTATGTGTTTTGTCCTTATACCTTAGTTAAGGACCATCGAACCAATTACGAAAAGACTGATATTGGTGCGGTTATGGATGGAGAGATAGAGGAGTTTATTATTGAGTACCTCAAGAGGGGCGGCTTATGAGCAGGTATTATACTGCCGCACTAAAGCTAGGCAAGGCTTTGCGGGCAAGAGAGGATTACCTCACTCTTGCCATAGAAACCAGTTGTGACGAAACTGCGGTAGCAGTATTGCAAGGCAAGCGGATTTTAAGCTCGTCAATTATGAGCCAAATAGATATCCATAAACGCTTTGGCGGAGTAGTGCCTGAGATTGCAAGCCGCAACCATATTGCCGCCATTGACAATATTGTTGAGTGTGCGCTTGCAGAAGCGGGAGTTAAGGCAGGCCAAATTAATGCTATTGCTGTAACCTATGGGGCGGGGCTGCTTGGAGCATTGATTGTAGGCGTGTCTTATGCCAAAAGTTTGGCTTATGCGCTGGGCATTCCGTGCTATGGAATCAATCATATTAAAGGGCATATCTTTGCCAATTTTGGTTATCACGATATAAACTTGCCCGCTATTGCGCTTATTGTAAGCGGGGGGCATACAGCTATTGCAAAAGTGAACAGCTATAACGATATAGAGTTATTAGGCTCTACCCGTGATGATGCGGCAGGCGAAGCATTTGATAAAGTGGCAAGGGTGCTGGGGTTAGAGTACCCCGGAGGCCCTAAAATCAGCATACTGGCTAAAGAGGGACAAAACAGTATTAAAATGCCCCGAAGCTTTAAAGGGGAAGAACACCTAAACTTTTCTTTTAGCGGAATAAAGACTTCTATTGTCAATTATGTTCACAACCTGGAGCAAAAAGGGCTGCCCATACCCAAGGCTGATATTGCATGCTCTTTTCAAGAGGAAGTGGCAAGTGTACTTGTAAGCAATACTATAAAAGCGGTGCAAAGGACAAAAATAGACAAGGTGATACTTGCCGGCGGGGTAGGAGCAAATGAGCTGCTGCGCTCAAAACTAAGAACCGCTTGTGAGGAAGTTGGCGCAACGCTATATATGCCGGAAAAAAAACATTGTACAGACAATGCGGCAATGATTGGAGTAGCCAGTTATTATGCTATAAAAGAAGGTATGCTCCCTTCTCCCTTAACTCTTGACGCTACTGCTGAATTAAAGATTGACGAACATAATTGATTGTTATTACCTACTATAAATGACAAAAGACGGGCAAAAGCCTGTCTTTTTTTTCCTTAATGTCGCCGTCAGGCGGGTTCATAATGCCATTTGCTTGCAAATGGTACATAATGCATTGCGATAGCAATGTACATAATGTTACCCATAGGGTAACTCATCATGCCGCCGCTAGGCGGTACTTACTGCCGTTTGCTTGCAAACGGTTTGCGGCAGTTGCTGCAATTACTTTGCTTCTGCGTCAGCTCCTGCTTCTTTTAGTTTAGCTACAAGCTCATCAGCTTCTTCTTTGCCTATAGCTTCTTTTACCTTAGCAGGTGCGCCATCTACCAATGCTTTTGCTTGTACTAAGCCCAGCCCGGTTGCTTCACGCACTACCTTAATGACTGCAATTTTCTTGTCGCCTACGCTATTGATAACGACATCAAATTCGGTCTTTTCTTCTACTTCTTCCACAGGGGCTAGTGATGGGCCCGCACCTACCGCTACTTGCGCCGCTGCGCTTACTCCAAACTCCTCTTCTAAAGCCTTAACTAAAGAATTGAGCTCCAATACTGTTAATTTTTTTATTTCTTCGATAAATTTTGTTAAATCTGCCATTTTTATTCTCCTTTTTTATTACCTATTTGGCTATCTGGTGGCTATTGCATCTAAAACTCGGGCAAAAGATGCGATAGGTGCTTGCAACATTCCAAGCAGTTGCGCAATAAGAGTCTCTTTATTTGGCAGTAAAGCAAGCTCTCTACATTGCTCTTGACCCAAAAACTCTCCATCTGCCAGTCCGCATTTGATAGTCATTTTTCTAAACTCTCTTGCTTTTGCAAAAGCTATTCGGGCAGGTGCTGATATATCGTCAGTATTTGCCATAGCCACAGCGGTTGGCCCTTTTAACGATGCGTCGAATTGCGTATAGCCCATATCGTTGAGCGCAATCTTCAAAAGGCTATTTTTAAGCACTTCATAGCTGCAACCGTTTTCACGATACTCTTTGCGCAATAGTGTATCCTGCCCAACGGTTATGCCTTTGTAATCAATTAGTAAAAAGGACTTAGCATTTGCAATCTTTTCTTTAATATCTTCTACTTTTTGTTCCTTTTGTTCTCTAAACTTAGACACTTTCTTACCTCCTTTTTTAATAATAAACTCCGCGCCACAGACACGGAGTTAAAATTGCTCTGAACAATTGTTCTCTTCTCGGCTAGCGAATTTTAAGCCCATAGGCGCTAAGCTGTCTGTGAAGCTGATATTTAGTTGTAAATCAAGTATAAATTATTTATATTGTGCTGTCAAGCAAACCTTTATACATAATTTATTTTAATGCCAGGCCCCATTGTAGAAGCTATGGCTACGCTCCTAATATAGCGGCCTTTAGCACTGGCAGGTTTTGTTTTTACCACCGCATCCATTAGAGCGGTAAAGTTTTCCTCCAGCTTTTGCGTGCCAAAAGACTTTTTGCCGATAGGCACATGAATTATTGCGCTTTTGTCTACCCTGTATTCTACCTTACCTGCCTTGATATCCTCTATGGCTTTGGTAACATTGGGGGTAACCGTTCCGCTTTTGGGATTGGGCATTAACCCTTTAGGTCCAAGCAGCTTGCCAAGTCTGCCCACTAAGCCCATCATATCAGGGGTTGTTACGCAAACATCAAAGTCAAACCAGCCTTTTTGAATCTTTTCGACATATTCCTCCGCACCTACAAAGTCAGCTCCTGCCGCTGTTGCCTCATCCGCTTTTGGTCCTTTTGCTATAACTAATACTCTGACAGTCTTACCTGTACCGTGAGGCAATACAAGTACGCCTCTTACTTGCTGGTCAGCATGCCTGGGGTCTACGCCTAACTTAATATGCAGCTCTATCGTTTCGTCAAACTTGGCTTTAGCAGTTTGCAGTATCAGCTCAAAGGCTTCGCCTGCATCATATAATTTGGTCTTTTCTATTAATTTTTTAGAATCAATATATGCTTTTCCTCTTTTCATTTCCGCCTCCTAATCCACAACCGTAACGCCCATACTGCGGGCTGTGCCTTCTACCATACTCATTGCTGTTTCAATAGTGGCAGCATTGAGGTCCTTTTGCTTAGTTTGTGCAATTTCTTTTACTTGTGCGCGGGTTATGGTAGCAACCTTTGTCTTATTAGGAATTGCGCTGCCGAGCTCAATATTGCAAGCCTTTTTAATCAGCACTGCGGCAGGAGGGGTTTTCATAATAAAGGTAAACGAACGGTCAGCAAAAATAGTCATCACAATGGGGATAATCAATCCCATTTGATTCTTAGTCTTTTCGTTGAATTCCTTTGTGAAACCGGGAATATTGATGCCATAAGGTCCTAATGTTGAGCCTACAGGCGGGCCGGGCGTTGCTTTGCCGGCGGGGAGTTGCAGTTTAACAACTGCGGTAATTTTTTTTGCCATAGTTATATCTCCTTTTAACTATTTAGGTTCCAGCGGGAGCGTTTGCCTCCCTCCCAGACTTGTGAGTTTATCTTAAGGAAAAACTGAACAAATACCTTGAAATACAGCCGCAGATTTTTGAACGGAAAATTGATGAAGGCGCGCGGCCAATATTGAAATATTGGCAAGCGATTTCAGCGGTTTTACGCCAAAAAGATGAGCTGTGATTTCAAGAGTGCGTCATTTAAAGGCATTTATCAGTTTTTATCCTCCTGTTTTGATATAAGACAAACTTTTCCCTTGCCGCACTAACTTATACAGGTTGGCACTTGCAAAGAGCATATGGAAAAGACCGTCGTTTTTATCTTTGCCTTTGTAGCGAATACGCTTGAACCCAAAGATGTTTTTTACTATATGAAAGGCATGCTCTACTTTGCATTAAATCGCTTATATTCATCTGCGCTTTCATACCCTAATTATACCATATTATCCAAGTAAAAGTCCACTTTTTAGGCCTTTTCGGCTGCTTGCGGTATCTTTCAGACTATCTTGCGCCTCCGCTCCTCGTCTGTACCGCAAGTACAGCCTTCGTCGCTCCGGCGCAACCTAGCCCAAAATCTATCCGCAATCAGCACGAGTATTTATTCAGTTTTTCCTTAAACTAAATTAATTTTTTCTATTTGGTTAAACTCCAACTCAACAGGTGTTTGTCTGCCAAACATATGCACGATAACTCTTACTTTTTGCTTTTCCATATTGATTTCTTCTACAGTGCCCAAAAAAGTTTCCAGCGCACCGCTTATTACCCTGACATTGTCGCCCACTTTAATATCAAACTCAGCGGCATCAATCTTTTCCAGCCCCATACGCTTGATTTCGGCAACGGTCAGCGGCAGCCCTTTGCCGCCCGGTCCGACAAAACCTGTTACACCTCTGGTATTGGTAATCATATACCATAGGTTGTCCGTATATATCATTTTAATAAACACATAAGCAGGAAATTTCTTGCGCTCCACCACTTTGCGCTTACCGTTTTTTTCTACTATATCTTTTTCTACGGGAATAGCTATCTCATAAATATATTTTTGCAGGTTGTTATTTTCAATCATTTTTTCCAGATTGGTTTTAACTGCGCTTTCATAAGTGGAATAAGTATGAATCACATACCATTTAGCATTGGCTTCTTCCATTTATTACCCCTATTTAGATGCTTGAGTAAGCAAGCTAAGCAATTGCAGCAGTCCGGAGTCAAAAGCAACTACTATTACAACAAAAATAAGCACCATAACAAGCACTGTAGAAGTGCTTTGCAGCACGCCGCTGCGTTGTGTAGTGCTCTTAAAAGGCGGCCAATCCACCTTTTTTAATTCGCTTACCACCTCACGAAACTTTTTTGCTATATCAAACTTCTTCTTTGCACGCTGCGCGCTCTTTTTAGGAGCTGCCTTTTTTGGGGCGGCTTGCTTAGCAGTTTCTTCAGGTTTGACAGCTTCGGCTAAAGCAGTTTCCGTTTCAGGAAAAGACTCTGCCTTTGCCGAAAGCTCTTTTAGTTTTTCGCTTTTGGGATCGACTGTAGGCGCAGGCTTTTGGCTTGCCCTTATTTTAGCAACATATTTTGACCTTTTTTTTGCCATTATGCCCCTCCGTTATTTAGTTTCCTTATGTGTAGTATGCTTTTTGCAGAACCTGCAATACTTACTCATTTCTATCCTATCAGGGGTAGATTTTTTATTTTTCATACTATCATAATTACGCTGTTTGCATTCGGTGCAAGCTAATGTTATTTTAACGCGCATCTTTTACCTCCAAAAAAAGAACACCTCTAAGGATGCTTATATACTTTAACATATAGCTCCATGTATGTCAATTAAATATCTTAAATATTTATGTAAAATCGTGAAAATAAGCTAGTTATGAGACTCGACGAACCTTATAACATCTCCTACGGTCTTGACTTTTTTTATTTGCTCATCGTCAAAAACTATAGAAAACTCTCTTTCTAAACCTATTAACATTTGGATAATATCTAAAGAATCTGCACCTAAATCATTAACTAACTCGGCATTTTCATTTACTTCGTCCGCTTCAAGCCCTAACTGTTTAGCTATAAGCTCTTTAATCTTGTCGCCTGCCATATATACTCCTTTACTGCTTGCCTAATTGGGCGGGAAAAAATAAGTGCGTTTAGCGCTGGGTACATCTAGAATATGCGCATATTTCTTTGCCGCAAAAGGTAGCACCAGCAAGACTAAGCTAAATATCATTATCAAAAAAACACCAAGCCCTAGCCCTATTGCATTTTGTCCTATTAAAAAAGTTATAGGTTGAGTGGTCTTATCCACATAGGCACTCATACCATATAAAATTGATATTACGAATGAGCCTAATAGAATATTGCCAAAAGCAAGCACGCTAAACCCCCTTGGAGATTGACTTTTTGCCAATTTGGCTAAATACTTTATTGCCAAAATCAAGCTAAACAGCAATATTAGCGTATAAATAATAGGGAGAGCCAGCAATGCTAGGGTATCATAAGATTGTTCCACCAAAGCATGTAGTATATCATCAATAGGAGCAATAGCAATATCGTAATAGTTGGACGAAAAGCCGTCTACGCCCACTATAATTAAGGCTGCCTTAACTAAGTCTATCCCGGTAGAAGTAAGTATGCCTATTGTTGCGTTAGATAAAAGCGGCAACACTACTGCAAGCAGCGCAATAACCATAAGTGCTAAACTTAACCCTTTATATGGCTTCTTTCTATATCTGGGGGCTTCTTGAGGCGCTTCAGGCGGCAACGGACGGGAATAAGGGTCATATTGGAGCATTGGCTGATTTTGCGAAGTATAAGGCACTAAAGAAATTGGCTGAACTATAGAAGGCATTTGAATAATTGCGCTGGGACGAGGTATTGCATTTGACGAAGGGTTTACTGGTGCCAGAGTAGGCTGGCTATTGCCAATACAATAAATATGTCCGTCAGGACCTTGAATAGGTCTATCATGCTCTCCGGAAATGGCAAAATTCAACTCTTGAGCATCAATAGGCACCCAACGGCCATGAGGAGGCGGGTTGGGCGGAGTGCTTTCTTTAGAGCTTTCTGCATTCTCAGAGTTGGCTAAAGTCTCCTGATTAGATGCTTGCAGTTGCTCCTGCTCATCCCTAACTTCTTCAGCTTGTTGCGAATTGTTTATATTCTCCATATCTCTCTCTTAATGTATTACAATAGCTATTCTTCTTTTTCATATTGATAAAGCTCTTGATTTTGCGTTGCATAAGGCACAAGAGCTAAGGGTGTAACTACAGGAGCTACCTGAACAATTTGTGCAGGTCTTGCAATAGGTACAGGTGAACTGTTAGGTTGAGGACCGTACATCATTATAGGCGTAAACTCTCTACCGTATTCGTCCACTTGGCTATACCGAGCCAGTCCCATAGGCATACCGTTAGGGACTACCGTAAACTTGCTTGTATTAGGCAGCATTTTAGTACCGCCTATAGGCTCTTGAATAATAGGCATATTCCCGTTAGGTGTAGGAGGGGGAGTAACATTCCTTTCTATGGAAAGTCGCTGTTCGCCTCTGCCTTTTTTCTTTTTCCTTTTCATACAGCCTCCATTAGTTTTTTACAGCAAAGAAATCTTACATACCTCTAGTATATACTATAACCTTGTTTTTTTCAATAGATTTTATCGAATACATATTATGAAACTGTAAATTAAGTATGCCGATTAAGCTTTTTTCATTCCCTCTTTGCTGAAAAACTTGCAAGCATAATCACTAAAGCCAGCCCTGCAGAAATGTAGATACCCAAATTGGCAGTCCCGACATTATAGCAAAATATAGCGGTGCCCAACTGTAGTACCGTAATAATAAATGCTAATATCTTTACTGCAAAACTGACGCCGC
Source organism: uncultured Christensenellaceae bacterium (assembly GCA_964432485.1). Taxonomy (GTDB): domain Bacteria; phylum Bacillota; class Clostridia; order Christensenellales; family DTU072; genus CAYSNP01. Next base: position 26,496 of record CAYSNP010000003.1, on the reverse strand, counting down.
TGCTACGCAAACTCACCAAAACAATAAGCAAAATAATGTATAGAACAAAAGAGGCTAACAAAGCAACTTCCACAATATTACTAATAGTAAAGAAAGAGCCTTGATTAACTGCATCCAGTAGACTTATAGCTATATATGTTATCCCTTGCCCATTTGCTAGCGATAAGATATTTTGCAAGAGAAAATCACCTATAATCATTATCACAAGTGCTAAAATGCAAAGCATTGTGAGCACTGCTGCCATAATAGGTTTTTTAGAGGCTACTTTCTCTAAACGCTTTTCCGGCAATTGCGGACTGTTTTGCTTTACCTTTTGCTCTTCTTGAATGAAAAGCGGCTGCTTTTGCGAAGAATAAGGCACTAGCGCCAAAGGTTGAACAACCGGCGCCAATTGTACCTTTTCTGCCGGCGGCACAATTGCTACAGGTCCGCTACCTGTTGATAAAGGCCTAAGGGACGCCTTGACGCCTTTAGGCCTGGCTTTATCATTATCTATGCTAGCACCTAAGTCTTGAGAGTCTAGGGCTCGCTTATGTGCTCTTGGCATTAATTAAGAATATGGCTTAATATTCGTCATCAAAGGTTGCCATCGGCTGAGCTTGGGTAGAATAGGGCACCATTGCTACAGGTTGCACAACAGGTGTAAGCTGAACAAAGTCGGCAGGTTTTGCAATAGGCACAGGGCCGCAATTATTCATAACCCTAAAAGAAACACTAGGTCTTTTAGCAACAGGAGCCTGCTGAACTACTTCAACACTTTCCACTTTTTTATTCTTTTTAGCCATTAGAATACTCCTTTATTAAATGATTATTTATTTTAGACAATCTAATTCTTTTTCTTATATGTAAATAAGCTAAGAATCAAAATCAAGAGAGGTGCTCCAACCATTGCATAAACGCCATAATCAATGGTCTCTGCCAAAAGCTTAGGCTCACCTGCCAGCTCTCCTATAAGCTCAAAGTCAAAGTCAAACTCTGCCAATATAAACACTACACCAAGAAGCAAAGTGATTATTGCTGCCAAACCAAACCTCTTTTTACCGCGAACAAGTAAAGCAAACAAACCTTTCAGCACCAGTATCAGCGCTACCAGCATATACACGCCCAGCACCCAGACAGATATGTTGTCTTTTATTATATCAAAGCTAAAACCGTCTGCAAAAAGGTCTGCAACCCCAAGTATATCGACACCAATATCAATATGCTCCTCCAGCAGTTTTAAGCTAGATACAATGGGTACGCCGATTGATACAATAGCCAGCACCAGAATCAGAATCAATACCACTACTCTTTTCTTATAAGTTTTTTTACCTTTTGCCATATTATTAAATCTCCTTATCTCAGTTTATTTTTAATCGAATATACTGTAGGGCACTTTTTTGCGTATCCCAAACGAAAGCAGTAGTGATAAGATAGACAACACAAATAAGCCGATACTGCCTATGCCCATTACTACGGATAGCGCACCTGCTCCGTCTACGGGAGATGAGAACAATTGAGTTGCAAAAGGCAGCAAGCCTGCAAAATCCAAAGGTGCTCCCGCTTCGAGATTGGTACAATATCCTGCAAATAGGAATGCAACTACCATTATCATCATAAGGATGGAGTTAAGCCCAAAACGCTTAAATATCCGTCTGCCTAATATGCCAAAGAATGCTTTTATCAAGTTGAGCAGTACAAGGACTGCAAATAGTAAAAGAGCTACAGGATACCAAACCAGCACAATAGCCGCTATAGGATCCATACCTTCCAGCTCTGCCTTGCTCACTTGTGCATCATAAAGAGGCGATTCGCCTAGCTCTAAGCCCAAACTAGCCTTAGCAAATCCATAGACAGGGTCTAAGAAGCCTATATAAGAAACTTGCTCCGCATAAGGGATTTCTTCCCCTGTTTCAGGGTCTGTTGTGGCAATCCGCTCCTCAACGGGAGTCAAGTCAGGCTGCTTAAAAGCTGAGGTATATGGCTCAATTGCATCCATCCCTACAATACTAATGCTCATAAGAGCTAAAGTAAGCAACATAAAGATAATCATAATAACGCATAAGCCTTTGTTCATAACAAAGAAGTAATCTTTTTCACGCTTAATTCTCTTACGCTTAATTTTCTTAATGCGCTCTTGTCTTTTTAGCAGTTTTGCCTCTTCGATACGCCTTTTCTTAGCTTCCCGCTGTTGGGCAGCTTCGGCCTCCGCAGCTTCTCTGGCTAACTCCTTCTTGCTTTTTTTGACTTCTGCTTCGATAACCGGCGCAGCAGCCACCGGAGCTGGTGCAACTTTTTCTGCTATAGGACCAAAATCCTTAGTATATGCCCTTGTTGAATAACTGCCATGGAGCGCTAACTCTTTTTCCTTTTCAGAAAAAGCATCAGCGTAAGAGTGAAAATAAGGCGAGACAGTAATAAAATCGTTGGGTTTAATCACTGACTTTTTTTTGTTGATTTCATTTGCCATATACGCTCTCCCATAAATATAGTACTAATAATTACAATTGTATATAGTTTACCATAATATAATTGCAATTTCAATAGTGAAACCTAAATAATTTCTATAAAGTTAAAAAAAATTACCTTTTCTTTTACTTTTTAATCTAGAAAAACAAGGACTGCACATTTTGGCAGTCCTTGTAACGCTTCCTTAGTTAGTATATTTTAATACTCGTCATCAAATGTAGCCATAGGTTGCGCCTGTGTAGAATATGGAATCATTGCTACCGGTTGCACAACAGGAGTCAATTGTATAAAGTCTGCCGGTTTTGCAATGGGCACAGGACCGCAGTTGTTCATAACTCTAAAAGAAACACTAGGCCTTTTAGGTGCAGCTTGTGGAGCTACTACTACTTCTTCAACATTTTTAGCTTTTTTTGCCATTTTTAATACCCCTTTTTATTTGATTTTTTTATAAGCGAACGCACTGAGTATTGCTGCTATAAGAGGCAAGCCTATCAGAGCGTAAAGTCCGTATGCCGCACTTACATTTGCCGCATCCATCTTGATAAAGTTAATTATTTCAGCAAACCCCATATTATTCCAAATAACTCCGCATCCGGCTACAAATAAGCCAAAGATAGCGGTAAGTAAGGATAGGAAGCCAAGCTTGCAATCCTTTTTGCTCAATAGGGCGACTAATGCTTTAATAATTACAATAATTGCAAATAAAACAATAAGTACCAATGCTGCAGGCAGTACATATAAGCTAATAGTAATAGCTATATTGTCAGTTTGTATGGTAGACAGATAGCTATCATAATAGACAGAATCGCCAAGTTTAGGTACAAAATCAGATGCCCACTTTTCCAATGCTCCAAATACAGGGTCATGGAAATAGACATCCTCCTCATTGGCATTTAAGACACCTACATACTCTTTAACAGCGTCAAGCTGTAAATAGCCCAACACTCCTACTGCCAATACTACCGCCATTAACACCAGTACCAAAAATACAATAACTTTCCTCTTTTTTACGCTGCCGGATGCCAATGCTTTCTTTGCCTTTTTTGCCTTGGATGCCGGTTGAGCATAACTTGCTGCAACAGGACCATTGGAGCCATAAGAAACCATTTCGTCATATTTTTTATCATAGCTTTCTAAAAAACTAAGGTAATATGGCGAAACTTTAATCTTAGAGGTCACGTTATAAGGAATTGCAGACTCAGGAGCTGGTGTAGGAGCGACTTCACGCGGTGTTACCGCAATGTTGCTCTTGTTGCTCATTGGATTACCTCCTTCAATAATTTTTATGATTTGCTTTCTAACTGATTATAACATACAAAAATCTATTACGCAATACACAAACTTAAAAAAATCATTATTTTTAAGTTGTATTGCAATGGCTATTAAACCGCATTAAATAAGGTAAGTTACTCTTGTAAAATGGGTTTAATATTCGTCGTCAAAAGTAGCCATTGGTTGGGCTTGTGTAGAATAAGGTACCAATGCTACAGGTTGAACAATCGGAGTAAGCTGTATAAAATCAGCAGGTTTTGCAATAGGTACAGGGCCGCAATTATTCATTACTCTAAAAGAAACGCTGGGTCTTTTCTGTACGGGTGCTTGTTCAACTGCTACTACTTCTTCTACTTTTTTCTTTTTTGCCATTTGAATAAACTCCTTTTTAGTTTTTTATATTTTTGTATGTTATTCTTTTTACTTATCAGCATCGACAAAATCAGCAAAAAGGCCGAATGTCCTGCCAAATCATATCCCAAGGGCTTCTATATCTGCTATTAAGCACAAAGCTTGCTCCAATAAAAACATGCACTTATTGGGCTTAGTTTTTATTTGCTTATAAATAATATCATAATCTTATCTAGTTTTCAATAGCAAAATAAGAATTTTTACTATTTTTATATTAAAAAGATAGAATATGCTTATTTTTACAGCAATTAGGTATAATCCGGCTCTTAGTCAGAGGAGCGCTTTTTCTTTTTACGTGTTTTCATAGCTTTTTTGCGAAAAGTTGCCAGCTCTTTAATTTTGCGTGACATTTCTTCAATTTCTTCCAATCTTTTTGCGCGCAAAATAGTTAAATCCGTAGGTGTGGGGGCAGGGCCTTGCAAATAAGTCTTTTGTGTTTCCGCCTTTGCTAAGTTTTCTAAATATGTATAAGGTTCAAACCTATAAAGCTGCTCGGGGTCATATTGATAAAGAGGTTGCGTAGGATTGACATAAGGCACAATAACAAAAGGTTGAGATACAGGACGGGTTTGAGCCGGTCCTGTCTCATAACGGTAAAGGACAGCTTGCTGTTGTTGCCCTAAAGGAAAACCGCCTGCTCCAAGCTGAGCTTGCTGTTCTGCAAGGCTGGCTACAGGAGGCGGGATAGCGGGAGCAATCTTTTCAAGTTGCTCTTCCTCAACTTTTTTAGCGGGCTCGTCCAGCTTTTCAAAAACATCCTCTTGCGGGGCAACTTTCTTTTTAAGAGATCTTAGTGCCTTAATATATTCTGTTCTGGGGCGAGGTTTGCCGCAGCGGAAGCATCTTTTCCTATCTATATGGTTGACTCCGCCGCAGAGAGAACAAATGTAAGTAAGCTTAGAGCGGTCTACATAAACTTTTAGGTCTTCCTCGAATTTCTTATAAGTATCTTCAATATTTGAGAGAGCCGTTTGATAATCGTAATCGGCAGAAATCGGGGTAGCGCATTTAGGACAACTCTTCATATCCTTTGTTATGTACTCGCCGCATATTTTACATAGTGCCATATTTGCTCCTCGAATTGTTAATCTATTCCTGCTCCTTATTTAATCTATTATATAATCTTTATTGCAAATAATCAATAGGATTATGATAATTTCTTGTTATTGCATATTATTTTTAGCAAATAACTTAAAAGAAGGGGGCATTATCCTTTAGGTTTATAGCTATCTTTTAACTCTACAATACGATTGAAGCGCAATGCATTTTGCGACGATTCTCTTTTGTAGTATGCCTTGCGCATAAACTGAAAGCAATCACCGTTAGCACTGCCCGCAAGAGAGCCTTCGCCAAAACCTTTAGTTATAAAAAGGGAGTTGGGGTTGAGCCTGTCCGCAAAATCCTTTAACTCCTCGGTTTCGTCAATCAGCAAGGATTGGTAATTGTAAAACTCTATGGGTACGCAATTACTTGCATCTACCCAATGAATAACACCTTTTACTTTTATAGTGGCGTTGCTTGAGCCCGATTTGCTTTCAGGCAAATACTCACAATAAATGGTATCTATCTTGCCGTCCTTGTCAAACTTTGAGTCTGTATGCTTTATTATATACGCTCCCCAAAGGCGCACCGTACCTTGCGGCGTCAATCTTTTATAGCCTTTGGGGGGAGCTAGCGCAAAGTCCTCTCTTTCTATATATAACTTGCCCGAAAAATTGGCGCTTCGTGAGCCTAACTCCGAATATTGGGGATGATTGGCAAGCTGCAACTGCTCAACTGCCCCCTCTTGCCAATTGGTTATCACAACTTTTATCGGGTCTTCTACCGCCATTGCACGCAATGCATTTTTATTAAGGTTTTCTCTTACAAAGTGCTCTAGCATAGCTTCTTCTATTTCGCTATCCGCCTTGGCTACTCCTACTGCGGCACAAAATGCGTTAATGGCATCTTTGGGGAAGCCCCTTTTGCGCAAACCTGACAAAGTAGGCATCCTGGGGTCGTCCCATCCTTCCACCGCTCCATTGTCTACTAGCCTTTTTAGAAAGCGTTTGCTCATTATGGTATTTTTAATATTTAAGCGTGCAAATTCTATTTGTTGAGGAGGTGCGGGAAAATCAAGATGAGCCAAAAACCAATCATATATCGGGCGATGGTCCTCAAACTCCAGCGTGCATATCGAATGGGTAATCCCTTCTATAGCATCACTTAAAGGATGCGCATAGTCATACATTGGATAAATGCACCATTTGTCGCCCGTGCGATGGTGACTGCTATGCAATATCCTATACATTACAGGGTCACGCATATTCATATTGGGGCTGGTCATATCCACTTTTGCCCGTAATACCCTTGCACCGTCGGGATATGCTCCCTCTTTCATAGCGGTAAAAAGCGCAAGGTTTTCTTCAACGGAACGATTGCGGTAAGGGCTGTTTATACCTGCTTGCCAAAGAGTGCCTCGCTGTTGCCGTGTTTCTTCTGCGGAAAGGTCGCACACATAAGCTAAGCCTTTTTTGATAAGCTCCAATGCGCACTCATACATCTTATCAAAGTAATCGCTGGCATAATATAGCCCGTCCCATTCATGCCCCAGCCATTTAATATCTTCCATAATGCTTTGAACATACTCATCCTCCTCTTTTAGAGGATTGGTATCGTCAAAGCGCAAGTTGCATTTGCCGCAAAACTTTTCCTTTATGCCAAAGTTAATGCTCAAACTCTTGGCGTGTCCTATATGCAGATAACCGTTAGGTTCTGGGGGGAAACGGGTAATAATTTCTTTCCATTTGCCCGAACGCAAATCATTTACTATAATGTCTTCTATAAAATTGTTAGCTTCTAGCATATTACTCCTTATGCGCACAGTTGGCAGGAAAAACTAAATTGCGAGTATCTATACGCATTTTGTCCTTGCCATATCTTTTGAAACCAAATTGCTCAAAGTAGGGTGAATAGTAGCTAATTTCTATCTCCGGCGACACCTGCCCTAACCGGTAAAGTATAGCACGGGTAAAGAAATCCCTATACCCTTTGTCCTTATATTGTTCTTTTACATCAGCCCGGATAAACCGAGAAACTTTGCCTACGCTAAACTCGGCAAGCCCTGCATTCTTGTTATCGCAAAGCAATACATAGCCTACATTAGAATAAAAGTTGTCCCGAAAGACCTCTTTCGATAAGTTTGCCAAAAGCTCTTTATCTGTGCTGGGGGTAAGACTAAGCATCTTGTATTTTCTCCATTACAGCATTTACATCCTCTTTTTTTAGGCTAAACTTGCTAAAGGCAAGTATACCGCCAATTATAGAAACAGCTACCCCTATGCAAAACATCCAGCCTAAAGCACTTTCCACACCGGGGGATTGCGCATAACTACCTTCTCTAAAACCAATGGCATCAAGAAGACCGCCAATAATAAGCTGACCAATTGCTTGACTGCCTTTATAGGCAAGTGTCATAAAGCCTGCATAAGTGCCTGCCTTTTCCTTATTAGTTTCTGCCTTGCTCATTATTACGGTATCGCCGACCAGAGCTAAAGGCAAGGAGAACAATACCCCTATGCCCAGTCCGCATACCATTAGCGGCAATGCCATAAAGATAAGCGCAAACCCGTTACTTGCCAATATAGCATTGATTTTTGCACGGAAAAGAAACATCAAAAAAAGCAGGCCGCTTCCTACCAGCGTAGTAGACAGCCCTACCATAAGAGCCTTTTTCTTTTCTGTTTTTATTGATATCCACAGCCAAAGGGGCTGTCCGAGTATAGTCATAGCAAACAGCAGAAAAATTAACAAATACATTTGGGTAGAAGTGGTCTTAAAGGTAAAAGTGAGGGTATGGAAGCCTAAGGTTATTAAAAAGGTGGAAGCCATCATAGATATGGAATAACCCAGGACTATACTTCTAAAATTCTTATTTTTAATAGAAGTAAAAAAAGCCTTGTAAATAGCTTTTATTCCGCTTGGCGGTTTGTCCTCGTCAGCATTTCTTTGAGCGTTTCCTATTAGGCGGGGAACATGGCTATAAGTACCTAATATCATAAAAAGACCAAATATTAAAACACAGGCAGAGCCCAAATAAGCTAAATTAAGATAGCTTTGCGGATTAAACCTCCCGTCAGGAAAAGCATCGGTGGGGCGTTGGAGATAACCTAGCAATAGTGCAGGCAGTAGCATACCTGCTATATAAAAAACGGACTTATAGCTTTGAATACTGCTGCGTTCATTATAGTCATCGCTTATATCTATACTTAATGCATTGCTGGGAGTGGCATATAGGGTATGACAGCTTTCGAGCAATATTATTCCTACAATTAAATAAATAAACTTAGAAACAATCCCCCATGCTTGCGGGATAGACCATACAAAAATATTAGCCGCCGCCATAAAAAAGATGCCTAAAATAATAAAACCGTGACGCCTGCCAAAAAACCTATCCTTATTGTTATCTGTAAAATACCCCAGCACAGGCTCGGCAACAGCTTCCCAAAGAGTACCGCAAGCTATGGCAATGCCTACAAGCGTGCCGGGAATCCCCATCACCACATTGCCAAAAAAAAGAAAAAAGGTAGAAAAAGCACTAGAGATAAGGCAATAGCCTAAGTCTCCTATTCCCATGGCAATCTTTTGGCTTTTCTTAACTGTTGTGAACTTTTTTTCTGTTATTTTTGCCATAGTAATATTTTAGCATAAAACCTTGCCTTGTCAAGTAAAGTTATACCAGGCTTTTATTGATTATATATATTCTATATGAAAATGATTGCCAAAGGAGCGGGATTCCCAACCGTCTTTGCGAGGTACGAAGCAATCCAGGGCAACAATCCACGCTAAAGCGTGATGAAATGCACTTGCTAAACGCAAGTGGTGAAATGCATTTATTGCATAAATGGTGCAATACACGCTAAAGCGTGGTGAAATACATTTGCTTTTGCAAATGATTAAGGTAGGGCAAGGGAGCAAGGCTTACGGTAGCGTTGCTTAAATAATGATATTTTGCAACTTGTTGCAAAATGATATTTGCAAGCAAATGATATTATGAGCGAAGCTCATAATGATATTTTTGCCTATGGCAAAAAGTTAAGGTGGGATTGATAAGTCAAGGAGCAAGCCTTTGCGGGTCTGGATTGCTTTGGCACTTTGTGCCGCGCAATGACGTTATCTAAGAGTATAACCCGACTTTTGAATCTTTAACAATTGAATATTAAGTTGTTCTATAAACTCTTTATTATTTTTAGTTTTTACCAGCATATTAATAAGATTTTCAGCCGCTTCTTGATTGTCTCCGCTGCTCAGCATTTTTCTAATTGACCAAATGCCTTGCAATTCCTCTGAGGTTAAGAGCAACTCTTCTCTTCTTGTGCCTGAGCGGTTAAGGTCAATAGCCGGGAATATGCGCTTTTCTGACAGCTTGCGGTCAAGGTGAATCTCCATATTGCCCGTGCCCTTAAACTCCTCATAAATTACATCGTCCATTCGGCTGCCCGTATCTATCAACGCAGTGGCTATAATGGTAAGGCTGCCGCCAAACTCTATATTGCGGGCAGCACCAAAAAAGCGTTTAGGATTGTGCAAAGCGCCGGGGTCTATGCCGCCGGAAAGCGTCCTGCCTGTTGGTGCAATAACCATATTGTATGCTCGGGCAAGTCTTGTTAAGCTGTCCATAAGAATAACTACATCCTCACCGTGCTCTACCAGGCGTTTTGCTCTTTCTAGCACCAACTCTGATGCCTTAGTGTGATGTTCGGGCATTTCGTCAAAGGTAGAATATATCACCTCGCCGCTGATAGAGCGTTGCATATCAGTAACTTCCTCAGGTCTTTCATCTACCAGCAATACCATTAAATGAGATTTTGGATAATTTTTACTGATACTTTTTGCAATTAGCTTTAACAAGGTGGTCTTGCCCGCCTTAGGAGGCGAAACTATCATTGCACGCTGACCTTTGCCTATCGGCGCTACTAAATCAATGCATCTAATGGCAAAGTCGTTGCGAATAGCAGGTATCTCTAACCTATATATTTCATCAGGGTAAATGGGAGTCAAGGTATCAAAATTCGGTCTGTTGTAAGCGGCATTTGGTTTTCTGCCATTGACTTCTTCCACAACAATTACCCCTGCAGGGCGATTCTCGCAAGCCTGTCTTACTTTTGCTACTACGTAGTCACCTTTTTTAAGTCCGCTTTTACGGATTTTAAGCGCAGAAATATAGCTGTCGCCTAAGCCCGACTCATAATTTTTGGCACGAAGGAAACCGTATCCGTCTTGCATAATCTCCAGTACTCCGTTTCGGGTCTCCAGCTCTTGAGGGTTGACTGCATCTTCGCAAGCTACCTTTTCTTCCCTGCCAATCTCAATTCTTGGTTGATATACTCCTGCTTTGGGCGGCTTTAAGGCTTCTTTGAATATTGCCTTAGGCGGTCTGCCACGACGGGGCTTGCCCTCTTGCTGAGGGACAGGACCTTTGGCGCAAGTCTCCATTATCTCCTCTATCAGGTCGCCTTTTCTCTTGTTTGTAGGGCTTCGAACGCCTAACTCTCTTGCAATATGCCTTAGTTCAAAAATGCCAATTTCTTCGAATTGTTCTTTGGAAAATTTGGAATAATCCATTAGCTCCTCCAGATAAACTTTGTAGTTCTCTAATTATATTTTATTTCATTTTAAGATGATTATTAATAATCACTTGTTAAATGTGCGTAAAGGTGGGCGATATTGTCTAACTTGATGCAAAAGTCTTAAAACAATGTAATTTTAAAGACGCTTGCATACCTTTATCTTTACTTTTAAGGCTTACTTTTTCAAAATCTATATTAACCTCTTTGTCAGTATATGATATTTTAAGATATTTACCATTTAATCCTATATTAGTATCTTCGTATTTTGCAAAAGCATTGATTTTATTTGCATTTTTTTCTATTATTACGACTTTCCCTTGTTGCATCAGCCTTAGTCCAATTTCACTAATCCAAAGAGCTGCATCGCTAAGGTCTTGCTTAGCCAGCCCTTTATAAATAGCTAATTTGTTACTTGCAGTGACAGCTATAGAATTTTCAAACAACAGACCTTCTTCCAGAGTAATGAATTTAATATTAGCGCCAAATCTGTTAAAGTCTAATTCTGCCTTGGTGGAAAAGTTAATTTGAAAATCTTCTGCACGCAATTTTATTGATAAAATCGCGTTTATTTGCATTACCTTCCTATTAATTCATGAATTCTTTCTGCACTATTTAACAAGGGCGAAACAGATTTATTATGATTGCAGCTTGCTACTATATAAGCTATATATTTGGCAAGGTCAGCTTCTATATACCACGGTTTGGATAAGAGCTCAGGCTTGCGGTAAGTGAGATTGGTACCTATTACCGAGGTAAAAAGACCTTGCTCATATGCTGTATCGAATCTGTCATAGCCTTCTGTAAATAAGCCATAGGTGCAAGCCAGCAGAATCTTGCGGGCACCTCTTCCTTTTAAGTCGGAGCATAGCCTTAACATGCTATCTCCTGTTGCTATAATATCATCTGCCACAAAGATATCTTTGCCTGCTACATCTGTGCCAAGGTACTCATGCGCTACAATGCGGTTGCGTCCGTCTATTACAGTAGCATAATCCCTTCGCTTGTAATACATACCTAAGTCTACTCCAAGCACCGAGGCATAGTAAATATTGCGAGGCATTGCTCCCTCATCAGGTGAAACAATCATAAAATTGCCGCCTAATAAGTCTATATCTTTGAACTGATTATACACAACTTTTAATATTTGATACGTGGGGAAAAAGTTGTCAAACCCCATAAGAGGCACTGCGTTTTGCACCCTTGGGTCGTGTGCATCAAAAGTAATAATATCCGCTACGCCCATAGAAAACAACTCTTGCAATGCCTGTGCGCAATCCAAAGATTCCCTAGTGCTCCGCTTATGCTGTCTGCCTGCATAAAGCATAGGCATAATTACGGTAATGCGCTCAGGTTTGCCTCCTGCTGCCGAAATTACTCTTTTTAAGTTGGCAAAATGGTCATCGGGACTATATGAGTTTTCTATACCGTATAAGCTATACTTTTTGGAGTAGTTGCCTACATCCACTAAAATGTAAAGGTCCTTGCCTCTAACTGTTTCGTTAATAATTGCTTTGCCGTCGCCTGTGGTGAACCGAGGGAAATCCGAGTCTATTATAAAGGTATCTTTTTTGAATTTATTATTTTTTTTGACTATATCTTGATTGTACCAGTCTACCAAAAACCTATCGATGCTTACCCCTAACTCTTCTGCACCTTTACAAATAATAAACCCAATAGGGGCAACGGGTGCAACTGTATCATCAAACACAGCATTAAAAAAGGTTGGCATAGGTCCTCCGTCAAGCTACTGCTGTAATTATAGCATAGCTTTATGTAAAATTCAAACCTTTTGCTTGATAATATTGCTTTTTGCTAAGACTGATAAAATCCTAACTGCATTTCTTCTTCTGGAATACCGGCAAATTGTGAATTGTAAAGGTCATAATAGAAACCTTGTTGATCCATTAAGTTTTCATGATTGCCTTGCTCTATTACATTGCCATTGCTCATAACTAAAATAACTTTTGCGCTTTTAATTGTGCTTAGCCTATGCGCTATAACAAAACTGGTTTTGCCTTCCATCATTGCCAGCATTGCGCTTTGTATATACTCCTCTGTTCGGGTATCCACAGAGCTGGTTGCTTCATCAAGTATAATTATCTTTGGGTCTTTAAGGATTGCTCTTGCTATGGTCAGCAACTGCTTTTGCCCTTGCGAAATATTGGTGGCATCCTCATTTAGCACTGTATCGTAGCCTTTTTCCATAGTAATAATAAACTGATGCGCATAAGCCTTTTTAGCAGCTTCAATTATTTCCTCTCTGGTAACATCTTTTTTGCCATAAGCTATATTTTCGGCAACTGTACCGTTAAACAGCCAAGTGTCTTGCAGCACCATACCGTATAGGGTGCGCAAATCGTGTCGGGAAAAGTCATTGATATTGATATCATCTATGGTAATTTCGCCTGAATTAAGCTCATAAAAGCGCATTAGCAAATTGACCAAGGTAGTTTTGCCCGCTCCTGTCGGGCCTACTATTGCTATGGAGTCGCCCGCTTCTACTTTAAGATTCATATTGGAAATAAGTATGCGCTCAGAGCTGTAACCAAAGCGCACATTCTTAAACTCCACCTTACCTTGAATGGTATTAATATCCACTTTAGTAACCTTATCTTCTTCCATTTCCTCCAAATCAAAGACTTGGAATACTCGTTCCGCCGCCGCTAGCGCAGATTGAATGGTGTTAGCAATATTAGAAACTTGCTCTATAGGTTGCGCAAATTGGCGAGTGTACTGGATAAAGGCTTGTATATCCCCTATGGTAATCAATCCACTGCCTGCACGGATACCGCCAATAACGCAAACAGCAACATATGCAAGGTTGTTTATAAACTTAATGCTGGGCAAAACAATGCTTGCTAAAAATTGTGCCTTTTTGGTAGCTTTGCGCAACTCTTCGTTTATTTCTTCATAGTCTTTTATAGAGTCATTTTCTCTGCTGAACAACTCTACTATATTATGTCCTGCATACATTTCTTCAATATGCCCGTTTAGTTTGCCTATATAAAATTGCATAGAAGCAAACTCTTTTTGGCTCTTTTTTACTATTATGCTGGAAGTAAAAAAGAGCAAGGGCACGCTAACTAAAGAGATAAGCGCAAGTACAGGGTCTAGGCGCATCATCATTGTAAAGACGCCTATTACTGTCATAATTGCGGTAATGACTTGTACAATACTTTCCTGCAAGGTGATAGCTACCACTTCTATATCGTTGGTAACACGACTCATTATATCGCCTACGGGAGTTTGGTCAAAATAGGCAAGCGCAACCTTGTCCAGCTTTGCCTTAACATCGTTGCGCATCCTTCTGACAGCCTTTTGACTCATACTTGCGCCTATAAGTCCGCTTACAAACTGGAATAAGGATGCCAAAAAATAAAGAGCGGCGCAAGTCCATATAATATTGGCAATATAATGTAAATCTACTGACTTAAAGAACTGAATGCTTTCTACCAGCGAATCGGTAATTTTCTTTAGAATATCAGGTACCCAAATTGCAAACCAAGCCCCAATAGCCGCAAGCAATGCCATTGCTATAAGAGCTCCTGCTTGCGGTTTCATATATTTTACCAATCGCTTTAAGGTTACACCTGCGTTTTCTGCTTTTTGAATAAGTTTAGGAACCTCGGTGCTGACGCCTAACGATTTAGCTATATCTATTTCCATGCCTTTGGGTTTGTTATCGTTATGCTCGTTCACAGCCCTAGCTCCTCCTTACTCATTTGTGAAAGCGCAATATCCCGATATACATCACAGTTGCGCACAAGGTAGGCATGTTTGCCTTGTGCCGCTATCCTGCCTTTATGTAATACTATAATGTTATCCGCATCCATAATAGTGCCTATGCGTTGGGCTACTATAATTGTTGCGCTGTTTTTGGTAATTGGCTTGAGTGCCGCTCGCAACTTTTTATCTGTCTTAAAGTCAAGTGCAGAAAAGCTATCGTCAAAAATAAAGATTTCCGGTTTGCGAACTACAGCTCTTGCAATAGACAACCTTTGCTTTTGTCCGCCGGAAAAGTTGCGTCCGCCTTGCTCTACTATACTGTCCAGTCCGCCCTCTTTATTCTTAACAAAGTTATCGCTTTGCGCAATTTGCAGAGCTTCCCATAGCTCATTATCTGAGGCTGTCCTATCACCGTAGCACAAATTGCTTCGGATAGTGCCGCTGAACAGCACGCTTTTTTGAGGTATAAAGCCAATTTTATCCCTAAGTGCTTCTTGCGGCATACTCTTAATATCCTGACCGCCTACATAAATCGTGCCTGCATATGGCTCATATAAGCGAGGTATTAAATTGATTACCGTACTTTTACCGCTGCCCGTGCCGCCAATAATGGCAGTAATTTCTCCTTTTCGGGCTTTGAATGTAATATTGGATAAAATATCTTTTTCTGCATCAGCAGAATATTTGAAATACACATTCTTGAATTCTACACAACCTTCTTCTCTGGTCCTGTCTATTGCGCCTTTGGCATCGGTTATTGCCACATCGCTTTCCAGCACTTCATTTATACGCCTTGCAGAGGCTTGGGCTCGAGGCACCATAACTACAACGGATGCCAGCATTACCAACGCTAACATAATCAGCGTGGCATATTGAATTACTGCCATCATACTGCCCACATCGTCAAGTGTACCGTCATCTATACCCTTTGCGGCGGCATAAATAATGCCTAGCATAGTACAGTTCATACTTACCGCAATCAAAGGAGCAAGGATAGCTACATACTTGAAAACCGTAGTTGCTACTTTGCTAAGGGCTAAGTTTTCCTCTCCAAAACGAGCCTTTTCCTTAGCTTGCTGATTAAATGCTCGCACTACCCTTACGCCTGTTAGGTTCTCCCGCATTATCAAAGTGACTTTATCCACCCGCTTTTGAATGATTATAAATAGCGGTTGAACCTTTTTTATTGCTACAGCAGTACCAATAAACAATATAGGCAACGGATAAAGCAAGATAGCTGTCATTGCCTGACTCTTGTCTAACGATAGGATTGTGCCGCCGATTATGGTAACGGGGGCGGCAAGAGCTGTCCTGATAACCAGCAAAAAGATAACTTGTATTTGATTGATATCATTGGTGGAGCGGGTGTTAAGGCTGGCGGTAGAAAACTTGTCAAACTCCACAAGAGAAAAATTTTCTACCTTTGCAAAAACTTGACTGCGAATCTTAGCAGAAAAGCGTGAAGTAATAATTGAGCCAAACTGCATAGCTATTATGGCACAAACAGAGGCAAACAGCGTAAGAGCTAACATATTGCCCCCTCGCTTCAAAATAAAGCTGATATCCGCCTTTTGGATAGTAGTACCGTCCGGCTTTAAGAAGTCCTCATAAGTTTTACCGTTCTTTTTAGCAAGTTCCTCTTTATCTTGTCTGCCCGTAGGGCTAAGTTTGAGTATATCGCCAAGTTTACGCCAAAAAGTTTTTTGCTCTTCCGGCATTACTCCGTGCCCTTTATTAAACTCGTCAGCATCGCCTTGAGCTTGGTCCTCAGTCCTGCCAAGCCTGTTCTTTATCCACTTAACGCCGTTCTTGTACTTGTAAGCATACCCTAATACCTTATTACAAATAATAAGTTCGTAATCGGGCATAACGGAATATCGTTCTGTTTCGTCATCGTATTTGTATATTACTTTATCTTGCTCTATTGCCCTGCCATAGGCATCTACTGCCAACCTGACACCTTGAGCGTCTACGGGGATAGGGAGCACATTTCCGTCAGGCGAATGTTTCATCATTACAAAGCAAGCGGCAAGTATCTTTCGGGTGGTATCATTTTGAAAGATATCGCTTTCTTCATCTGTGCCGGTCTCTGATTTGATATCTAAAAAGGTATTTACTGTAAAAGTATCTCGCCCCTCATTATCTACTAGGGTAGCAAATTTAATTAATCTATTAAGGGCAAACTGAATCTTTATTTGGTCGTCCAGGTCATAATCTTCATATTTTTTATCCCCTTGATAGGGGTCGAGTCCGTCTAAAAATGGGATTAAAATCTCTTCAAAAAGCTGCTTGCTGTCTTTTACCGCTATATCCTGAAACTCAAAATCTACATTAAGGGTAGGGTCTACAATGGCCAGCCCCTTGCGCAAGTCTATTGTGCTAAAGCCATCCTGCATTTCGAATACAGGCATAAACTCATCATCGTACCCTTCAATGGTGCTATCCATAGAGCCAATGCTGCCCGGCTTTTCCATTTCCAAATATTCGTACATTGGCTCGTATTCCAGATAAATACCGTCATTGACAATATCAGACATTTTATCAGGAAGATACAGTTCTGCAATAGCCTGACTCGCAACCAATACTACTACGAAAAACAGCATAACAGCCATTGGCTTGAGGTTGGAAAAGAGTTTTATCATAGGTCCTCGTGCTTTTTAATACCTTATTAATGTAACATTAAGAGCATCTAAAGTCAATAGCAACCATTGTTAATTTCTGGATAAGTTTAGTATGCTAACTATTATAATAAGGTATATACTAAAACAATTAATCTATCAAGCAATAGGTTATTTTTTTATCAGAATTGCTAAAAACTTTGCACCCTTGCCGCCTGTGGCTACCATACCGTGCGGCTTGCCGCTGTCATAGTAAACCGCATCGCCTGTATGCAATACTTCGGATTTGCCGTCAATGGTGATTTTTATACTGCCCTCCAGCACATAGTTAAACTCTTGCCCTTCGTGCCCGGAAGTATATATCTCACTATCAGAATGCTCTTTGTCAAAAGGCACCGTTACCACATAAGGTTGCGCCAACTTACCCTTAAACTTGCCTGCAAGCTGCAAGTAATCAAAGCCTTTTCTACGATAAACCGCAAGCCCCGTGCCTGCCTTGTCTACCGTATAAGAAGAAAGCCTTGCCCCTTCTCCCGTAAGCAACTCAATAATATCAATGTTTAATTGGTCTGCTACTGCATATAAGAAGCTAAATGTAAACTCCTTTTCGCCTAACTCGTAGCGCTGATATTCTTGCGCTGATATACCTATGCGCTTAGCCATATCAGAAGGGGACAATTCTAATATCTCTCGCAAGTATTTTATTCTTTCACCTATTGCTTTATTATCCATAAAAGCTCTCCTTTTGCAATATCATTATATACTAATTAAAAGAAATTGTAAATAAACAAGTTTGTGCTTTTTAGTTTTTCAGCACATTAAGGCGATAGTTTTCTTCTACCAAAAGTTCGAACTTAGCGGCATACTTATTTTCTGTAAAGTTCAAACTTAAAATACCGCCCTCACAAGTTAGGTCTATACTTTCTCTTGTTTTTGCGGTTATGGTATGCAGACTCTTAAGCGGGATAGCATACTCATAAGGCTGTCCCCTAAATGTGCCCCGATAGCCAATCTTTTCCTTATCAATATAAACTATGCCGCACCCCACATGCTCAAACTCCTGCATATCATCTGCAAAAAAGGAACATTCGCAAGCAGTTTCTATGTAAAAATCATCGGTCGCCAGCTCCGCTCTGCAAGCCTCTCTTTGATATTCATTCCATAAATCAATACGCTCAAAAGCAATGCTTCCTTCCTCAGGGATTAGCTTGCCATATTGCGTAAGCTGCACGCTGTTGCCGCAAGAGTTGCAAATAAGATGCGTATTGGTGGAGCGCATTTGGTAATCTATCCCGCACTTTGGGCACTTATAAAGCGAGCGATGGAAACCCAAAGCGGGGTTCTTGCACTTAAATCTTATATTATTTTCTTGCTGATAAATGTTGTCGTTAAACTCTAGCGCTTTGCTTATTTTGCTATGTATCTCTTTGCTGGATAGCTCTCTTACTTGCTCTGCTGTAATCAAGCTGTCCACCACTGTTTTTAGCTTGCCGAATCTAAAAGAGTTGCCATGTTTGGGCTTAGCGCAAAAAGACCCGTAAGAGGTTACCATTATTACTTCGGCATCCAGCATTTTAATTAGCTTGCTTATCCCTAAGGGCAAGTAATACAGTTGCCTTCCGTCTATACTTACCTTGCCTTCGGGGTAAATAGCTACCGCTCTATTGTCAGCAGTAACGCTTTGCATTGCTTTGATTGCAGGCAAATCTATGGCAAATTGACTTTTGGGTATACATTTTAGAGCATTGCTGATAAACTTGAGCGATTTTCTTATAACAAAGACTTTGCCTATAACTATGTTAAACTTAATAGGGTATACTGCATCTATCATTATAACAGCGTCAATAAGACTTGCATGGTGGGATATAATCACATAAGGCTTGCCTTTTTCCAGCTTTACTTTCTTTTCTACCTTGTGACGAAAAAATATTTTCAGTAGAATCTTGCTGATTATTGCAACAATAGAATACCAGAATCCCGAAGGCGCACTCCAGGTGTCCGGCTTTTTTTCTTTATTTTTCATATTAAATTCTCTCTGTTTAAGCCTTGCAACTCACTAGGTATAAATATACCGTCTTTTCTGATAAGCACATTATCAAAGTATATTTCGCCACCACCGTATTCGGGAGTTTGAATACAAACTAAGTCCCAATGCAAAGCGCTTTCGTTACCGTTATATGCTTCCTTATAGCAAGCCCCCGGCGTAAAATGGAAGCTGCCGAAAATCTTTTCATCAAATAGGATATCCGCCATAGGCTGCTCTATATAAGGATTGACTCCTAAGGCAAACTCCCCTATATAGCGTGCCCCTTCGTCCGTATCTAAAATATGGTTAAGTGCTTTTGTGTCATTGGCAACAGCTCCTACAATCTTGCCTTTACTAAAGGTAAAGCTAACATCTTTGAACTCTTTTCCGTGCTGAATAGAGGGGGTATTGTAGGCTAGCTTGCCTTCTATGCTGTCACGCACAGGTGCGGTATAAATCTCTCCGTCAGGGATATTCCTTAGTCCTGAGCACTTTTCCACACCTATATCTTTAATGGAAAAGCGCAAATCAGTACCTTTGCCTACTATATGCACCTTGTCAGTTGCCAGCATTAGCTTGCGCAGCGGCTCCATAGCCTTGTCCATTTTGGCATAATCTAAGTTGCATACCTTAAAATAAAAGTCCTCGAATGCCGCGGTGCTCATTTTAGATTGGGCACTCATCCCTTCGGTTGGGTAACGCAATATCACCCATTTGGTCTTGCCTACCCTAAGGTCATGGTGTACCGGATGAGAGTACAAAGTATCATATAGCTTGCGCTTCTCCGGAGGCACATCTGACAATTCGTAAGCATTTTGTCCCCCTCTGATACCTATATATGCTTGCATTTGCTCCATACGAAAAGCGGCAAAGCGGGCAAGGTCTTTTGCGCCCTCTTCTGTAAGCCCCCAAAGCAAACTGCGTTGCACCTTACTATCTGTAAGAGATACAAAAGGAAAGCCGCCTACAGCATATATTTCCTCTATAAGGCAAGTTATAAGCGGAGTGTCTACTCCCGATGCTTCTATCAGCACCCTTTCGCCTTTTTGCACATTACAAGAGTAGCTAACTAAGTTTCTTGCTAAAGTCCTTATTCTTTCGTCTATCATATACTATCCCCTTATTAATTTTACATAAAAATTGCGTTCTCTGGGCGGGTCAAACTCTACAAAGTAAATATCTTGCCACTTCCCTAGTATTAACTTGCCATCGCTTATTATCAGCGTTTCGCTTGCACCAAATACGCTGGATTTAATATGCCCTGCAGAATTGCCTTCATCGTGTTCAAACTCCTCTCTGTTAGGAAAAGCTCTATCTGTGCCTAGCATTACATCTTTATGTACATAGGGGTCACAATTTTCATTAATAGTAATAGCGGCAGTAGTATGAGGACAAAAAACAATAGCTATACCGTTTTGTATGCCTTCTTTAACTATTGCAGACTGAACTTGAGAAGTAATAAGATAAAAACCGTCGACAGGACATGTTAAGCTGAATTTGTGCATCAAAAGCAAACCTCAAATAAATAATATCCAAATTATATCAAACAATAAGCAAATAAGCAAGTTATTATCTTGCCCGCCAGAGAAGTACCACCTAGCGGTGGCATTATGTACATTGCTATGCAATGCATTATGTGTTGCCTAAAGGCAACATTATATTGAAGTATTATCTTGTAAGTAAAATTAAGAATTGCTAGCGTAAGCCTAGCTCCAGAGCCTCTCCTTAATCATTTGCGGACGCAAATGTATTTCACCATTTACGCAGTAAATGTATTTCATCGCTTGCGTTCAGCAAGTGCATTTCATCACGCTTTAGCGTGCATAGAAGTACCACCTAGCGGTGGCATTATGTATCAATGCTAGCGCATTGACATTATGTATCGCCTAAAGGCGACATTGTATTGTAGTATTAACTTGTAAGTAAGGTTAAGAATTGCTAGCGTAAGCCTAGCTCCAGAGCCTCTCCTTAATCATTTGCGGGACGCAAATGTATTTCACCATTTACACAGTAAATGCATTTCATCACTTGCATTTAGGCAAGTGTATTTCATCACGCTTTAGCGTGTATAATTGCCCTGGATTGCTTCGTCACTTTTGTGCCTCGCAAAGACTTTACAATTCGTCTTTGCGAGCGGAAGCGAAGCAATCCAGACCCGCAGAGGGTTGCTTCTTGTCTTTGCCAATCCACCTAATATTATTTTGGTATTAAAAATAAAGCTACCTAGATGTTTTTAGTGCTAAAAATGAGATGGCAACGCTAATAATAGCGTAGGGCAATCCGCATAAACCTTCCAGCCTGCAGGCGTTGAGCACAGCGACTACTGCAAAATAGATAAAGATAAGCACACAAATTACTCTAATAGTATTATTACGGGCATTAAAAAGGCGCACAATACTAGCTATTAAAAATATGCACATCAAAACAAGAGCAAGCCAGTCTGTAGCATCAATTATCTTAAAAGCCGCGCCTATTTTTTCTAAACTTGTGCTTGCCAGCGCAGGAAGCAACAGAAAAGCATAAAGTAGTGCAAGCAAGCTAAGAAAAACTATCAAAGCAATATTGAATTTCTTATAATTAAAAAGCGAAGACATGCTTTCACCCCTTTTTGTCTCTTTTATTGTTATATTATAACATAAAAACATATATTATGTTATACAAAAACTAATAAAAATGTGAAAAGTCTTGAATAATGCTTAAAATTACTACAAATGGACATCACTTTTTTACAAAAAGCATTGACAGCAGTCCTGTGCTATGCTACTATTAATTAGGTATTGTTATATTTATATATTAAGTATAACAAGTTTAGGAGATATTAAAATGAAACTTATAGTTTATTATTCATATACTGATTCCTGTACTGCGGCAGCTAAATATTTGCAAGAAAAGTTAGGCGGAGAGCTTTTGTTTTTAGCAGAGGAAAAACCTTTTTCCAAAAATATATTTGGCTACTTTCAAGCTCTTTTGGCAGCATTTGGTAGCAAGAGCTCCAATTTGATAGAAGATATCAGCGCTAAAGTTGCTGGTGCGGAACTTATTTATCTGATTACTCCCATTTGGGCAAGCGCAACCCCTCCCGCTATCAATGCTTTCCTGCAACAGGCAGAGCTTGAGGGTAAGAAAGTTAATGTGCTTACCGTGCAAGGCAATGCAAAGCTGGCGGGCAGCGAGAAGGTCTTTTACTCTATTAAAGAAAGAGTGGAAAACAAGGGCGGGACCATCGACGAGGCGCAAAGCATTCAAGGCGGCACCAAGCGCAATCCCTTAACTGCAGAGCAAGCGGCAGAAAGGATACTTTTTAAGTAAGGATTAATAACAAACTTACTAAATAGGTGCTAATTCAACATTTTCTTAAAAAGAGGGCATTTTTTTATGCCCTCTTTTCTATTTTTATATATTGATAGCAAAAATCTAGATAGCTGTTATTTTATACTATTCGGTAGCCTGCGCTACCGAAAACAGCACTTAACTGTTTATTTCCAAGTTGCCTCTATAAAGTCTTGCCCTTCTCCCTTTTTCTTTTCTGCAATTTCGGCAAGCATTTTGTTATAGAACTTTTCGTCAATTTTATACTTTGACCTAAACACAATATAGGAAGCAACTAACAGTATTATAGGCAAGAAAACCATTGCCGCCCTAAGAGCAAGGCGCATATTGGCAGTAGAGCTGTCAAGTGCAGAATTGATAATTTCCAGCCTCTCTGCTTCGGTAATAAGCCCTCTGGCTGTATTATTCTCAGCGTCCGAAATTGTTTGAGTTATACCCGTTACCCCAACTGCTAAAAAGACCACCATAATTGCAAGCTGTTGTAAGGAGCTGCCCAGCTTTGCCATAAAGGGACGCACCGAAAAGATTAAGCCCTCATCTCTGCTGCCTGTTTTCCATTCGTTATACTCCACAGTATTGGCTATTGCAATAGTTTGTACCATATAGTAAAGCTCTTGCCCTGCTCCGATAAACGCCAAGCCCACACATAACGATACAAAATTCATTGGCCACAGGATGCCGGTAAAGAAAAACAGCAAGTAACCAAATACCGCTGCCGCTATGCCTGCGGTTTGTAGTGTCTTTCTTGCGAATTTTGCTTCTAATTTAGGATACACTATTGCAACCCCTACATTGGTAACAGCATACACAGCTACAAAAACAGTAACCAGGAAGCCATTATAGCCAAATTCGAAATACACATAGGTGCTGCCAAATCCCAAAATCAGCGAGCTGCCTAAGTTATAAAGCAACATAACTAAGGCTATCCAAAGCAGTTGGTCATTGTTGATAAGCACTTTAATCATTTTCTTGATGCCCATCTTTTGGGTTGTTTCTAACGCTTGCGGTTTTTCTTGTACACCAATTACGGTCATCACTTGGCAGCCGACAAAAAGTATTGATATTACTATTGCAATCACCGCGTAAGCAGTAACAGCATTGCCGCCTATTGTCGCCTCACCTGCGGTAAGCATAGGGATTGCGCCCACAGCAATTATCCCGCCAATGGCAGCAAATAGGTTAGCCATAGCGGTAAGACTGGCTCTATCCTTAGGATTGCTGGTAAGAGAAGGCAGCATTGACCAATATGCAATATCATTCATAGTAAATGTAATATCCCAAAGCAAGTACATTACCACAAAAGCAATAACAAAATCCCAGCCTTTAATAGGTAAGGTGAATATTAAGGACAAAACAATAGCATTGGTAATAACGCCAATTAATATCCATGGTTTGAACTTGCCCCATTTGGTACGGGTGATTTCTATAATTCCGCCCATAACGGGGTCATTTATCGCATCCCAGATTCGGCATACAATCAAAATAACGCTAATTGCCGCGAATTGCTTATCATCCACCCCTTTGGTAAAAAGGATAAAAGTAAGCAAATAAGTAGAATATAACGCATAAGCCATATCTCTACCTATACCGCCTAAGGTGTAAGTCCATCTGGTGCGTGCCGAAACCCTATCGGCAATGGGTGCAACTTGTTCCATACAATCCTCCTTGTAGTATTAGCATTAAGCAAAGTTTAACACGATATAGCAAGATAGTCAATAAGCAATTTATTTTATAAGTTAAAAACATAAATTAATAATTACAAAATCCGAGCTACTTTTTATCCTGTTTATGATTCATTCAATGACGCTGTGATATTAGCGGATTTTTGTATTGAATATCGATATAAAGTATGTTAGAATGGTATGCAGTAACTTTAGGGGATAAGACAATGAAAGAAAAAATAAAAGCCCTGCTTGCTAAGAATGTTAACTTAATGCAATTCATTAAGTATACCTTATTTTCGCTTATTGCAGGACTAACCGAAACTATATTGTTTGTAGCACTTAACTATATTTTGCCTGCTAAAGGTATTAACAGGCATATATCTTGGTTTATTTTTGATTATCCCACTCATGCAGGCGGACTTGGAGCACTAATTGCATTTGCCAGCTCTGCGGTGGTAGGACAAAGCATAGCTTTTATCACCAATTTTAAGAAAACTTTTGAATCTACCAACAATATTTTTCTTAGTGCCTTTGGCTTTGTTATCTTAGCACTTGCCACAATAATAGGTATACATACTTACTTAGGCGGATTGCTGAATAATGCTCTTTGCAATATTATCCCCAATACAGATATTGCAGGTACTATTGCAAAAATCTCTTGCCAGTTAACGGGCTTCTTAATAGCTTTTCCTATCAATAAATTTATTCTAATGCGCAAGAAGGAATCTCCTTCTGCACCCTCTGACGAGGCCTTATCTGAACAAGAGGAGAGCGAACAGGCAGAGGAGAGCGAGCAGGCAAAGGAGAGCGAGCAGGCAATAGCCAATGATAGCCAATAGATTATAAGTATTGCTATTCCAAGCAAAAAATAAGGATTTAGGTTAGAAAAAAGGGCATTTGCCCTTTTGCCCTTTTAACATTATCGTAATAAAAAATATAAATATTACTCTGTTTCTGTCAATCTTAGCAAATCCTCTATCGTTATCACAACTCTATCTTCAATATTTAAGGTTGTGCTGGCAAAAAGATCTTGCTCCGAATAGCTGACAAGCGGTAAATCTTCTTCATAAGAATACTGTTCATTGACCTTAATATCTATATTTATACTTATATTGCTGATTAGATCCGAAAATTCCTCACCGCTACCGGGAGAAAGCAGGTTGGCAATATACTTGACATCTCTATTGGGCACTATTATTTTCAGCTTAATGCCCGACTCCGTTTCGGTAAGCTCTAAGTCCGAATTGGCCCTAGCTTTCATATAGGTGCTTTCTATATTAAACCATTCTCTAATGGTGTCCTCTATATATTCATAGGTTTCTTGAGCGTAGGAATTATATTCATTTACAAGATAACTCAGTATCTTTTGTTCAAAAATTTGAAATATATGCTCTTTGAATCCCTGATTATTAAATATAAATGAATAAAGAAATGCGTGCTCTTGTTCATCATATCTGGTGGGCGCGCAATCACTTACCAGATAATCGGGGTTAGATACAACGCTAAAAATATCATTTAGCATTAAAATATTTTTAGGGATAATTTTTTGGCTGGATGCTAGCATTAGCGCCGATTGATAAGACTCTATTGTTCCGTGATTAATTGCGTAAAATGCTTGATACTCCCTTTCCTTCCCTTTTTTATAATATCCTGCTTTCATATTGTAGGTATCCCTGCCGTCATAGCCCAACAAAAGACTGGCTATTGTATTCTTATTTTTAAAATAATCTTCAGTTACATCAGCTAGCTCGTTAAACCCTTTATACCTTAAAGCAATAGGAATAAGCCCCATATCCGACTTGTCAGCATAAGCGTCTATATCAACAATAATTTTTCCGCCAGAGTCAATCCTATCAAACTCGCCAATTTGCGAGAACTTAATATACTGATTGCCGCTTGTAAAGTCAGTCACATTAAGAAAAAAGTTCATATCAAAATCAATATTGACAAATGCGGTAGCCTTTTTTTGAGTAGCTTTTGAATATTTATCTAATACTGCAGAGTAATCCGGCTTTTTTTCCGGTAGCTCTTGGCAAGAGGCTAGCACTAAAGATAGCGATATAATTATTAAAAAGGCAACTAAGATTATACTTCTCTTTGCCATAGCCACTCCTTTTTATAGCTTCAGATATTTTCCCAAATATTTTGCTAGTTTAATTTTATCATAGCACCTTATTTTTGTCAATATGTATTATTTTCTATAATTATTCTCTGACCCCAAAAAACCTACCGTTAATGCCAACAGCAATGCCTAAAGGCAATACCCGTCTTTAGAAACTATCACCATAATCTTTAGGAGCAACTTTAGTTTGATTTTTATATAAATTTCAAAAAATAGCGTTATTATTAGTATTTATGCCTAAAAAATTAGGTATTTTTATTTGCAAAAGGGT
>CAYSNP010000002.1:0-98003 GCA_964432485.1 uncultured Christensenellaceae bacterium | reverse complement strand
TATATATATAATATAGCATAAAATACACTATTGACAGATTATCAGGTGTATAGTAAAATAATACTACAATTCGAATAAAGAATAATCTAATCCAATATTTAAGAAAATTAACAGCAATGGATAAGCACATTGCCTGTCAAATCCTAAAATGAGTTAGGAGGAGGTAATCTATGAAAGTCAGCGTGACGAAAAGAATTTTGCTAGCAGTCTTATGCTTAATTCTGCTCTTTTCCATCGCAGCGTGCTCGGAAAGGAAACCTGAAGATTTAGATTCGGGGATTAAAACCGGTGAGGCAAAGGAAACAGAAGGCGATATTGAAAACAAGATTGATGCCGCTACTGCTAAAAAAACAATTTCTGACACAATTAGGAATAAATCTCTAGTCCAGAAAAACTCAGGAGACGAGTGGATACATATTGATATTGATTTTCATTATTATTACAAAAATTACTTAGTCGTGCCCAATACGGTAACCGATTATAGAGTAGTAGTTAAAGGCAATATCAATATCTTTGACAATGATGCAACTCAGTTTTTCTTAGAGGCACGGGATGTGCCTACAGGCAGATTGGACCTTGGTTTATATTACTATCGTTCTATCGGCTACCTTGTAGTTGGACAAGATAAGTTTTACCTTAACGAGCTTAATATGACCGAGCTGGTACTTACTCTTGTGGATACCTTTGCTGCTGCAGGTATTGACCCTACTACTTTAGTTTCGGGCATTATTTCGGGCAATACAGGTATAGATGTTTTGGATGCAGGCGTGTCGGCTGCGTCTACTATACTTTGGGAGAAAGATTACAAGCAGACGATTGCCGATGGCGGCAAGACTCAGATTATCTCTGCACCGCTAAAGTTAACTTGGCTACTGACAAACTTAAATAACAAACTGGTTTTGGCTATTCTGTCCGCAGCATTGGGTCAAGAAGTAAAAGAGATTAGCTGGGCGGCATTTGGATTGCCTGATATAGATAGATTGCTAGACCAATTACTTGGGTTTGGATTACATAGCATTATTGAAAAAGATTGGCCTATAATGAATGCTAATGTCAATGCTATTTCTACTATAATGCCCGTTTTAGGCGTACGAGATTATGAGGATGCATTTGTTAGCAATGGGTTTTCCATTACTATCGATACACCGATAGTAATTGATAAAGAAAATCCTAAAAATAATCAGCTTCAAAAGGAGTTTGATTTAGATATTACAGTATCTCCTCTTAAAATAGGCAAAGAAGGGGATATGGTAACTATAGATTTCTCCAGGACGCCGCTTGGCGAGGAGACTTTTGGCTCAGTTTATAGTAAAGGGAGCTTGTTAAACTTCGAAACTAATTTGAGCTTTAGTGTAGAAAATGAAGATAATACCATAATTACGCTAAATGATGTTTTGGGTCAAGATTTGCTGGATTTAGGTGCTGTAGGTCAAATTCCTCTTAAAATGCCTACCGCAACTAAATATGATTTTACTTTAGATGCTAAAGTTAGTTTAGATTTCTTTGATAACACCCTTAATAGAGCAGAACTTTTGTTAACATTCCAAGATGAGCAATTTGTTAGAGGCTACTTGATAGGGGATACCCTATACCTGGATATGTCTGCGCTAACTGATAAATATGGCAGGATTGTGCCTGATATTAAGCTAAGCGGGATAGATATTACCGGTGCTTTGTTCAGTTCAGAAACTTTGCTTGCTTTATTTGACCCAAGTTATATGCGAACAACGCAGCCTTTACCTGCTCCCTTAAATGAGGAGGGAGATGAAGAAGAGGGCGGATTGGATATAATAGCACTCTTAGAGATTCTCTTACGAGAGGATGTGCTTTATTTACCCGGGCATAAAACCGGCGGCAACTTTGTGCTGACTGTGGACAATACTACTTTGAACGAAATAATGGGTATGATTGCACCCGGTATCAGTTTAGGCTTTAAGGGACTTAGGGTTGAATCGGGTACAGGCAGTATTCCGGATTTAATTAATAGGCTGGATGTAAGTATTGAGCTAAGCGATAGCTTTAGGGCAGGATTTAATATCAATAAGTTTAGAGTAATGTATGAGCCCAACTTTGACTTTAGCGCAGTAGATACTCAAGCAAAGCGGGAAAGCTTTACCGATATTAAGGATGTTACAGAGTTTAATGCTTACTTAGCAGGCGACTTTACATTAGGTCTTTCGCCCACTCAAGAAGGAGTGATAATAGGGCTAGACGGGATTATGGCAGGCATTACTAAGAAGTTCTTGATTGATATTGGTATAACCGTAGATAGCGAACTGAAATTCGAGTATGAAATCAATGCCAATGTGGATGTTAAAGACCTTGGCAATACAGAGCTGACAATAATTGTCTATATTCCGGAGGGCGCATCCGGCTTGCGGGAAAAAATCTTGCATATTTACTATACCGGACAAGACGATACTGTCTTTATAGATTTATCTTCATTGCACAATCTTGAGCAAGATATACCTTTGCTTTCTGTGCTTGGACCGCTGCCAAAGTTTTATATAGAAGATGTAGGCATTAGCGATATGCTCTCAGGTCTTTTTGGCAGCGATTCAGAAATGGAGTCAGATTTAGAGCAAGCATTGTTCAATTTGATGCAAGAAGGTATCAGTTTTGAAGACGAACAAGGTGAAGGCGCCGATCCTCTTGAGGTAATAGGCAGTATTATCGGCGATATATTAATAGATAATTATCAAGTTAATATTATCCTTAATACAGGGATGCTTACAGCCCTTATGGGACTGCTGGGAGTAGAGCTTGATATGCCTGATATTGTCGGTTCTGCTACTTTATCCATTTATAAAGTTGATGATGGATATGTGGATGTACATTTAGGCATTTTGGACAGCGGCAATCCCGAGCTTTCGGTAATTGATTTAGACCTTTGCCTAATTAGGCAAGTTGCATTTCTGATAGGCAGAAGGGATATAGCCAGCGACTTTGATGTCACCTCATTTAAGCCCCTTGATACTTTGTTAGAGAATCTTAATATAGCAGTTGAATTTGAGGGGATGTTTGCTATAGATACGCAAGAGGACTACTATACAAACGAACTCTTTGATTCTCTATTGTCAGGCTTAATAGAAGATTTAGCGCTTCAGCTGGATTTAAGCGACTTTAAGATGTATATAGGCTATACAATAAGGGGCAATATCAACATAAACGATATACTTGCCAGTGAGTTAGAAGTTGTTCTTTACAATTGTGAGACACCTGAGCTCAATACCAATGACACTCCCTTGCTTATTATCTATATGAAGAATCGCAATCTCTATCTAGATCTTAGCTTCTTTGGTCTGCCTAGGTTAGGTATCACTAATATAGAAGCATTGGCTGACGGGCTAAGCAATGCCAATTCCTTATCTTTCCAAGAGGATTCGCTTGCAGACTTGTTAATTCAAAATCAAGAACCTGAGGATGCTATTAAGATTCAATTGTTAATCAATCCTTCTGGTCTATCCGTATCCTTAACAGGCGAGATAATAGGTGCTTTACTGGCTATGCTGGGGGTTGATTTACCCATAACTTTTAATTATGCGGAAATTGAAATCAATACAACTGCAGATGCAGGACTTAGTGTGGGCATAGGGATAGAAGTCTTTGATGTAAGCTTTACCGTAGGCAATATTTATATAAGTATTGACAGCGGAGATAAGCATATTATAGAAGTACCCCGTATTGGCGAGTATAATATGACTGATATGGGCTTGCCGCTTGGTGTATATCTGGAGGTACAAGGTTACTTCTATTTTACCAATGAAGAGCCGTCTACAGCAGATTTGTCTCCACTTTTAGGTCAATTTTTAGAAGATATAGACCTTAACTTATTCTTAGAATTCTTAGGGATAGAGGATGAAGAGGTATACTATAGCCTTAAAGCATATATCAATTTGCTTGATATGGAAAATAGCCGAGTAAGTTTTGCCCTAAGAAAAACTCGTCAAGGCGACTCGCTTTTAAGTGTGTACTATGAGAGCGGTGACCTCTACATTGATACCAATCTGTTTAATATAGGAAAAGTACTGCTAAGAGATGTAGGCAATATCTTTACTAATTCTACACCGCCGGATGAATATGACGAAGATTTTCTAAATGAGGAGCCAATATATAATGCCAAGTCTTTCTTAGACCTAATATTCTCTGACGGAGGCTTAGGCCTTTCCATTACCAAAGATGTGTTGCTTACAGTATTTTTGATGTTAGGGCTTGACCTTGAAGAAGCACTTGCAGAGCTGGACTTTGGGGTTAGTGCAGTATTTACCATAGAGCCTATTCATGTAGATATAGGGATTGAATTTACAACAGCTAAGTTTGGACTGGTATTAGATGCGCTGGATATCAAATGGCAGTATGAAGGACTGATAGAGCCTCCTGCAGATGCAGCCAGTTATGAGGTAGTTACTCAATTAACAAAGATAGGTATAGAACTGACAGGCAGCTTTACCCTGGATGTATTTGGCAACAGTAAAGGCGTGCGTATGGATAAGATTTTGGGTACGCTGGGTATGGTATCTGACATTGGCATACTCTTTCAAGTTTTGGGTGATACCTTTGGAGGTACTGTATATTATAAGATAAAAGCAAATTTGGATATATCCAATCTCTCTAATATACAATTAGTCCTTTATCTTAGCTCTTCTCCAAATGCAGAAGACCAAGGTGATATACTTACTTTTTATATTATGGGGCAACCGGACGGCTCCATTGATATTTATATAGATGCGGCAGTCTTTAATCTAGAAAAGATAAAGATTGTTAATGTATCTCAAGTTATAAATATGTTTACGTCTTCGGGTGCCACTCCGCTTGCTGTAGAGGGCAATATCAACAATAGTGAAGATGGCAGTACAGCTTTGCTTCCCAATATTATTGTAGGCATATCTATGCAAAAGCATTTGCAAAGCTCTGTCTTTGCAGTTAATGTCACTACAGGAGCTATTTACAGCTTGCTTTCTACACTAGCAGGATTGGATATTAGCGGCTTGGTTTCGGAGTTTCCCCCTGAAGCCAATTTGGAAATTATCAATGACGAATTTTTATTAAAAGTTGCTCTGGAGTTCCAAGACTTAATGTATATGGACCTTTTAATTCATGAGCCTAGCTTGACTCTTAGCCCTGCCAATATTTATGTGGAGTCACCCAGCGAGTATACAGAAATTAATGATAAGTTCAGCACAGTTAAGGTGTCCTTTGGCGGAGAAATCAATTTGACGGCATATCCTACCGATTCCGACTCCGAAATAGATTTTTCGAATTTAATAATGGAATTCCTGCATACTACGGATTTTGGTGTAATTATACAGAACCTTGACTATTTACATTCTACCATATATTACAATGTCGAGGCATCAATAAATATTAAAGAAATTCTTGCAGGCAATTTAGCCAAAGCATTTAAGCTTAAGTTTACCGTAACTGATATAAACGGGAATTTATTGATAGCCGCCTATCTTGATGATGGCACTATTTATATAGACTTGTCCGCATTAAATGTGGGCAAAGTTAAGATTGAAGATGCGTTTAGCTTATTTGGGTTAGTTTCTGTTGAGGATGCCGAAGAGATTCTAAATCAAGTGCGCTTGCTTAATGAAGAACAAACACCGGGCGAGTCTATGGCATCAGCCTATGTAACTTTGCAGTTGTCTAATGAAAATGGCATTTTTGTTCAGATAGCACAAGATACAGTAGTGATTATGCTTAATTCTTTTGGATTGCCCGGCTCGTTAATTGTACATACCTTGAATGATATAGAAGGTATTATAACCTTAAATAATGAGGGATTCGCATTAGGGTTAAATATAGCCGAATATGAGTTTGAATTTTGCTTTAACAGGTTAGAAGTTAACTTCAAAAATAATGAAGTTAATATTGATATAAATAAGGATTCTTATGCAAGCCTAAACGAACTGCCCAACGAAATTCATGCAAGTCTTAATCTGACTTTTAACTTGGATATGAGCGAAGGTGCCGAGTATGACTTTACCAATTTGATAAGCACCTTAATTTCAGGTGGCTCCTTAGGTTTCGATATCCGTCCCACATTAAAGATTTTGGAGCAAATTAGCACAGAGTATCGACTTCATATAGAAGCTATGCTAAAAATAAATGATATTTTATCCAGTGATATCAAGCTAGATTTGTATGCAGTAGGCGTAGATGAGCCTGTATTAAGGTTGTATTATATAGAAGGTACGATTTATATTGATGCCGAGGCATTTAATATTCAAAAATTGCGTATAGCCGACGGTGTCAATTTCTTTACAAGTCTATTTGTAACAGACAATCCTGTGCCGCTGGGCAATATGGCTCCGATAGATGACAGCGACCAAGCAGGAGCACTTGCTTCCGTTATCAATGTAACGCTAAGTAGAGAGGGATTGGTGACCCATATAGGCGCCTCTGCTCTCTTTGCTGTGTTGGGAGTGATTGGCGGGATTTCTTCCGATGCACAAGATTTAGTCACTTCCATTGGAGATTTGCATTTTGACCTTTCCTTATTTAGTCCTGAAACACTTGCAGAAATCAGCGTAAAATTATGGGCATCTGACGAAACAGGCCAACCCAGAGAAGGATACGGGATAGTATTTAGCGTTAAGGTCGGCTATGACTTTAATATTAATCTTGCCCCTGAGCAAAAGCATCTCTCAACGCCTTTAGATTATGCGGCATATGTAGAAATAAAGGAGATTGCTCCTATTATTTCTATAGCTACAACAATAGATATCAATTTAGTGGCGGCTAAAAAGGAAATACCTGATATCTATGGCGAACCGCTTAGCGGGTTTATCAATAGCTTAATTACAGATTTAGTATTTCAAATTGCACTGAATATAGAAGAAAATCAGTCTGCAAAAATCGTGCTGGATATTAAGGCGGAGTTTAATCCGTTAGACTTGACCAGCTTAGCATTACAGATCGAAGTTAAAAAAGACAATAAACTTTACGCCCGTATTAGCGTAATGAGCGGCAATCTTTATATAGACCTCTCCTTTATGGGCGGCTCCAGAATGAGAATGGCTGATGTTATTGACTTGATATTCTCCTCTTCCGAAGAAGAGCCGGACAATAGCATTGCCAATCAAGAGAGCAATGAGGAAGAAATAGAATTGCCTATATTGTCATTGCTTGCACAAATTCAAACTAACGGACTGTTTGTCTTTGCAGAAAGACAGGTGTTTGATATATTATTCTCAATGCTTGGGCTCAATGAGTTTACTATGATGAGCAATATCCATGCTACTGTGTCTCTTGTGCCTAACGCTGATATCAAATCAGTAGTAGTAGGTGCAGAAATCGGGATAGGCGACAGTTCGGAATCTGATGTTTTTACCCTAGGTGTTGCTATTAATGGATTGAGAGTAAACTTTGTAAGATTCGGTAATGACCAGCTCATTAAGGTCAATTCTACTCAATTTGTTGACATTACTGATATTAATATAATTAAGCTGGAGACTACCCTGGAGTTCTTCCTGGCTACTGAAACGGGCAGTTTTGAGTTTAAGAATTTATTGGCACAGCTTTTTGATTCCGAAGATTTATTTGGACGCGCATTAGCACCGCAACTTGAAATAGCTCAAGAGATAGGCGATACTATTGTTGTAGAGCTTAAATTGCTTATACCTCTTGACGATATAGTAAACGGATTGCAGGTAAGAGCGCATATTTATTCCAAATCCAGCGAGGCTTTTGACCTTGAGCTTATCTATTGGAATAGCAACTTATACTTAGATGGTGATAAAATCGGCCTTAGCAAGATTTATGGCAAAAACCTTATTAATGTCCTTTCTGGTTTCTTAGTACAAGGTCAAGATGAAGAAGATGAACCAATAAATGCCGAGCTCTATTATATGGCTTGGCAGGAATTGCTAAACAGCGATGACCCGCTACTTTCGGATGCGGCTAAGGTGACCTTTATATTATCAGAACTAAATGGTTTGACCATAAAGGTTTCTACAGGGATGTTAATTGCTGCGCTTGGGCTGGTCGGGGTAGACCTGACTCCTTACTTTGACGGTCTTGTCAAGCCCGGCCTAGAAGTAAATGTGTCCCCTGCTCTTAATTTTAAGATAGAAATAAAGCTACCTTCTGTCACCTCTGAAGGTTCAATTGATTTAGGACTGATGCTTATTGGCCAATCCACCAGCTTTGATACGCTTTACGAAGTGATAGTTGATACAATTGCGGGACCAGTTACTAATGTCCCTCCGCTAATCAGCCCTGAAGAAAGAGAAGAATATACTGACTATTCGGATATGAATATCTATTTGGCCTTTTCAGTTGTAGTTGATATAGGGCTAGATGAAGGCAGGCTAGATTTTTCGCAACTGCTGCATATCCTTGCTGATGGTATCAATATGGGGCTGGATATAAGAGAAGCCCATACTGTAAGGTTAAGTATAGATATTGAGTTGGGCTTGGCAATAAATAAACTTATCAGCCGTGATGAAACAGAAATTGACGAATCTGTTAGACTTAAAGGCAATATTCACTATACTATTATAGATATTGACGGAGGAGAGTTCCATTCCCAAACTGTGCTTTATATCTTTAACTATGGTCAAGAATTATATGTAAGTTTAGAGGTGTTTGGTACTGAAGTAAAATTAAAGATTCCTGATTTTAGTATTGGCGGCCTTATCAATGAAATGATAGATTTAAGCTCCTTTACAGAAGCATATGAGGAGGATAGAGAGCTAAATAATGCGGCGTACTTGCTTTATAATGACAATGGCGTCAGCAATGATTTAGTAATAGATTTGGTGCTTGACAAGCAAGGTATTGCAATATTGATTACCGCTGAGGTTATTGGTGCTCTTGAGAGATTAATCAGTTCTGAGGAACTGGATATGACAGGAGCAATCAGATCAATAATAGACGAGGGCAGGGTAGGCTTGTTCTTTGACAACGGTATGTATATTGGGCTGGAGGTTTCTAAAGAAGGCGATGCCGCTCAAAATATTGCCGGCTATGATCTAAAGATATTGTTGCTTGATGGATTGGTGTTTGATACCAACGGTAAGAATGAGCAGAAAAAGTATTACCATTTCTTTAATTCTTTCCAACAAGATATAGAATCAGGTATGTTCAACGATTACTTCTTTACGGACGAAATTAGAGATAGGGTTACAGTAGGGTTAAAGATAGAGCTTACTGCTGACCTGGTGCATACCTTGTTAGATTGGTCAGACCTTTTTGATGTGCAAGAAGTGCCTACAAAGTTTATATTAGAGTTCCTTAGCGATATGTATGGCACTATTATAATGGAAGTCTTAGTAGATATTAATATCTTTGGGATAGCTCAGCTTGGGCTTGAGGCACAGGTATTGCTAAAGGATACCAGCGGAGAAGTGCTGCTTGCACTATATTATGTAGGCAACCTTAATAAGATGGCCGAAAATGCTTATCAGGCAGCCCTTTATTTGGAATGTGAGCCTCTTGGTATTCCTAAACTTAAAATAGGGCACCCCACTCTTCTCAATTTCTTAGACTTCGATATTGCCAAACTGGTAGGCTATGAAGATGAAGATGAACAAGACGAAAACGGACCGCAAAATGCAGAGGAAGACGACTCTATAGGCAGTATAGATATAACAAAATTATTTGACAGCATTTCTATTGCAAAAGGTACCGTAGGTATAGTAGTAGCGCATAATGTAGTGGCTTCTATTTTGAGTGACTTATTTGGATTCAATTTTGCAGATATCGGCGCTCTTGAGCTTGCTGTCGATATGGTCGAAGACGAAGTAGTTCTTGACCTGGCACTTGATATTGAGCGCAACTTGGCATTTAGGATTGGGTTGAGCGACTTTTATATCCATCTT
This sequence comes from uncultured Christensenellaceae bacterium, assembly GCA_964432485.1. Classification (GTDB taxonomy): domain Bacteria; phylum Bacillota; class Clostridia; order Christensenellales; family DTU072; genus CAYSNP01. The sequence goes on along the minus strand of CAYSNP010000002.1, from coordinate 88,176 downwards.
GGCACAAACAATATCTTTAAAAATAAAGACTTTAATGTATATAAAGACCTAAACGATTATAAGCTGGAATTAACGGTAGAAAGTTCGCTTAATGTAACCGATAAACTATTCTCTATTTTTGATATGAAGGCACTTACCGCGCCTTTGCTCAATGATATAGGTATAGTCTTGCAAGCAGGCGACAATCTTGATATGCAGCTTGACTTTGTGCTTAAAGTATTTATTGACTTTGCTGATTTGAATTTGCTGAAGTTTGAATTAGAAGTCAAGTTGTTTGATAAGATAATGGCAAGAATCATTTATATAGGCGAGATGAACAATGGCACAATCTATTTGCAGCTAGAAGGTCTTGGCTTGCCGAATATGAGACTGTCAGGTATCAATTTAGGCGAACTTGTCAAAGGTCTAATAAGTAATATCGGCGAGGAAGAAGATGGAGAGATTATAGAAAATGCCGCTCCCAATATCTTTAATGCCGAAATGAGCGATGACCTATCCAAATTGCAGAGTTTACTACACTTTATTTTAGATTATGAAGAGGTTACCTTAGCTATTACAGGCGCATTGGCAGTTAGTTTGTTAGGTTCTGTTACTGATGGTATGGCATTCCCGGAATTTGATCGTTTTAAGATTGGTTACAATAAGAAAGATGACCTAGCAGGATTGCTATTGATACTTACTCAAAATGGCACTACTCTGGAAGAATCATTTAGGATTAAATATAACTTTAACGCTATGCACTTTAATTTTGCTACCAATGCTATTACTACTATTAATTATAGCAAGGATAGCTCAGGCAAAACAATTATATATCAAGATATTAGCGTGATTAATAAGATAGGACTGACTTTAGATGCTGAGATTACTCTAAAGACAAAAAAACCGACAGGCGAAAAGTCTCCAAGTATTACAGGTTTGGAAAACTTAGTGGCTGGGCTGATAGGTGCGCCTTCAAATGCAATAGAGCTAGATTTGCAGAACAGTTATTTGGTTTACGGTCTTAGCTTAGGGCTTATTGTGGACCTTGCCAATTTGAGCAATACTAAACTTTCTTTAGATGTTACCTATAATATGCGTCCGCTACTAAGCGTTTACTATATTGGCGAAACTAATACAGTTTATGCTGATTTATCAGGGCTTGGGCTGTTTAGGGCTTCAATTTCTGGCCTTGATTTAATGAGCCTTATTGGCGACTTGCTTACAGGTTTTGAATTGATTGCCCCCGGCGAAGGCTTAAATGTGGGAGGTTTAATAGATGGCCTTCTTAATGCAGAAGGCGGCGGTGCTATTAAACGCTTGCCTACTATCAAGATAGTACTGGACAATAAAAACATTTCAATTTTACCTAATATTGAAGTAATTGCAGCTCTTGTACCTTCCTTAGGAGGGATGCTTCCTCCTATTGCACTTATTTCTGCGGGTATGAATTTTTATGCAGGACTTAATAATGCCAGCGTGCAAGTTAAACTTGATACAGTAGGCAATGATGTATTTATTAATGTGCCTCAAGGCGGCCTTAGGTTTGCAATAGGGGATGCTGCTGATGGATTTACTTATGTGCCTTCAGCTAGCGCATTAAATAAGTATGGCGGCATTGCAGGGATTAATTTAAATGCCAACGGTATGGCAATGGATACCTTAGGGTTAGTCCACAGTATATATGATTCTATCAACTTAAAGAGATTTGTAGTTTATCTTGAAAAGAGGAATTATTATTGGCAACAACGTAGCTTTAGCGAGGCATTTGAGACCACTCAGGATTATGGCGTAAGGGTAGACCCCAACTCTAACGAGGGCTTTAGCGATTGGGGCAACTATTCTGATTACGATGATTATTATGTATCACCTAGAGATGTTCCCACAGGAGTAAATGGGTATAACAGAACAAAATTAATGATTAACCGAAAGACCAATAATGTACTGGAGGTTGATTTTTGGCAAATTGACAATAAAGCATCTAGGTCAGGGGTATATATTCAAGATAGCGGCTTAAATCTTAAACTGGGCACAGGGCTAATATGGTATCTTGATGTTTCTATGGTATTTGATTTATTGCCTCCACCTTGGAATCTGCTAAAGCATATTATAAAACCAAAGATTCCAATACCAATAGGCGAAATTGTAGATAGGCTAGGGGTGTTACCTTCGCTTATGGATTTATCAATAGATTCCTTGATTGGAGATGATGAAGAAACTAAGGTAGAGCTTTTTAACAATGTTTTTGGCTATGTAGTTGACAATGTTACCGGCGAGCCCGTAGCAGGAGCTAAGGTAATGGTGCAACAGTCCGGCGGCAAGCAGTATATTACTTATACCAATAAAGACGGTGCTTATGCTTTCTTAAAATTGCCAGAAGGCAAAGGATATAGGCTTACAATTACTTGTCCGGAACAGTATTACCGCAAAGATGAATCAACTACCTTTAATGTAGCTTTTTATGCTTCTAACGAGTCTTATATCTATAATGATTCAATAGTTATACCTACTAAAAAATTGATAAGAGAAGATACTGCTATTTATAACGATGTGCATTTCCATGGCAGAGTAGTAGATCATTTGGGTGCACCGGCCGTAGGAGTAGCAATCTATGTAAGCAAAAAGGAAAAGACCGAATTCTTCTATATCGGTTCTACTGACGAAGATGGCTATTATGACTTATATGCGGACGGGCTTATAGGCAGCAAGCATTATGTTATGATAGGTGCTTCTTCAGGAGTCCTGTTTGAGCTAGGTGAAGACAAGTTTTATGTAATAACTCAAACTAATGAAAAAGTAGACGGCTTTGATGTATTTCGCAATTATACTTTAGTGCTTTATGACCTTTATACTAATATTACTTTTACCGGTACTGTAACAGACTATTTTGGTGCTCTGATGCCTAATACGGAGGTACAGTTAAGAGATGAGGTCAAAGGAACCATAACAATTGGCTACACTAATGATGAGGCTCGCTACACAATTACAGTAGAGGCGATACAAGGCCTTTATCACAGCATTAGAGCAAAAAAAGCTGATTATCATACAATGGCCTATACCAAAAAGACTGTCAACAGTAATAATCAAACTATTACGCACAACCTTATATTAAATAAGATAAGAAATGTTGAATATAAGGGCGTAATAAAAGATGACTTTGGCAATCCGATACAAAATGCAAATATCCGAATTGACAATATAGTGGTAGCCCAAACCAATATTATGGGCGAATACGGTTATACACAATCTGTTGATGGCTTATCTAAAAAGATAAGAGCGGAAAAAGCAGGCTATTTCCAACCTGAAGATATCAGCAAGACCATTGACGGCGGGATGAGCGAAGTAGTCACCAATATGACCTTGTATAGCATTAAAAATATCACCTTTAGCGGTGTTGTTCGTGATAACAGCAGCAATCCTATTGCCACCGCCACAGTTTATTATAATGAAGAGCCTGTAACTACAACAAATGCCTTTGGCGAGTATTCTTATACTTATGTAATGCCCCCGGGCACTATTAAAGAAAAAGATTTTAAGCTGGAGCATTCATTAAGGGTTGCAAAAGATGGCTATTTTGATATTAGCAAAGTCAATATAATTAGCTATAAAGAAACGGGCAGCGTTGAGCGTGATTTTGTATTAGAACCTATAAATAGCGGCAGCATTATCGGAACTTTAGTAGATGAGAACGGCGACCCTATTGCAAGCGGTGTATATATTTACTTTAAGATAGATGGCAAAACAGTAATTAAAGACGACACCAGAGGCTTAGAGCCTATTGATTTTGCTAAAGAAAATTACACTACAGGCGCGCCTCAAGTCGGTATAGACAATGCCGGTAATATTAATATTAAGGGCGTTCCTTTGAATGTTAATATAGTTGTCAAGTTCCGCTCTACTAAATATGAGTATAAGAATATAACGCTAACTCGACAATTAAAAAAGGAAAAAGAAAATAATACTTACAACTTAGGCGTAGTTGTGCTAACTACCAAACCTATCCACTGGTCACAAATAGATAGCAACTTAGATATAGGTACAATAGTAAGAGTTAGGATAAGGTTGGGAGCTGATATAAAAGATGCTGATTATCATAATGATGATTTTGGTAGCGGCACTTTCCAACTTGACCAAGATCGTAGCGTTTACAATAGGCTTAATAAAGGTATAGAAACAGGTGCCGCAGATATCTATGATGATATTTCTTATATCGAAGTATGGCTAGACCCGATGTTTATAAATGATTTATTTGGCACAATCCATAACTTAATGATGGAAATGATGTCAATAATGGCCATTAATCCCGATAGCGTAGTTTTGCCTCATGATTTGATAAAAAAGGCTAACGTTATCTTTGATGATAATGATATTCCCGTTGGCCATATTTATAATGAAAACGATGAAGAACTTTATAATTATAAATATCCAAGTTACACATATTACTTAGCTGCTTATAAAAATGGCGTCAATAAGATTCCTTCTGGAGTAATTGGCTGGGGTATTGGTCAAGCTGTTGAATCGTTAGGAGGTATTGTTAAGACTGCTATAGGATACGCACCTTACTTGCTTGGCGATGTCCTTAGACAAGCCAGTGCTATACTTGCACATATAGTGCCTTTCCAAGATGCATATTCTATGATTCAAACACAAGGTGTTACAGGCAATCCGCTAAATGTTTATAGCGCTTTGCTTGACCCCGGAGATGAGGACGGATTGGTAGATATAGGCACAAGAGTTGTAGAGCGAGAGGTTAATTACTTTGATTTAGGCGCTTATGTTAAGATTTCTATGGATACATCCGACCCATATCAAAATACTGTTCAGCGTATAAGTATATTGCTAAACGGTGCTACTTATAAAAATCAAAAAACCACAGAATGGATATTTGATGGGTTGAATACCAGAGAAGTAACTTATGTTAATCATGAACTTGCGGGCAATGGTGATTTTACTCCAGATTGCACAAGTGTGCAAAAGAGAGATATTGTACTCAATAAAGTTGTCAATACTGCAAATCAGGATTATATGAAAAACTGGATTAAATATAGCGTATCTAATAGCTATGTAATTATTAATGAATATGATACTGATATAGATAGAACACTACTTAATCAATACTTTATTTATGATAACTATGGTCATCAGATATATGATAGCGGACATAGCCTAAAAGATGATGCTTTCCAAGAGCTTGATATAGATAATAACGGAATTGGGTTAAGAGTAGCCAAAGCTATACCTGATAGCTTTATAAGATTTGACGCTTCTAAAGAAGATGATAGAGAGATAGATTACAACCCGCCTTCGGAAATTATCTTTAACGACCCTTACAATCCTTCGGACTTTACCTTTGTAGGAGGGACTTGGGCTTTTACAGAAGGCACAGGCCCTGAAAACGACAGAAGAGCCACCAATAAGGATTACCAAAAGACCCCGCTTGATTTCTTGCCTAATAGGGCATATGTATCTTTCTTAGACGGGACTTCTTTTGGCAATAATGGTATTGCTATTATTTGGGATATGACTGCCATACGCTTTGACCCTGCAGGTACAGACCCTTCCGATCCAAAAGATGTATATTACCTAAAGGGATATGCTCTTAATCAAACCTATGGCAAGTATGGTACAGAATATACTAAGATTAAGTGTACAATCCAACCCAGACTGGTAGACCCTGCACAAGCTGTTGAGCTAAGAGAGCTACCTGAAATAGACCCGCTTTCATTTGATGAGGCAAAATATTTGGCTCACCTTCCTGAGATGTTCCATTATGATTTTGACACTAATACAGGCGGCTACTCATATGTATTTACCAATCTTGTTTGGGATTTATCGCAAACAGATTTCAACTATGATTCTATTACAGCCAATATTAAGCTTACCTATTCCTTCCCCGGAGTGCTCCCTGCTACTATAGATGTTCCTGTAAGCGTAAAGAATAGGACTGTTATTAATGTTAATACAGAAGTACCAGGAAGCTATAATGACTCCGGTATTATAACAGAATCGGGCAACTTCCAAGTGCGGTTTGACCCATTTGAAAATACCGACCCCAAGGCCTCATTGGCAACTCTTACAAGGCTCAATGTAAAAACTGCAGCCGAAGATAGCTTTATCAATTGGAGGATTGCGGAGGCAGACCTTTCTGAGCTTGATGTTTATGACCCGCACGAATATGTACAAGGACCATATAGCGTATACTTCTGGCTGGCTGATGACTTTGGAAAATTGCAAAAAATCACCGTTGAGGTGCTTATCAACTCTAAAGAGATTATAGCTACCAGTCTGCAAGACCAAGAGTTTATACCTTACGGATATCAAGACGGCGAACCTAATCGCCTTTTATTGCCCGAAGATGTAACAGTATATTATGCTGATGGCACTCATCAAGTGATACCTGTACCAATCAGTGCTTGGCATGTACCTGCTATGAGTTATACTTTTGATGATTTTGAGCCGGGAAGCGAAGGCGATGTTAAAGATTATAGTATAACTACTTTGTTAGGGATAGGCGAATCCACTCAAGAAGTAGGCTTTACCGTAAGAGTGCATAAGCGTGAGCTGTTGTCTATGGAACCGCTGCAACTTGACAGCGTTACAGATTTAGTATTGCCTGCAAGGCGATTGGTAAAATTCTTTGACGGCAATAGCGAAATATTTGAAGAGGTAGATATTCATTGGGCAATAAGTCAAGAGCAAGTTTCTTCTTCCTTTGCCGGAGCAACTTATTATTCCAATGTAACAATCAATGACGATTTGTTTGGGCAGCAAACATTAAAGAATGTGCGTATAACTGTTAGCCAAACCTCTATTAATGCTTTATTACTGCCACAAGAAGTCAGCCCTGAGGATAAAGATATAATACCCTTTATTGCTACAACTCGAATTAATGAGCTTCTCGATAAGCCAGGTTTTAAGCTAGCAATAGAAGGCTCTCAGCAAGCAACATTAGACCAAAGCCTATTTGATATTGTAAGCTGGCGCTATGTTAACGAAGGCGGTATATATTTAGACGGTGAGCAATCCTGGATTGTTGTAAAGATTGGCAACAAAGGTTATGGAGCAGGCAATAAGATATGGACGCAAGAGGTGTTTGTAGACCTTAGCGATTATGTGCTTGATGTTTCTACTGCTCTAGTTAACGACACTTTAGAGATTGACCCATACGATTATACCTTGCCAACTGCCTTAAATGTTACGCTATATGACGATAGCGTAGTAGAAGATATACCTTGTTTGTATGACCTGAGCAGCATAATTGAAACATTCTTTAAGACTCCCAGTGCAGTTATTACTAAAGGTATTACTATTGGCAACGGCAACAACCTATTGCAATTTACCCTTAATGTGATTAATACCAACCCTCGTGCAAAGATTAGCGTTGATTACGGCATAGATTTTGAAAATGTAGAGATTAAGGCATTTGATACCACCTTTACCTTGCCGCTGATAGCAGAAGTTACTTTTGATACAGGCGAAACGCTTACCTTACCGGTGGAATGGCTCTCTGTAGGCGACTTTGGTGAGCAAGGCGGTATTGTTACAGGTATTAATAAGATAGGCAATAATAAATTCGGGTATATTGATGACCTTGTTTATATTAATATTGCTCCCGAGCAAATAATTAGCACTACTGTGCCCGAGACAATTACTATTGACCCATACGGTGCAAGCGTTAATGAACAATTGCTTGCTCAAGGACTGGATATTACTAATATTCCTGTTGTCACTACCGAAGCAGGCGAGCAGAATCCCAGGGTAATGAATGCGCCAATGCCTGATATCAATATTACCTTTGAGGGTAACGGTGAAGGCGAAACTATTTACTTTATGGTTGGTTTAAGCTGGCATTTGGATAAGCGAATAGAAAAAGCTATAGCTGTCAATGTAATAGTTGAAGAACGAAGTGCTGTAGGTGTAATAGAGAAGTTCGAAGGTACTGTTTATCAGCATGCTAACTTAGACGAATATGATAGCCTAACGATACTCTTCCAAGATGGCACTCAAAAGATATTGCCTATTAGCAGCTGGGATACTTCCAATTTAAGGTATACCTTAATCGGAGGCAGATATACAGTTAAGGCATTTTTCGGGACAGGACAAATGTTCCAAGGCGTAGATGTTGAGGTTATAGTTAAGCCTAGCAAGCTGCTAAGTATCGGCGAAATGGCGATGGTAGGCGGCCAATGGGTGTATCAGCCTATCGAAAGATTAATAGTAGACCCTTATGAAGGTTTTGTAGACCTGCCAAGTACGGTATATGCTCAGTTCCAATATGCTACCGACCCAATGGCAATTAAGGTAGATTGGGCTTACTCGCATATTGCCAGAGTGATGAGCGTCAATGGCGATGGTAGCGGACTGAACTCTAACTATGAAGGCAATATGGCCGCAGTTGCTACTGTTTATATGCAGGAAGACTCCAGCAAAACAGCCTTGCAATCTCTGGAAGTACCTGTTACCGTGCTCAATAAGGAGATTAAGACAATATATGTATCCAAGAGTATCGAAGGCAATGATTATGTGGAATATAATAGTGAGGTCTTTATTGACCCATATGCTGGTCCATATAGCGAGCTCTTTGCAAGTGAAGATTTTGCATATTATAGAAGAGTTAAGCTGCTGCTCAAGGACAATACCGAAAAAGAGTTTGACTTAACAGCTGGTAGCTATCGAATCTTTGATAACGATACCAAAGTTGCAACCAATTTGAACAACTTATACACAGGCAGAAATGTTATTGTCAATATGACCTTTGGCGCTTCAGGCGGCAGTATAGCACTTGATGCAATGTCTACAAGGACCATCGATGTGACCATATATGATATGACTTATGCATCAGGTCTGCCTAAGGATGACTTTACTATAGATGTCTATGGTATTCGTGTAGGTGCAAGCTTTGATACAGAGGTAACTTTTGAACAAGGCCAAGAGTTTGCGCTAAAAGGCATAGGTACTGACGAAATAGAGCATACTTTTGCAGTAACTTACGATGATAAACATATTAATACCCAATTTAAGGCAGAGCTGCCTGTACGGATAGGCTCAGCTATCAACTTTAACGAAGGCGAAGGCAGATTATATGCTACCTATGGCAACGAGTATGGCGGATATCAGATAGTTAATATCCCTATTTACTACCTTAATAGGGTAGCAGATAGATTGTTTGATCCTGAAGATACTCCGTATTTTGGAGCTTTTGAACCCGGCAGCCAACAAGTTGGTTTTGTAATTGACCCATTTGTATTTAACAAGGATACCTTTATAGATGCTTTCCCAACAAGCGGAAGTGCACAATTTACTGACCAATACGGAGCAATATCTAAGGTGCTGGATATAGATTGGGACAATACCAAAGCACAAAAGCTCTTTAGCATAAAAGGCGGTATAACCCAAGTTTACGGCACAATAGGTTCTGGAGTTAACGCTCAGCGTATAGAGTTCTTAATTAAAGTACTTAATAGGCGTGTAGTGAATTCTGTAGAAAACGAAAGCATTACTGGTATAATTAAATCGGGCGCATATCAATCGGGCGGAGTACTTTATACTGGAAAACTTAAACCTTATAGATATCTCGATTCTCCTGATGTACCTGCTCAGCTTAACTCTGATTTATTTGCAACTGATGCTACATTTACTATTAATACTGTAGAGGGAGATCCAATTACATATACTTACAATAGGGTAGCTACCAGTCAAGGTGCTTTAATTCTGGACCCTGAAGAAACAAATCTGATTATGGCAATGCAGATGGATTCGGGTATGCCGTTATCACATAGAGGTGGCTATTTAAGATTTTATCTGACTATGCCCGGCTATGCTTCAGGTAAAGATGGACAACAGCAAGTTCCGTTGTATATACCTATGCAAGAGCAATATATTAAAGATGTCACTGTTGACGATAACACTTCTCAAGGTGTAGCTATTGGCTGGGACGAGGGCGGCAATCTTATCCAAACAAGCTCTACAAGTTGGAAGATTGAGAATCCTTATTACTTTATTATCAAATATGGCGGACTTGCCTTGCCTGATAATGTATTAGTCAAAACGGGAACCGCAGAGGGCGGCGTAGATGATATTTACAAAATGGAAGTGCGCTGGAATAATGCTACTAGAAACATGCTCAATATCAATTATGACGATGTGCTGATAGAAACAGCTTTCTCTGTCGATCTAGACGGTCAAAGCTATGGATTGACCTTTGAATGCGTACCTTATATCCTTTCTAATACCCTATTATTTAGCATATTGGATAAACCTTTTGGCATAGATGAGTTTATTGATTTGCCGGAAAATAATGCAAGGCATTCTGAAGTTCACAATATTATTAATGTGGATAGCAACGGCAATTATATTATTACATTTGATAATGGAAAGCAAGTGTCATTTGAAGGTATAGGCGGAAGCGGTAATAGATTTACCTTTAATAAGTGGGACTTTTCAGATGTAATATTTGATGATCAGGCAGATATCCAGGAAGCTACATTAAGGCTGGGCGGTATTGGCGGTCAGCTAATTAGATGGGAGCTTGCTACTTGTAGTAAGTATATAGTAAATTATAGCTTGCAGACTTTATATGTAACTGCACTAGGGCAATCTTTTTCCTTCCCTGACCTCAATCCTGATGCCTTGCCGGAAAAGATTACTCAATATTTCTCAGATAACACTTATAAGGAATTTATGGTAGAGTATACACAAGTAATTGAGCCTGATATGGAATATGCTGTAAACTTTAATCCTACTACCAGAGTAGTTACTGCCAATATGAAATCGCCTGCTGTTCCTAATGAAAGCGCATACGGCGAAGGCATAGCTGGGTTTATTAGTGGATTCCAGGAGCCAGAAGGAGTTGCCTCCCCAGGAGTGATAAGATGGATACCTACGACCAATAGAGCATATCCAAGCACAGAACAAGAGACAGGCGAAACAATATTCTTTTCTGTATATGAGAATAAGGGTGATGGTAATAAGAATGGTACAAAAAATACATATCTGCGCCATCCTGATGATCCGGACTATGGATATGTTGTTGCACCGGGATTGGGAGTTGATTATAAATATTTAAGGAAAGAAGAAGCGCCTTATGGTATTTATATTTTAGATGGCTATAAGAGCGACTGCTACTTCCCTCCTGGACAAACTCAAAATGTAGTGCCAATACTACAAGTAAAGAAAGGCACAAGATTTGATTTTAGAAATTTACCGGTATATGATGTATACAATGAATGGACTACAGGGCTTATACGTTATATAGATCTGATAGAGCATTATCAAGAGTTTACTTACTATATGCCTTGGTCTACAGGATCTGTGCGTTATTTGCCTTCTGATTTAGCGTCAGCTTGGTCTTATACAGGCAGCGAGGAAACATTTGGGGATAATACCGCCCCTGAAAATATCAATACCAACGAAGTGGGGGCTGTTTATACGATTTCAACCAGCATTGCGTTAGGTTCTAGTACCTATAGGTTGCATTGTAAGATAGAGATAGTAAACGAAATTACTTGATAGTTTTGCAACTATGTAAAAAAGGAGCCGCATTTTGCGGCTCTTTTTGTAGTTTGCATAAGTTATTATTGACATTATAGAGTGCTTGAACTAAAATATAAGTATGACATTTGAGAAAGAAAAAATCAAATTGGGCGTACAGCTCTTTACCCTAAGGCGGTATGCCCGCACCTTACAAGGGCTTGAAAAGTGTTTTGCGTTTTGCAGTAAGATAGGCTCAAGTGCTGTGCAATTGTCCGCTGTCTATGATGCAGAGCCTTTATTAATAAAGAGATTTAGCGAAAAATATGCACTAGATATATGTGTCACCCATAAAAGTTTTGAAAGCATAAGCCAAGATTGTTCTGCCTTATGTTCCCAACATCTGGTATACGATTGTAAGTTAATTGGTCTTTCCAGGATGCCCAGCACATTTGACCCCGGTAATAGGAGCGAAGTTTTAGCGTTTTGTGAAGCAATGAATAAAGCACAAGATATAGCTCGTACTTTTGGGATTAGTTTAGCTTACCATAACCATGCTTTTGAGTTTAAGCATAATATATATGATATCCTTATTAGCAATCTAGACCAAGATATTAAGTTTATACTTGACTTATACTGGGCTGATTACGCAGGAGAGGATAACTTTGCTCTTATGGATAAGTTAGGCGATAGGCTGGCGATTCTGCACTTAAAGGACTCAAAAACCGTATTGGGCAGATATAAGTTAATGAGGACACCCGGCAGGGGAGATTTTGACTTTGCAAAGATTTTAAGCTATGCCGAAGCAAATACTGCATGCAAGTATGCGCTTATAGAATTAGATTTTTCTTTAGCTCCTTATAGAGCAGTAGAATACGGAATGAAGCACCTAAAAAAAGTATACGAAAGTTAAACAGATATGAAAAAGTTTCTAGTACTCGTCTTATTGCTTATACCGGTTGTAATACTTTTGGCATTAAGCATTACAGGCGGGATAATTAAATCCATATCAATTGTAGAGGTTAAGGAACTGTTGATTAAAGATGAGTTCGATAAGCCATTTAATCATAATGCAATTTATACGCTAGACCTTATCGGACAAGATGCCCTAAAAATTATGGTGCTTATAAAACCTGCTATCACCTATGATAAAACTATAATCTTTGAATGTATTCAAGGTGAGGAATATGACGGACAGGTAAGAGTTGAGAAAATTGCAGGCACAGAAAACCAATATAATATCTTTGCTCTTCAGCCCGGTCTTTGTAAATTAAAGATATATGCGGCTAATAATATTGAAGCTAACGCATATATAGACTTCTATATTACTTCTAATGTGCTGCAATCTTTAAATATTTTTTACAACAATCAAAAGCTTGCGTCAGGCGATACTGTATTTGTGCAAGGCGGAGATGAGCTTAACTTTAGCTATTACCCTGCCGAATCAATTGGGTCTAACTTAGCTACTTGGGGTAGCAGTAATGAGGAGGTGGCCGAAATCGATGACAATGGCTGCTTATACCTCAATTCTTTTGGCAAAAGCAGGATTTGGGTGGCTGTAACTGATAAAGAAGGGCGCAGCCATAGCACTTATATTTTTATTGATACATCTAACGCTATTGCAAAGAGCAGCAAAGTCTATTATTCAGGTGAGATAAACGAATATTTTGTATCTGAGCATATTGCGCTTAGCCCATTGTATCAAGTGCAGTTAATTGAACAAAGTACTGAAAGTAGCCTATTTAGGGTAGAGAATGATAAATATATATATGTCGATATTAGGGTCTTTCAAATTGAGGCGGACGAATGGGATATCTTCAATAGAAACTTCTTTAGCTATGACAATCAAAACAGAGCAAGGGTGTATCTTGATAATGGAGGATATACTGTTAGGGCAGGATATTTAGACTTTTTGGACAATACGCCTTTAGCTGTAAAGTTTTCTAGCAGCGATGAGAGCATTGCCTCTGTCAATCCCAACGGAACTATTATTCCTAAGAAGATTGGTAAGCCTTTTACAATTTATGCTGATGCCAATGGCAAAAGAGTTTTTTTAGATTGTATTGCTTATGCCAAAGCCAATGCTTTTAGCCTAAATTTGTCCAATGAGGATAACTTAAAAGGTATAAAGCAGGAGCGTATATGGGCTCTTAATTGGTATGATATTATCCTAAACACTGAGAGCGGAAAGTATAGTTTTGGGGAAAAACAAAACTACTTCTTGGGGTATAGAGAGGGCAGCGCAGTTTACAATAAGCAAAACATATCTATAGATTTAATTTGGAAAACCAATAATTCTAGCTGGGCAAGTGTAGATGCGCAAGGCTGTGTTACATTTTATCCTGCCGCTTGCGGCAATACTGTAAAGGTTACTGCTTACGAAACAATAGAAAAAGGCTTTCTTACAGGTCTTTCCCGCTCTTATGAGTTTAAGGTACATTCCGATAAGGATGCAATAAATGTTACTGATATTGTACAATTTGTAAGAGCTTCTAAGGGTGTTAATATGCATTTTGTAGATGGGGATGAGCGTATTGCAATCTTGCAAGCTGATATTTACGAGCGCAATACCAGTCTTGCTATACCATATAATGATAAAGAATTTGAGCAAGAGCACTTAAATGGCACTTCTCGCACCGGAGATAACCATTGGAATAGTAGAGCCAATGACATTATAGAGCCTGTAAAAGATATTTTTGGCAATGGCTTTAAGATAAGAGGAGAGGGAAAATCATATTTTCTTATGTTAATAAGCCTGCGCTCTCTTGCCAATGCCGGCGGCAAGCCTCTCCTATTAGAGAATCTTGAGATATCCGGCGGATATATCAATGACCCTGCCGCTTTTGGCAACTATTTGGCTGACGATACAGAGGACGCAGATAAAAAGCTAAAGAAAAATGCTATTTGGATAAGCGATCTCAGGAGTGGCCCTAATAATACTGCTGCCTTAAAAGAAGAAAACAAACCTTTAACTGATGAGGAAATAAAGAAATGCGCTGTAACCTTTAAGTATTGCTATATTAATTTTGCTTTTGAGGGAATAACACTTTACAAAACATCTGCTGTCAACTTGACTTTAGAAGGTTGTATTATTAGTAATGTACAAGCTTCCGGGATTACAGTTGAATACTTGCGTCCTAACCTAGGCAGTATAACTTTAGACAGGCTGGTGATTAGAGATAGTTTAGCAATGGGTATTATGGGGCAAAAGATTGATAAGTATAATCCTGACAATTATATTCCGCAAATAACAATCAAGGGCTTTTATGATGCCTATGTTTGGGTTGAGTCGACTAACTTTGGTGTTTTGGATAAGTTAATAGATATGGAGGCGACCAAAAAGGCAATGCCTGAATATGCTACGCTATTGGATAATGTCAATAAGAATTTTGATAAAATAATGATTGATTTATTTAGAGAAAAAAAAGTAATTGTAAATTATAACGGTCAAGAATATTGCAATTTAGCTTTAATTTTCTTTGGGCTATGGGCGCATGTGGATTCTAGAAAAATTAATGATACAACTGTCGCATTTAGCAAGGAATCATTTGTGCTGGATAATAATGATAAGATATTTGGGGTACTTACTTTGGGATGGGTAGGGCAAATAGTCGGTCAACTTGTTTATAAAAGCGATCCGCTGATTATTAATAAGCCCAACTACTATTACACATATAAAGTGACAGACAGCGATACTAAGATTCTACCCGATAGTCGCATCCCTTCGAATAAGGCGCTATACGCAAGATTGCAAGGCGCGGATACAGATTAGACATCAACCCCTTGAAGTTTTTGATAAAGAGCTGCATTGCTGGGGCAGTTAGCATCAGGCAATAGCGGAGTTTCGGTCTTGGTAAGGTCATAGCTTACCACCACAGACTTTTTAGTTAAATCTTCTACGCCCAGCATTGCTTCAAGCATATTTATGTTAAATGGAATAGGCAGTGCTTCTGTCTTAAAGACACTTTTTTTATCAAACTTGAATACCACTTTTTTATAAAGCCCTGTTTCGTCCGTGATTCTGTTAGGGTCAGAGTTGGCCCATAAGCCCAGCGAAAGTATAGCTAGGTGAGCATATTTTTTGCCATTGTAAAATAAGGTAAGCCCACTTTGCTCTATCATTTGCTTCATTATATCTCTTAGCCCCACCTCAATCATAGAATACACAGCATCTGCATTGATACCTGCAGGCAGCCCGTCAAGGTTTTCTCGGGGAAAGACTTTGCCTAAAGAGCCAAAGCCGTCAATAGGTGCCCAAGTATATGCATCAAAGAAGCCTTTGATAATTATTTTAGCAGGAGGATTAGCGCTTGAGTTCATTCGGGAATTGTTATCGTATAAAATGCTGCTTATGCCAATTCCGGCGGTATCCCTTATCACCACACGATTAATAGTAAGAGTAGAGAAGTTGCTGTAATACTGCTCCAGATTTATTGCAGAAAGACCCATATTGGCAAAAATAGTGCCTTCAATTTCTGCATTACTCATTTCACGGAAGTTAATACCTTTAACTGCATTATGAAGATAGCAGTATCTAAACTTTATTTTTGCTTTTGCCAGCCTTAAATCTCTTAAAGTATCAGGCTCGTCCAAATGCTCATTTTTTTGGTAATTAAAGTATTTGTTTTTATGATTATAGTAATAGCTAATTCCAATCATATCTTGAATAAGGTTATCGACATTAGCTTCCTCATAAGGTTGCGAAGCATCCCACCCATCTATTTCAAGGTTTTCTATCATTAAAGGTTGCAATTGTGCTTCAATATTTTTAGAGTAATCAAGATATTGACCTTGCAAAGTAATGTCAATCAGACGGTCATAACCGCGCCCCTTTTTGCCTTGGAGTATTTTTCCATTACCGTAAACATTAGCTCTTATGCTAAACTTCTGCTCTCCAATAAGATAAAAAGGAGACCGGGCGGGCTTGTTAGGGTCAAGAACAACATTACTATGCAGCACCGTAGAAAGAGCATATCCTTCGTTTACCCCTCTAAACTCTGCAATATTTTCTACATTAATAGCAGTTTCATCTTCAATAAACTTAAAAGTATATCGGCGGGATTGCCTAGTTTTAATACCGTTTATATTTTCAAAAGCAAGCACGGTAACCTCATTGCCGCATACCGGCTTATAGAAAGTCAAATTACCTTGTTGATCTGTTGACGCATAATTTGTGTTATCTACACCCCAATAAAGAGATATATCCTCTATCGGTACTTTCTTGCCATTGTCTGCAATATGGCGCGCACTGTTTTTAGCATATTTGATGCCCTTATATGTGTGGTTAATATGCTCTTCAAGTCGGGAGTATAGGAGCTGTTGAGAGTATTCTTGATTGAGCACGCTTTTATTGTTGCTATCATAATTTAGCCAGTTATAAGCCCAAACATATTCCTGCTTTATTCCTACCCGATTGCTTTGATTATCTCTTGTCAGCCTAAAAGTTGCCGCCCTTGCGCTTATTTTTACATCTTGGCTGTCAAGCAATTGCCCATTCAAAAACACCTTGATAATAGCTTGCCCTTGTTGCAGCGGAGTAAGTATGCCTTGCTCATCTACTTGCACTAGGCTTGTATTGCTAGATAAAAAGCTAAGCCCCTCCAGCTTTATCTTATAATCAAAGTCTAAGTAACCAGCTTGAACTTGCTGCCCTCCCGTACCTATATAAATAGTGCTAAGGTAATCCTTATTCAGGATAGCGGCTTCTGCTGCCTCAACTTTTTCAAAATGGATAATTTTTACCAATTGCCCTAAGGAATTATATACATTAAACTTAGCGCCAATCTTTTGCACCGTTAAATCTTTTTGTAGCAATACATTATTCAGAATATAATCAGTTCTAAGGTTATTTTCCGTTAAATATATTTTATCTACCTTAGCTATAGCTTGCAAAGTGCTTACCCTAAGTGTAAAGGTATGCATTTTTTCAGCTTTATCCGTTACTTGTGCGCTAACTTGCGTAACGCCTAGCCCTGTAGGATACATAGCACCGTTTTGGTCAATTGAAACAATGTCTTTATCTTCAGCAGTCCAATAGATACGGTTATTGCCAATACTTTCTACGGGATAGCAATCTAAAAAGAGTCAGGCAGGCCCTGTCAGGTTATAGGTTTCGTCTAAGTTTAGTACTTGCCCGCCTAAATCCCGATTCTCGTCAGTAAGTACAATTAAAGAGTCTTCTTTTTCGCTTAGCTCATTAGTGGTAATGTAAAAGTGAATAGTTTTTTTTACTTCTTCATTGTTTTCTGCAATAACAAGGAGATCGCACACGCCTGAGTCGGAAGGAAAGATTCTATAAAAAGGGGTTGAGCCTAAGCGTTCTATTTGTACATGGCCTTCGCTTTCTTCGGTAGACCGAAAAATTACATTAAGATTGTAAGATATAGCGGGGATAACCTGCACCGCTACTTCCAAACAATCTTGCCCGACCAAGTCCAAAAAATAGGTTTCGTCAAGCGGCAGCTCTTTATTGCTAAAGTCCTTTATAATAATATCTTTTGCCTCTACTTTAATGGACATCTTAATTAGCCCGCCTGTTGCAGCAAGGGCAAGCAAAACTATAACAGGTATCAAAATAAGAATAGCCACCAAAAACTTTTTCATAAAGAGTCCTTTTTTGCTATGTCACTTAATTATATATTGATAATTTTGTTTTGTCAATTTACGCCCTTGTTTTTACAAGCACCAATTCTTAATTCTACAAGTTAATTTGGCGAAAAGCTAAATAGCAGTGCCTTGCAGCCTCTGATAAAGAGCGGTATTGCAAGCATATATGATGCGTTTTAATATTTCAATAATATTTTGCCTAACATCCATAGTTGCCTCTATATTGATATGGGCTTTACCCTTATATGCTTCTTTACGCATATAATATAACTGTTCCAAGTCCTTATGATTTGCAGCTAAAGGACGGGAGGTATCCTTGCCGATATTCTTTACAATATCTTCAAAAGGCCGCTGTATATTTATTAAAAAAGCGCGCTCTTTGAGCCAGCTAGCCAATTTATCTGATGCCAAAATACCGCCGCCTAAAGAGATTACAACATTGCTAAGCTCAAGGCTCTTTAATTCCTTTTCTTCAATTTGGCGAAAATATTCTTCCCCGTCACAAGCAAAGATTTCCGAAATTGGTCTATACTTGTCCTCTATTTGTTTATCTAAGTCAATGAACTTATATCCAACTGCCGCAGCTAACTCTTTGCCAATAAAAGTTTTGCCTACTCCCATAAAACCGCCTAAAGCTATGCACTTTATATTAGATTTTTGCAGCTCTTTACTTAAAAGGTGCACTTGCATTTCCTGAAAAATGCTTTCAAGCTCTGGCAGAGAAATTTTAGCATCACCCCATATACTTCTGGAGCGCACTCCTTGTGCAAGCAGCATAAATAGCCCATTGGCATAAGGGATACCTAAAGAGTCAGCTTGCCTTAGCAGCGGTGTAAAAAAAGGAGTGTAGATACTGTCCAAAACAAAGGACAATTGCGAAAAATCTTTTAAGGACACCAGACTTTTTTCTTTTATTCTAGCCATTCCTACAGGTGTGCCATTTATAATAATATTCATGTTGCTATCAATTTCATTATAGCCGGTTAATTTTACCTTAGATAAGCTGTTTGGGAGAGCAATATTTTGCTGCCTGGACGCCATATATACCGTTGCCCCTTCTGCAAGTAGAGTATACGCTATTGCTTTGGATACTCCTCCGCTGCCTAACACCACTGCTTTTTTGTCCTGCACAGCAATATTGTAATAAGCCAAGGTATCCTTAAAGCCTAAGATATCAGTATTGAAGCCATAAAGCAAACTGCCTTTTTTGGCAATAGTGTTTACCGCATTAATAGCAAGGGCATCTTGCTCACTCCTATCTAGATAAGGTAGTACCGCACTCTTATAAGGGATAGTTACATTAAGCCCTTTTGCATATTTCATTAGGGAGAGGATATCTTGCTGTAAGTTGTGCTCTTTTACGCTTATAGCATAATAAGGAGTGCTGCTTTCGGTATATTTATTTATTATTTTATGCATAAAGGGCGAAAGCGAATGGCTTGCATCCTCGGCAATTACTGCATAGAATTGCTGTTTTTTACTTGTTAGCTCTTTTATATCCATATTAATCTATAAATAAAGGGCAAATCCCTTGCCCTCTTTAAGGTGCTGAGTCCGCTAGCTTGCTTATTTATTCAGACCTATACTTTGCATAATTTTGTCTATCCAAGAGGAAAAATCTAGTTTTTGCAGCAGCTCAGTAAAAGGATTGATGCCGTCTAAGAAGCCTCCAATGGTAGAGCCCGTCACATAATTGTTTTTGATATCTGCGGCAAGCGGATTGCTTGCTGTAAGGTCCAGTAAGGTAATAACACCTAATAAAAATATTGCAGCATATACAATAGCAATAGCTATCCCTGCCACTCTATTAAGAAAATATAGCGAAGCAACCCTTTTTACCAAAAGGTTCAGCAGCCCGAATATTAATCTTAGCAAGGTGCCTGCAAGTATCCAAATTAAGAGAAAGTCAATAGGTATAAGCAGATAAGCTACAATTACAGAAGTAATAGCAAATAGTGCGCTGGGCAACCCTTCAGGAGGCACTATTTTAGTCAATATATCATTTATTTGATCTGCAAACATATTTAATAAGTTAGATTGCTCAATTGCTTCGTGCACAGGGGTAATGGTATCGTTATAGTAGAATCCTAATATATCATCTGTGCCGGGGTCACCGTCATGGTCATAATACACTACGGGCGAATCCAGAATAGGCTGGTTGGCAGCAATAGGTGCTTTTAGAGCATGTATTAAATAGTCGTCAATCGGGGTATTATCTATTATAAAATTGGTAGCGGGCATAACGAGAAAAATGGCACATGCAAGTGCCGCCAAAGAACTAAGCAGCCCAAAAAGCATTTTAATCAGCCCTTTACGCAATCCTGTAATAATAGCTATCAGCAATATAATGCAAGCAGCTATATCAAAGTAATAAAACCCATAAATCATCAGACTACCTCCTAAGGTAGTTGTTTATCTAGAATCTGTTAAGTAAATTATAACAAAATCCTAGCAATAAATCAAGATATATTATTACCTTAACTTTGCAAAAAACAAAAGGATATTTCAATTACACATATAAAACTAATATTACTGGCTGATTTTGAATAAGAAAAGTGCTTTGGGGCAATAGTTAATCAAGTACATTATGGAGGAGCAATATGCCCAAACCTGTTATAGTTTGCATAGGCACAGATAAAATATCGGGGGACGCGCTAGGCCCTTTGGTAGGAGATTTTTTAGTAGAAATTTATGATATAGATGCATTTGTGTATGGCAAGAGCCGTAGCAATGTCAATGGTGTTAACTTTTCCGCTTACCATGCTCATATACAATCTCACCATTCTGATTCTATGATTATTGCCATAGATTCCTGCTTAGGCATAAAGGCTGATGTAGGCAAGATAAAAGTAACTGCTTCCGGCGTAAGAGCAGGGGGCGCTTTAGGTAAAAACAATCAAAGGATAGGTGATATTGGCATTTTGGCGGTAGTAGGCGAATATGGGCAAGACAATTTTAATATACTAAGAAATATAGATAAAATATTTGTGCAGGACTTGGCATTTTCTGTAGCAGCAAAAGTCCATTCTTTACTGCAAAATATTAAAGAAAATGCCTCATTTATAGAGCTTGCAAAAAATACTTTCCTTGCCTATGATATGTGTTAATTAGTTTTAGGGTAATTGTCATAAGGGATATTTACGCTTGCGTATATAGAGTTGTTATGCTATAATATTTATCCTAATATCACAAACTAAAAACATAAGGTAATAAATGAAAGATAAAAAATCTATGCTGCTTATTACAGTAATTATACTGGCAGTTTTTATATTGGCTATTATTCTGTTTAAGCCTACGCCTCCTAAAGTAGTGGATTATGGGACATTGATAAACCAGCTAAAACAAGAGTATGAAGAGGAGGACAATCAAGATAATAAAGTAATAGGGCTGATATGTTCTGATAGCTATAATGTTAAGATATTATATAAAAAAGATGCGGGCGAGTTGGACAAGTTTAAGGACGGCAAATTTCAATCTGCAGCATGCATTGTTACTGACCGTACCTCTTTTTCATTAACAGTAACAGAAATATATGCTGAAAGGGAAGAAATGCCTTATCTGGATTTAAACAATCCTGACAAAGGCTCTTTTTTAAGCAATATTTTTCCTATTTTATCTTTTCTAATGTTAGCTGCGCTGCTTGTCTTTTTATATATCACTATGAAAGGCAGCAGAGGTAGCAGTTCCGCTCTTACTTTTGGTAAGACCAAGCCGCATATGGCTACCAATATTAAGGTAAAGTTTAATGATGTGGCTGGTGCGGAGGAGGAAAAGGAAGAGTTAAAAGAAATAGTAGACTTTTTAAAGAATCCTAAAAAATATTCCGGACTAGGCGCTAAGATTCCGCATGGGGTATTGCTGGTAGGCTTGCCCGGCACGGGTAAAACACTTTTTGCCCGAGCTATTGCAGGCGAGGCAAATGTCCCTTTCTTTTCTATAAGCGGCTCTGATTTTGTAGAAATGTTTGTAGGCGTAGGCGCAAGCAGGGTTAGAGATTTATTTGCTCAAGCTAAAAAGAATATGCCTTGTATAGTATTTATTGACGAAATAGATGCGGTTGGCAGACAAAGAGGAGCGGGTATAGGCGGAGGCAATGACGAAAGAGAACAAACTCTCAATCAGTTGCTTGTGCAAATGGATGGGTTCGAAAGCAATGACGGCATAATTATTATAGCCGCTACCAATAGACCTGATGTATTAGACCCCGCACTACTTAGACCTGGCAGATTTGACCGCCAAATTTATGTGCATATCCCTGATGTAAAGGGCAGAGAAGCTATCTTTAAGGTGCATGCTCGCAACAAGCCCATTGCTCCCGATGTAGATTTTAAGAATTTGGCGCGTTTAACTAGCGGTTTTAGCGGAGCGGATATTGAAAACTTGTTAAATGAAGCGGCAATATTGGCAGCTCGAGCAAACAGAAAAGTTATTTTAATGAAAGACCTGCTTGAGGGTGTAAACAAAGTGATAGCAGGTCCTCAAAAGAAATCTAGGATTATTACCGAAGCCGATAAAAGAATTACTGCTTATCACGAAAGCGGGCATGCCATTGTCGGTGCAGTGCTGCCCAATTGCGATGAGGTGCAAGAGGTCAGCATTATCCCTAGGGGTATGGCGGCTGGCTATACTATTTCTATACCCCGCACAGACGATAGTCATATTACAAAGAGCAAATTAAACGACGAAATAGCTATGATGCTTGGCGGAAGAGCGGCAGAGGAGCTAATTATAAAAGATATTTCCACAGGTGCGTCCGCAGATATTAAGCGCGCCAGCCTAATGGCTAGAAAAATGGTTTGCGAATGGGGCATGAGCGAGTCCTTGCCCAATATGTATTATGGCGGCGATCAAGAGGTATTTATAGGCAGAGATTATCAAACTCAACTCAATTACGGAGACGAAATTGCCGGCATAATTGATAAAGAGTCCAAAGCAATTATAGAGCAAAATTATCAAAGAGCATTGGAAGTGCTTACCAGCAATCTGGATGTTATGGACAAGATGGTCAGGCTGCTATTTGAGCGCGAAACTATATATTCTGACGAAGTCCATATGCTGTTGGAAGGAAAAAGTTTGGAAGAAATTAACGAGTATATTGATAATAAAAAGAAAGAAGAAAAAGACAATTCTAAAGAAGCTCCCCTATTTGGCAGCACTGACTCCATAATAGTTAAAGAAAAGAGCGATTTAGATGCGCAAAATCAACTTATAGCTGATTTAATCGAAAAGGCAAGCAAAGATTCTAAAGAAGCTGATATTGAAGAACAAGCAGAACAAGACCAAGAG
Source organism: uncultured Christensenellaceae bacterium (assembly GCA_964432485.1). Classification (GTDB taxonomy): domain Bacteria; phylum Bacillota; class Clostridia; order Christensenellales; family DTU072; genus CAYSNP01. The sequence goes on along the minus strand of CAYSNP010000002.1, from coordinate 64,839 downwards.
CCTGACAAACCCGAGCAAGATTAAGAATAAAATTGTATTACAGCAAAAAGCCCTTTGGATAGGGCTTTTTTGTTAAAAAGAAAAAGGAACATTCAAACTGCATATATTTGCTATGGACTTGATTTGCCTCTTAATTGACTTTATCCGCATAATTTGATATAATTTATTTTGAAAAGGTATTTGCTTATGAATATAAGTAACAGTACAAAAAAGAGACTTCTAACGGTACTACTTGTAACCGTTTTAATATTAGCAGGCATTTCCACGCTTGAGTTTTTTGCTATAAAAAATTATGAACTTACATACCAATGGATAGAAGGGGAGTATACCTTACCGTGCTCTGCAGAGGAGCCTGACGGCAATACAGCACACTATTATGGGTCGGGGGATATGCGCTTTAGATATGCCCATGATGAGTATGGCTATATCCTTATGCAAAATAGTGAAGGCTATATGGTCTATGCGCAAAATCAAGGAGGCAGGCCTGTCCCCGGCAAGGTGCGCTATGGTGCTGATAAAAAGAGTGTTGCCTTAGCCGCTAAGATGAGCTATGCCGATATAGACTTTGCCGCCAACCCCGATTTAATATCTGATTGGGAAGGTATTGATTACTCGGAGGGCGGGATATTAAATTCAGAGTTAAGTGTAACTCTGGTAAATATAATTATTTTTATAGAGTATAAAAATACCACCTTTAATGTTCCGGAGGACAATTTTGCCTCATTATTAACTGCTGACGACAATTCGCTTAAAGACTACTATTACAATATAACTTACGGCAACTTAGATTTTGAAAGTGCGTATCCAATTAATTTAGAAGGCAATGTGTATGTTTATAAAGCTCCTGAGAACAGAAACTATTATGATATTGAGGATGGCGGCACAAGGTATAAGAGAGAGGCTGTATTGCTTACCAATGCTGTTAATGCGGTAAACAGCAAGATTGATATCACAGGACTTAACTTAGATACCAACGGTGACAATAGGATAGATGCTGTTACTTTTATTATGCAAGGATCTGCAAGTTCTTCTTGGGGCAGTTTGCTTTGGCCTCATGCCTGGGATCTTTATTATGCCAATCAGGCTTATAATGGCGGTGCAAGCGCAAAAATAGGCGGTATAGAAGTAGGCAAATACAATATGCAGTTTCAGACTTCTATTAACCAAGGGGTACTTTGTCACGAAATGAGTCATGTACTGGGCGCACCGGACTTATATCATTATAATGACTCGGAAAGTTATGCACCGGTAGGCAAATGGGATTTAATGCAATCTAACTTGCCTACGCCGCAGTATATGACCACTCATATAAGGCAAAAATACATAGGCTATATAGCCGAAGAGCAAATTGACGAGATAGAATACAATGGAATATATAGCCTTAAACCTACCGTTAGTGCAACAAGCAGTGATGTGCTGGCATATAAAATCTATACAGAATATTCGGATATCGAATATTTTATGGTGGAATACCGCAACAATAGCATTGCCACTTATGATAGTATGCTGCCGGGCAGTGGGCTAATTGTATACAGGATAAATATTACAGCTCAAGAGGGCAATAAAAATGCCAAGTACCGTGACCCCGCGCATCCTGATGAGGTTTATGTTTTTAGGCCAAGCGTTGCGCTAAGCGGCTCGATAGGAGAAAGAAGCAAGATTAATCTTGACTATGCAAATCTTGCTCCTCACAATGCGTTCTTTACCTCTGTGGGCAAGAGTCTTGATTATTCAGGGTCAGATTACGACAATCAAACAATTTATTTTTCCGATGGCTCCAACTCCGGCATAATAATAGAAGTGCTATCTATGAATGAGCAAGCCTTAGAGTTCAATGTACGATTATCAGGCGAGGACACTATTGACAATACTTATTTTCAAGAGCGTATCAGCATGAATAATGCCGAGCTGGTCAATAACAGCAACTTTAGCGGAGTGCAAGCCAATATTCATATTGAAGATATAGATATAACTTATCTAAAATCTTTAAGAGCAGAGCTGCTAGACGAGCAAGAAAATATATTGGCGACCAATACGCTGAATTTGTCCGCTTTTTATACTTCTTACTTACAAGGAGGCGAAGACTTTGGCTTGCATTTTATTGTCAATGACAAGGATAATATTATTCCGAGCGTCTTTGACAGAGGGATATACGAGGATCTTAGCGAGCCCTATTATATCAGACTAATAGTAGAGGATGCAGACTCTGATGAGATACAATTGGATGTAAGCGAAATAGATACCTTATCTTGTACTTGGGAAGAGGTGCTTAGCACCAAAAAAGAGGTTATCCCTGGGCTTTCTGCCTCAAGTGCAGAAACCGTAGGCTTGCGCTTTAATGGCAAGGTGGTTAGTTCCGGATATTATAATTATAGCGGGTATTCTGATATTATTGCTATCTCTTCCGGGTTTTCCCATACCTTGCTTTTGTCCAAAGGGCTAACTGTTACAGCAGTAAGCAATGATACACACAGCAAGTTGGATGTTTTAGGCTGGCAAGATATAGTTAAGATTTCTGCATCACAAGACAACTCTTATGCCATAGACTTATATGGCGAGGCGCATGCAGTAGGTGCTAACGATTATGGGCAGCTTTCCATAGCCAATTACACCAATGCAAAAGATATTAAAGGTGCTGTGCGCCACGTTGTTATTCTTGGCAATGACGGCAGGGTGTATGGTGCAGGGGATAATACCGATGGCCAGCTGAATTTTTCCAATTGGACGAATATTATTGCCATAGATGTAGGCGATACTTTTACAATAGGTATTAGAGAAGGCGGCAATGTGCTTGTTGCAGGCAAGGTCGATGGCGCTAATGTCAACCTGGGGTGGGGTGATATAGTTAAGGTTGCCGCCGGCAGCAATTACCTCTTAGCGCTTAACAGCAGCGGCAAGGTGCTTAGTTATGGCAATAATCAAGGTGGCAAAGCAAGCGTAGCAGATTTATGCGATATAGTTGATATAAGCGCAGGCGTTACCCATTCCGCCTTTTTACGCACAGACGGGGTAGTGCTCTATAAAGGCTACAATGAAAGCGCAACTCAAGCTATTTCCAATCTTTTAACTGATGATTATGTTTCCCTTACAGGGATAACCTTAAATGCCTATCAAAAAGAGATAGAGCTATCTTTAACCTTTAAGCTGGAGGCAACTGTTGCACCTCAAGATGCTTCCTATCCTGCACTTGAATACATATCTTTAGATGAGAGCATTGCCACAGTTGATGCAGACGGTAATATAACTACTCTTAAAGAAGGCAGCACAACAATTAGGGTTAAGCATAAAGGCTCGGAGGTTTTTGCTGACTTGGCACTAACCGTAACCAATCCCATTCTTATAGAATCTGTTAGTTTTGACCTGGCAGAAAGGAATATAGTTATAGGTGACAGCAGCTTCTTAAATGTTGTTACCGTTCCAGCAGGTGCAACTAACAGGGGGCGTGGCGTCTTTTCTTCTGGTGATACCGATATTGTAGAAGTTAATGCAGCCACAGGAGAAATTATAGGCAAAGCAATCGGTACTGCTATTATTACCGTTACCATTGACGATTTTGGAGAGGAGAAAAGTGCACAATGTACTATATATGTTATAGATAAGGTGTGCTATATAGAAATTCTTAGCCATATTACTAAACGAGAATATTTATATGGCGAACCTTTGGACCTTACAGGCGGAATTATCCATGTAGTTACGGTTAACGAAGATGAGTACGAGTTGCCGATAACAACGGATATGGTCTCCGGGTATGACCCTTATGACACCAATAGCTTAGGGCAGCAGCTAACAGTAACTGTGGATCAGCAAAGTGTTGATTTTACAGTTTGGGTATTTGACTATGCTATAGGGCTGGAAATAAGTAAGCCTATTAAAACTCTTTATGCGTATGGCGAGGCATTAGACGCTTCCGACGGGGAGTTTGTGCAATTGCTTGCTTCAGGGGCGCAATCTGCTCCTATATATATCACTGTTGCTATGTTATCGGGGTATGACCCTTACGAGTTTGGCGAGCAGACCATTACTTTAACTTATCAAGGTTTGGTAGCAACTTTTACTATTTTTTTAACAGACCCAATATGCCAAATATCCCCTAACTTTAGCAAGACTCGTTTTGCCTATGGAGAGCAGCTCCCTCTAGGCGAAACTTTTAAGATAACCCGGCTTTCCGGCGCAGAAGAGTATAAGTATATTACCTATGCCACACTTTCCGGTTTTGACCCTTATATGTTAGGCACGCAAAGCATTACTTTATCTTATGAGGGGCTTCAAGCTTATACCATATTTCAGGTAGAGGATTATATTGACAGCATTGTTATTGAGGGCACTAAAAGGCAAGGGCGTTTTATGTTTTATGACAATAGCTGTCCACTGGTGGAGATAGGTGCTTTTTTTGAGCTGGGCGGAGGACCTTTCGGCGCAACGCTAAATAGTCAAGATTACTTATTTGCAAAGTATTTTTATCAGGGCATAGAGCTGTTGCAAACAGATTTTACTTTGGACAATTTAGGGGACAAGCCCAATTTAGAAATTCAGCTTTTTGTAAAGAGGCGCACCGCAGGAGGAGTAGTTAGCAACCTTTTTTTAGACAGCAAGAGCATTGAGTTAATAAATATAATTGAGGTTGACAAGATAGAAATAATATATCAATCTACTTACAACCGAAGCGAGATAAGCTGTATTGCAGACCTTGGCATTATGGTCGAGGTGACTGATATCAATGGCAATGTTACAACCGAAGAGCCTGACAGTATTGATATCGACCTTAGTATATTTACTTTCCAAGCTGTACAAGTCACCTATATCAGCTTTTCTGTGACAGTGCAAATTTTGCTGGTAAATGACCCTGTGTCAATTGACTGTGAGGACAGCCTGCAGATATGCTATGGAGCAGAGTTTAGCGGAGTGGTATATTTGGTAAAGTTTAACGGTGATAAGCAAGCTCTCTCTGAAAATGATTATGATATTTTTGGGTTCAATTCCTTTGTTTTGGGTGCTCAAACTGTGACTTTAGAGTACCAAACCTTTAGTTTGCAAATTACTGTCTATATAATTGAAGATATAAATAAGCTAGAATTATTGGATGCTCCTGAAGAATATCTTTTATATGAACAGATAGACTTAACGGGCAAAACTATCAAAGTAACTTATACCTCAGGTGCGACCAGGGAAGTAATATTTGATAGTAATGTTTTTCTGATAGAGCCTTATAATAATAACGAGATAGGAGTAGCAGAAATTGTTGTCAAGCATATAGCATCGGGAAAAACTTGCAGTTTTGAAGTGACATTTAATAATTATGAAGTTGGTATCAGGGTACATGAAGGCAGCAAGAGTATCTATGAGTACGGAGAGGAACTTGCCCTTACCGCTGTATATTTAATAATGGCGGATGGCAGCGAAATTACGGTAACAGCTTATACCACCAACTACGATAAACGGAACTTAGGCGCACAAAATGTCAGGGTATCGTATATGGGCTTTACTTGCTTGTTTCCTGTTACTGTAATAGATGTATTAGAAGCGCTTGAACTAATTTGCCCTCCTTCTAAAACTTCTTATAGTTACGGACAGGCCATAGCTTTGGCAGGGCTAGAGCTAAAGGCAACTTATCGTGCTGTTGGCGAGGTGATTATTACCGAATATTCTATGTTAGGCGTTATATATAATCCCATTAAGACGGGTAGCCAAAATGTTACGCTATCTTTAGAAGCAAAAAGCTGCAGCTTTTCTGTTACCGTGCGCTTAAAACCTTCTCCTTTATACAATTATTCAGAAGAAGATGCCTGTATATATACAAACAAGGTGCTATTTTATCAAGGATTAAGCGTCCCTGATATTTTCACTAAGATAGCTTTGGCAGACTACTATTCTTATCTTGCTCTTAGCTTAGAAGATAGCCTTGGCCCTATTGATATTGACTCTCAAGAGTTTGACGGCGTAATGCTGAATGGCGATTATAAACTGATGGTTAAAAATACTGACGGTCAAGTAGTTGACTCCCTTAACATATGCATTTACGGTGATATGAATAATGACGGCGAGTTCACCAAAGAGGATTTGCAGGTTTTGGCAGAACAATTCTTAAAAGGCACTTACCGAGAAGAAATAGATTTTGACAACGATGGCACTTATGACTTAAAAGATTTTGTCAATTGGATAAAAGCAGCTAACAAAAAAATTGACCCACAGCCATTACTGCTATTTTTTAGGAGTTTGGTTGCTACCCCTCCAAGGAAGTATGAGTTATGAAAAAGAAGCAATTCTACATTTTTATAATACTTCTGGCAATTGTGCTTTTGCTTAGCTCTTGCAACGGAGAGGGAGAGGGCAAAAAAGTGCAGCGTATTGAAGTAGTTTCCGGCTCATTTAAGATTGGCTATGCTATAGATGAGCAGCTAGACTACTCCAATGCTTTTATCAATGTGCTGTATTGGGACGGAACAAGAGAGCAAAAGCAAGTTACCGCTGATATGGTGTCCGGCTTTGATTCTGGGCTTACCAATAGCGAAGGACAGCTTACAATAAGCTATGGGGGAGTATCTGTCAATCTTTTTTATACAGTAGGCAAAAATGAATCTATGGTCCTTACCTATTCAAGGCTACTAATGCGCAAAGAAGGCAAGTATTTGATAATTTCTTTGATCAATTTAGAAGAGCACAACAATGGTATTTATGCCGCAACTTTCTTGCTTAGCCAGCCTAAAGAAAATATGTATAAATCTTTTACTGCTTTGGGCGGCACAATAGCCAGAGAAGATATAGTCGATGGAACTAAAATATTATGGTATAATAATAAAGCTGAACCCCTAAAAAAAGATGCTGATATAGTAAAAATAGAGCTAAGCAACGCAGACGGCGAAAGCGTGCAAGTGAAAAATATTGATATTTGTGATGGAGAAGAGGTAATAAGATTGCCCTCTAAAACAATTAAATTATAAAGGAGATAAAATATGATTAAGTTGGTTCCGAAACCCTTAAAAGCTAATTTTGACCCCGTTAAAAAGCTGCTGGCAAAAAAGGAAGAAAATGTGCAAATTGACTTTTCTCTTCCTGCAGAAGGCTATTTGCTTACAATTGGAGAGGAAGGCATAGATATAAGAGCGGGCTCTGAAGCGGGAGCTTTTTATGCAAAGGAAACATTGCGCCAAATTGCCGCTCAAGCGGGGATAGGCTTGCCCTATTGTCAAATTGAGGATGCGCCAAAGTATGAGTATAGGGGCTATATGCTGGATTGCTCCAGGCATTTCTTCACTATAGCAGAGATAAAGAGGCATATCTTTTTTATGTCATTGCTAAAGCTAAATATTTTTCATTGGCATCTTACCGATGACCAAGGTTGGCGTATTCAAATAGATGCGTATCCTGATTTAACTAAAAAAGGCAGCATTAGGAAAGAAACCAGAGGGGATAAGACGCCGCATAGCGGATATTATACTAAAGCGGAAATAAAAGAAGTAATAGATTATGCCCATAGCTTGCATATAGAAGTGCTGCCGGAGATTGATATGCCCGGCCATTTTACAGCGGCAATTCATGCTTATCCGTATTTGTCTTGCAAAGGCGAGCAAATTGATGTTAAAACAGAGTTTGGGATACAGCCCGATATTGCTTGTATGGGTAAAGAGAGTACATATAAGTTTATTTATGATGTGCTGGATGAAGTTATGGAGCTTTTCCCCTTCCCGTATATCCATTTGGGCGGGGACGAAGCAATCAAAACCTATGTAATAGAATGCAAAGATTGTATTGCTATGCTTAAAGAAAACGAGCTGGAATGTACCGAACAGCTGCAAGCGCATTTTATGGCAAGGGTGGAACAATATGTAGTGTCCAAAGGCAAAAAGGTGATAAATTGGAACGATGGCGTAAAAGCAAAGAACTCCAGCCCCACTTTGATAGTACAGCATTGGCAGCCCGGAAAATCTTCGGAAGAGGTGACCTTAGCCGCAGATGCAAGGGGCAATAAAATAATTCTTAGCCCATTTATGTATTATTATTTTGATTATCCTTTTGGCATGACCCCTTTGAAGAAGACTTACAGCTACAATCTAAAAGTAGGAGATAATGAGATAACCAATCTTTGGGGAATAGAAGGCGCGCTTTGGACAGAATATGTAGCGGATAATGCACGCATAGAGTATTTGACTTATCCTCGGCTTTTGGCAGTAGCCGAAGCTGCATGGTGCGGAGTAGAGGAGCAGGATTATGAGGATTTTGAAGAAAGAGCAGCCCAATTTTTGCTTTTGCTTGACAAACACAGCGTAGGCTATGCTAAAATGGATAGCGTTAATCCAAACTTTGCCAAAGGTAAAATTGAAGTTGCAAAATTCTTTTTAAATGCCGCACATGGCAATGCATTAAAAAGGGTATTAGAAAACAGCAGAATGACCAAAAAGATTAAAAAGTTTGATAAATCATTAAAGAGGGATTTAACGGAATAATAAATGGCTGGCTATTTTGATAAAGATGAACTTAGCACACTTTCTCTATTAAAAACTTCAATTGGCGGACTTAGCAGCTCAGAGGCAGAAAAAAGATTGGAAAAAGAGGGCAAGAATGCCCTCTTAGAGCCAAAAAAGAAAAGTTTTCTGGCAAGATTTTTAGACCAACTTAAAGATGTAATGATACTTGTACTTATAGTTGCGGCAGTTGTCTCTTCCGCAATTGCCATATATAATGCAGAGTATTCGGAGCTTATAGAAGGTGCGCTGATACTAATTATTGTAGTAATCAATGCAGTAATAGGCCTTAGCCAAGACAGTAAGGCGGAGGCGGCGCTTGAGGCGTTAAAGAACCTAAATAAACCTTTTGCAATGGTAAAAAGAGATGGACATATTGTAGAGGTTAAGGGCGAAGATATAGTGGTAGGCGATATTGTGATGCTCAAGGCAGGGGATATAGTGCCTGCCGATATGCGCTTGCTGGAGTGCAATAGCTTAAAGATTGACGAGTCCGCCTTAACAGGGGAGTCTGTGCCTATAGAAAAGCATGCTAAACTTATTTCAGACCCCGACACTCCTTTAGGAGATAGGCGCAATATGGCATATAGCTCAGGCATTATAAGCTATGGCAAGGGCATTGGCGTAGTGGTGGCTACAGGTATGAATACAGAGGTAGGCAAAATTGCCTCTATGCTTACCGAAGAGGAAAAGCAGCCCACTCCGCTGCAAATTCAGCTTGCCAAGACCGCTAAGGTGCTTAGCGCAATGGTGCTGGTAATAGCGGCTATTATCTTTGTTGCTTCGCTTATCCGAAAGGCGCAAATAATAGATGCGTTTATGCTTTCCGTTGCCATAGCGGTAGCCGCTATCCCCGAAGGGTTGCCTGCTGTAGTTACTATTGTGCTTGCAATTGGGGTGCAAAGGATGAGCAAGCAAAATGCTATAGTGCGCAATTTGCCCGCAGTAGAAACGCTAGGCTCTTGCGAGATTATTTGCTCTGATAAAACGGGCACGCTCACCTTAAACCAAATGACAGTAACTAGACTGTATACCGTAGAGAGCGGGACTTTTGAAGCGGCAGACAGTAAAATAAATGATGTTGCTCAGCAGACCCTTCTCAAGACTATGGTGCTTTGTAATGATTCTATTATTGACAACAATAATATTATTGGCGACCCTACCGAAAATGCGCTGATAGCGTATGCAAAAAGCATAGGCTGCAACCCTGTTAAGATTATAGAAAGCAATAGGCTTGTCAGGGAGCTGCCCTTTGATTCACGCCGAAAGCTAATGACAACGGTAAATATCAGCGGCACACAAGAGACCGCCTATGTCAAGGGTGCGTATGATGTGCTTATCAAAAGGTGTACACATATTTTAGATGGCGATGTGCGCAAAATAAGCCCCAAAGACATAGAGCAGCTAAACAAGGCCAATTTTTCTATGGCAAAAGATGCGCTAAGGGTGCTTGCCTTTGCCATTAAGCAAAAAGACCTTACAGATATGGACACTTTGGAGCATGATTTGATTTTCGTAGGGCTGGCAGGTATGATTGACCCGCCTCGTCCCGAAGTTGCTCATGCTGTAGAGGTATGCAAGCAGGCAGGTATGACACCTATAATGATTACAGGTGACCATATAGAAACCGCGCGAGCCATAGCCACAGAAATAGGGATACTTGAGCAAGGCAGCCTAATTATCAGCGGGCCGGAACTGGATAAACTTTCTGAAGAAGAGTTTTGCGCCAACCTTATGCGCTTCCGTGTCTTTGCACGGGTAAGTCCTGAAAACAAGGTGCGTATAGTTAAGGCATTCAAGAGCCTTGACAAAGTGGTAGCTATGACAGGGGATGGGGTTAACGATGCGCCCAGTATTAAAATAGCGGATATAGGGATTGGTATGGGCATTGCCGGCACAGAAGTTAGCAAAGGCGTTAGCGATATGGTGCTTGCCGATGATAACTTCGCCACTATTGTGACTGCTACCGAGGAAGGCAGAAAGGTCTTTGCCAATATTAAAAAAGCTATACAATTCCTGCTTAGTTGCAACATTTCTGAGGTGCTGACTTTATTTATTGTGACCGTTATCCTTGACCTTCAATTCCTTACCCCTGTTATGATATTATGGGTAAATCTAGTTACAGATGCCTTGCCCGCCCTTGCTTTGGGTATGGAAAAGCCCGAACCTGATATAATGGATTATCCGCCAAGGAAATCGGGCTCCAGTCTTTTTGCGGGCACAATGGGCAAGAATATTATTGTGCAAGGTATGATGCAGACAATTCTGGTGCTTGCCGCATTCTTTATAGGCAATTACTTGCTTACAAGCGGTATAGCCAACCATACAATACCTATGACTATGGCATTTGCCACGCTTTGTTTAATACAGCTATTTCATGCTTATAATATGCGCTCATCTAAGGGCAGCCTTTTTGCCTCCAACCCTTTTGAGAATGTTTATATTAACAATGCCTTTTTGGCAGGGGTGGCAATGCTCTTTGCTGTAATAATGTTACCTTTTATGAATGGTATTTTTAATACCGTAATGCTTAGCTTTACGCAATGGCTTATTTGTTTTGGCTGTTCAATTTTAATAATTCCTTTGGTAGAAGCGCAAAAAGCTATTATGAACAAGTTAAGAAAAGATAAGGGATGTGAATGAAATGGCAATAAAAATGCTAGTTCCCTCAGAGATTTGGGCGGACTACAATCCAATGGAACAACCATTGAATATAAATAAACTGGATAAGCGGGGCAACTTAGAGCATTTTACTTTTGATGCGGCAATAGGAGACAGTCCCGCCCCTATTTATGCCCGAATAAATAAATCCAAAGAAGGGCTAGCTTGCCTTTTAATTGTCGGCAGCTTTTATAACCCTACTGATGAAAGTTTAATAGATAGCCTAGTTTCCGAAGGGTACAATGTAATAGAAGTAGATTATACCGGCATTTTTCAAGACAGCGCAACTTGCTATCCTTCGGAGTTTGCCTATGGCAATATAGCACAAGCCGGCGAGCATTTAGAAAAGATAACAGAAAGCGCTTTTGATACCTCTCTTTATCTTTATGCTAAAGTGTTTAGGCGTGCAATCACCTTTTGCCAAGAGATTTTTGGCTGTGCTCCACTTATACTTATGGGCATTAAGGAAGGTGCGGATATTGCTATCACGGTAGCAGGGCTGGATAAAAGAATAAATGGCCTTATCTGCTTAAACGGTGCCGCTTATTCCGAATACCTATCTTTTAACTACCATGACCCTCCTGTCAATTTGGAAAAGGACGAAGAGCGAATGGCATATTTGATGGGGGTTAGCAGCAGTGCTTATACCAAGCTGATAAGCTGTCCTACAATTGCGGCGTTAGGCAGCAACTCCAAAGGCGTGGATATGGATAGGCTGGCTAACTTTTTATCCTTGCTGCCCGATAAGATTCAGCGGGTGTTTACAATTACGCCAAGGGCGCAAGATTACATTGATAATCTAAGCTATAATGTTATTAGAAGCTCGCTTCGAAATATACTAAATCAAGAGCCGCTGCCAAGCAATCCCACAATTGCAGAAAAACTTCAAGAAGAAGCGCTATATTTTTATATTACCGAAAGAGCAGGGCTAAAAGTAAAGAGCGTAGGGATATATATAGCTTTTGACGAGCATAATCGCAGATACCGCAATTTTGAATATAAGAGTTGCGAGCACGCAGGAGTAGGGGAGTATATTGCCGCAGTAGATATAGCGGATGCCAAAGAGGATGTGCTGGTATTTGGCGAGGTAGTATACGAAGGGGATATAAGGCTTGCCACTTTGCCTGTATATGTCAAGGTAGAAGGACTTTCTAAAGGAACAAGTCCGCAAAAAAGGCTGCTTTATTCTGCCGCTGACCCGGAGCATACCTTTGCGGCGCAAACCGAACTTCCTGTGCTTTTTGGCGAGGGCATTAAGGCTAACAAGAACAAACTTGGGCTTATTGAACTCTCTAGCGCAACTAACGATTTAATCACTTATGAAATAGGCAAAACTGCCTATATTAAAGAGGGCACGCTATTGCAGATTGAGCTAAAGACAGCCGGCGACAACTTTATTGAACTGATATTGGGCGAAGTAAAAGCCGCCCAGTTGCAAGAGTACAGGCTAGAGCTGGAAGTAGCGGCAACAGGCGACACTTTTGAAGCATATATGATAGAAGCTAACGATTGTAAAGATAAAAAATTCATTGGTTTGGAGGATTTTTCTATGGTAAAGTATATTAGACTAAAAGGCGAAGGACCTTTTGCCATAGGGAATATAATATTGATTTGAGCGGAGAAGTAAAAAAGGTCTTAAAAACTATTGCCTCACTGGCGATTATCATTGGCTTGGCATATCTATTATCTTTTTTTGCAACCCAATATCTTATTGCATCTATCCCAATAGACGGGCATAGTATGGAGCCTACAATTCATGATGGGGATAGGGCGGTTGTATATAGACTGGCAGAGCCTAAGTACGGAGATATAGTGATATTTTATTCTGCTTTGGACAGCAAGTATCTGGTAAAGCGGGTAATTGGGCTAGCGGGCGATACCATTGAGGTAAAAAGAGAGGGTCCAGATAGCTATGTGTTTCGCAACGGAGAAAAGTTAATAGAGCCTTATATAAATGAAAAAATGGATTATATTCAAGATGAGGTAGTAGTAGGCGAAGGTCAATTTTATTACCTTGGCGACAATAGGAATTTTTCTTCAGATAGCCATTATGGCAATCTCGGAGATATGGAACAAATAGTAGGGGTAGTGTTTTTAAGAGCAAATATTGGCAATTTCGACTTCTCTTTCATCTAAATCAGACTTGGCATAAGGGCTTACCGCAACTATCCCTTTTTGCGGACTGTAATAGTCCTGCCTAAGTCTTTTTGTTTCTACCAAAACCCCATTGCAGTAATACTCCATATATGCGCTGCTGACCAGCCCTGCTTTAGGGGCTTTTATTACTTTCCTTTCTCCGGGCTGCAGCTTTCCGGAATTGTCAATTATCTCTTCATATTGGTTGCTTTCTATACGGCGTTCTATTGTGCTCTTAATATTAAAAACTTTGCCCCCCGAGGTGTCCGCCCCATATACAAAGATGCTTAAAGTTGACCCGTCCGCTTTTGTCTTTAGAAAGAAATGGGAGTCAGTCGGATTTTTAATTACAAGGTCGTTTGTTCTGCTTACCATAGCATCGCAAGAAGGGGGCACATACGAAACGGGCAATGAGTGGGGCTTGGCGTAATCAATTGTCAGCCCCGCCCTAAGACAAGCATTGTAAAGGGTAGTAGAGACCTGGCAAACTCCGCCGCCTGTGCCCGGCACAAACTTACCGTCAGATATTATTATGCTAAGCATAAATCCATTGGCGCTTGTTCTGTCGCCCACCACTTTATTAAAAGACAACGCTTCTCCGGGAGATATAACCGCCCCGTTTAGCCTGCCTGCCGCTACGCTTATATTATGCTTTCGGGCTTGTGCGCTGCTGGAATAGTTTGTGCTGTAAAATCCTTGCAATGCGGTGGATTTTTTTACATCTAACAGCCTTCTGGCAGGGGCAATGGGCTTGCAAGGCAGGCTCACTTTGGTCTTTGGGGCAAGATTTTCAAAGATACTTTTGGCAAGCTCATCCATATCTACTACTTGACCCGACATTTCTTTTTCGTAAGTAAAATTGGTATCTGCTGCATTCCATTGATAGGCGGCATCTCTGGGCAAGAAGTTGAACTTTTGCAACTCTTGTAAGTCTGCGCTTAGCCCTTTAGCAAGATAGTCCAGCTTTTGAGCGGTGCTTATATCTTTCCTGGCATTGTAAAACTTGGCATAATCTCCATTATGTTTTAATGCTATAGCAATTGTAGTGCGAAATGGGATTTGGTATCGTCTTTCAAAGACAATCCCTTCGTTATGGGTGATTTCCAATACAAAAAAGGACTTAAAGTAAGCATATCCGCCCAAAAGTGCCAGTAATATGGGCAGGGTAATTAAGGTTAGCAATGTTATAGCCCTTTTTTTCATATAATTAGTATGAAAAAAGGGTTGCCAAATATACTATTGCTTATTCTATAGCGGAAATTATATTTGCATATTGAACCCAAGCTGACTTATAAATCTCAACATAATCAGCAGGTACATAGATAGCATACCCTGCAGTAGAGCCGGAGCCAAATACATTTTCGCCTAGTGCGGGCGGAGTTGCTCTTTTTATAGTAAACTGCATATTGCTGTTCATATTGTAAAGGGCATTGACTCCTATACCTAAAGGTAGGCTGCCATCTTCAATAATAAGAGCATCTAAAGTTTTATTGCCGCAAAAGGCATACTTGCTTATCCCTACTAGGGGGTTGCTGTCATACTCGTCTAATATGGTAAGCGAAGATGCCCAGCCTAAATATTGCACTATATATGCTTCGTCATCCACAACATTGACGCATAACCCGTCCTCTTTTACAATAGCAGCGTCAAAAGTATTGGAAGCGGATAAAAAGCTATAAGCATTGATATATGCTTGCCTTTTGTTACTGTATCCGGTGCTGTCTATATATAGCTTATATTCGTATCCCGCAGGCGAAACAGTAGTAAGAACAGGATTGCCTTCTAGTTGCAAGATTGCTGAGCCTACTTGTTTAATAAACAAAGCCCTTATAACAGTATTAAAAGCATTTATACTAACCTGCTCTGCGTCAGAAGGCAAGCGTACAATTGCTAAGTTGGGGCAACTGCTGCCAAAGGCAGTCCTTTTAATCTTTTTTATATGCTTGCCCGTAAATATGTCTACAAGGTTTATTTCATTTTCATTTGTTGTGCATTGTTTAATAACTATATCACCGCTTGCACCCCTTTCTAAAAGCTCAAAGGTATACTTTCCGTCTACATTGTAATTGCTATGCAAGCACCATATATTGCCGGCTATTTCTGCTGGATAATAGTCCAAATAGCTTTGCAAGGCTGCGCTAGCTACAATAATATCATAATTTTGCGGCAATGAGTCAGACATAAATTCAGGAAAATGGCCAGTGCTTAACATTATTTCTGCGCCTTCATAAGTAAAGCATGCGCTTGCAACTTTGGCAATGTTGGTTGGCATATCAAAAGAAGGATTGCTTGAGTTTAGATTAACTTTTAATAAGATATTATTTACTTCTATATAATTGTCAGCTTGCAATATACCATTTTGCCAAGGTGTAGCTAAAAAGGCATCCACTCCTATATCAGTTAGTTCCTCGGTGCAGGTAAATTGCTCTAACTTGCTGTATGCAAAGGCTTCCTTTCCTATTATACTTACACCTTTTATATCTGCGCCGGCAATACCGCTGTCGGCAAACGCTCCTTCCTCAATTTTTTCAAGTGCATTTGGAAAGCTAAAGTTAGCAAGTTTTTCTGTATTATAAAATGCCAGCTCTCCTATGCTTGTAATGCTATCGGGCAAGTTGACTACTTCCTCAAGCGCACTACAGTTGCAAAATACCTTGTTTTCAATAGATATAAGCTCCTGCTCACTTCCGATAAAGGTCACTTTTTTTAAGTTTTTAACATTGGCAAAAGCCTCTTGTCCTATATACTCATAAGAGGAAGGTATAATAATCTCTGTTAAGGTTGTATTGCCCTTAAAGGCTTCTGCGCTTATCCCTTGTATTGCCATTTTGCCAACAGGCGAAAGTTCTGGGCTATAGATAGGAAAGTTGACAACCTCATAAGGTACATCTGCATAATGGAATCCGTTAATAACCCATTTTTCGTTTTCAGTAGTATAGCTAAAGTTAATAGTAGGGTCAATTTCCCAGCCGGCATAAAGGGTATAATGGTCATATATTTGCACTGACTCAAAGTCAAATAGCTGAGTGCCTTGATTATCAATATACCATCCTGTGAATTTATAGCCGCCGATATTTGCAAGACTGCCCGGATTTTGCGCATAATCGCCTTCTAACACAGCAACGCTTTCAGGTGCAGAGCCATAATCGGTTTGGAAGGAGAGGGTATAAAAGATATCCACATCGGGCAACTTGCCGGTGGCGTCCCCTACTATAACTTTTAAGGTGTCAGTAAAATTGCCGGAGACAGCATTTACATAAGTGACCCCAATTTTAAGCCCAATTATTTCCTTGCCTTCCACTGTTACAATAGTGGGATTTTCCGCTTGCAAAGAGTAAGCCCTATCTTCGGGGTAAGCAACAACTTTGGGAGCAACTCGCTGCCCAACCGCAATTGTTAGCTCGCTTTTTTCAAATGCAAAACTCTCTGCCTTTTTCTGGCAAGCGGAAGCAAACAGCAGCAGTAAAATCAATATTAAAATGCAAGCAATTAAGTTTCTTTTTTTCATTATCCTACTAAAATTATATCATAAATAAAGTAATACTTCAATTTTTTGCTGTAAAAAAGGGGCTTAGGGGATACTGTTATTTATTGGCTGGAGTACTGCAAAGTCAGCATAGCAAAAAGTGCGGGAGTAGGCAGGGGCATTTTTTTGATAATACTACCTAGTTGCATTGAGGATTGGTAATATGCCTCTCTGTTTTCATAGCCTGATAGGCATATGTCCACCCCAAGTTTAGCACATTCTTTAGCAAAGCTGTTAATAGATGCCATATAGCTTGCCCCTTCTTGCGTACAAGCAGTAGAGGAGTGATATGCTTCTATAATAAAAGCCTTTGGCAGGGGTTTCATGCTAAGGTAGTACCTAAAATCCAAACCTGTTGCACTTACAATGGATACTACACTAGGGGCAAGTTTGGAAAAGTTATATGTCACAGTACCGCATACGGGCAAGTCGGGATTGACAATTTCTAGCTTTTCTCCTTTCAGCACTGCATAAGCATTAGGGTATGCGCTTACAGAGTTAGAAAAACAAGGTATGGACAGTATACTATTGCCTAAGTAGATTTTTGCAGGCTCATTATGGTTCTTGTAAGCTACAAAAACGCCTTTATTAAAGGCCTCACAAGCCGCCATTGCCGCAGTTATATTTGCTTTTGCATTAGATCTATTATTATCAATCGGGGCATTTGCGCTAACTAATACCGTAGGCTTGCAAGAGCTACCCAGCCCATAATATAAAAATGCAGCAAGATAAGCAAGCGCATCTGTGCCGCAAAAAACTATATTTGCCCTAGCCTTGCTCCCCTCTCTTAAAGTGCGGATAATCCGCTCAATATCCTCTAGCAAATAGTTTTCGCTATGCTTATTTAATAAAAATTTTGGTAAAAAGTGCTTATTGGGATATGCAGCTTGCAAGTAATCCAGCACCATTGGCTTGCTGCTTACAAGAAAAACCCCTTCTTTTTGTTCACTGGAAATAGTTCCGCCGCAAAAAAGCAATTGTATACTCATTGCCTATGCCTTTTTAATTGCATCAACAGGCTTCATTCTGCTGATTTTGCCGGTTGTGATAAGGGTAGCAAAAAATATCAGCACAAGCGAAATTGCGCCAACTAATATAAACGGATAAATAGATAAGGTAAGCAGTTGCAATTTATTTACCAGCTCATTCTTAAAAAGGCGTATAAACCCGGCCTTGAACAAATTGTTTGCCGTATAGGTAGTCAACACCATCATAGCATAAGTGACAACAAGATGAATTATACCTATAAAACCTGCCTCATAAAGGAAAATACCGCTGACATCCCTCCCCCTGCAGCCTAGGGCTCTAAGCACTCCAATTTCACGCTGTTTTGCCATTACTGAGGTTGCCATAAAGTTAATAAGCAGTATTGCGCTAAATACACCTAATACATAGCTAAGACTTTTGAATAAAATCTGCATAATCATTAGTGCATCACTCATTGTGTACAGCAGCTCGCTAATAGGACTAAGATGATATAGCATATCGCCTTCTGCGGTTGTATCGCAAAGATATGATATAATTGCCCTATTTTGGCTGGTGCTGCCGCTTAGGCGAAAGTATAATGCCCCTACTTTTTGTATATCTTTTGCTATATTTTCATAAACAGAATTATTGACAACAATAGAATAAAGAGATTTAATATTTTTCTTAACTACATCCATACCATCCTCTTTAACTAGGAAGCGCTTGTCTTTTATTACCCCTATTACTTTCATTTCCATAGGCTTTGCTTGCCAATCTAGGTTAGAAACCCCATATCTTAGCGTGTAAATAGGGCAAGAGTATTTATCTGATGCTCCTTTTTGCCATTGGTTATACTCTAGATTGAATGTGCTTTTGAACATATCTTGGCTAAGCAACACTTCATTTTTTGCAAGCGGTTTATCTCCATAACCTTCAAAATAAAAGATATCAATAGCATTTTCTTTACTGTCACTATCAAGCAAGTAATGTGAAGGGTTCGCCTCTCTATATTCTGCAATTGTTTGTTCCATTTCGACTAGCCAATCCTCAAAGCCTAAAGGAGAGGGTATGGACAAGCTACCCAGTAAGATTCTTTTTTCAAACAAGTTATCCAGAAACCCTTCCGCCGCATAGAAATTGCCATAGTAATAGTTTATATTTTCTTGCAACTCCAGAACTCTGGGGTCATTCAAAATCTTTTTGAAATCTTTCTTCATTATATCAAAATATTTTTCAAAACCTGTTGATATTACGCCCGTAACCTGAAAAGTCCCTCCGGATATCTTAAGCTCTCTGCCTAGTGCAGCTTGAGATACACCTTTGACAATACGGCGCAAAGCCTCTTCCGTTGCGCTTCTGGTAAAAAAGTTTTTATCTTTTTCGTAATCGCCGTTCAATATATCCAGCAAAATATTAAAATCTTCCGCTTTAAGTTTAAGCTCAATAAACATTCGCAAAATATCAGCTATTGAGATATTATCTCCCTTGCTATCGCTGGCAGGATAGCCTAGCTTGGTAGCATCTGCCCATAATAAATTAAATACCATAAAATCAGTAAGAATGATTTGATTGCTATCCTCATCAGGAAACTCCCCCAATAAAGTATACCCCATTTGCGCAAGCCCTTTCTCGCTGGTAATCACTACGCCCCTGATAGAAGAGGGTAAAAAAGGTGACCCTGTTGCTCCTGACCGTAACCCTATACCCATACTAATAAAAGGGTAATATTTGCTAAAGTGATATGCAGAAAACTTGGTTTTTACCTTCTCAATTGTTTCATCTTCTATAACTTCTCTGCTACGGTCAAAATATAAGCCTACATACTCATCCATTTTACCTTGCTCTATCCTCACGTTGGTGATGCCCATCTTATCAAAGCTGGAAAGTGTTGCATCTACCAGATTATACCCTGCTAAGATTTGTGCAAACCCAAATAAGGTAAGCGAGGTAATAATTAAAATTAAAGTGACAGCAAGCCGCCCTTTTTTATTTAATATATTGCTGGCGGCAATTTTCCTTTTTGCCTTGGAAGGCAGGTGAGCATTTATAGGCAAAAAGCGTATATCTTTATCCACCTTCACTACCTGAGTAGGTATGAACCGATGTTTTCTTGCTCTTGAGGAGGTATCTTGCTCATTAAATGTCCTATCAGCAATAACTTTACCGTCAGACAGCTCAATTATCCTATCTCCGTATTTTTCTGCGCTGTCCGAATCGTGGCTAACGACAATAATTAGTTTTTTTTGGCTTAAATGCTTTAAGAAATCAAATATCTGCACGCTTGAGGCGGAATCCAAATTGCCCGTAGGCTCATCGGCAAAAATTACATTTGGCTCTTTAACCAATGCCCTTGCAATAGCCACCCTTTGCTTTTGTCCGCCTGACAGTTCGTTAGGTTTTCTGTCCCCAAAGCCCTCCAGTCCTACAATTTCCAGGATAGCTGCAATTTTATTGCGGTCGGGCGGCTTGTTTTGCAATTCCAGAGCCAGGGCAATGTTATCTTTAACAGAAAACTCGTTTATAATATTGTATTCTTGAAAAATAAAGCCTAAATATGTATTTCGGTATGCATCAAAGTCCTTTTCGGAAAAATATTTGCTGGACCTGTCCGCTATGATAATCTCGCCGCCGTCAGGTGCATCCAACCCGCTGACAACATTGAGAAAAGTGCTTTTTCCGCTGCCGCTTTTGCCTAATATAAAGATAAGTCCATTTTCAGGGAACTTTAAGTCAATGCCATCTAAAGCGACAACCCTGTTACCGCTTTTGCTTTCGTATATCTTAGTTAAGTTCTTAACTTCCAGCATATAGAGACAAAATTACCTTATGACTTTTATTATAATATAATACACTATAAGATAGCCAATGTCAATTGCTTACGCTTTGCTTGGGGCAGGGTTATCCTTGTATTAAATGGCGGTTTTAACAGACTAATTATTGAAAGCTTATAACAATTATGGTATAATGTACCAAAACAAGTAAGGAGAAGTATTATGGATGTAGTTAAAACAAGATGGTATAAAGACACTTTTGTATATCAAATTTATCCCCGCAGCTTTTATGACAGCAACGGAGACGGAATGGGCGATATAAAAGGCATTATTCAAAAGTTGGATTACCTCAAGGAGTTAGGCATTGGTGCAGTATGGCTTTCTCCTTGCTACAAGTCGCCTAATGCCGACAATGGATACGATATATCCGATTATCGTGACATTATGGATGAGTTCGGCACTCTTGAGGATTGGAAGGAAATGGTCGACGGTATGCATAAGCGGGGGATTAAGCTAATTATGGACCTGGTGGTCAATCATACCAGCGATGAGCACGAATGGTTTATAAAAAGCCGCTCAAGTGTGGACAATCCGTACCGAGACTACTATATTTGGCGCAAAGGCAAAGGTAAGGGCGGCAAAAGACCGCCTAACAACTGGACAAGCAGATTTGGGGGCAGCGCATGGGAGTATGATGAGGCAACGGGCGAATGGTATTTGCATTTGTTTAATAAAAAACAGCCGGATCTCAATTGGGACAATCCTAAAGTGCGTGAAGAAGTTGTGGACATAGTAAAATATTGGCTGGATTTAGGCTGTGACGGCTTTAGATGCGATGTTATTAATTATATTGGCAAGCCAGACGGACTGCCTAATGGGATACATCTGCCTGCTATGCGTGGCGATGAACATTTTACTTGTCACGAAAAAATGCACGGGTATTTACATCAGCTTAATAAAGAGGCATTTAGCAAGTATGACATTATGACAGTAGGCGAAGGACCGGGGGTAAATATTAAAGAAGGCCTGCTAATGACAGCAGAGGATAGAGAGGAGCTGGATACCGTATTTCATTTTGAGCATGTGGAGTCAGATATGATCTTGCGCCTAATCCCTAAGAAGCGTATGAACTTGCCTAAACTTAAAAAGATATTTACCAGATGGCAAGATGCTATGCGAGGAAAAAGCTGGAACAGCCTTTATTATGAAAATCATGACCAATTTCGCAGCCTAGGTCGGTTTACAGGCGACTATGGGCAGTTGCGCACAGAGGCTGCAAAGATGTTGGCAATTAGCATTTATTTTCAACAAGGCACTCCTTATGTATACCAAGGACAAGAGATTGGGATGACAAACTACCCCTTTAAGGATTGGGAAGACTTTGACGATGTGCTTGCAAAAACAGTATATGGCATTGTTGAAAAGTTCCCTAAGGTAATACAAAACTATGCTCTTAAAGTTATGATTAAGCGTGCAAGAGACCATGCAAGGACACCTATGCAATGGTCAAGCAATACCAATGCAGGCTTTACTAAAGGTTCTCCTTGGTTTTCTATCAATCCCAACTACAAGCAAATCAATGTAGAGCAAGCTATGCAAGATAAAGATTCTATTTGGCATTTTTATAAAAAGCTAATAGCTTACCGCAAGGGCAACGAAATAATCAAGCAAGGCACTTATCTTGAAAGCTATCCTAAGCATAAAGATTTATATTGCTATGAGCGAGGGTATAATGGAGAGGTGCTAGTTGTAGTGTGCAATTTTAAGAACAAGGAAGTGGACTTTGCTTTGCCCAGCCATATTTCATTTTATACTAATAAACTTGTTTTTCACAACTATAACTATGACCGTGCCAATCTTGAAAGTATGCGCCTAAGGCCATATGAGGCAATGGTGTTTCACCTTAATGCTAAGGATTAATGCTAAAGGTTAAGTTTGCCAAAGATAAAAAGATAGGGCTTGCTGTATCAGGCGGACTGGATTCTATGGTATTGCTGGATTTAGCCATAAAGAGCAGTGCCAATATTATAGTTGTCAATATTGACCACGGTATAAGGGGCGAAGTAAGCAAGCAAGATAGCCTTTTTGTGAAAAAGGTATGTCAAGAAAAAGGGGTGCAATGCTTGCATTTTCCTATCAATGTGCCTGCACAGCAAGCACAAGATGGCGAAAGTATCGAGCTGGTAGCACGCAAAATGCGTTATCAAATATTTAACTCTTTGCTTACTCAAAGGACAGTAGATATTATTGCGCTTGCGCATCACCAAAATGACCAAACCGAAACATTGCTGATGCGTATCTTTCGAGGCACAGGGATAAGAGGGCTTAAAGGGATTACGGACAGCGACAGATTTGTTCACCCTTTTATAAAGTATTCAAAGGCACAGTTGCTGGAATATGCCAAGGCTAATAATATAGAATATAGAGAGGATGCAACCAATAAGGAGATAGACTATACCCGCAACTTTATCCGCAATAAAATTATTCCTTTAATTTGCGAGCGTTACCCTGCACTAGATAAAAGCCTGGAGCGTCTTGCCGAAAACTGCAATGAGGCAGATGCCTACCTGGAAAGCAAAGCGGTATCATTTAAGGAAAAAGACGGTGCTTATATCTTGCCTGCTATGATAAACTCTTTGCATCCGCTAATAATAAAGTATTCCATAGCGCGCACTTTAAGGGCAATGGGTATTTATCGGGATATAGAGAGCAGGCATTACGATGACCTTTTGGAGCTGCTGTGCAAACAAAACAATAAAAGGATAAACTTACCGTTCGAAATAGATGTTTATATTGAGGGCGGCAGTCTTACCTTTATAAAGACACAGCCGCAAACAAAGTACAGTCAGCAATTTGTGTTGTCTAAAAGCTATGAGTTTGCAGGACAAAAGTTTGTTTTTTGCAAGGCAGATAATCGAAGCGAGCATTTGGCTTTTGATGCTGATAAACTGCCCAGCGAGCTTATTGTTCGAACAAGACAAAACGGTGATATCTTTAAGGCTTGCAACGGGCGGACTAAGCTGTTAGGCGATTATCTTCAGCAAAAAAAAGTGCCTGCACGAAAAAGAGATAATTTGCTGGTAGTTGCAAAAGGGCAAACCATATATGCTGTTTTGGGTATCGAAATCAGCGATTTAATTAAAATTGATAAAAAAACAAAAAATATATACGAGATAAAAAAGGCATAAACACAATGTACAAGGATGTAAAAGAAGTATTGGTAACAAGCAAGCAAATAGCGCAAAAAACTAAAGAAATTGCGCAAAGAATCTCCAAAGATTTTGCAGGAGAGCGATTGCTGATGGTATGTATATTGCGGGGCGCATCTCTCTTTTTTGCAGACCTGGTGAGGATGATTACAACCGAAGTCAACTTTGACTTTATGGCTGTTTCTAGCTATGGCTCGGGGACCAGTTCTTCAGGCGAAGTGAGGATTGATAAAGATATTAGCACACGCATAGAAGGGCAAAATGTTATTTTGGTAGAAGATATAATAGATAGCGGTAATACGCTGATTTATCTAAAAAGACTGCTCCTTGCTCGTGCGCCAAAGACCTTAAAAATATGCGCCTTGTTAGATAAGCCTTCCCGCAGGCAAGTACCTATTGAGGGCGATTATGTGGGCTTTTCCATACCCGATGCCTTTGTGGTAGGATATGGCCTAGATTATAAGGAAAGGTATAGAAACTTGCCCGAAATATGCGTATTAAAAGAAGAAATATATTTAAATAATAATGAAGATATCTAGAAACTTAGCCGCCCTTGCCGCCTTAATATCTCCTTTATATATTGTAGGCGGAGCGGTAAGAGACCACCTTTTGGGATACTCCATAAGCGATATTGACCTTACGGGCACGCTCTCTGCCTCTCAAGTGCTGCAAACATTAGCAGGCTCTGCTTTTTCTGCCAAACCAAATAGCTTAAAACTTGGGACTTTATCCATTGCTATAGACAACGAAAGGTATGAATATACCGCTATGCGTGAGGATAGCTATGCGCAAGACGGCACTCATCAACCTATTAGCGTTAATTTTACCAACGATATACAAAAAGATGCACTAAGACGGGATTTTATCATTAATGCTATTTATTATGATATAGCGGCACAAAAAATTATAGACCCTTTACAAGGCAGTTTTGATATTAAGAGCCGCACAATAAGGACTACTAGAGAGCCTAAAGAGGTATTTAGCGAGGATGCGTTGCGAATTTTACGCTTAGCGCGCTTAGCTTGCGAAAACGGTTTAACCATTTGCCCTAATGCTCTTTCAGGCGCAAGGGAGCAAGCGCATCTTATTGCCGCTCTTGCCCCCGAACGCATACAGGATGAACTAAATAAGATCCTGCTTGCCGATAAAAAGAACAATGTTTACGGTGCGCATACTCAGGGGATAAGATATTTAGTAGAGTGCGGCGCAATGGCACATATAATCCCGCAATTGCTAGAAGGGATAGATTTTGCGCAAAATAAGCGCTACCATATATATGATGTATATGAGCATACCATGCAGGCATTGACGGTTGCAAGGCAAGATGTAAGGCTGGCAATACTTTTTCACGATATAGCCAAACCATATTGCGAAAGAACCTTTTCCAGTATGTCCGCTCATGCTAAGTATTCGGCTAAAATTGCCGTAGACACTTTAACACGATTAAAATATAAGCCAAGTATTATTAGCGAAACTGAAAGATTGGTACTTACCCATATGTTTAATTTGAGCGGAGAGGCGCGCCCTGTTACAATAAGGCGGTTTATTCAAAGGAACTATGATATTTTGGACAAACTAATGGCACTAAAGTCAGCAGACTGTCTAGCTTCCAGAGAGGGTAGCGCCAATCCTATTGCCAATATACGCTTGCAAGAGCAACTTGCGTATATGGAAAAGACGGGGATACCCTTTAGCCTTAAAGATTTGCAAGTAAACGGTACTGATGCGCTTGCGGCAGGGCTTTCGGGCAAAGCAATTGGGCAATGTTTGCAAGAGTTGGTAAGCCTTTGCGCAAGTGAGCCGCGCTTGCTTAGCCGAGCAGGGCAATTGCAGTATCTTGCTGCTTGCGCCAAGCCAAAGAGAGCCAAAAGAAAAATCAGACTGACCTAATTTGTTTTTTCTTTTAAAATACGCTTAATATCCTCTAATAATATTTCTATTTTACCTAATTGTGAGCTTTCTGCTATCGCAGTATCCTCTTTAATATTTTCTGCTATCTGCTCAGGCACTTGCTCGTTTTCTTTATTTTCTGCTTTAGAATCAATCTTAATTATACCATATTCTTTAATCAATCCTTTAGCTTCGGTATGCAGCTTTTCTGATGCCGCCTTAGCGGCGGCAAGCATTTTAACAAAAGAAAATACAATAATTGCAATAATTAAAAAGTCAATAATATTTTGCAAAAAAGAGCCCCATTTTATAGTTAGCGCAGGCTGAAGCACAACACCGTCAGCCGCTATCTCCGGCTTGATTATCCAAGACAAATCAGCAAGGCTTTGTCCGCCAATTGCCGCAGTCACCAGCGGCATTACCATATCATTGACAAGGCTGGTAACTATCTTAGAAAAAGCCGCTCCAATAATTACCGCAACCGCCAAATCCAACACATTGCCTTTGGCAATAAACTTTTTGAACTCCTCAATTAAGTTTTTAACTTTCTTTTTCATATTTTGTCTTTCCTATACTATTTTAGTAGATTATAGCACATTATAAGAAAAAAATAAAAAACTATGCAAAAACACTTTACTTCTTTAACGAACTAAAGTATAATCTAAAGCATTAACAAAAAGGAGACTAAAAAATTATGAAAAAGGTAGGTTTAACAATATTGGCAATAGCCTTATGTTTGGCAGTTGTACTTTCGCTTGCAGGTTGCAACGCAAATCAAGATTGGAAGTACATAGAAGGCAAAGGCAAAATGATTATAGGTTACACTATATTTGAACCAATGAACTATAGCGAAGATGGTAAGTTTATAGGGTTTGATACCGAACTTGCAGAAGCGGTTTGTGCAGAATTAGGAGTAGACCCTGTATTTCAACTCATTGATTGGGATAATAAGTTTTTTGAGTTAAACAGCAAAACCATTGATTGTGTATGGAATGGCTTTACAGTCAATGAAGAAAGAGCTAAAGAAGCTGATTTTTCTGTATCTTATCTATATAATAAGCAAATTGCAGTAATTAGAAAAGCTGACCAATCCGTGTATACAAACAAGGAAACCATTAAGAATGGCAGACTTGTCGCAGAAGCAGGCTCTGCAGGCGAAGATGTCATTAAAGCGGATTTCTTTGACAAATCTTTTCTTGCCGCCTCCTCTCAAATTAATGCATTGTTAGAAGTTAAAGCTAATGCAAGCGATATAGCTATAGTAGATTCTGTTATGGCAGAAGGCACTCTTACAGGAGAATCATACAACTCTCTTATGATAGTTCAAGGTCTGCATTTTACAGAAGAAGAATATGGCATAGCTTTTCGTAAAGACAGTCCTGACACCGTAGCTAAAGTTAATGCCGCACTTAAAAAACTTTGGGATGACGGCACTATTGGGGCACTTGCAGGAAAGTATAATATTGCGGAATCCTTAAAAGAAATTAAGTAAAGAGTATGACATTTCTACAAGTATCCAAAGACCTTTTAGAGGGCTTTGGTACAACACTGCTATTATTTATACTGACATTGATATTGTCGCTGCCGCTGGGGCTGATAGTGTCCTTTGGCTCTATGAGCAAATTCAAGCCCTTGCGGTGGCTTACTCGCAGTATAGTATGGGTAATCAGAGGCACTCCGCTAATGCTACAGATAATAATAGTCTTTTATGCGCCCGGTTTATTGTTCGGAGTTACACTTAGTAAAAGAATGACAGCCGCCCTAATAGCTTTTGTAATCAATTACGCCTGTTATTTTTCCGAAATTTATCGTGGCGGTATAGAAAGTATCTCTAAAGGGCAATATGAGGCAGGGCAAGTGCTGGGGATGACCAAAGGGCAGATTTTCTTTAAGATTGTACTGTTTCAGGTAATAAAAAGGATAATGGCGCCCATATCCAATGAGGTTATCACTTTAGTAAAGGATACAGCTTTAGCCAGGGTTATAGCTTTCCCTGAACTGATTATGGTAGCATACAACATAGTAGCCGGGTATGGTATCTTATATCCGCTCTTTTATGCAGGGGTATTTTATTTGGTGTTTAGCGGCTTGCTTACAATTTTATTTAGCCATATAGAAGCTAAGCTGGACTATTATAGGTAAAGAGCGTATGACTATTTTAGAAGTAACTGACTTAAAAAAAAGTTTTGACACGCTGGAGGTGCTAAAAGATATTAGCTTTACTATGCAAAAAAGCGAAGTGCTTGCTATTATCGGCTCATCCGGAAGCGGCAAAACTACGCTGCTTAGGGTGCTTAACTTTTTAGAAAAGGCAGATAGCGGCAAAATAGTGGTGGCGGGCAAGACTTTGTATGATTGCAGCAATTGCTCTATCCAAGATAATGAACAAGACTTACGCAAAAAACGCTTGCACTTTGGGCTGGTCTTTCAGTCCTTTAATCTATTTCCCCAATATAACACCTTGCGCAATATCACTTTAGCTTCTGACCTGCTTTCTAAAGAAAGGGTTAAGCAATCTCTTTTTGGCAAGGATACCAAAAAAACAGTTGGCAGTAAAGTTAAGAGTTTTTTTAAGGGAGCAATTGCCGCTCCAAACCTTTTCAAGAAGTATAGGGCGGAACTGGCAAAAGAATATGATGCCAACCGAAAAAAAGCTCTTGCGCTTCTAGACAGGATTGGGCTTACCGATAAAGTAGACGCTTATCCTTTTCAGCTTTCAGGCGGCCAGCAGCAACGGGTAGCCATAGCAAGAGCATTGGCGCTAGAGCCTGATATACTGTGTTTTGACGAGCCGACCAGTGCGCTAGATCCCGAGCTAACTGGCGAAGTGCTTAGAGTTATAAAAGACTTAAAAGATTATGGAGCAACTATGATTGTAGTTACTCACGAAATGGAGTTTGCAAGAGAAGTCGCTGATAGGATTATCTTTATGCATGATGGCAAAATTGAAGAAATGGGTACCCCAACTCAAGTGTTTGATTACCCAAAATCGCTAAAAACTAAACAGTTTATAGCTAAGTATTAAGAGGATAATTATGAACGAAAAGATTACTGCTGATATGATTGACTTGCTTTATGATACTCTTGTAAAAGTAAAAAGTAAAGAGGATTGCGCTTTGCTGCTTGCTGATTTATGTACTGTTAATGAGGTGCTGCAAATGGCCCAGCGTGCCAAGGCGGCGCAACTGCTTCTTGAAGGCAAAACCTATGCGCAAGTAATAGCGGAGACTGATATTTCCTCCGCTACCCTTAGCCGAGTTTCTGCCTGCATAAGGCATGGTAAAGGCGGCTATAAAAAGTTTGTACCTACGGATAAGCCTAAACCTTAATCTTTCTTACCCTAATTTTTAATTATTTCAAAACAATCGTAAATTGACACTGTATTCGTATCTCTGTCATGTTCATAAGCTGTATAGGTTAGTTTAGAACCTTCTATTTTTACTACAGAATACATAGGTATCCGTATCTTATGCGGGTCGGTCTTTTCCAGCAAATGGTCATTGAGAGAATGTACCTTATTATAAAACTTAGTACCGATACAGCGGTTTTCCACATATATCGCTCCTTGCGGATTAATATAAGCGGTAGCATTATATTCGCCTACTCGCACTTGCCTCACCTCTGCTACGCTAGCCCGCTCTCCTTGCCCGTCAACAGGAAAACTTCTATAATAAATATGGTCGTGGCCGCTTAGCACCAAATCAATATTATGCTGCGCCGCAAAAGGTACAATAGCGTCCTTAAACCCCAATACATCAATATTAGTAGCATGAGTGCCTGTAGAAAATGGAGATTTATGCGCGGCTATAACTCGCCATTTCTTAGTAGAATGCTCCATAATATTTGCAAGGTATCTCAATTGGTCATTGTAGTTAGAAGGGTCTCTGGATAAGTAATTGGTGTCTATAATCATAAAAAGACAATCCCCATATTCATATGCATAACAGTACATATCACTTTCGGTGGGTACATAAAAGTTGGCTTGCATAGTATCAGTCGTAATTTCGTGATTACCGTTTACTGCTGCAAAAGTAGTTATTTTCACTATATCATCAATGCAGGCAAAAAACTTATCCCAATAAGATTGAAAGGGGAATTCTACTTGATCTCCTGTAGATAGTATAAACTCAGTTTCAGGCGCTTCTACAAATGCCTTGCTTAAAGTGGCGGCAAAGGCTTCATATTCAGCATCCCCCTCAGCTTGCGAGTCGGTAATATGCATAAAGGTAAAGCAGTCATCTCCATCGTCAGTAATAAAGTATCCCCACCTGCTCCAAAGGTTGCCTTTAGGGCGGCCTACCCGATAAAAGTATTTGGTATCAGCTTTTAGCTCTACGGTATGCGCAAAGTGTACTATAACTCTTGGCTCAATATGGATTGTAGCGTTTTCGCAGGATTTTGCCTCAATTATAAAGTTATCTCTATCCCGAAATGAAGGAACATTTTCTTCTTTTTCAGCGGGGTCTATTTGCACTACGCATTTGTCCCAATATGTACCTCCAGCTTTTGTGGAAAAGGAAAACGCTCTGGAATACGCTCCGCTCCCTGCAAAGCAAACAGCAATATTGTAAAAATCCCCGCTAGGCTCATAAGAATAATGCCAAATTTCAACATCTAAATAAGCAAAAACTCCCAATCCGACACTTACAAGTACAAGGATAGCTATTACTATTTGTAATAAATTTTTCTTTTTCATTTACTTGATACTCCGCCTTTTCTAATTAAAATAAGTATAGCAATAATTTGCAAAAAAGGCAACCCTCTCTTTTTAGAAGCTAACTGAAATTACTGATTTTCCTCTTTTTTCTGTAAAAATAATAGGCTAATAATGGTAAAAAACTTTTACTTCTTGTACTATTTTGTCATTTTCAACAAACATTGTTGTATATTGCCATTAAATGTTAAAACGCTATTGACACCTTAAAACTCGCTTGCTATAATTACGCTAAAACATTGTAAAATAGGGAGGTGTTTTTATGCGTAAAAAGATATTTATTTTAGTTTTGATAACAATAGTGGTAAGTGTGTTTATATTTACAGGTTGTAATAAAGAACATTATGATTATTCAATTGATGTTTTGCAGCTTGTTACACACCCTGCGCTGGACGATGCTTATCTAGGATTTAAGGATGAGCTTACCGCGCTACTAAATGCAGATGGCAAAACGGTGGCATTTAATGTAAAAAATGCTGAGGGAGATGAGGAAAATTGCACTACAATATCCGAGCAGTTCAAGGTTTCCGACAGCGATATGGTGTATGCCATAGCCACACCTGCGGCAATAGCGGCGGCAGGCGCAATCACCGAAAAACCCATAATTTTTGCTGCTGTAACTGATGCAGAGGTTGCAAATTTGGTAGATACCAATGAAGTGCCAAAATATAATGTAAGTGGTGTTTCGGACGACTTAGCTCCTATCCAAGTGAAAAAACAGCTTGAGCTTATTAAATTGCTTGTCCCCGGGATAACTAAAATTGCCTTTGTCTATAACAGCGGCGAGCCAAATTCTGTGGCACAACTTGCAACCGTTAGGGCTAAAATTGACGAATTTGAAATGGGGCTTACAGTAGTTGAAAAGGCTATTACAGACCAAAATGAAATTGCAGGACAAATAAACTCCATTGACGCAAGTGAGATTGGTGCAATATATTTGCCTACTGACAATATGATAGCCAATGCGGCCGAGGCTGTGCATGTCGCAAATAAGGCAAGGACAACGCCCCTGCCAATAGTTGCTGCTGAAACGGGTATTAATGACTCTTGCGGAATAGCCACCTACGGATTAAGCTATTATGAAATGGGCAAGCAGGCGGCTCGTATGGCGTATAGAGTATTGGTCGAGGGTGCAGATATAAGCGCGACTCCTGTTGAATGGTCAGAAAAGAACCCTGTGCTATCTATTAATCAAACAGTAGCAGATGAGATAGGATTTGAAATTCCGCAGACAGTATTGGATTTGGCAAACTAGAAGCAAACTAGAATAATATATTAAAGGAAGACTTATGGCAGCTTTAATTCATACGCTCTTTGCCGGCGCAAACCAAGGCATGCTCTGGGGGCTTTTTGCTTTGGGTGTGTTCATTTCTTTCAGGATTTTGAATTTTCCCGACCTTACCGTAGAGGGCAGTTTTACTTTAGGTGCTTCCGTTATGGCTGTATTTATTGCCAAGACTGCCTTAGGTCTTGTAACAGCATGTGTGCTGTCCTTAATGATTGGCGCGTTGGCGGGGTTGGCTACCGGCTTGTTAAATACTAAATTAAAAATCCCGCCCATTCTTGCAGGCATACTGGTAATGATAGGCCTATACTCTATCAATATCAGGATAATGGGCGGGGCAAACCTTTCCCTGCTTAGGAAAGATACTTTAATTAGCTTTTTTATGGATAAGGGTATAGCGTACAACTTTTCTATCTTTATTATCGCTATACTATTTACATCAATAGCTGTAGCCGCCCTTTATTGGTTTTTCGGCACCGAGATAGGATGCGCAATCAGGGCAACGGGCGACAACGAAAAGATGTGCCGTGCACAAGGTATCAATACAGACAATACCAAAATACTGGCTTTAATGATAAGCAATGCTCTTGTTGCACTTTGCGGAGCGCTTGTTGCGCAACATCAGGCAAACTCCAATGCTACAATGGGTTCAGGCTCTATTGTGATAGGGTTGGCGTCCGTAATTATAGGAGAGGCATTTACAGGTCAAAAGTTCCCTTTTTGGCTAAAGCTGACTTTTATTGTATTAGGCAGCGTGGTATACCGCCTAATCATTTCGCTGGTGCTGCTCTTTAACTTTTTGGAAGCGTCCGATATCAAACTGCTTACCGCCTTAATAGTAATAATCGCCTTAGGTATACCGCATCTTAAAAAGCCTAAAAAGCTAAAGGGTGTTTAAGATTATGGCAAAAAGAGAGAAATTAAAATGCTGGAGATAACCAACATTCATAAAACTTTTAACAAAGGGCTGATAACAGAAAAGAAGGCCATTATAGATGTTAGCCTTTCTATCAATGACGGTGATTTTATTACAGTAATTGGCGGTAACGGAGCGGGCAAATCTACCTTGCTCAATCTTATTAGCGGCGTTCATTTGGCTGACAGCGGCAAGATTATGTTGGGTGATATCAATATCACCAATCTGCCGGAGTATAAAAGGGCAAAGTTCTTTGGCAGGGTTTTTCAAGACCCTATGATGGGCACTTCCGCTTCTATGGAAATTCAAGAAAACCTTGCTTTGGCATATAGGCGAGGGAAGAAGCGCACTTTGCGATGGGAGATAACCAAGCAGGAAAAGGAGTTGTTTTATCAGCAGCTAAAGCTATTAGGGCTAGGATTGGAAGATAGGCTGACCAATAAGGTGGGCTTGCTTAGCGGAGGGCAAAGGCAAGCTCTTACCTTGCTTATGGCAACGCTGCGCAAGCCAAAAATGTTATTGCTGGATGAGCATGCTGCCGCATTGGACCCTAAGACCGCACTTAAAGTACAGCACCTTACAGAGCAAATCACCTCAGAGCATAACCTTACTACTTTGATGGTCACTCATAATATGAAAGATGCAATAAAATATGGCAACAGATTGATTATGATGCATAACGGTATGATTATATATCATGTAGAAGGTGAGGAAAAAAGTAAAATTACAGTACCCGACCTTATGGCAAAGTTTGAAGAGAGCGTAGGCGAAAACTTTGTTAGCGATAGAATGCTATTAGCTTGACTCTTCTTTATTTTGAAAATATTTTACCATAACAGCCAGTACCTGCTCTCCGGAGTCAGAATATATCCTATATTCGCCGGGGCTGTAACAATAATTAGTTTTGCTATCTATATATAAAAATTTATGCCCTCCGTCTTTTAGCTTAATGCTTAAAGTATGGTACACAGCGGGCTCCTCGTAAACAATTTCTATATTATGCCATATGCTTTCTCTTTTTGGTAATTTCTTATTGAACTTTATTTTCTGCAACATTTGATATGTATCACTGATAACTTTGGGATCAGTAATATCGCTATCAGATTTTGTTACCCCATTAGGATATTCCAACTCGAAACTCAGGCTTT
Organism: uncultured Christensenellaceae bacterium; assembly: GCA_964432485.1. Lineage (GTDB taxonomy): Bacteria > Bacillota > Clostridia > Christensenellales > DTU072 > CAYSNP01. The sequence goes on along the minus strand of CAYSNP010000002.1, from coordinate 31,158 downwards.
CTATTTTATCTTTCTTAAAGTTAGCCCATTTACGGTTGCATCCTACAAGCGAAAATAGGATAGCCAACGCTAAAACAACACATATCAGTTTCTTTAATTTCATATTTTTACCTTTCTAAGTATTAATCTCATATGTTATGATTCCTGCTGCTCAAAATAGTTTTCTATTATTTCTAATAATCTATCCCCTGACAGAGAAAAATATTCATAACCTTTGTCCTTATAGTTAAAACATCTTCCTGCCTCTGAAATATGCAGAGAGTATAAGCCATAATTTTCTCTTAAGTTTACATCTAATACATAATAGGTTTCAGGTTCATTCAGACCTTCACTTATAGCAGAATCAGAGAATTTTTTATTAAACCTTATGTTTTTAAGCACTTTATAAATTGCATCTAAAGTTTCTTTATCTTTAATATTTTTGGCTTCTTTTATAATAACGTTGTTAGAAATTAAGTAAAAATCTATGCTTTCTATATGTTTTCTTTTGAAAAAAACACCTTGTCTACCGCAAGCAGTCAGCAAGCTACCTATCAATATTAATACTAGATTTACATAAAGAATCTTTTTGATTTTCATTTATTTAATATAGCACATTTTAGCTATATTAGCAATAAAGTAGCTTAAAACTTTTTAACTAACTCGCTAACAGTGGTAATAGTAGCATCATAAACTTCTTTAAGATATTTTAGTCCTGATTGGTAGTCTTCTTCTGTAAAGGCATTGGTGGCATCCTTGGGGACAATTATCTTATAGCCGTAGCAATAACCATCTGCGCAAGTGTGCCTGCAACACATATGTGTATGCAGTCCGGTAACAATTAAAGTGTTTACTTTTAGCTCTTGTAGCAAAATAAGCAAATCAGTTTGAAAGAAGCCGCTATATCTCCTTTTAGGAACAATATAGTCTATATCGGTAGGTGCAAGTTCAGGTATAACCTCAGCTCCGTAAGTACCTCTTATAGCGTGGTCTCCCCAAAACTTTAGCTCGTGGTCTATCCCTTTAAGGTGACTGTCGTTAGAATAAATCACCGGGATACCTTTAGCTCTTGCCGCTTGGATTAGTTTGGCATTAGCAGGCACAATCTCCTTTGCTCTGTCGCAGCCTAATGCTCCGGTTACAAAGTCATTGAGCATATCCACTACAATAATTGCATATTTACTCATATTAGTTCTCCTTTAAAGAAAGATTTGCTATTATTATAAAGACTTTCTGGTCTTTTTGAAAAAAGAAAAGAATAATTGTAAAGATTGCAAAGCAATGTCAATACTATGTATCAAAATACTCTGTCATAATTTCAACAAGCTCTTCTCCCGCTGTAGAGTGTCTTCTGTAATCAGTAGTTACAAAGCATCTGTTATGCATATCAATTTCTAGATTCAAGGTGCCATTCTTTTTGGTGTTTATCCCTAAAATATGATAAGTTGCGGGAGCGTAATAAGTATATTTTTCTCCTGACAATATATTGTTTCTAGGCCGCTTATTATTAAACTTTATTTTTTTAAGAACATCATAAACTCTATCTATTACTTCCGGATCTGTAACATTTTCACTTACAACAGTCCCATTTTTTAGCGACATCTGAAAGTATAAGCTATCTATATTTTTTCTTTTAAAGAATAAACCTGTTTTTGCACACCCGCTAAATGACAATAAGGTTGCCAAGATTAAAACGATACAAAGAGCTTTTTTACTTTTCATAATATTATTTCTCCTGCCGCCTTTCAACAAATAAAGCTACCAGCTTTTATTCTGCAAAGTATTGCTCCATTACTTCTACTAATTTCTCTCCATTTTTGGAGTAATTTCTATAGCCTTCCATGCTGTAACATTTATTCTCTTGGTCAATACTATATACAATAGTGCCATATTCTTTAGTTTTACTTTCATAATGTGACAGTATTGCGGTTTTATATAGTCATAGCGTTCCAAGGTCCAGATATTGCCCCAAGGTTTATAACGATTAAAGTTTAGCCTTTTAAGGGCTTTGCTAACAGCATCTAAAACCTCAGGGTCTGTAATGTCATCTTCTTCCAAGATTGTAGCATCAGGATACGCTAAGCGGAAAGATACGCTTTCTATATCTTTTCTTTTATAAAATACTCTTCTGGAGCAACTGCATAATGAAGTCAAAAGCACCAGAATTAAAAAAACGCTTATTATCTTTATACCTTTCATTGATGTCCGCCGTGCATATAATCTTAAAATAATCATAACATATTTACCTGCTGATTGCAATTGGTGCTAAAGCAAACTTGTCTGCGATTTTTTAATATTCCACCTATGGTTTCTCTTAATTCTCTTGCTAAAAAAGAACAAATTATGCTACAATATCAGCACTTGGGGATATGGCTCAGCTGGTAGAGCGATGCGTTCGCAACGCATAGGTCAGGGGTTCAAGTCCCCTTATCTCCACCAAAAAAAGAGTTGAATTTCTCTGAAATTCAACTCTTTTTCAATTATATTTTTCCTTGCGGAAAAGTGCTATTGCTTCGCAATGGTATTCACTTCGTGAATGATATTTGCCTTTTCAAGTCAAGTTAAAGAAAAATATAATATCATTTTTGCTTTAGCAAAAATATCATTGACCGGTAGGTTATCTACCCCTGTCAAGTTGATAGGTCAATATCATTGCGTAAGCAATATCACTAAAAAATATTAATTCTCTTTTGATTCAGGAATGCTTGACGGATAGCTATGTGGATTATCCTTTTGACTTAACGACCGCTGTAATTAAGAACGCCAAAGGCAAGATGTAGCATAATATCATTTTTTAATGCTAACTCAAGGTAACCGTTTTTCTCAACATTTATCCTCTCTAGTAGCCCGCTGAAATAAGCTAGCCGCTTTTTAATTATGCTTGGTTTTTCTTCTATGTATATTTACTGTTTTTTGCTCAGCCCTTAATAATTTCAGCGGCTTTTTACTCGGCTTTATCCATCCTTCAATATTCTTTTTGCCCTATCTTTAAGTTTTTTAAATATCTTATGCTGGCGCTCTGCTTGCTGCTGATATTTCGACAAAAATGAAGATATCATTCTTCGTATCATCATTTGTTCTCCTGCATCAGAAACATAGTCTGCATGCCTCGCAAGATCCAAATAGTAAGTTTGTGCGAATTGATTAATCAAATATCCATCACCAGGAAACAGTTGCTTAAATGTTAAGTAAAAATCTCTAAAAGCATCAACCGCTAATTTGCTATGGTACGAAGCTTTATCCGAACACTCGATTTTACTATAACAGTGATATCGTAAATGGCCATGAATATACCCTACGAATAAGTTCACATAATTTTTATCCCTTGGAAATTCGGAAATGATTTTTTGCAGAATGTCAAGCGCCCGCTCTCCCTCTTGTACTGATTTTTTTATATATAGACTTTTCTCCTCATCTCTCAATTCAGGATTAGTTGCAATAGATGAATGTAACATTATTAAATGATCAACCTTGTAAAATTGAATCCACATATTTAGGTTTTCATCCTTATCAATGAAGTTTACGTCCCTGCTGCAAATGCTTTTTAGCTCTTCATATAAATCAAAGTCAATTGGACTTGTTAAATGATTTGTTTCTCTAACAAGAGTTATATTAACCTTGAAAAGTTGAACAACATATGCAAGTAAATTAGAAATTGGCTTCATATTATTAAGAATTTTTTCAGTGTACTCATCCTCCATATATTGATAATTTGTTTCAATGCTGTGCAGGAGGATGTGAGCCATTTCCACATCCGAAATGTTTGAAGATTCGTTGTAATTTTCAATTAGGCGCTTAGTTCGTTCCCAAGTATGCAAAACTTCCATTTTGTTTACTTCAATTGGGATTGAGGCATTGGCATGAAATGTTCTTGCTACTTCTTCTGCAACATCTTCCATTGTCCGATTACTCTGTATAATTTCAGTAGCCCACGTTCCCATCAAATCACTCGGCAAATGCTTTGCTTGCATGTCAATGAGGAACACATGAATTTTATTCGGTGGCATTTGACTCGTCAAATATCCCCATTCAAACATCATGTTGTCATTCAAATTGTATTTGCTACTATCACTAGATGTTCTTTGTACCAAAATAACCGCTTGAGTACATTGACGCATTTGGGTCAAAATCTGATTTCCCAAATACAAGTCGGTAACTTGACCTCCGCCTACAATAGCCGAAAACTTATACTTTGATATTTTTTCACTAACTGCTTTTGCAAGTGGTTGGTTCCCGCCCCATGCAATAAAGACTTTCTCATTCGTTGCGTCCATGTTAATTGTCACCTCTCTTTTTACCGTCAAGCAACAAACTTTCTATGTCCGACCACGTGTCGACTCTTATTATCCCGCGGTCTCTTAGCTCGTCGGATGATATCGTTTTATTATGATAAGCTGAAAACAATATGCGTTGTCTAATGTTTTCTCCAAAATTTTCAATTCTATCATCAATCATAATATCTGCTTGCAATAATTGCTTTTCTTTCAAAAAAATATGCTGCAAGGGACTTATGAAATTAAAATGCCTTTTAAGAAAATGAAACTTTTCAACAAAAAATCTATCAGACTCCCAAGGTTTTTGCCAAAAGGTGTAATCAGAACATAGGTAGACGCTATATGCTTTGCTTAGTTTCTTCACAACTCTTATGGCATCATCCTTTACCTTTATTGTATCATCCCCATATACTTTTTGAGTGAATAAAAATTCATGAAACCGCTCCATTTCGCTAGGGTCGGTGAAAATCTCCTGAATATAGCTCTTAAAGTCCTCTTCCCCATAATTCGTCCCCAAAAATTGATTAACTATTGGAAGTTCAAAACTATTAATTAAGGTATCATCAATATCTATCAATAAGGTTTTCTTCATTTAGTCCTCCATGCATTACTTTCGTAGCCATCGCAACAAAATTGTGATGGACTGACATCATTGATTTTGTCTTTTAAAGCAATTTTATCAATGTCTTTATATTTATATTATCCGTGGCACTCTTTCGTACTGCTGAAAGGTAATTGTTTTTAATCTTGGTGTCTTGAACTCATCCTTAACTTCACATTTAACCTCAAACTAAAAAACATATTATTAGTATAGCATTAAGTGAGTAATTTTAACAATACCTTTTGAAAGAAAATAGCCTTTAAGTTGCTCTGCTCTGTGGATAGCTATATGCTAATCGCACACTTCATAGCAGTGGAGTGCTTTTTTTAGTGATAACTAAATTAGTCTATTTGTATTGACAAATCAACTAAATAACTATAATATATACGAATGCATTTCTACAATGAGGAGGCATAAAATGATGATCGATGATGATAAATTAAAGAACCCTTCGCAGAACATCTACGATAATAAAACATTTTTTGATGGATATAAAAAGTTGCGCGACAATCCCGACAGTGCCAATATCCTCGAAGAAAAGCTCGCACTCTTTTCGCTTGCACCGGATTTAACAGGTAAAGCCGTACTTGATCTCGGTTGTGGTTATGGTGAAAACTGTGCTAAATTTAAATGCCTCGGAGCCTCAAGAGTGGTAGGGATTGATATATCCGAAAAGATGCTTGAGGTCGCTAAAAATGAGAATATAGGGATTGAGTTTGTTAGTGCTGATATGAGCGATTTGTCCCACGTTGACGGACACTTTGATGTCGTATTTAGTTCGCTGGCGGTACATTATATAAAGGATTTTGACAATTTTGTGGCAAGTGTCAACAGAATACTTGTAGAGGGTGGCGTTTTCATATTTTCGCAGGAGCATCCTCTTACGACAGCACCGCCTGCCGGGGCAAGTTGGACGAGGGATAAAAATAGAAATGTAATGCATTACAATCTCATGGGCTATATGAGAAGTGGACAGCGTAGCACCGCATGGATTGTCGATAAAGTCATAAAGTATCACAGACCATTTTCGGAAATAGTAAATGCGCTTATAGATAATGGCTTTGTAATCGAAAGGATGATTGAAACCGTACCGACGGAAGAAACAATCAAGCGGTTACCCCATTATGAAAAAGATTTAGATAAGCCGAATTTTTTGCTTATGAAGACATATAAAAGATAGAATGGGGGCAGAATGCAGGCTAATGGATTTCTCAATAACTTTTCTGGCGTCGAGCCGATTAACAAGGGTATTTTGCCAAAAATATCTTTTATCAAGTTGCAATCTGATATATCGCAACAGCACAGCTTGAGTGAAAGTAAGTAGTACAAGGAACAATGACTTTTTAACAGCTTGCTTGTAATATTTCCCAGTGGCAGACCATTGACAATATGCGAACGCTTGTTCTATAATTGATGTACCAAAATATAATTTAGGTATAAGATTTTAGGATAAAAGCGGTAAGATATATGGAGCAAAGGACATATTTTTGTATTGATATGAAGGCGTTTTATGCTTCTGTGGAGTGCGCCGAGCGCGGGCTTAATCCTTTTGAAACCAATTTGGTGGTAGCGGATGCAAGCAGGGGCAAGGGAGCGTTATGCCTTGCGGTTAGCCCGAAATTAAAGGCGCAAGGAGTGGGCGGCAGATGCCGCTTATTTGAGATTCCGCCTTATATTAAGTATATTGCCGCCAAGCCCCGAATGAGCAAATATATAGAGTATGCGGCAGATATTTATGAGATTTATCTTAACTATATCAGCAAGGACGATATTCATACTTATTCCATTGACGAGTCCTTTATAGACGCCACCAGCTATCTTAGGGTATACAATTTAACCCCTAAAGAGTTTGCCGCCAAATTAGTGGACGAAATTGCCCGTAGGCTACATATCCCCTCTACGGTAGGCATAGGCACTAACTTATATTTGGCAAAGATTGCGCTTGACATTACCGCAAAAAAGTCCAAAGAGCATATGGGCTACCTTAATGAGCCGCTGTATAGGGCAACCCTTTGGGAACATAGGCCCATAACCGATTTTTGGCAAGTGGCAAGAGGCACAGCGGCAAGGCTTGCCCGTTTTGGCATAACCGATATGAAAGGGGTGGCACTTGCGCCTGAGCAACTGTTGTATAAGACTTTTGGCATTAATGCAGAACTGTTGATAGACCATGCTTGGGGCAGAGAAAGCTGCACCATAGCGGATGTTAAAGCGTATAAAACCAAAAGCAAATCTATTTCTAACTCACAAATATTGCTTAAAGACTATTCTTTTGAACAGGCAAGCTTGGTAATACAGGAAATGGCGCTTGCCGGCTGTCAACAAATGTTAAGGGAAGGGCTTGTTACCCGCAATATATGGCTGGGGATAGGCTACTCCAAAGAGGCGCACCCTCCTACGGGCGGCTCTGCCAGAATGGCGGAGGTTACCAATATATTTTCTATAGTGAGCGGCTATGTTAAAGAGCTTTTTGAAAAGACCGCCATAAAAAATATACCTATCAGGCGGTTATCTATCTCTTTTGGCAACCTTTGCGGGCAAGAATGCGAAGGCTATGACTTTTTTACCGATTTTGAGCGTATAGAAAAAGAAAAAAGATGCGAGCAAGCGGCACTGTACATTAAAGATAAGTTTGGCAAAAACGCTATGCTTAGGGCAATGGACTTGCAAGCGGATGCCACAGCAAGGATAAGAAATACACAAATTGGAGGGCATAACAGTGAATAAAGCAAGCAGAGCCGCCCAATTTATGCCCTTTGATGCAATGAAAGGCTTGCAAGAAGCGTTAAGGGCAAAAGAGCAAAAGCTGGCAAGAGTGCAAAAAAGCGAGCTATCCGAAGAGCAAAAAGCAAAACTTTCTTTAATACTGCAAAAATTAGAAAAAGGCGCAAGCGTTACCGTTACCTTTTACCGCAACGGTCACTATATCACCTTTAGCGGACAAGTAAACGAAAAAAACTTGCCCTTTAAATATATTACGATAGATAACAATAAGATTTTCTTTGAGGATGTTTTTGAATTGTGCCTTTAGTCAAATATAATAGTAATTGAAAAGTGATTTTAAAAGTTTTTTAACATTTATAACTTATAATAAAGCTGTAAGATTACTAACAAAGGAGTAAGTATTAAATGTTGCAATTAAAGAACATTACTAAAGTTTACGGCGACTCAAGCAATGCCGTCCATGCGCTAAACGGAGTTGATATACAGTTTTCCCAGCCGGAGTTTGTTTCCATTTTAGGGCCTAGTGGTTGCGGAAAAACTACTTTGCTAAATATAATTGGCGGACTGGATAAGTATACAAGCGGCGAGCTTTTAATAGACGGTAAATCTACCAAAGACTTTAATGACAACGAATGGGATGCCTATCGCAATAGCACCATAGGTTTTGTTTTTCAAACATATAATTTAATATCTCATCTTAATGTGCTGGATAATGTTGCAATTGCGCTTACTCTCTCAGGTGTTTCTCCTGAGGAGAGAAAAGAGCGTGCTAGACAGGTTTTAGCATCAATGGGTCTTGCCGACCAAACTTATAAGAAACCCAATCAACTTTCCGGCGGACAAATGCAGCGTGTTGCCATTGCAAGGGCACTTATAAACAATCCAAGAGTTATCCTTGCTGATGAGCCTACGGGTGCTCTTGACTCTGAAACCAGCATGCAGATTATGGATATATTAAAGGAGATAAGCAAAACACGCCATGTTATTATGGTAACTCATAATCAAGAAATTTCCAAAAAATATAGCGATAGAGTTATACAACTAAAAGATGGGTTAATTACCAGCGACTCTAACCCCTCGCATGAATTGGTGACAGAAAAAGAAAAACCGCTAATAACTACAAAGACTTCTATGTCGTGGCTAATGGCAATAAAATTAAGTTTCAAAAACTTAATGACAAAGAAGAAGCGTACAATAATGACCTCTATTGCAGGCAGCATAGGAATTATAGGCGTCGCCCTTGTGCTTGCTATCTCAAGCGGTATGTCAACTTATGTCAGCAGTATGCAATCTGATGCTTTGGCAGGGTTTCCAATTACTATTTCGCAAACTGCAACATCCTTTGATGGCAGTATGCCTATGGAGAATAGAGAAGAAGCTGAAAAATTCCCTAAAGGCGACACAATATATTCTTATGATTCTAGCGCAAATAGAAGAACTCACACCAATTTGATAACGCAAGACTACATTGATTACCTTAACTCTATGGATAAATCTCTTTACAATGCTATCTCTTATTCGTACAGTTTAAATATGCCTGTGATTGTGCAAGCGGATAATGGCGAATATAAAAAGATTGAAACAGGTAAAAACTCAAGTTTTCTAGGCTCCGGCAGTTATTTTAACGAAATGCCTGATAGTGAAGATTTTATAAAGAGCCAATACGAAATTTTAGAAAATGGAGGGACCTTTCCATCTAATACAAATGAAGTTGCTTTGGTTGTAGACAGTTACAACCGTTTGGATGTTAAAGCATTAGAGGCTTTGGGGATTGCAGTAGCAGAGAACTACAAGTTTTCTGCTCTGCTTGGTAAAACATATAAAGTAATTAATAACAATGATTATTACACAGAAAACAACGGCGTTTTTATAGCTGACACTAACTATGAGGCAATGTATAACAACCCTAATAATATTGAACTAACCATTGTAGGTATTATGCGTGTTAAGGAATCTTCTTCTTCAGAACTATTATCAAGCGGTATAGTTTATACAACAGCACTTACAGAAACAATGCTTGCAAGCGCCGCCAACTCAGATGTGGCAATTGCACAAAGTGAGTTAGGTGATACAAAGAATGTTCTTACAGGAGCGGAGTTTAGCGGCAAAGCATCTGATAAATACGAAAGCGTTATGCAACAGATAGGCGCAAGCGCTATACCTACCGGTGTTCAGATATATCCTGCTGACTTTCAAGCTAAAGATAAAATAAAAGATTATCTTGACTTGTACAATGCAGACCACCTTGAGGCGGAACAAATAATTTATAGTGACTTAGCAGAAACTATTACCAGTATGATTTCAACTTTAATCAATACTATTACTATTATTTTGACAGCTCTTGCGGCTGTATCTTTAGTTGTGTCTACTATAATGATTGGCATAATAACATATGTTTCGGTAGTGGAGCGAACAAAAGAAATAGGCATACTAAGAGCAATAGGGGCAAGAAAAAAAGATATTTCAAGGATATTCAATGCCGAAACTTTAATTATAGGCTTTATAGCAGGGCTGTTTGGCGTTACCATAACATATGTGCTGTCAATACCGCTAAACCTTATTATATCCTCACTTGTAGGCGTATCAGGTATTGTGAGTCTACCTATATTATACGCATTGGCTTTGGTTGCAGGCAGTATGTCTTTGACACTGATTGGCGGCTTAATACCTGCCCGCAGTGCCGCTAAGAAAGACCCTGTGCTTGCACTAAGGACAGAGTAACAAAAATCATAAGAAGGATTAAACATGCTTCAAGCTGTAAATATTAATAAAGAATATGTCATAGGTGAACAAACAATACATGCGTTAAACGGGGTCACGGCGATATTCAACAAAAAAGAATTTGTAGCTGTTTTAGGACCCTCTGGATGTGGCAAAACTACGTTGATGAACATCATCGGTGGGCTCGACGGATGCACGGGCGGTGATTTGATTATAAACGGGAAAAGTACCCAGGACTACAAAGATTCCGATTGGAACAATTACCGCAACCATTCCATAGGTTTTGTTTTTCAAACATATAATCTCATCCCGCACCTATCGGTGCTTGGAAATGTAGAGCTTGCGCTTACGCTTTCAGGTGTAGACACGAAAGAAAAAAGACAAAGATCGCTGGAAGCTCTTGAAAAGGTCGGGCTCGCCGACCAAGCGCACAAACGACCCAATCAGCTTTCGGGCGGACAAATGCAGCGGGTAGCGATAGCGCGGGCGATTGTTAACCGCCCAGAAATACTGCTTGCGGATGAGCCGACGGGTGCGATTGATAGCGGCACAAGTAAACAAATAATGGCTATTCTAAAAGCAATATCCAAAGAATGTCTCGTTATTATGGTAACGCATAACCAGGAGCTTGCTAATGAGTTTGCAGACAGAATAATACGAATGAAAGACGGCATAGTAGTGAGCGATGAGCAAAACACCTTGAAAGAATCAAGCGTTGAGAAGGCAATTTCCACACTGCAAACTCAATCAATAAAAAAGAACAAAGCTTCTATGAATTACGGCACGGCGCTAAAACTTAGCTTCACAAATCTGATAAATAAAAAGGGGCGGTCGATTTTAACCGTGATTGCCGGAAGTATAAGCATAATTTGCATAGTTTTGATACTTGCAATGAACAGCGGCTTCGCACATTATATTGATGCTTATGAAAGAGATTCGCTGGGCAAATACCCTATTCAGGTTATCAGTCAAACATCCTCGATTTTTGACATATTTAAAAACGCCTTTGAGGAAAACGAAATGGATATGTCTTCAGTAGACCTAAATTCTATGCTAGACCTATTTAGAAGCGATAAAGAAATGCGCGAAAAATACACCGATGAAGAAATCATCTATATGGCGCGGGTTATTTTGGGCGCAATGGACACCATGCGTGAGTCAGGGTTTGATAGGAGCAACCCCGAGAAAATGGCAGAAAATATGGAATTGAAATTAGAGTCGGATATTTCGATATTCATTAAAGATATGGAGCAAAACTTCAATCCCGAATGGGGAGCGGTCCGCTCTGACTACAATCTGCGGCTTAATATATATTCGCGAAGAGGGAGTAGCTTTACGAGAATTAACCCCGTTTACGACAGCATCCTTTCAATGATGGGCTCTTTTGGCGGTGGGATGGACGACACCATGCAAAATCAAATGCGAACAATGATGGATAGTTTAAACCCATGGTCAATGATGATTGACGATAAAGATATATTGCATACGCAGTACGATATTTTAGCCGGATATTTGCCCGACTGCACCACAGCGGAGGGAATGAAAGAAGTTGTAATCGCAGTTGACGAGTATAACCAAATCGATGACTTTACGATGTTTTGCTTGGGTAAGGTCAATATACTGGAGCTTATGATTTCGGGTCTGACTGGTATAGATATAAAACAAGAATACGATTTTAACGAATTTTTAGGCTCAGAATTTACCTTGATGATACCGTCAGATTATTATTCATATAATGAAGCTACGGGACTTTTTGATTTTTCCGACAAGAAAAATACGATAAGCGAGAAGGGCTTAACCTTGAAAGTGTCGGGAATAGTAAGGTTAAAAGAGGGTGTAAGCGGCGGCTGTATAGCGAGAGCTGTTGGATATACGCAAGCACTTGCTGAATATATCATTAATACGACAAACGAATCGGATGTAGCAAAAGCCCAAGAAGCTGAATATATTAAATACCTGACACAGCAATCAAGACTTTTGGAAATACAGTCGATAATAAGCAATGCGGGCTTAGATATAACGGCCGCAACATCTGCGGATTTAATGGAACTTGTAGCTACTGGAACATTAGCTATGGAGGATATCGGACTGCTTAATATAGCAGCAGCAGGCGAATTAAAAATTCAGAGTGTTACCTCGGATGCTGTTCTCGACGAATCGGAATATTTGCAGTTTATGAGCGCAAATCTTGATTCAAAAAATATAAACACGCCTTCAAGTATCTATATCTATCCTTCTTCAATAGAAGGTAAAAGTAAAATTATAGCTTATATTGGCGAGTACAATACACGAATAAATGCGGATGAGGAGCTATCAAAATCCACCATTGACTATACGGTTACCTACATCGATGAACTATCGGAAATGACGAGGTCTATGAAATCGATGATAGATACAATAACGTATATTTTGATTGCCATAGCCGTCATAGCGGTCATAGTTTCAATGCTGCTTGTGGCTATAATACTTTATATTTCAGTGCAGGACAGGATAAAGGAAATCGGGCTGCTCCGCTCTTTGGGCGCAAGCCGAGGGAATGTGGCAAGTGTATTTATAGCTGAAACCCTTATAATAGGCTTGATTTCAGGGATAATAGGAGTTGCTCTCGGTGTGATTTTGATATTCCCCGCTAACGCTATAATAAGTTCGTTACTCGGAATTTCTAATTTGTTACAAGCCGTCTGGTGGCAAGAGGTTCTACTTGTCGGACTATCTCTTGTAATAACGGTCGCGAGTGGGCTTATACCCGCACTATTAGCCGCTAAGAAAGACCCTGTGCTTGCACTAAGGACAGAATAGACCAAATTGACAATAACAGCATTTATTTATATAATTAAATAAAAAAGAGAGTAATATGTTAAAGATTCTAATAGCAGAGGATGAGCCTTGCTTGAAAAATGCCATAGCAAAAACATTACAAAATGACGGTTTTTATACCATCGAGTGTCGTGATGGCATAGAGGCATTAGCCGCTTTTAGAAATGAATATATAGATTTGATAGTAACAGATATAATGATGCCCCGTATGGACGGCAATCAGCTTACAGCAGAAATAAGGAAAACAAACAAAGACATACCTATCTTAATGCTTACCGCCCTTGAAACAATTGAGGATAAAGAAAAAGGGTTTAACTGCGGGGCTGATGATTATCTTGTTAAACCTATCCATATGAAAGAGCTATGTTTAAGAGTGAGGGCGCTGTTAAGGCGGTATAAGATTAACAGCGAAAATAGAATAGAATTGCCAAATACATTGCTTGATATCAATTCTCAAACTTTGATGATAAAAGGCAAGGCAGTTGAATTAAACAAAAAGGAGTTTCAATTGCTATTTAAGCTCTTATCCAATCCTGATATTATACTTTCACGAGAGCAACTGCTTAACGAATTGTGGGGTTTTGATAACGAATCTAACGATAGGACAGTAGATACCCATATTAGCAGACTTAGAGAAAAAGCGGCAAGCGAGGATTATGAAATCCATACTGTATGGGGACTAGGCTATAAGGCAGTGTTAAAATGAAAACAAATAATAAGAAAATACGCTTTTCTAGATTATCAATAAAAATAATTTTAATGCTGATTGGCATTTTGTTTACATTGTGGTTTTTGATTTTTATTGTTTTTTCAATTGCAAGAAGTGCAGGGTTCGAATCTCCAAAAGATAAGGAGTCAATGGAGCTATGGCTAAAGTTTGTTTTGCATGTTTTTTTGCCCTTCTTTGGGTTAGGCATTATAATTATTTTTGCACATGTACTTAATAAAACGATAGTAGCCAGGATACGCAGTTTGGAGAAAGCAACAACAGAAGTTGCAGCAGGCAACTTTGATATTAGCATAAAATCAAAAGGCAAGGATGAGCTGTCTGACTTAACACATAGTTTTAACCTAATGAGTGCAGAGCTAAAAATAAATGAGTATTTAGGCAAAGAGTTTACAAGAAATGTCTCCCATGAATTTAAGACGCCTATAAGCGTAATAAGGGCATATGGCGAACTAATGCAACAAGAGGCGGGAAATGATATGCCGGATAAAACCGCTTTAGCTGATTATGCTGATGTTATTATTAAGCAAAGCGATAGATTGGCTCTTTTGAGCAAAAGTATTTTGCAGCTTTCCTTGCTGGACAGTACAACAATAATAAGAAAGGACGATACATTTAATATTGCTGAACAAATACGGGATATTTTAAGGCTGCTGCAAATTAAATGGCAGGAAAAAGGGATAACGCTTGACTTGCATCTTAAAGAAATTACTATTAAAAATAATGAACAGCTAGTATATCAAATTTGGCAGAATTTAATTAGCAATGCTATAAAATTCAGTCGACAAAACGGCACAATCAAGATTATCTTAACAGAAAATAAGAAAGGTATATTATTCGAAATAACAGATAACGGAATAGGCATAAGTGAAGAAAATAAAGCAAAAATATTCGAGCTCTTTTTTATAGAAGACTCTTCAAGAAATACCCAAGGAAGCGGTTTGGGGCTTGTAGTAATTCAAAAGATTTTATCAAAAATCGGCGGCGATATTAAGTTCGAAAGCACAAAAGATAAAGGCTCAGTATTTTCAGTACAATTATAAATAGACAACAAAACAAATCAAACTTACACCTATGCTAACCTTGTGGTCGTTTTGTTTGTTCCGTTTAATAGGGTACCACCAAATCAAGACCCAACAGCAATGTTTTATGCATATGCGTTCTTTTCGGCATGGCGAGAAATGTTGGAAATAGCGAGAATTTGCGTAAGTGAATTAACTCTACGGGCATTCTTACTTATATTAAGATGGTATTTAAAATTTTTTTAACATTTATTTAATATAATTAAAGATAAATAAAAATGTTAGAAGAGAGGGTTTATAATGCTTAAAATACTTCGACATCTCAAGCCCATAGAATGGCTATTAGCTAGTATAAGTGTATTATTCATTGTAGCACAAGTTTGGCTAGACCTTAAAATGCCAGATTACATGCAAGAAATAACTATACTTGTACAAACACCAGGCAGTGCTATGAGGGACGTTTGGTTAGCCGGTGGCTATATGCTATTATGTGCATTAGGAAGCCTTGCGTGTGCAATAGTTGTTGGCTTTCTTGCCGCACGAATTGCTGCAGCTTTCTCTCGGCGATTGCGTAGCACTTTGTTTAATAAAGTGGGATCGTTTTCAATGGGAGAGATTAATAAGTTTTCTACATCAAGTTTAATCACTCGCTCTACCAATGATATAACACAAATTCAAATGTTAGTTACTATGGGTCTGCAAGTAGTGATAAAAGCACCAATTTTGGCTATTTGGGCTGTTACAAAAATTGCAGGAAAAGGTTTGGAATGGTCGCTTGCTACAGGCGTAGCAGTTTTAATAATGCTATTATTATTTACACTTATACTTATTTTTGTTATGCCTAAATTCAAGAAAATGCAAATATTAACAGATAATCTTAATCGTGTAACCCGTGAAAATCTTGTTGGACTTCGAGTTGTTCGTGCTTATAATGCAGAAAATTATCAAGAGCAAAAATTTGAAAGAGCAAACAGTGAGTTGACTAAAACAAATCTATTTACTAGTAGGGCAATGGCTTTTATGATGCCTGTAATGTCAACGCTTATGAGCGGACTCACGCTTGCAGTTTATTGGATAGGCGCTTATCTTATTAATGCCGCTGATGTTATGGACAAGTTGCCGATTTATTCCAATATGGTTGTATTCTCAGCATATGCAATGCAGGTTGTTATGGCTTTTATGATGCTGATAATGATATTTATGATATTGCCTCGTGCAAATGTTTCAGCAAAGCGTATCAATGAAGTACTAGACACAGAGCCTAGCATAAAGGATGGAATGCTTAGCGAGGGTATGCCTGGAGTAGTAGGGCAAGTTAAATTTAATAATGTTAGCTTTAAGTACCCAAATGCTGCAGAATATGTATTAAAAGATATTAGTTTTACGGCAAATCAAGGTGAGACTGTTGCATTTATCGGTTCAACAGGGAGCGGTAAATCAACCTTAATTAACTTAGTTCCACGCTTTTTTGATGCAACAGAAGGCGAAGTTTTGATAAACGGTATAAATGTAAAAGATTATAAGCTAGAATCTCTTTATAATAAGATAGGATATGTGCCTCAAAAAGCGGTGCTGTTTAAGGGTTCTGTAAATTTTAATGTGGCATATGGTGACAATGGCCGTGTTGAAAGTGGCGAGAAAGAAGTAGAGAAAGCTGTGCAAATAGCACAAGGCTCAAACTTTGTAGAGCAAATGGATGGAGGATACAATGCCGATATTTCACAAAGTGGAGCTAATATATCTGGCGGACAAAAACAGCGACTAGCAATTGCTCGTGCGGTGTATAGAAAACCCGAAATATATATATTTGACGATTCTTTTTCAGCCCTAGACTATAAAACTGATAGGAAATTGAGAACGGTGCTAAAAAAGAAAACTGCAGGTGTGACTAGCCTTATTGTTGCTCAGCGTATAGGGACGATTATGAATGCTGACCAAATAATCGTTTTAGATGAAGGAAAAATGGTTGGGAAAGGCACTCATCAAGAGTTATTAACATCATGCGAGATATATAGAGAGATAGCTCATTCGCAACTTAGTGAGGAGGAACTAGCATCATGAGTAAATATGTAGAAAAAAGCAATGAACGGCTAGAGAACAGACCAACACCTCGAGGACCTGGCGGTGGTGGAGGGCCACGAAGCATGGGGAGACCTGTAGAAAAAGCTAAAAACTTTAAGGTTGCTTGGATAAAACTAATTAAATATTCTAAAAGTTATCTACTAGCCATTATCGTAGCTCTCATTTTTGCAGCTGTGGGCACTGTGCTTCAAGTTATAGGCCCGGATAAAATTTCAAGTATAATGAAAGAAGTAGGGAATGTATTTAAGGGTGGAATGAATCTTAATGTTGTAACAAACATAGGAATAACACTAGTTGTTATATATGTATCCTCAGCAATATTAAGCTATGCCCAAAACTTTATTATGGCAACTGTTACCGCAAGAGTTTCTAAGAAATTGCGTACGGGAATATCAGAAAAAATTAATAAGCTACCATTTAAATATTTCGACAACACTAGTTATGGAGATGTTTTATCTCGAGTGACAAATGATGTGGATACCATAGGGCAGACACTTAATCAGAGCATTGGTTCTTTAGTGACAGCTATTACTATGTTTGTAGGCTCGTTGCTGATGATGTTTGCTACTAATTGGATTATGGCATTAACAGCAATTGGAGCAAGTGTTGTTGGATTTATATTTATGATGACAATTATGGCAAAGTCTCAAAAGTATTTTGTGTCGCAACAGAATAGTCTAGGCGATGTAAATGGACATATAGAGGAAATCTATACAAATCACAATGTTGTAAAAGTTTATAATGGGAACAAAAATGCACAAAATACTTTTGAAAAAATAAACAATCGATTGTTTTCAAGTGGATGGAAGTCTCAATTCATGTCCGGGCTTATGATGCCCATTATGGGTTTTATAGGAAATCTTGGCTATGTAGCCGTTTGTGTTGTAGGGGCTGTGCTTACAATGAATGGGACAATTGGTTTTGAAGTTATTATTGCCTTTATGTTATATGTGCGATTGTTCACACAGCCGCTCTCTCAGATAGCTCAAGCAGCGCAAGGATTGCAAAGTACAGCAGCAGCAAGCGAGCGAGTTTTTGATTTTTTTGAAGAAGATGAGCTGGTCAATGAAAGTGAAAAAGTTAAGCAACTATCAAATATAAAAGGTAGCGTAGAGTTTCGCAATGTGCGCTTTGGATATAATAAAGAAAAAACTATTATAAACGATTTTTCAGCTACCATTAATCCCGGCCAAAAAGTTGCTATAGTTGGGCCTACTGGAGCAGGCAAAACCACTATGGTAAATTTGCTTATGCGGTTTTATGAAATTGATGATGGTAAAATATTAATAGATGGCGTGCCAATTAATGAGGTCACGCGGGAAAATATTCACGAACAATTTAGCATGGTGCTTCAAGATACTTGGCTTTTTGAAGGAACAATTAAAGAAAATATCGTATATAGCAAAGAAGGCGTGACGGATGAACAGATAAAAACAGCATGTAAAGCAGTAGGATTACACCACTTTATTCGCACTTTACCAGAAGGATATAATACAATTTTAGGCGATAAGGCCAGTCTATCGGAAGGACAAAAACAACTCTTAACAATAGCTCGTGCTATGATACAAAATGCTCCGCTACTTATTTTAGATGAAGCAACAAGCTCGGTTGATACGCGCACAGAGGTTTTAATACAAGAAGCTATGGATAAGCTAACCCAAGGCAGAACATCATTTGTTATAGCTCATAGATTATCCACCATTAAGAATGCAGACATAATTTTGGTAATGAAAGATGGTGAAATTGTTGAAAATGGAAATCATAATGAACTTCTAGAAAAAGGCGGTTTTTACGCTGAATTATACAACAGTCAATTTGAAAGCGCTTCATAGGTAAGGTTAGAAAGGGATATTTGAGTTAAGTAAAATGGCATAAAACAGTCAAAAACTCACCAAACTTGATTTATTTAGTACACCAACTTGAATTAATTTGAGAATCTTCTAGAGTTGAAATTTAGCATATAAGGTGTTACAATATGGTTGGGGCAGGAGTTGGGAGGACTGATGAGCAAGAGAATATTCTTTATATGCACTTTATTGCTATGTGTAACAACGCTATTTGCTTGTAATCTCTTCGGAGAAGCAGAGTCGCCTGAGGAGGAAGAGCCACCGGTGCAAGAATTGCCGATTATCGATATAAGCAAGCTCAATTACAATAAGGATTACCATAATCCTGACGCACCTGATGAGGAAGGATTTATTCTCTTTGACAGTATAGATTTTAATAAGGTTGCCTTTACAATAAAGCCCAAGACTAACCCTGTCTTTTACATTTATTATGTCGAGGAGTATATTAAGGCTATTGAAAAGCATCCTATGGGAACAGAATACTCCGGCTATATGTTTGCGCGCCCCGGTAAGTATAAAATAATTGTTAGGGTGTCGGGCTGTATCTCTACAGAATTTGAGGTAAATGTTAGAAGTTGCGGTATCCCTGACCAAGTTGTGACTTGTATTAAAGATTTAGATAATAACGAAATTGAGGAGATTGTAGCGGGGGAGCAATACAAGCTATGCGCAGAGGTGTATAGTGACGGAGCGCTTTTGCCGCAGGATACCCCTATGCTATTTGTCAGCTATTGGACCAAAGGAGAAAAAGGAGCAAGGGAGCATACCTTTACCGCTCCAAACCGTGCAAAAGACGGGGATTATATTACAAGTTTTCTTTGCGACTGCTATACAAAACATTTTACCCAAACTATAAATACTGTGCTTAGTGTCCCAATAATAAACAATTTTGACCATATAGAGATTGATTACGGAATGAAGCTAGGCACTCACTTAGATTATTATGTAACACTGCCTGTATGGCAACGCCCGGAACTTCCTCTTTTTATCGAAGAAGTAAAAGCAAAGTTCTTTTTTACCAATGGCGAAAGCGAAAATATTCTTGTGCATCGCAGAGGGCGTATTCAAGTAGATAGCTGCGTGGCGGCTTTTATAAGATTTGATGGGCAAGGTGATTTTAGAATATACAATGCGGATAACTATGTTTTTTCAACATCCGTACTACCCGAAGTGCAATACCAATTCCTTCCTACTGCAAATTCGGCGGAGTTATACTTTGCTTATTGTTATAGCTCAAAGCAAACTGATTACAAGACTATCTATGAAAGAATAGACGATATAATGTTTCATATTACTATTGAGCATTAAAATAGGTGAAAAATGGATTGCGTGCCCCCTTTTAATTTAACAGAAGAAATGCTTGCCCTTGCTGTTGAGCTAGCAGAAAGACTTGGTAGAATTGCTGATAAAAAGATATTGGAGAAATTGCCAAAGCTAAAGGAAGCAAGCCTTGCTCAAGCTATATATTCTACATTGGCGCTTGAGGGCAACTGCTTGTCCTATGAGCAAGTTTTTGCTATAGGCAATGGGGAGCATGTATTGGGAGCGGCTAAAGAAATAAGAGAAGTTAAGAATGCCTATAAGGCATATAAGGAGCTGCCTGCTTTAGCTTGGGATAATATGGCCGACTTTTTGAAATCATACAAAAAGATAACAGGCTTATCCAATAAACAATATGAACAAGCACTTGCAACCAATATGTTCGATAGCGTTACTCAACTGCTTTTATGGGGGAAAGACAGCGGTGCGCACCCGCTTATCAAATCAAGTATTTTTCATTACCGTCTAAAATATATGCAGTTGCCTGCAAAAGAAAGCGGCAAGATAGCTAGGCTTTGGGCTGCCGCAGTTTTAGCTGCTTGGCGTCCGATTCTTGCTTTTATACCCATAGAAAGCATTTTGCTAAATCAAAAAGCAGAATATTGCAAAATTATAGATTTAGCAGGTGCCGAAGGCAGCCTTAATCCCTTTATTATGTTTATGCTACAAGCTATATTAAATGCGGTTGAACAGCTTGCAACCGATATAGACAATCATTTGCTTAACACCAGCGACAGGGTAAGGAGGCTAATGTTTGCAATCCAAGAGCATCCAATGAGCGCCAATGAATTAATGGTACTGTTGGGCTTAAAGTCAAAAGCAGCCTTTTTTGACAATTACTTGCACCCTGCAATGCAAGCAGGACTAGTGGCAATGACCCTTCCCAGCAGGCCTACCAGCGGCAATCAAAGGTATTATAAAAAGTAGCGGTCTAAAGCAATTCTTAAAAAAGCAAGCTTGATTTTTATACCTTATTGTGTTAATATTGATTTAAGTTTTATTAAGGAGGAACACCCGAAAATGTCACGAGCTATTGCTAAAAAGTACGCTGTTTTTGCCATTTTAGTTGTTTTAATTGTATCAATAGGGATATTGTCTTTCAATTCCAAGACGGCATTTGCCGCTGATTATGTTAAGCAAGACGAGCTGCATATAATACATATCAGCGATTTGCACTATTACCCTTTAAGATACTGCAGCACCGCATATGAAAATGATTACAAGCATATCCTGCAAAAAGGGTTCAAGATTGTAGAGCCTAGCGCAGCTTTTGAGCATGTGTTAGGCTTAATTTATGAGCAAGCGCCCGATTATGTGATAGTTTCCGGAGATAACACTTACGATGGGGAGCGGGAGTCTCATATAGATGTAGCCAATGCCTTGCGGGATTTGCAAAATCGCATTAGAGCGGATTACAACAAGCCTAACTTTCAAATCTTTACTGTTTTTGGCAACCATGATATTTATAATGGCGAAGCATACCGCTTTTTAGCGGACGGAAGCAGGATAGATGTCCCTAATGTAAGCAGAAAAGACTTGAGTATTATATATTCCTCTTTAGGTTATCCCGATATAACAAATGAGCAAGCCTTAGCTTTTTACACGGAGTCAGAGCTTAGCGCAACCCCGCTGCCTTATCAAGCAAATGAAAGCGCTTTTGTAAACTCAACTACAGCCCCCAATCTTAGTATGGCTTGGCAATATATTGAAAATGGCTTGCAAGAGCAAGCTGATTACAATGTTGGCGAGCTGTCGTATATTGCGCTCAATGACAATGATTATTTCTTTTTAGGTGCTGATGTAGTGCTGTCCAACGCCGAGGAAGGGCATGTATTGGGAGGCAGATTATTTGATTCTATTGTAGACTTTATTGATACTCACAGTCAAGTTGTTGCCGACAAGACGGGGATAGCATTATTTCATCATAGTGCGCTCCCTCATTTTAGCGAGCAATACAACTATCTTACTGGCTTTATTTTGGATAATTACCTGCAAGCAACCGACTTTTTGGCGGATATGGGGATAAAATATGTTTTTACAGGCCATTTCCACGCCAATAATGTAATGGGACATACTTCTTTTAACCTTAACAGAATATTAGATATTCAAACCGCTTCTTTATTTTCCAGCGGCGGCGGTTATAGAAGCGCTTATATAGAGCGTGGCTCTAAAGGGGATATCCAAACGCAAAAATTTAGAGTTAAAGGCTATGTTATTCGTGAAATTGATTTTTCTTACATAATAAATGCGGGCTATCTCCCTATGCAGCATTTAATTGCTATGGGCGAAGCGCAATTCTTTAACAACGGTATTTGTCTAGATATGAGTGCCTATAGCGAAGCAAAACAATTCAATAATATTGTGGATGCGTACACCCTTGAGTATTTAGAAATGGATGGTATCTTAGGGTTGTTGGAGGGGATAAAAGATAAAATCCCGTCTATACTTTCAGGCATAAATCCTCTTCTGGATAAAATTGTTGTTAATTTAATTGGTCAAATAGAGGAAATAGGATTGGCCGATTATGAATACAAAGGCGATTATCCCGCCTACCAAAACGGACAAAATAAGCTATTTGCTTACTTGAAAGATTTAGTTGATAAGGTTGTCAATATACAAGCCGCCTCTGACGGAACTACTTTATACGAGTTCTTTGTTGCATGCTTTACAATGCATCTAAACAGTAATGATGCTGCCACCTTTGAGGATTTGCCTGCTAATATTCAAGAAGGTCTTGAAAATATGCGTAATGGCCAGCCTATTGAAGAGCTTATGGGGTTGCTGATAAACAATGAAGATTCACTTTTTAGTGTATTATCCAAAGTGCTTACAAGCGAAGTTGATTTAACTCAAGGGCTTACAAGTGCGGAGCTAGGCGCTCTAAAAGCCATAACTACGCTACTGGGCAATCCTGACCCCTCAAAGCTGGACCTTGGTATGCTTATAGAAAAAGCTTCAATAATATTTGGGCTTAATTTGGATATGGGCGGTCTGACCATTGCTGATTTTATAGAAGGTGCTATTAAAAGCTATATAACGGAAAGCCTTTATACGGGACTGGGCAATATTGTTGCCGATATTTTGCAGTCCTTTGCATTAGATGCTTTTCAAGAGGGCAATTATGAAGAACTTACCTTAATCACCTTTGCACAGGGAGACGAGTTTACTTTTACAGGAGCGCCGCTGCCTTGCAATGCCAGCATAGAAAATGGAAAACTGCCCAGCATGCTAGCAATTAATTTTGGGGCGAATCCTCAAACCGATAAAAACTTTGTATATTTTACCGACCCTAGAGTAGAGGAGGCACAAATTGCTTATTATCCTTATGACGGCAAGCCTTTTGATATCGAAAAAGCAACAATTGTGTCAGGCGAAACCCAAATTTATGCTATGGGAAGACCGCTTATTGATATAGGGCTGATTGCTATCACTAAGACCACCATAGAAAAGGCCCGTCATACTATCAATCTTGAAGGACTTTCCCCCAATGCTACTTACTATTACAGGATTGGCAGTGTGGAAAAAGGATTCCTTTCGCCGGCATACACCTTTAAGACCGCACCGTCTGACAATTCTGCTTTTGAAGCCTTGATAATAGCGGATTTGCAAGGTTACACCGCCGCAGAATATACGCAAGTTAATCATATCTTAAATAATATAGACAGCGTATTTAAGTTTGGCTATGATTTTGTGCTGGATATGGGCGACTCTGTGGACAGCTCCAACAATATTAAGCAGTACGAATACTATTTAGATATACCGCAAGCTATTTGGGGCAATACTACGCTGGTATGCGCAACCGGCAATCATGAGGTAGCCACTTTTGAAGCCACAAAAGATTATGTGCCGTCCTCTTCTGCAGTAGTTAAGAATGCTTATAACTATATGGTAGCACATCATAACTTTAGCTATCCCGCTCAAAACACTTCAACAGGCGTATATTACTCCTTTGATTATAGCGGTGTGCATTTTACTGTACTTGATACCAATGATATAGTTAAAAACAAGCTGGGACAAGCGCAATACGATTGGCTAATCAATGACTTAGAAAGTACCGATAAAGTACATAAAGTAGTAATAATGCATAAAGGTCCGTATACTCGAGGCTCTCACTCTTTTAATGCCGATGTAAAGGGCCTGCGTGAACAGCTTACTCCCATATTTCCTAAATATGGCGTTGCATTAGTGCTGCAAGGTCATGACCACACCTATACCGAAAGCTATTACTTAGATGCCGAAGGCAATCCTGTTAGCTTGGCCGCTACCGGCAGAAAAAAGCTGGGCGGAGAGGGCACTCTTTATATTAATGTAGGGACGCTGGGCAATAAGTTTTACGAGTATATGGACAATCCCAATGTTCCTATAGCCTATGGTAAAGGTCTCCAAAATCCCACTTTCGGGATACTATACTATGATGGAGTAGACCTTTACTATCAAGGTTACGAATATGACCTTGCTACCGATACCATAAAAGAACTCAACCCCTACACCGCTATTTCAAATATACTTGTAGCCGCCGCAATAGTGGTTACTGTACTTGCGGTAGGTGTGTTTGTTACCGTGAGAGAAATAAAAATAAGAAGGGCTGGCAAATAAAATAAGCGCCGTAATCCTTTAATGAGAAAAATTTAAGCGACTAGCAGGCTTATTAGTAAATAAAATAATTAATGATAGCAATGTGGATAGAAAATTGGCTATAACATAAGTCCACCATATTCCTATAAGATTAAGTTTAGTTTTGGCAAAACCTATTGACATTGCAAGAAATATAAGGGTAGATGCATAAAGCACCAAAGACAGCAGTTTCTTGCCTATTGCTTGTAAGGCACTGCCAACAATCATTGGCAAGGGAAAGAATAATAAAACTAAGCCAACTATTTGCAGGCCTTTTGCGCCTGTCTTTATAATAGATATATCGTTTGTAAAAACCATTAACATATAACTAGGAACTAACTCAAAAAGGATTAGAGCGACAACAGCATATATAAAGCTAATCAAAGTACAAAAAGATATTGTTTTTCTTACCCTTTGCCCATTTCCTGCTCCAAAATTATAGCCGACAATAGGCATAAGTGCTTGAGTTATTGCAGTAAAAGGCACTATAGCATAAGTTATTACTTTGCTCATATAGCTAAATGTTACTATCCCTAAAGTGCCACTAATATTTTTCAAGGTGTTGTTAAGTATAAAAAATATAATTGACAAGCCACCCATTTGCACAAGGGAAGGCACACCTATGCCAACAATATCTTTAATATTACGAACTTTTAGCTTAGCTCTCTTAAATGATTGAGTAGAAAATTTGGTGAAAAATAAGATACTCATTAAAAAACTTGTAAATTAGCATATTACAGTAGCAATCGCAGAGCCCCTTACACCCCATCCAAGTATTAATATAAAGACAGCATCTAATATTATATTAATTGAGATAGGAATAATCCAAATCAAAAGGCTATAAAGCATTTTGCCTTCAGCTCGAATAATAGATGAAAATCCGGTAGAAAATATATTGCCGGCAAGTATTATTACAAAATATTCTTTTGCGTAATGATAAATCTCATCTGTTGCACCAAAAAGGCGCAAAAGCGGATGCATAAAAACAAAGCCTAACACACTCATAGTTATTGCCGTTGCATAAAATATCAACATTGCATTAAGCGTAATTTCTCCTGCTTCCCTTGCTTTGCCCTCTCCTAATTTTCGAGAAACTAAAGAGGCAGCACCACCGCCCAATGCTGTTGCAATTCCACTTTGGAGTATAACAAATGGAAAAACAATAGAAACGCCGCCCATAGCGTTATCCCCCACTCCCCAACTAACAAAAAGGGCATCTGTTAAATTGTAAATAGAGTTAAAAATTAGGGCAACAAGAGTAGTTGCAGAAAAGCGCAAAACTAACTTAGCAATATTATCATGCGCCATTCTTTCAGCTTTTGATTGCGTTTCTTTCTTAGGAAACATTTTAGTAGAATGTGATTGCACCATATCGTCTTTTTTCACAATTACTTGCCTTTTAGTATCCCAAACCCTGTCTTATAGTATAACAAAGCGCCTGCTATTACATTACGCCACCATCCAAAATGCAATGGCGTGTAACGGTAATACTTTTCAGTTTCCATAAGCAATCCCATATATGCCATCATTATTGCATAGCGAATATTGGTTTGTCCGTTAGCTTCAAGTTTTGCATCAGCTGCTGAGTTATAAGCAGCAAAGGCAGCACTCTTTTTATATAGGTTAGGCTGTGTCATTTGTAAGCAAACAAAGTCTGCCATCCTATCTCCCCAAAAGCAACGCTCAGGGTCTATCCACCAATACTTTATGCTATTGTCTTCAAGGCGTTTTGCCATAATATTTGGCATCCAAATATCATAATTGACCATACAGCAATCTACTTTTTCTAAAACATTTTTATGTTTATCTATATATGATAGTAGCTTTTCGCCCCGTTTGGTTTTTTTGCCTTTTGCAATACAACTATCAATTAAAGATGCCACCATTGAGCGAATTGCTTGATACCAATCCGCATATAGTTGCTGCTGAATATAACCAAATTTATCATTTTTAACCTTGTGCATACTAGCCGCCATTTTACACATTTCAGCATTTGCAACAGCTCTTTCCTCTTTTGAAAGGGCTAGCTTGTTAAGCTGCACCCCATCTATTTTATCCATTATAAAGTAGTCAGCAGGTATCAGCTCTTTACTATCATCATAAAAATATATTTTTGGAACATTTATTGTGGTATCCTCTCTCATACGCTTATACCAATAAACTTCAGCTGCCATCATCCCCTTTTCATAAGGCAAAACATCAGCGGTAGTAAAAGGGGCTACTTTTAGGGCATATTCCTTTCCCTTTGCAACAACAGCATAGACAGCATTAAACTCACCTGCACCTAAAGGTTTTATCTCTGTTACGCCAAGGATATTAGCTTTAGCGAATAATTTAACAATAGTTTCATCAGTTAAAATAGCTTTTGTTTTGCTTCTCATTTGTCACCTCATAGAATCGCAGTTTATTAGTTAATAACATTATAGTACTTTTAGGTTAAAATAATATCAACAATTTGCTATAAATATCAAAATCTTGTTGTAAAAAGAATAATTTTTTATTATAATTTTTATGAGAAGTTTATTATGGACAAAAAGTTATTAAACATTAAAATTGTTCCTGAATCTAGTGTGCCTAAATTTGAGCAACGAGAAACTGGAATTACACATACGCCTTATTCAGAAGAAGTAAAATTCTTTTCACAGATTCAGCAGGGAAACACAGAGAATATTAAGCAAAGTCTTTCGCATTTTATAAAAAAAGGCTTGGTTATTGGGCGATTATCAAAAGACAATTTGCGGCAGATGCAATATTGGGCAGTAAGCTGTGTTACACTAGGCATCAGGTATGCTCTGCAAGGTGGGCTAGATGAAATGACCGCATACAACCTTTCAGATTCTTACATTATAGACATAGACAGAATGAAAAGCACAGATAGTATAATAACTTATTTAGAAAACAAAGTTTTAGAACTAACTTTATTAGTTGCTGCAAGCAAAAAAATCCAGAGGAAAGATATCCAAGAGTGTCTAAATTATATAGATAGAAACTTGAATAATAAAATTTATCTATCAGATCTAGCTAAAATCACAGGACATTCATCCACGTATTTGTCAAAACTTTTCAAAAAAGAGGTAGGAATAAATGTGTCTGGATATATACTATCTAAAAAACTTGATTCGGCAAAGGAATTACTATTAAGTTATGGGCAAGCTGAGATGATTGCATATTTACTAGGGTTTTGCTCACAGTCCCATTTTATTAAGTGCTTCAAAAAACAGTTTGGAATCACTCCCCAGCAATATCGTCAAAACAAAGAATCAAACCTTAAAAATATGATCTAACGATTTATTATATTAATATAGGCAGAAAACAGCTAGAAACTCACCAAATTTGATTAATTTAGCACACCAACTTGAATTAATTTGAAAGTTTTAGAGAGTGCAAAAAAAGAGAGCAACAATGAATTCTTGTTGCGATTTAGGATGCTAGCGCAAAAATGTCTCATTTGTCTTTGCGAGGTACGAAGCAATCCAGGGCTTACGCTAGCACAGCTTCATATTTATACAGGGAGCAAATGCTCTGTGAGTCTGGATTGCCGCACTGCCGTTCGCAATGACTTTTACTCTCTGGATTGTTTCACTACCGTTCGCAATGACTAAAGGCATAGATTGCTTTATTTAGAAATTTTTTAATTTATTTTTCAAAAACTCCAACAAAAAGCCTGGCTCAATTGTTTATATAGTAGAAAAACAAAAAATTTGGAGGTAAAGAAAATGAAAAAGACAAACTTACTTTTGTGCTTAGTTATTGTGCTAGCACTTTCTTTTATGTTTGCAGGCTGTAATTTATTTGGCATTAGCAAACCAACGGATGACCCAAACGGGGATGCTCCGCCGGTAGAAAATACCCAATATGAATATAGCTATGTAAGCGTAATGATTAACCCTCACGCAGACTTTGTTGTAAAAGATGGATGGGTAAAAGCTGTTATAGGTGTTAATGAGGATGCAGAGCTGCTGCTATCTGACATTGATTTGACGGAGCAACCAATTGAAGATGCTGTAGAGGTGTTTGTAGAAGTAGCGCTGCTTGCCGGTTTTATTGATGTTGAGAGTGACGACAACGAAATTATTGTAGAGGTTATAAGCAGCAAAGGCACAGAGGATGATGATGAGGTTGGCTTAATTATCTGCAATAGGATAAACACCTTACTAGATAGGGAAAATATTGTGGTAAGCGTTAAGCCCGGCCTTTTAGACAGGTACCCCGGCCTTTTAGACGAATATCCTGGTCTTTTAGACAGGTATCCCGGTCTTTTAGACAGATATCCCGGCCTTTTAGACGAATATCCTGGCCTTTTAGACAAGTACCCCGGCCTTTTAGACGAATATCCTGGTCTTTTAGACAGATATCCCGGCCTTTTAGACAGGTATCCCGGTCTTTTAGACAAATATCCCGGCCTTTTAGACGAATATCCTGGTCTTTTAGAAGAATATCCCGGCCTTTTAGAAGAATATCCCGGCCTTTTAGACAAGTATCCCGGCCTTTTAGACGAATATCCTGGTCTTTTAGACAGATATCCCGGCCTTTTAGACAAGTACCCTGACCTTTTAGACGAATATCCTGGCCTTTTAGACAGAAAGCGTGGTCTTTTAGACAGATATCCTGGCCTTTTAGAAGAATATCCCGGTCTTTTAGACGAATATCCTGGTCTTTTAGATAGGTATCCTGGTCTTTTAGACAAATATCCCGGCCTCTTAGACAGGTATCCAGGCCTTTTAGACAGAGAACTTGGCCTTTTAGACAGATACCCTGGCTTGTTAGACAGATACCCCGGACTATTAGATAGGTATTTTGGACTGCTAGACAAGGAGCAACCTGTATTTGGCTGGCTCAAGGCTGCAGTATCCGCTTTGGAAATTTTCCCTGACCTTGATATTGAAGATGTTTATGGCTTAAACACCGACAGCATAATTGACCTTATTTATCGCAAGACTTTTGATGGCGTTGTATCCGCTCAAATCAGAGAAGAGTTTAGGGATGCCAAACAGACACTATTGGATAGCGAAGAGTACAATTCTCTTGCTGCATACCAAGGACAAATCAGGAATCCGCACTTTCAACCTGAAGGACTTGACCCTTGGCACCCTCGTATTGAAGAGATACTTGACCAAGAGTTTGGGCAATATGAGTGGATTAGCAAGCAGTTCAAAAACGAGTTAGCAATAATCAAACAACAGTTTATGCTTGACACAGGCAGTATCAAAGATTTATTAGAGCAACAAAAGAGTGATTTGATTGATGAGTATAGACCAGTTTTAGAGAAGTATCGCAGAGAAGTACAAGAAAACGAAAGCGACTCTTTGGCCCCAAATCACCTCGCACATTGACATTAATGGCTAGCAACTGACGCTTTTTTCTAATATCTTGAAAAATTATTTTCAATAATATATAATAAAGAAAAAAGGATGGCATAATGTTTGAAGGTTTAATGCAAAGGCTAAGGCAGGGTGACAACTCTGCCTTAGACCGGATTTATTTAGAGACAAAGAATTCCGTATATGCCATTTGCTATTCGTACACAAAAAACGCTGCCGATGCTCAAGATTTAATGCAAGATACTTATGTTAACATTATGAAGTATATACTGCATTACAAACAGGGAAGCAACCCAAAGGCGTGGATACTGCAAATAGCAAAGAACCTTTGCATTAATTTTTGTAAGAAAAGCAAAAGAGAGGTAAGCGTAGATATTTCACATGCTTATCAGTTGGCAGGCAGCAAAGGGGTTGTAGCAAGTGACGAAAGCGGCATAATAAAGCTAGCGTCTAAAGTATTAGATGAAAAAGAGCTGAAAATTGTACTTTTGTATACCATTGCGGATATGACCCATGAGGAAATATCTAAAATATTGAAAATCAATAGTGCAACCGTTAGATGGAAGTACAGAAATGCATTAAACAAACTTAGAAAGCAGGTTAAAAAAGAGGATATCTATGGATAGGAAAGAACTAGAACAAATACTAAAATCCCAAAAAAACACTTTTGTTCCTAATATTAACAATAGAATTCAAGAAATAAAAAATATGGGTATCAAAAGGGTTCCTGTTAGCGATAAACAAAATAAACATACCGCTTGGAACTATAAAACAGCAATAGCTGCCGCTTGCTCATTAGTAATAATACTAGGTGCGCTTGCGTTGTTTTTATTATTACCGCAACAGTCGCCATCGGCACAGCATTTCTTATATCTTGAAACCAACCCATCCATAAAACTTTGCATCAATGATAAGGGAAAAGTGACAGATGTCACTATGCTCAATGAAGATGCTACGAATACATTTGATGAGAGCCAAATAAAAGGAAAAAAATATAATAAAGCATTTGATGCAATTATTGGCAGTCTTTACGATGCTCATTATTTTGACAATGAAGATTATGAAGTTATCTTATCTATGGAGGAAGGGGAAGACAGCTTGTTTATTAC
>CAYSNP010000001.1:0-104114 GCA_964432485.1 uncultured Christensenellaceae bacterium | reverse complement strand
TTATTAATGTGCGAAATGAATTGCTGATGGTTGCTAACAAGGCTGGCATTTTTATTGAAATTATATTTCATGACTTGAAAAAAAAATACCAATATGATATACTATTGACAGTTTTTTGCAAGAGATTTTGAATGACTTTTGGTGAAAAATTAAAAAGTAAGATTAGATCAATTTCTCACTCAAAAACTAATAGCAAGAAAGCTAGACGTTTCTGTTATTTCTATCATACGCTGGGAAACTGGTCAAGGCAATCCGAACTTAACCGCACAAAGGAAGCTTAGTGAATATTGTCAAGATAAAAAGATAGTCTTTAAGGACAAATCGTTACTGTAAGGAAAAGACAATTAATTGTATGAGGTATAGGATTGGCAAAAAAGAAAACAAGGGATGATTTCAGCGAAGACACAAAGAGGCGTGCCGCAAACAGAGTGAACAGTCTTCGTTCAATGTGTTTTCAAATTATAAAGGCGGCATCAGCAGAGAGTAGCAAGAGCGTTTTTAACTTAGGGTTGCTACTTATATTTACTCTGCGACGCCAGGGCCCGGCGCAAGGTAGCCACGAAGACTATTGCAATCTATATAGTAAGACAATGGGAAAATATAAATGAGAGCATATTCAACTTAATATATTGCAAAAAGGAAAGATTTTTATAAATACGAATCTGCATTAAAGAGCATGCATGTAAATATTTCAAGTAGGCGCCGAAAACAGGGGTAAGATGATTTAATCGTAGGCATGGTTAGCAGTTTCTATATCCCATTATCGAAAAGATAATTCACTTCTTCGTCAAAAAAATAGAGTATTATAACCATGCTTCATCAATAATGATGACAGTTAAGCTCTAAAAAGGATATAAAATGACTAGAAAAATTGGCAGAAATGAAAAATGCCCGTGTGGTAGTGGTAAGAAATATAAACGCTGTTGCTTGGAGAATGGTCGACTTAAGGATGTTGATTTAAATTATTTTCCTTTAAATTCTCAAGCAGAATTGGCAAATGGAGAAAGTTGCAATACAGATAAGAAATTGCTAAAAAAGATTATTCCAATTTTTAACGAATACGCATTTTTTGATTTAGCGCGAGCTGTATTCTGCGTCAATGCTTGGAGAGGTAATCGTCCAGAATCGACGTTTTGTCTGACTCTAAACCAGGCGCTTTTTGACTGTCAAAAGAGCGGCAACAAGGAAATTGGTACATATGCCGATTTTACAATTTTTTTCTATAAAATTAAGAAACACTATACGCACACAATACTTGTTGATGAAAATGTCCCTGATTTTGGTGAAGTTAAAATATCTTACGATGGTAGCTATTATCCGGTATTCTTAGGCAACGGTTTCAATCGTGTGTATTCGATAATGCAACTTGTTGAACCAATAGCTAGAATTACAGGCAGGACGGCTGAGGTTGAAAATGTTTTATGTTATGTCAAAGATATGGTTTATTTTTTAAAACCAGCGAATCCACACGATAAAGATAATTCCTATGGTGAACTATATACTCCTAGTGCGGAATTCTTTTCGAAATGCTGTGAATACTATCAACCGCTTGAAAAGATTACATTAAAAGTAGGATTGTTAGAGCTTCTCATTACTAGTGCGACTAATATTGAAACAGCACACTTTATTGAAAGCGATGAATTGCTATTTCCGCTATTCAATCCAAGCATTATTGTGGATATGTATCATTCTTTGGAGCAGTCTTTAGGGAATTGTCAAAGAAAAGAATTAGCTATTTCTTCAGTTTATAGAGCTATACTTAATAATTTTTGTGAAGACCCAAGCAAGCAAAATGTTTTTTTACCTGTTGCAGTTGTTGAACAGGAAAATTCAATAAAATTTTTAAACGATAAACAGAATGCTATATTACTAATGGGTTCAAAGAGTGCTTTATTTATAGTTGATGAGTCCGACTTTAAACCTATGCAGTTAAAGCATTATATTGAACAGATTCGCAAAATGCATGATTCAAATAATCTTAGATTTTTTAATTCAAAATCTGAAACATTAAATGTGATGATTCACGTTCCAGTAGATCTAGAACTATTAATTGTTGCATTCGATGATTTAATAAGATTAGATGAGGGGATAAAGTTTATTGCACACGACGAGGGTTATAGATACCTTTTGTCAGATGTAGTTTACATACTTCATTCTGCAAAAAGTATTGAGGAAATTTGTGAATTTGTAAAGTTTGATTTATCAAACAAAACAATGTTTACAACATCATTCTTTGATGGGAAAGCAGTAATTTTTGAAACATGGCGCGATATGGATAAAGAGATTTCACAAGGTGCCGTATCAATTTCAAGTATTATGACCGAAGTGAATCTCCCCGAGTGGAAGATGTTCGAAAGATATAAAAAACTTGAAGAATTTTTTCCATTTGATAATCCTGGGAAAATGTTTAATTTTGCGGACAAATGGATAATAGAAGAAAAACATAGTACTGACTTTTTTCACTTCGTCTCAAACAAAGCCGCTATTGCAATAGGTGGTAGAATAAGGCGCGTTGGACAGTATCATTTGTTTATACTTTTTAGTAGAGGTGTTATCAATAAAGAAGATTTTAGTCGTTCCGGTATAAAGCGATTCAAGCTAATAGAGGACATGGTTTCTCGTGGATTTGAAGTTTATGATGAACTACTTCAAAAAGCTGGTTTCTATGATAATATCAATAAAAAATTTACATATATGTCCACAAATTATGCCGAAGAGGTATTGCAAAAATACAATTGCGTCACGGAGGGCGATTATGTGCGAGGAGGCGTTTACAAATATGATAATCACCTGCATGCAGGATTCTGTGTTTACATGGATAAACTGTTCGCCGATTTAGAGAATACAACCACGCGAGAAGTGGAATGCAGGTTTTTTATTGAAATACTTCAAATTGCGAGCGACTATTTTTCTTTTGAATTCACAAAGGCTGAAATAGAAAAGGATTTTCATAAGCAGAAGGCAACCGCCATTAAATCGATCCCAATAGAGCATTACTTTTCAGAAAATAACCATTGTTCTTGGCCTGACCAAGAGATTTTTGTTAAAGTTGATAAAGATGTGGCAATAATAGCATGTGAAGAGAATATTAAAGAAGGAGAATATCAAAAAACTGTCGCACGAGATATTATTCGCAAATTGCAAACTAAAATGGTAAAGTTATTTGAAGAAAAGATCAAAGGTTTTAATAGGGAAAATATACACAAAAGGCTACTAAGCAAGTTAGCTTATTACACATTTGAGAAAAAGCAGAGCGAGGTTAGTTACTATTTAGGAAACCAAAACCTAGAAAAGGAAATAAAAAATCGTACACGCTGTATTGCTGCAACTAGCATAGAGGATACTAAAGCGAGAAAGGCCAATCTTCGCTACCTTATTGAGAGCAATATTTTTCTTAAAAGAATCGCAGTTGCTATTGCAACAGAAGATGATTTGGATTATCTCATTGCATTTGCATGCTATTTAGTGGAGTTACAGGGGTGTGCTGATGTTGCTCATTGGCAAAATGAAGATATCAAAATTCGTGTGGAATCTGACTATAGAATATTCAACTTATCTCAACATCATACAATTGAACAGAGCATGAGAAAGTTGGATAATAAAAATTGGTTTCCTGATGATGATAGTTGGGATTCGAAAGAATTACTTGATGCATTAAGCAAGGACATAGGGGTAGATTTCATTTCGGTAATGAGTTGGCTTCACTATCTTTCGTTTGAATTTACATATGCATTTAAAAATGAGGCCGCTCCTGATGTGTTTTGTATTAAAAAGGATGCTTTAATATCCGATTTTGAGAGCGTGCAAATTGATAAAACAAACGACACTGAAGATTACAAAAAGGCAATGGAATATTTAATAGTTAGAAGCAATCTTCTAAAAACAACAATTAAAGAAAGTGGGGAATTTATTTCGCATCAATATTTGCCAATTTGGGAGCGACGCAATAGGATAAATAGATTTGATGTTCAGCCAATAGTGCAATTTGGTGATGAAATAATTTTCTCACCTGTTGTTTGTTATGAATTACTGTGTGAGTGGGTGGGTGGATTATCAAAATTATACCCACCGTATGAATACGGTCTAATCAATTTGTGCGAAAAGATGTCATTGATTCAGTCGAATTACGAAAAGCAATTAGAATATGCGGTTGAGTCGCTTTGTAATAATGGAGTGCGCATTGTAAAAAGATCATTTACTTTTATAGGGCAACCAAGTTTAGGAGATTATGATGTTATTTGTATAGATCAGACGACAAAAACTGTGTTGAATATTGAGTGCAAATATCTTGGATATATAGGCAGTCTTATGGAATATTATAACTATCACCAAAGATTTTTTACAGACAAAAATAATTATAAGGTAAAATTTGAAAAAAGAATTAAATTTCTTAGAAATAATCTAAATCTATTTCTTTCAGAATTTGGAATAAATGAAGTTTCAGATTACAGCATAAAGAGTTACATGGTAACAAATAAGGTCTTTTTATCTTTGGTGCAATTGTCAGAATTTGAACTTATAACATTCAACGAGCTTATAAATGAATTGGATAATAGCTAAATTGTGATTCAAAAAAACTTTGCAAAATACCTGCAATACAACTGCTAAAGAATTTATTCAAAATATATAAGACATATCGTTCGACATATACCTAAAATTAGCCATATCGTTCGACTTGAGCAAGGATAGAACCAATCCCTTAATTATGTAATTTGTGCAAAACGATAAGTAATAAATAAGAAAACTATCAAAAACAGCCTAAAACAAAGAAAAAACACACCTTTTGGGAGTTGTTATACGCTCCTTTTTGGTGTGTCTTGGTGGTGCGGTCGATGGGAATTGAACCCATACGGTTGCCCATACGCCCCTCAAACGTACGCGTCTGCCTGTTCCGCCACGACCGCATTTTCAATAATAAATATAGATGTATTAATATATTACATTATCCCCGCCTTGCTGTCAACAAGTTAAGAGAGATAATAATTAGCTTTTTGGTTTTACGCTATAATTAAGATCAATAATATGTTTAGTTTGTTTTTTGCTATCATCTTCTATGGGCATAATATATTTGCCGGTAAAGCAACCTACGCAAAAATCAAGGGCAGATGCTGGAGCAAGGTTAGGTATCTCTTCATATGGTAAAAAGTGCAAGCTATCCGCATTTATTTTTTTTCTAAGCGCTTCAATTGCATCATCCTTTAGCGAAGGGTCGTAAGTAAGCTCTTTTTGATTGGAAATATCTGTGCCAAAATAGCAAGGGTAGGAAAAAGGCGGACTGCTAATGCGTACATGTATTTCCTTTGCGCCCGCACTCCTGAGAATCTCAATAATTCGAGTCATTGTAGTGCCGCGAACTATAGAATCGTCTATTACAATCACCCTTTTGCCCTCAATGGTATTTTTAAGTACATTAAGTTTAACTGCCACGCTGTCAGCACGCATTTCTTCTCCGGGCTTAATAAAAGTCCTGCCGATATAGCGGTTCTTAATTAGACCGTCACTATAAGGGATTTTGCTTTCCTCGGCATATCCAATTGCGCTTACCAGGCCGCTGTCAGGCGCGCCAACTACAATGTCCGCTTCAACAGGAAAACGTTTTGCTAAGATTTTGCCGCCATTTTTGCGAGCTTCATATACGCTAACCCCATCTATTATGCTATCGGGGCGGGCAAAATAAATATGCTCAAAAATGCACAATGCACCTTTGCCTAAACATTGGGTAGTCAGCGAATAAGTGGAGTTGGGAGAAACTACAACTATTTCGCCGGGGTTTACATCCCTTAAAAATTCGGCTTGTATAGCATCAAGCGCGCAGCTTTCGGAAGCAAAGATATAGCTATCCTCAATTTTGCCGATACATAGCGGTCTAATACCGTTGGGGTCACGCACAGCAATAAGTTTTCTGGGGCTCATAACAAGTAAAGAATAAGAGCCAATAAGTTTTGGCATAACCTTTGCTATTGCTTGTTCGATACTGGCGCTACTTTTCCTTTCCTTTGCAATAAGAAAAGCAATAACTTCACTATCGGTTGCAGATTGAAAAATTGCGCCTTCTTCCATAAGCTCTTTACGCAAAATATGAGCATTGGCAATATTGCCATTATGCGCTATGGTTACCGTGCCTTTAATATAACGGGCGCATAAAGGTTGCGCATTTTCTCTGGTGTTATAGCCGATATTAGAGTAGCGAACATGACCTACTGCAATTGAGCCTAGTAGCTCCTCAAGTATATGGGTATTAAATACATCGCTAACTAGCCCGACATCTTTTACGCAAGTGATTTTATTGTCATTGTTAACAGCAATTCCGCAGCTTTCCTGACCTCTATGCTGAAGGGCAAAAAGTCCATAATATACCAGTTTTGCAGTATGCAGATTATTTTTATTATAAATGCCAAAAACGCCGCATTCTTCATTTAATTTGCGTGCCATAAGATATTTCGCTCTCCTTTAGTTAAGTATACCTCAAAGCAAATTGTAAAGTCAAACTCTGGTAGCGAGAAATGAAAAAAACATATAACGCTGCTTATCTATATACCGGTTATGCTTGACTAAATGAGCATACTAATGTAAAATTGTAAAAGTTGAAAACTATGGGGTATCGCCAAGCGGTAAGGCTCGGGACTCTGACTCCCGCATCGGTGGTTCGAATCCATCTACCCCAGCCATTTAATTAACATCTTGCCATATTTTTTATTTTAGCTAAGCAATGTAACAAATAAGATGCCATATACAGGCGAAGTGATACCGAGCCTTGCGCCAACTAGAGAAGCAATTGAGTTTTGTTATAAGACCCATACTAGATATTGATTTATATGTTTATGGCGATAAGGAAGGATAGCTAAACACTCTGAAATTGTAAAACACGATACCAATAAATCATATTAATTTTATAAATTAAGATATACTACTTGCAAAAGTTGTTTTTTATGCTATACTAATTATGAGGACAAATATGAAAGAATTTATGGGAAAGGACTATCTTCTTGATTCTGCAACGGCTGTCAAATTGTTTGGTGAATATGCGCAAGCATTGCCTATTATAGATTATCATTGCCATTTAGAGCCGCAAGAAATATATAACGATCAAGTATATTGCAATTTAGCTCAAATCTGGCTATATGGCGACCATTATAAATGGAGGCTAATGCGGGCTGCAGGGGTGGACGAGCAGTATATTACCGGAGCATCAGATGATTGGCAGAAGTTTTATCATTATATTAAGGTGCTTCAATATGCGATAAACAGTCCTCTTTACCATTGGTCGGCGTTGGAATTGCGCAGATGTTTTGGGATTGCCGAGATAATAAGTGAAAAAAATGCGCAAGTGATATGGGGAAAAGCTAATGATTATATAAAAAGCAATAGCTTATCTCCTGTAAAAGCACTTGAGTTTTTTAATGTAGAGAGCCTTTGTACTACTGATGAGGGATTTAGCAGGCTGGAATATCATAAACTTATCAACAATAGCAAGACTTGTCCTACCGCAGTATTGCCTACTTTTAGACCGGATAAGTTGATTCAAATTGATAAAGAGATTTTTTTAGATGCTATTAACAAATTAAGCAAAGCTACAAATATTGATATATCAAATTATTCTCACTATTTACAAGCGTTGGATTTTCAAATAGAGTATTTTAGCAAAAGCGGCTGTGTGCTTGCGGATATTTCTTTTACTGAACTGCATTATAGCAATGCGTCTATAAATTATGCCGAAAAGGCATTGGAGAAAAAGCTATGCGGCAAGCAACCCACGCTAAAGGAAAGGGATGCCTTTGTTTGGCACACCTTGCATTACTTAATGAGCGCATTTTCCAAAAAGGGTTGGGCAACACAACTGCATTTGGGCGCTGTTAGGGATAACAATACCTTAATGTATAAGGCACTTGGCGCAGATGCCGGCTATGACAGTATTTCCGATGCGCCTTTTGTAGCGGCGCTAGGCAAACTGTTTGATAGTTTACACAGCGCAGGCGCATTATCTAAAGTTATTGTATATTCGCTTAATCCTATATATTATTCTGCCTTAACTTCAATGTTAGGCAACTTTTCAAGCAAAGGTTGCAGCCTGCAGCTTGGTGCGGCTTGGTGGTTTAATGACAATATCAGCGGCATTTACCAACAAATGAATACTATGTCAACTTTAGCGCATTTTGGCACTTCTTTGGGGATGCTTACGGACTCCCGCAGCTTTTTATCTTTTGTGCGTCATGAGTTTTACCGTCGCTTGCTTTGCTCTTTTATAGGGGATAAGGTAGAAAAAGGCGAATTTCCCGCCGATGAAGGGCTGCTTGCAAAAATAGTAAAAGATATTTGCTATTACAATATAAAAAATTACTTACAGATATAGCTATGAAAATAAATAAGTTTACACAACGCCAAGTAATGCAAAATGAAGGTTATGAAATATTCAATTATAGCACAAAAGTACATTGTGATGTAGAATTGCATCACCATGATTTTTACGAATTGTATTACTTTATATCTGGCAGGGTTAGCTATGATATAGATTGCTGCTCTTATATCTTATTGCCCGGCGATATTATGCTGATTGCACCCGGCAAACTGCATAAACCTGTTTTTTTAGAAGAAGGCAAAAAATATCAGCGCATTGTGTTATGGATATCTAAAAAAATGATAGAGGAGCTTTCTAGTAACAAAACCGATTTAACTTTATGTTTTAAGCTGGCAGGGCAAGAAGGGCGCAACCGTATTTCCTATGATAAGCGCATTACTCCCCTAGTAAAATCGTGCCTGTACAAGCTGCTTGACATTACGGATAACAATAGTTTTGGTGCAGATATTTTGCCTAAGGCATATATCCAATATATTTTAATTAGCCTTGCCAATTATTTAAGTATAAATGCAAATGCAAATCAGCATAGTGCTCAAAGGACTCCTATTCTTGAAAAAGCATTAGCATATATCAACACCAATTTAACCTTTGATTTAAGACTGGACAGCATTGCGGATAAGTTAGAAGTAAACAAATATTATTTAGCGCATGAGTTCAAAAGGCATTTAGGCATTAATATAGGCAGATATATCACTTTAAAAAGGCTGTCGCTGGCTAAAGAATTGCTGCTTAGCGGCAAAAGCGTGCAAGACGCCAGCCAAGAGTGTGGATATAATAATTTATCCAATTTCTTTAGGGTGTTTAAGACAGAGTTTGGCTTGACGCCTAAAGAATACTATAAAAAGATGCAATAAGGAGCTGTAATGAAACTTGTTTTTAGATGGTATGGGGAAAGCGATAAGGTAACGCTGGAGAATATTCGCCAAATTCCGGTAATTGACGGAATTGTTTCTGCTATATACGATACTCCGGTAGGTACTGCTTGGAGTAAGGCAAGTATAAATGAGCTTGCAGCAAAGGCGCGTGCAAGCGGGCTAAGTTTCGAAGTGGTAGAAAGCGTGCCGGTAAGTGAGGACATTAAGCTGGGGTCAGGTAAGGCAAAAGCACATATAGAAGCATATAAGACCAATATTGTCAGGCTGGCAAAAGTTGGCGTAAAAGTGATATGTTATAACTTTATGCCGGTATTTGACTGGCTAAGGAGCGACCTTGCCAAAGTTTTGCCCGATAACAGCAAGGCGCTTTATTATAATGAAAAAGCAGTCCTAGCAATGAATCCAATGGAAAGCGAACTGGCGCTGCCAGGTTGGGATGCCAGCTATTCTCAAGAGGAATTAAGAGAAGTTTTAGCTAAATATAAAGGCTTTACAGATAAAGATTTATGGAACAGCTTAAAAGGCTTCTTAAATGAAATTATTCCTGTTTGTGAAGAATGCGGAGTAAAAATGGCAATTCATCCCGATGACCCGCCATGGGGGATTTTTGGTTTACCCCGAATTATTGTAGACGAAAGCAGTTATCAAAAATTGTTTGCGCTTAATACATCTATTGCGAACGGAGTTACTTTTTGTACGGGCTCGCTAGGTGCGGCTATTGCCAATGATTTGCCCTCTATGGTGCATAAACTAAAAGGCCGCATTCATTTTGCTCATTTGCGCAATATCAAAATCACGGGTGAGCGCAGCTTTTCTGAAGTTGCGCATCCTACCAAGTGCGGCAGTTTGGATATATATAAAATAATGAAAGCGCTATATAACAGCGGATTTGACGGTTATATCAGACCCGACCATGGCAGAATGATTTGGGGCGAAGAAGGGAGGCCGGGCTATGGTCTTTATGATAGAGCTTTAGGCGCAATGTATCTTGCCGGCATTTGGGAAGCACTACAAAAAGGAGAACAGTAATGAGCTATCAAGTCAATTTAACAGGCAAAGTAGTAGCAATTACCGGAGCGGCAGGAGTGCTATGCTCCGCTTTTGCCGAAACTCTTGCAAAAGCAGGGGCAAGTGTGGCGCTTTTGGATATAAATGCAGAAGGAGCGCAAGTTGTAGCTGACAATATAGCAAAAAAAGGCGGCAAGGCAATAGCTTATAAAGCAAATGTATTGGATAAACAGGACTTGCAAAGCTGCAAAACAGCAGTTTTGGCGCAGTTTGGCAAAATAGATATTTTAATAAACGGCGCAGGAGGCAATCATCCAAGCGCTACAACAAGCAATGAGGTTTGGCAAAAAGAAAATGTAGAGAAATCTTTTTTTGATTTAGACGAAAAGGGTGTTCGTTTTGTCTTTGACCTAAACTTTTTAGGTGCCTTTTTAACTACTCAAGTGTTTGGTGCAGAGCTGCAAAGCGGTGGGGTTATTATTAATATCTCCAGTATGAACGCTTTTCAGCCGCTTACCAAAATCCCCGCATATAGCGGTGCAAAAGCCGCAATCAGCAACTTTACGCAATGGCTGGCGGTGCATTTTGCGCCTAAGGGCATAAGAGTTAATGCGCTTGCACCTGGCTTTTTTGCTACAAGCCAAAATAAGCAACTTTTGTATAACGGGGACGGAAGTCTTACAGAGAGAAGCAAAAAAATACTAACTCATACTCCAATGAATAGGTTTGGAGTGCCTCAGGATTTGGCAGGTGCGTTATTGTTCTTAGCTGACAATGATGCCTCTGGCTTTGTTACGGGGATTGTGCTGCCTATTGACGGCGGTTTTAGCGCATATTCGGGGGTGTAAATGGTAAAAGTAGGGCTTGTTGGCATTGGCAGAATGGGTAAGGTACATGCCTTAAATATACAAGCAAGATTGGCAGGCAGTCTGCGGCTACACGCTGTTTGCGATATTGATAAGCAGAAATTAGCTAAGTATAAAGGCGGTAAAATTGCTACTTATACCGATTATAAAGATATGATTGATAATGGCGGTCTTGATGCTGTTATTGTTGCAACTCCTCACCGCTCACATTGCGAAATTGCAAGATATGCGCTAGCGCGCGGATTGCATACTTTGGTAGAAAAGCCTTTAGCGGTGGATATACAAGACGGTATTGCCGCAATAAATGTAGCAAAAGAAATGCCTAATGCTATTTTTGCCATTATGTTTAATCAAAGAACTAATAATATTTATAAAAAAGCTAAACAAATTATAGATAGCGGTCAGCTTGGCGCTATAAAAAGGGCTAGTTGGATTATAACAAATTGGTATCGCAGTCAATCTTACTATAATCAATCGGGTTGGCGTGCTTCATGGTCGGGGGAAGGCGGCGGAGTGCTTATTAATCAATGTGTACATCAGCTTGATTTGCTGCAATGGTTGCTTGGCTTGCCTCAAGCTATTACCGCTAAATGCAAAACCGTAGGCAGAACAATATCTACGGAAAACGATGTGCTGGCTATACTGGAATATAAAGATTTTGATACTGTTTTTATTGCCAGCACTCACGATTTGCCCGGCACAAACAGGCTGGAAATAGTTGGAGAGGGCGGACGCATAATTATTGAGGGCTCAAAATTGATCTTTGATAAACTAAGCATCCCCGAGCCGCAAGTAAACGCTTGCACTAAAGGCGGAAGGTACGGGACAAGTATAATTGCAAGAAAAAGGTATAATTATGGTATACTTAATAAGATACGGGATACCTTATTGGGTCAGCAAAGAAATATACTTGCCAATTTTGCGCGCGCTATTGAAAAGGGCGAGCCGCTTATAGCCAAAGCCAGCGAGGGATTGCCATCTCTTACGCTGATAAACGGTATTTATCTTTCTAATTGGCTGCAAAAAAAGGTACAGTTGCCCATAGATGGGCAGTTATATTTAAAGCAATTAAATTTGCATAAGGAGCAAACTTGAAAATTAACGTGTATATACATCGCAATACATTGTTAGGCTACGTTTTCCTAGGTCATGTATATTGGGAAGGCGCTCCCGCATGATTGCCTCGCCTGCCTCGTCTTGCTTGCATCTGCACCGTTATTTTAATAAGTTTTTGTGCCTACAATGGCACATTGGAGGAATGAATATAATTATGAAAAGCAGTGATTTTTTTAGTAAACTTAAAAAAGACGGTTTAATTGTAGTAATTAGAGGTTCAAGCGAAGCCGAAGCTATGAAAATAGCCGAGCAATGCTATAAAAGCAATATTAAGTTTCTAGAAGTTACCTTTACGCTGCCTCAAGCGCATGTTATTTTAAGCAAAATATGTAAAGAGTTTGAAAATACCGATGCTGTAATTGGAGCGGGAACGGTGCTGGATATGCATACAGCCAGAGCGGCAATGCTTTCAGGTGCGCAATTTATAGTTGCGCCATCGCTGGATTTGGATACGGTTGCTTGTTGCAACCGTTATGGGACTGCAGTTATCCCCGGCGTAGGTTCAGCTACTGAAGTTTTGCACGCATTGCAAGCGGGAGCCAGCGTACTAAAGCTCTTTCCCGGCAATGTATTCCGTCCTGAAGGACTGAAAGCCTTAAAAGGTCCGTTCCCTCAAGCTGATTTTATCCCCACAGGCGGAGTGGATTTAGAAAATACGGCTGACTGGTTAAAAGCAGGCGCTTTTGCGCTGGGAGTGGGCGGCAGTATAACTGCAAGCGATTCTGTACAGCAGGCGGCATTGGCATTTAGAAAAATAGTTGATGGTTATAAAAAGCAATAGGAGGCAAGCAATGAGTAAAATTGTTACTATGGGCGAAATGATGCTTAGACTTGCTCCGCAAGGCTATAAGCGTTTTGTACAAGCCGATTGTTTTGACGCTACTTATGGCGGAGGTGAGGCAAATGTAGCAGTATCGCTAGCGCAATTCTCTCAGCATTCTGTATTTTGCAGTAAGTTTCCTGACAATCCGCTGGGTGATAGCGCCATTGCCTTTTTAAGGAAAAATGGAGTTGATACCTCAAAACTTGTTCGAGGCGGTGAAAGAATTGGCATTTATTTTTTGGAAAAAGGCGCAAGTCAGCGTCCCAGTAAGGTAATTTATGATAGAGCACATTCTGCTTTTAGCACACTAAGAGCGGAGGAATTGGATATAGAAGGGATTCTTGATAAAGCAGATTGGTTTCATTTTACAGGCATTACTCCTGCATTAGGTCAAAATGCAGCTGATACCCTAAAAGTAATGCTTAACGCATGTAAAGAAAAGGGCATTACCGTAAGTTGTGACCTTAATTACCGCAACAAGTTATGGAGCAGGCAAGAGGCTAAGCAAGTAATGAGCGAGCTAATGGAGTATACCAATGTCTTAATTGCCAATGAAGAGGATGTTTCTGATGTTTTTGACATTCACCCCGCTGATACTGATATAGAAAAAGGAAAATTGAATATATCCGCTTATCAAGATATGGGTAAACTGCTTTTGCAGACTTTTGCTCTTGAAGAAGTTGCCTTTACTTTA
This sequence comes from uncultured Christensenellaceae bacterium, assembly GCA_964432485.1. GTDB lineage: Bacteria > Bacillota > Clostridia > Christensenellales > DTU072 > CAYSNP01. The sequence continues at coordinate 90,376 of CAYSNP010000001.1, read as the reverse complement.
AGAGGCAGTATTTCCGCCAGCATTAACGAATGGTCGGGCATGCTGATAGATAAGGATGCGTGCTATACAGCTTCAAAGTATTTGATTAATATTGTGGATAGGGTAGGGGGCGGCGACAGCTTTTGTGCGGGACTTATATATGCGCTCCTAAACGGTAAAGCAGGGCAAGAAGTTATTGACTTTGCGACAGCGGCATCTTGTCTTAAACATACTGTTGAGGGAGATGTCAACTTAGTATCGGTTAAAGAAGTAGAACATTTAATATATAGCGGCGGCTCGGGCAGAGTGCAACGCTAAAGGGAGGCAGTAATGATAAAAGCAACAATTTCAGGGTTTTATGATGAAGCATCTTTTAATATAAACGAGCAAATCGCCTTGATTAAGCAATTGGGAGAAGAGTATCTTTGCCCCAGGCAAATAGGCAAAAAAACTATTACTAATTATACTTTTACAGAGTTTAGGGATAATATATATCCGCTTTTGGCAAAGCACAATATTAAGTTTTCGTCCATTGGCTCTTCTTTAGGCAAAATCCGAATTGATGATGAGGCAGGCTATCAAACGCAATTGGAGCAATTAAAGGAGTTAATTGAGATTTGTAAGCTGACCAATTGTAAATATATTAGGATTTTTTCATTTTTTGGCTGCTTAATAGAACCTGAAAAATATTTGCCCCAAGTGATAAAAAAGCTAAATGGCTTTTTGGAGCTTACAAAAGATACAGGTATTGTTTTGCTACATGAAAACGAAAAAGAAATTTATGGCGATACTCCTGAAAGGGTGCTACAGATTTACAATGCGCTAAAAGATAAGGGGCTACAGCTTATTTATGATGCTTCTAACTTTATTCAATGTGATATTGACCCGTTAGATGCTTATAATCAGCTAAAGGAGTATGTTGTATACTACCATATTAAAGATTGCGACGCTAGCTCAAAGGTAGAAGTACCAGTGGGCTTAGGTGACGGAAAATACCAAGAAATCTTTGCAGATTTATCTAAAAGAAACTATCAAGGATTTATGACCATAGAGCCGCATACCGCAAAGTATGCGCTATTAAAGATGCCGACTTATGTAATTGGTTGGATTCCTTTGCTTGCTAAAATTAATAAGACAGCAAAAACTTTTCGGAAAATAGATAAGCATTTAGGAAAAGGGGCTTTTCAATCGGTTAGCAGAAAAGAAGTATTTGTAGCGCAATACAGTAACCTTAAACAATTGATTAGCGAGGTGAATAAATAAATGAAAAAAATAAAGTATGGCATAATTGGCATTGGTAAAATGGGAGCGTTGCATGCTCGTAAGTTAAAGGTCGGGCTAATACGCAATTCTGCTCTAGGTGCGGTTTGCGACAATGACCCCAAACGGTTAGAATGGGCTAAAAAAACGCTTAAAGATACCCCTGCATTTGACAATTATAAGCAGTTGATTGATAGCGGATTGGTGGACGCTGTGCTTATTGCTACACCTCATTATTTGCATCCGCCAATAGCAAAATATGCTATTTCTAAAGGTATACACACTATTATAGAAAAGCCCGCAGGTGTTTTTACTAAAGATGTAAGAGAACTAAATGAGTTTGCGGCAAGCCGTCCGGACATAGCTTTTGGGATTATGTACAATCAGCGCACAAATAAATTATATCGCAAAGCCAAAGAGATAATGGACAGCGGGCAAATGGGAGAGCTTAAAAGGGCAAGCTGGCTAATTACTGACTGGTACAGACCGCAAGCGTATTATGACCAAGGCGGCTGGAGAGGCACTTGGTCGGGAGAGGGCGGCGGCGTGCTAATCAATCAATGCCCTCATCAATTAGACCTTTTCCAATGGCTGGTAGGTATGCCTAAAAAGGTTAGGGGCTATGTTAAAGAAGCTGTGCATAGGGATATTAATGTAGAAAATGATGTAACTGCTTACCTGGAATATGAAAATGGCGCAACAGGGCTATTTGTAACATCTACTCATGACTCACCAGGCACAAATCGGCTGGAAATCAGCTCTAACGGTGGCAAAATTGTTATAGAAAAAAATAAGCTGGAATATTATAAACTAAATCAATCCGAACAAGAGTTCAATGCTGTAAACACCAAATTTATGCCAAGAATCCCATATACCAAAAAGGTAGTAAGGATAGGAAAATTGGCTAGCTTGCTGGAGCTGGTATTTGGACAGCACACTAAGATTGTTAAGAACTTTAGCGAGCATTTGCTTAGTAAAGAGCCGCTAATTGCTCCGGGCGCGGATGGCATTGACGGTCTTACCTTATCTAACGCTATTCATTTATCCGGCTGGCTAAATAAGGAAATAGAGTTGCCAATTGACGAAAATTCATTTATTAAACAGCTGGAACTTAAAAAGAAAAGTGATAAAGAGCAAGTTAAACTAGAGAGTTAGTATTCAAATATACCACCTCTTTTGCATATAATTAATGTTAGGAGGTGGCGTTATGAGCTCTTTTGCAGAATGTCTGACACTGCCCATTATTACTGCTATAGTCTATATGATTGTAGAGGTATATAAGTCAGTTGTTCCCGAAGTAGAAAAATATCGCAAAATTATACCTTTGATAGCAATGGGGTCAGGTATGCTACTGGGTATATTAGGCTACTTTGTATCTCCTGAAACAATTCCTTCGAGCAATATACTGGGGGCAATCTTTATTGGCGGTTGCAATGGCCTTGCCGCAACCGGCGCTAATCAGATATTCAAACAACTTAAAAAATAAAAAAAAGAAGCCGCTTTTTTAAAGAGCGGCTTCGGTACTTATAGATATTTTTAGCTGATTTTCAAAACATCTCTCTTAATTTCTTCATAATTTGCCTTTTGCTGCTCTGTCAAGGCAGAAACAAAACTTTGCTCACTGTAAGTTGCTTCTTGCTCATTATCCTCTAAGAATCCGTTAGTCATTGCTGATAAGGAGTCCTCAGAAGATGCTTTTAAGTTTTGGCGCACACTTAACAATTCAGAAATCATGCGGGAGTTCCTTGCGGTTAGCTTAATTTTACTGGAAAAGTAAAAAGCTAAACTCATAAATATCACAATAGGTACGATAATTACCAACCTAATGCCCCAAACAGCGCTTGCAGGCTGTTCAAACTTTGTAACAAGTCCGGTTATAATATCTGTTTCGGGCTTGCGGAATCCAACTGCCTCCAGCACCCAACCGCTAATACCAATGGCAACAGCGGAAGTGGATTTCTTAATAAAAGTCATCATGCCCGAAAAATATCCGGTAGGTCGTTCGTTTAGCTGCAATTCGCCTGCATCCACCACATCAGGGAAGATAATCCAAGGCATCATTTGCGAGCCTCCTAGACCCATACCAATTAAAATACAAGTGGGATAAATAGTCCACTCCGGCAATTTGTAATAGGGGATAATAATACATAGAAAAGCGGCACCTGCAATATATAAAGGGATACCAATCCTAAATAGCAAGGGTTTGTTGACCCCTTTATTCATTAAGATAAAGTAAAATGGAACGGTAACTGTAAAGGCAACCATAATTAATGCAATATACATAAAGGAATCAATGCTGGATTCTATGCCAAAATCTGCAAAATATACTATATTTGTAATGATTAAATCCATACAGGAATATGCAAATAAAAACGCTAATAATAGATAGACAAAAGGCTTTACTTTTAACGGTTTTGCAAATGCCTCAAGCGAAAATACAGTCTTTTCCTGGGGGATAGGCATCCGTTCTTTACATTTTATTGCGCACAGCACTATTGGAATTGCATATAGGATACCAAATACAAATATCATAACTAGGGTAAAGTTGCCTACGGTAAGTTGTTGCTTATTTAGTGCTTCTATTAGCATTAGCGGCACTACTCCGCTAATCATTGAGCTCACCATACTAAATACCAGTCTTATAGTGTTTACCTTTGTCTTTTCCATATAATCGGTGCTAATTTCTGTGGACATAGAGGAGTAAGGCACATTAAAAATGGTAGAAATAGTATTGTAGAACAACATTGCAAATAAGTATAAAATAAACTTAAGAGCAACGCTATCCATCCCGTAAAGCGGCATAAACAGCAAGGCAAAAGAAATCACAAGCAGGAATCCGCTTGCAAAGATATAAGGGCGTCTTCTGCCCCAGCGGCTGCGGGTATTGTCAGAAATAACTCCCATCATAGGGTCATTTACAGCATCCCAAATCCTGGCTATCATAATTATTGTTGCCGCTAAACCCGGACTTAGCCCATTGTTTACTAAAAACACCAAATAAACAGCAGTAATTAATGAGCCTCCTCCGCCGCCGTAAATATCGGCAAGTCCAAAAAAGATTTTTTCTTTCAGTGGCACTCTTTGCGCTAAATCTACATCTAATTTCAAAGGTTTATCCATTTTTCTCTCCGTTAAAATTGTTAATATATTTTGTTACAGTTGCAAAAGTGTTAGCAAAAACACTTTCTTTTCTATATAGAACCGCTATCTTATCAGTTGAAAAGGAGCATTTGTCAGCATCTTTCCCCGAAAAGAGGCATACCCAATTGTCTTTAGGCAGAACAAGCTGTCCTATTTTACTATTGGTGGTAAAAGAGGGAGCTACAAATAGGTCTGCGCCCAGCATATAGCTAAGCTCCTTGCCGTAAAGCTCCGCTTCTTGCGGATAATTATAAAAAATAGGTCTTATTGCAGGTATACCTATGCCAGCTTCATTTTTTATTATATGCTGTAAATAAGGTGCAAGCAATTTATGTATATTAGTAAATAAAGCAGTTTGAGCAATAATTTCAGCATCAAAATCAAATTGTACATTGGCATCAGGCCTAGGGGTGGCGTGCGAGCGCATTAGAGGAGAAAAAGCGCTCATTTGTAGCCAGCGTATCCAAAGTGCTTTATCTCTTGTCAGCTTGCCAAAGGTGATAAAGCCTGCAATATCGCTATGACACAAAGGGACTCCGCTCATTGCAAGAGATAAGGTTGCAGGCAATACGCTGGCCATACCGTAATCAGCAGAATAATCAGTATGTTGGTCGCCATTCCATAAAATGGGCGAATAAGCACCAATACCCGCATAGCCAGAGCGGGAAAAGAAAAAAACATCGGCTTTGCCGCTTTGCTCAATAGCTTCACGGTTACAGCGAGCCCAAAGTACAGGCCAAGAATTATGCATTTGTTTTGCATTGCCGGAATGCAATACGCTATCGTGAGGTAGATATTCGCCAAAGTCAGCCATCCAGCCCTTTATACCTATATTGATAAAATTTTGTATTATCATATTTTTGGTATAATCAAAAGCCGCAGGATTGGAAAGGTCAATCATCCCTGCTTGAAAGGTAGTTGTCTTAATATGGTAAACCTCACCTTTGTTATTTTTAATTAAGTAACCTTTTGCCTTAAAATCATTATACATAGGGGCATCTTTTAGCAAATATGGATTGTTATAAGCCAAAAAGTTTATCCCTTCTTGCTCAAGCTCTTTTATTTTTTCAGGCAAGTTTGGATAAAGCTCTTTATCGTATTCCCAGTTCCAATATACTTGTCTGCCTGCAATAGTTTGCTTATAGCCGCTCCAATTTTCGCACCAAATCCCCGATACCGCAATACCCCCTTTTTTTGCGGCAATAGCTTTAGTTACCGCCTCATCTAAGCTACCTTTTATACCAAGTATCATTCCGTTGTGCACCCAATCGGGCAGGTATTGCGCAGAGGGGAGCACTTTTTGCAAGCCATAAGAGAGTTGCGCATAGTCTTGTCCCGCTATATAATAGATTGCTTTAGGCATTTGTTCAAAGGTTACCGAAGTTAATTCAGGTAGGCTAAAATCAAATATCCCATAGTCGGAAGAATCAACATACAAGGTATACAGCTTGCTGGAAGTAAATACAGGAATAGGGCAATATGTTTTAATATCGGCAAAGTTAGCTTTAGCTTTAACTCCCAGTTTTTGCAAAAACGGATACGCTTTTGCCAAAATAGGGGCTAAGCTGGTATGTTCGCTAACGGTATTTTCAACCACTTCCCCTTTTAAGTTTAATTTTAGAAAGCGTTCGCCCAACCCAAACAAATGCTCATCGGTAGCAGCAGTAAAATTAAATTGCACACTAAACCCTTTGCTATATTTTATAGGCATAATTTTTAAGATGTTGTTATCTTGAGTTAATTCTAAATCAACAAAAAGTTCCTTACTGGAAAATTTAAGTATAATTTTACTATCTTTATTAATATATTCTAGGCTTGTTAAAGGAAACTGACTTTTTATTCTGCTTTTTACTTTAAGAGAGCCTCTCCAGCTCTTATATTTGTACTCAGTATCATTAAGTATAATAAACGGAGTCTTATCAGTGTGGCAAAAAACGGTTGCGCCTTTGAAAGTAAGGACTCCGTCTTTTAGGCTAAAATTCATTATATACTCCAATAATAATCTATATTAATAATAAAGTATAAAACTATACTTGTCAATAGTAAAAGATTGCAAGGCAACTGCCGCTAAAGCAAACTTTCCAGAACTTTTTGCAAACTAGGGGCTGTAATTGTGCGGGGCATTTGATGAGCAATGGAATGCTTAATGCCTTCTTGAGCAAGCAGAGGGATATCTTCCTTAGCTAGCCCCACTTGAGATAACTTTATAGGCATACCTGTCTGCTCCAGCTTAAAGAGCAAGTTGTCTTTGAAATCAGTAAAGTTCAAAAACCCTAGATAATCCAGCAATTGCTTTTGCTTTTTGTCCCAATAGCCATTGCAATAATCCAGAAATCCCGGCAAAGTAATAGCGCAAGCCCTTCCGTGCGACAAGCCATACACAGAGGTAAGCAAGAAGCTGACCGCATGGGGCGCTGTGGTACGGGTTTGAGAAAAAGCCATCCCTGCAAGCAAACTGGCATAGGACATATTATCTCGGGCTTGCTCTATGCTGCTGTTAGCGGAATCCTCTATATTTTGAAGGATTAGCTTAATAGCGCTTTTGGCTAAGGTATCACTAAATGGGTTTGAGCCTTTAGACCAATAGGCTTCAAAGGCATGGCAAAAAGCATCCCATCCCGTTTCGGCGGCAACTTTTCTTGGCATTGAATAAGATAATTTAGGCACTATGCATGCATATTTTGGCCATAGAGCATTGCTTACATAAGGTCTTTTCTCTCGATTGTCAGTAATAACCGATACATTGGTAACTTCGCTCCCGGTGCCTGAAGTGGTAGGGGCGCAAATTAATGGGGTAGGGGGATTTTGCATAGAGTCAGACTTGCAAGCGGCAATTTCGCCATTGTTAGCCAGCATTACCGCTATGCATTTAGCAGCGTCAAGTACGCTGCCACCGCCTATTGCTAGTAGCAAGTCAGCACCAAAATCTTTAGCTATTGCAAAAGTTGCAAGCAACTCTTTAATATCAGGATTAGGCGTAATGTGCGTATAAAACATATACTTATTCGGTTGAAATAAAGTAGGGATATTCTTGAGTATACCCGTTTTGTATACGCTGTCGCTTGCCATAATAAAGAGATTTTGTTTGGTATGCGCTTTTGCAATATCAGCAAGTGCACTATTGCCATATTTAATTATTACAGGTAAATTAAAGCTAAAATCCATAGGTATACCTTTTAAAGTATTTCAATGCTAAGATTGCGCGCTAATATCTTAAATGCAGCGCTATAATCGCCATAGGCAACCGAAACATGGTGCGCCAGTCCATTATAAATAATTTTATCAAGCAGCAATGGCAGCTCTTCTTCTAAAACAGCTTTGGCATAAGTGCCTTTTAGTTTTCTTTGACAATTAATTGCAGTACCGTTTGCGCAAAACAGCCTATATTTGCCGTTAACACTATCAAGGCGGGCTAGGTTGATTTGTCCTTCCTTTAATACAAAATCAGCGGTAACTCCTGCGCCGCCCGCATGGTAGCTTTCCAGCGAACAGCCTTGAGCAGTATTAGCATGGCATAAGGGAGCTGCTCCGCAATGCCATAACAGCACGCTGTTATCGGTTAAATCCGCTTGCGAAATATCAGCTATATACGGTGCGCCCTCACCCATTGCCCGATGAGCAATCATAGTAAGAGTGCAATCTATATCCCCTTCGCAGCTTATAATATATCCCTCTGCCTGCAATACGCTCATTGCCGCACATGGGGCAATGCCAAAATCCCTTGCAAACTCCGGCCAACAGCGCAATGCCAATGCGGTGATACCTTTTTCTTTGAAAAAATGAACAAACTTAGCACAAAGAACAGCAGTCTTTTCTAGCTTCTCTTGAGATATGTTTAACTCAAAGCTACTAGTTATCTTTTGTTTATATTGCAGGATTAATTCATTACTGGGAGTGCTATTGTATATTTCCGACAATTCATAATGGTCAATCAAACAGCCAAAAGTTTTGTATAGGGCAAGCTCATTTACATCCAAATTAAAAAACCCGTCAGCTCGATAGCCGGCTATGGCAATTGCGGCTTTAGCAATAGCATTTTGTGCTTTTATAGCATTTATCCAATCCAAATCAATGCTGTCACCAATAGAATAAGTATAATCATAATAGCCTGCTTTATATAAGTTGCTGGCATCAAGATTAATTCCACAAACCGAATTCAAACGAATTTTGCCTCCGTCATAAGGCAACTCCTCAGGAGCCCAAAGCAATATTGGCTTATCAGTTTTCTTTTTTATTTCCAATGCTAAATGCCCAAGATGAAAAGTGCCGCTAAACAATATTACCCCATCTACATTTGCTGATGCAAAATATTCGCCTGCCGCAATGGCTTGCTCTGGTAAATATATGATTTCTTTTGACGGATAAATTTGCAAGTCTGCAATTTTTTCTAAGTTAAGCAATGCCTTGCTGTAAAGCTCTTGTGCCGCTATATAATCAAAAGTTTTTCTAGCCAGACATGCTATTGCAAGTTTTACTTTAGTACCCATATTAGCCTCTTAAAAATAAGATATAATTATTATACCATAAAAATAATAAATGAGTAAGCAAAGCCAGAGCTCTCTTAATTGATTTTAGATAAAAACATAAGATAATTCTAAAATCTAAGCTAATTGATAAGACTCTTTAGCATTCACAAGTAATTTCCGCACCTTTTATAGCATGTAAAGGTATCCTTTTCCCTTTGCTAATTTCTATACCGTCAAAATACAACTTATATGCATTGGCTTTCTTATAAGTTATTGTATATTTTGCATCTTTATATTTATAATTCACAATAGCATTATTTAATGCGTTTGGCAAACTGGGGTCAATTACTAGCTCCTCTCCTTTGCGCTTTAAGCCAAGAAAACCTTCTACTAATAGGCGATATGCCCAAGCTGCGCTGCCTGTATACCAACTCCAGCCCATTCTGCCGGCATTGTCTTTGCCTGCATATACGTCCCCGCTCAATACATAAGGTTCGCCTAAATATTTACTTGACCAAAAGGCATTGCGGTTCTTTTCAATTGGATTTATCATTTGAAAAAGTTCAAAGGCTTCATCTTGTTTTCCCAATTGTAGCAATGCAAGCAGATACCAAATAGCAGCATGAGTATATTGCCCTCCATTTTCTCTTACGCCTTCAGGATATGACGAGATATAGCCTATATATCTTTGCTTATTTAAGGGTGGAGCAAGCAGCTTTATAATGCCTGCTTCTCTATCTACAAGGTGCATGCCGGCGCTATCCATAGCGGATTTTGCTCTGTCGGGTTGAGCAATTTTGCTCAATACAGCATAGCTTTGTACCGCAAGGTCAATTTTTAGCTCATCAGAGTTTATTGTGCCATACCATTTGCCGTCATCCGAATATGCACGCATATAGTGGTCCCCTTCAAAAGCGTGAGCTTCAACCGCTTTTTGTAGCCTGCCTGCAATATTGGCCAGTTCTATACGGGTAGCATCCTTGCACAATTCCTTATATTTCATAATTGTATCGTAAGCAAACATTGTTAAAAGTACACTTTCGCCAATGCCTTTTTCTGCAAGGTAATCCATACCGTCATTCCAATCGCCTGCCCCCATTTGCAAAAGGTTGTGTTCGCCAAACTTTAGTGCATTATTTATTGCTTGCAAGCAATGCTCATGCAAGGAAAACGCTTCCTTAGTATAAGGCGGATTCTCAAATCTGTCGTGTTCATTAGCTTGTAAGGTGGGAGAGTCAAGGTAAGGCAATTTTTCCTCTAAAATTGAGTAGTCTTGCGTGGAGTCTATATACTCTGCAACCGCATAAGGCAAAAAGAGTTTATCATCACTTATTCTGGTACGCACTCCATACTTTTCATGATGCCACCAATGCATTACATCACCTTCTTTATATTGGCGTGCGGCATGATATAGTATTTGCTCTTTGCATCTGTCGGGATTTGAATGAAGCAAAGCAAGAGCATCTTGCAGCTGGTCTCTAAAGCCGGTTGCTCCGCCTATTTGGTAATATCCGCTTTTGGCATTCATTCTGCTGGAGATAACTTGGTACAGCAAATAGTTATTAATTAGCAAGTTTGCTGATATAATATTGCTGGATAGTTCTATATTAGACAGATTTTTATAATACTGTAGTCCTTCTTCTTTTTTATAATCAATTTTTTCAGCAGATAGCTCCAAAATGTTCTCAAGCCTGCTTGACATAACAATATAAAACTTGTTTTGAGATAAAGGCTTATCAATTTTAATTAAAAGATTGGGCAGTGCTTTATTTTCATTATAATTGACGGTTGTATTGCTGCCAATGATTTTAATATATACGCTTTGTGAGTTTTTAAGGTTTATCACTTTAAGGATATCTTCTTCAAAATATGTGTACAGAAAAGTATCTTCATGCTTCCACCCTAAAGCGCAATCAATAATATACGAAAAGCATAAGTTATCCATATTTTTTTGACGGGCAGAGACCTCTATTACTTTAACTTTGCCCTCTTCAATAATATAAAACTCGCTGTTTATTTGCAATTCATTCAATTTAGTTGCAAAAACTGTGCTGCCTAAGTTATGAGTAACTATAGTATGGTGCGAGCTGCAATTAAGTCTAAAATTGTCGTCTGAGCATAAAAGCAACTGTTCATAAGCTATATCTTTAATTGGGTCATTTTCAAAGCGGGTAACTTTATTTTCTCTGCTGTTTTCAAAGTAGGTAAAACCGCCGCCATTTTCTGTAATTACAAAGCCCCCATATCTGCCTGCTACAATATTTGAGTATGGCAAGTCCGTTGTCCTTGTATTATCTATAATATAGTTGCCTTCCGCATCAAAACTGCCGACTCCGGATTCTAAGCCCCAATGTTCTTTGTCTTTTTCAACTTTTGCCGCTTGATTAGGCAAACTTTGGCGTCTTTTATCTATAAAAACACTTTCATTTATAGCAAGATTCTCGTTTAGCGTAATAAAAGCAAACTCTGCTATATAGCTTTTTTCCTCATTTGATTCAATTAATTTATAATTAATTATAAAGTATCTTTTTAATTTTTCCTCAATATGCTCTTTAATATTTTTATCAAAAGACTCCTTATAAATTATAATAGGTCTGACCTTAATGTTAAATAAATACAAGCTGTTGATTATTGAGCATAGCGTTAACAGCTTTTCGGTATCTTCTATATCGTTAAAATAAAACAGTATTGTCTTTTTGAAGTCGGTTAGCTCAATAAACTCCTTTAGAAGGTCGTTTTCCATAACAAATCTTAGGGCCTCTTTGGAATAAGGCTTGTACAACAATGAAGCGGCAAGAGCTCCGGCCTGTTTATGAAAGATAAATTGAGTAGATTTCTCAAGTGCATACTCATAAAAATCTGAAGGTATCAAGTCTATCAAATTGAGTAAGCTATCTTTGTTTTCGTCAACTATCTTGATAATTTCGCACTTGTATCCCGCACCTTCACGCTTTTTGAATTTGCCGGCAAAGCCAATACAAGGCTCTAGCACATCTCCTTCCGAATTGTATTTGATATGCTTATCAAAAATAAAAGCGGGGGTATGCTCCTCTCTTTTGCGGCCAATAAAGTTAAACCGATTGGTCTCTATTTCTAAGTCTTTTAGTCCCCTTATTATATAAGCTATATAAATATCGCCTTTCTTCCCTCTTGCTTTACGGTGCACTAAGACCACATTTTTTTCTTTATCAATGCTTGTGCTAATAAACATATTGCAAAAGGTTTGGTGTGCTTCGTGCTCTTCTGCTTTGCTTACTGCCAATTCTTCAAAAAAGTACACGGTAGGATTTTGGTTATTAGTACCAAGTGTCAACCGTTTTACCTCTGCATTAAAATCGTCGTCTATTGCAATATCCAAGGATACCTTATCTTTGGTATTGGCATAATTAATACTATCGCTGTTTACTGTAAAAACATAATTTTCTTTATCGCCTGCTAAAGGGTAATAAGTGGGAGAGTACAGTTTGTTGTTTTGCTTAATGTAAAAGACTCCACCATATACTGATTGATAATCCGCTCTAAACTTATTAATAAAGATATCTTGATATTTTAGAAAACTATTGCCATTGCTATCATAAAAGCCCGTAATTGTACCGTTAGAAAGCCCGCCGCTGTATAGCTTATCTTTTAGGTGCATATAGCTTTCGCTAAACTTAGAATTGTCCCTTTTAGCTTGTATCTTTTTATCTTTTTGCTTGCGTCTGTACACTTGTTGGCTGGTTCGTTCCGACAGCAGAATTTTTATTCCCTCTATCTTAGGATTCCTTAACATTAATTTTTCAATAGCGCCAGCGGTCAAAAAGTTTGCTAAGGATGCAATTATCATCCCTTGATGATGGGTCATAAATGAAGATACAATTTGCTTTTTATTAATAAAATCTATAGATTCATAAAATCCATATTCGCCGTAAGCCCCGGCTTTTTGCAGCCTTTTTAGGTTTTTAATTACGCTGCGGGGTGAAATATCCAATGCTAAAAAGCTGCTGTATGGAGAAAGCACCACTTCATTTTTATCTATATCAAGTGATAAATCATTGACGCCAAAGGCTTTATATTGATATTTTAAGTCCTCATCAAAGCTGTAATATCCGCTTTCGCTTATGCCCCAAGTACGCTTCTTTCTTACCTTTTTTTGTGCGCTTACCGCATTCCTGCAGGAATGGTCGAGTAACGAATACGGAGGCGGTTTAATAAACAGCGAGGGCATTAAGTATTCAAATGCAGTGCCGGACCAAGAATACAGGGTGTTGCCCCGAATAGGGGTATAGTCACGAGTCAATTCTCTATAATGTGCAATAGACCCGCCATAAGCAATATATATTAAACTTAGCAGGCGGGACTCGGAAGCCAGCAAGTCATACGCTCCTTCAAATCGATTTTCATTAGGGTAGTAACCTAAATAAAATAGATTGGCAGTATTGTCATACAAACTGCTTAAATTAGTATTATCTATAATGGTTTGAGCCTTTTTTGCAAGCATTGAAGCATTATGTTCTTTTAAGAACTCTGTTACAACTATCAATGACGCTACTAGGTTGCCGCTATCTACGCTGGATACAAACTTTTGCGCAACCTCGCCATTCTTTACATAGTACCAATTGTATAGGTTGCCATTCCATTTTTGCAGTACAGTAATTTTGTTTAAGGTTTTTTCAATATTGTCTATTACATTTTCCAATTCGTTTAGTTTAAGATAATATGCGCAAACTTCGGCAAGCAAGCTATATCCGATATTAGTGGGAGAAGTTGTTTCCGATGTTCCTTTATAAGGTTTTAGCTGTAAATTATCTGCAATCAAATCCATATTGTTATTCATAAACTTAAAATAATTATATGTTTTGACAGCATAATCGCCCAGTAGCTTTTTATCTTTTTCAGTTAAGCTCCTTTCCGCTTTTTCTAGGCCAAGCAAATATAGTAAAGGCAAATACAAGTATGATAAAAGGGTAAAAATTGCTAATGCGGCTATATTTACACGCAGCAAAGTTAAAATAATAGCAACTATTAACATTATAGGCATAGAAGGGGCGGTTAAAGTAACAAATTTCAAAAATCCAGAGGCTTTTTGAGAAGAATAATAAGTTTTCCATTCCAGCAAATTGCCTTTTTTTATCATTTTTACTGCTGTAACTATAAAGGTTTTAATGCCATGGTAGGCTTCAAAAGGCAGCAATAACAGCATTTCTGCAGTTAAGTATGCGCTGGTCCATATTTGCAGCAGGATATATCTTAGCCTTATTCCGTCCTTGGCTCTGCGCAAAGCAGTTATCCAATCAATTACAAGTGCAGAAAGGACGGTAATTCCTGCAAGCAGCCAAATTGAAGGATTGACAAAAAAGAGGATTACGATAGCCAGTACAAAGGCAGGCAAAAGAATATTAAGTGCATTTTTTATTATTATAAACTTATAAAAAGGGCTGATTTCTGACTTGTAAATATCTTTTTCATCGTTATTCCATTTGCATAAAATAAAGGGCAGCAGTTCTATGTCGCCTCTTGCCCAACGGGTTCTGCGCTCTTTTTCTGAAACAAAGTTCTTAGGTGCATTTTCATAAATAAAGGAAGTGCTTGCTGTTGACAATATTGCACCTTCTATAATGTCGTGGCTCAATATCTTATTGGATGGGAAGATACCGTCTAATTTATTATAAAACTCCTTTAGCCGAAAAATCCCTTTGCCGCAAAAAATGTCTTTCTTAAATAAGTTAAAGTAAAGCGAGCTGTAATTAGGATATGCTTCTACCCCGCTTTCCGCCAAAAAACGCCGAGAAAAGGGAGTCTTGATTGAATACAAATTGAACTTGCTTCTGGTGGCTATTAAATCATAGCCGGCATTACCGGGGTGAGCTATTAAGTTAATAAGCTCCTTTGCCGCACCGGGGAGCATTACATTGTCATCATCTAATACTATGATATACTTAGGCGAAGGCGCATTGCGATTGCAAACATAAAAGAAATCTTTGGAATCACCGGTAACCAAATAGCGGGCAAGCGCCATTATTGCCCCTCGTTTTCTTTCCCAGCCTGCATATTTATCACCAATTTTAGAGCGTTTTCGCACAAAGATATTAAAGCCCGCCTCACCTTCAAATTGTCTTAACATTTCTAGCAGAATTGAGTCTTGAGGGTCAATTTCCTTTTTGCTGCTCTTAAAATCTATTAATAAAGAAGTTTGTATATTTTTATCATTATTACTTTCCTTAACTGCTCGCAAGTGAGCAAGTGCTTCCTCAAGCTGCGCTCTATCGCCAATAAATTGCGAAATTACAATTAAGGTATTGCACTCGTTGGGGATAGAGGTATAGTTCATACTTGGGATATTTCTGGAATTGACAATGGCGGACAATACGGCATTTATGAGCTTTTCTGCTATAAAGAAAATAGGTACTAGGCTAAGCAGCCCTAACCATACGCTGCGGTAAAGCCAGCCAAACCCAAAAGCAGCAGCAAGAGCCAAAACGCTTAAAGCTGTTATATAAACACATTCGTTTCTAAAACTTGGCCTGACCTTAATTTTAACAAGCTTATTATTCTTTATAAAGCAGTACAATCGCTTAGGGTGACCGGAAAGGATTTCGCCAAAATAAATATCGTTATATCTTGCCAATTCTATCAGTTTATTAGCAGTTAGCAGTTCGCTGACATTAAGTTTAGAACTTATTCTTTCAATTATTGATAGGTAATTCTTTTTAGTGTCCAAACTCATATTGGCATATTGGTCATCTTTATTAAGCACTTTTGAAATATTCAAATGATTGATTAGCACATCCTCATTAAATAAGCTGTTGATATGCATTAAGGACTTAAAAAGGCTTTTTGCCATTTTGGTGCTTTCCAATATAGAAAGGCTGTAATTGTAGTCTATGCTTTTGGACTCCACGCCCATTTTTAGCAGCTCTGAATGAGCGGCTGCGCTTAAACGAGGATTCTTTAAGGCGTAATGGGCATAAATATCGCTGCGTAAGTGCTCTCCCTTAAACAGCTTTTTATTGGCTTGCCGAGCCATTTTGTTATGGTAAATGACTCTTTCGCTCAATATATATATTTGTTCGATTAGCGCATAAGTAATAGCTTTTTTAAAATTCATTATTTCGTTAAGGTACAGCGATGTTTCATTATTTATCATTTTAATGGCGGCAAGCACCCGTTCTTGTGTTAGGTTTTCCGTACTGTTAGCCACAATAAACCGTGCAAATTCTAATATTCGGATTTGCTGATTGGAATTAGGCAGCCTGTTAAAACTTCTATTATGATGCGCCGCCATATATCTGCGCACTAAATAGTAGTTCTCATATAGCCATCTTTCATGTTCAAAAAGCGGACGATTTGCATTATTCTTTCTGTTAATGCTTTGAATAGCCTTATTGATTTGGTGAGAAAGCGCAAAAATGTTTACACCTCTCCCATGCGAAAGACTTCTAAAATCTCTTGCTTTAGCTCTGATTCCGGCAGCAAAGTCCTCCTCAGAAAGGGTGCGCATTTGTATTTTTTCAATATTTTCTCTTTTATTGGAGAGTATCATTAAAACAAAGGCTAAGCCTACCAAAGCTAAAAGCAAATAAAGGTATTCCATAATTCTCCCATTGGTAAATTATTATCACTATCATTTATCATATACTAATTTGGCAAAATTATAAGCTAAACTAACACCGCTGTAAAATCTGCTTGCATTAAGTTTGCATGAAGGTTAAAATAATAGTAATGAATAAAGATACAAAGTTTTCTAGATTACAGACAATCATTGGTAAAGAAGCGCTGGATTTACTTGCTCGCAGCAATGTTGCCATATTTGGACTGGGGGGAGTAGGGAGCTATGCGGCAGATGCGCTTGCACGTAGCGGTATAGGAGCAATCTCTATTGTCGACGGAGATGTTTATACTATATCAAATATCAATAGGCAACTCAGTGCAACCCATGCTACAATAGGCAAGGCAAAAGTAGATATTGTTGCACAAAGGATACTTGATATCAATCCTGAATGCAAAGTAAGTAAATATAACTTATTCTATACCTTACAAACTGCTGACAGCTTTGATTTTTCTCAATATAATTATATTGTAGATGCAATTGACACTATTTTCTGTAAAATTGAGCTTATAAAAAGGGCTCAAGCTGAAAGCATTCCTATTATCAGCTGTATGGGAGCAGGTAACAGACTGCAAGCCGACGCATTTGTAGCAGACGATATTTATAACACTAAAGTTTGCCCTTTGGCAAAGGCAATGCGTAAACTTTGCACGCAAAACGGTATTGAAAAGCTAAAAGTAATTTATTCAAAAGAGCAGCCTATAAAAAGCGGCAATGCAAATGAAAGAATAATCGGAAGCGCCGCTTTTGTTACGGGGACAGCAGGTTTAATGCTGGCAGGAGAGGTGATAAAAGAGCTGATTGGCTATAAGGATGTCGGCTGCTAAAAGGGACGCACAGCTATGGTGTTTCATTGACAAAAAAACCAAATAATGGTAACATTGGTATCATATGGATTTATTTGCTTATTTAGAAAAAAAGCATGCTCCGCTGGCGGATAGGATGCGTCCAAAGAAAATAGAAGATTTTATTGGTCAAACGCACCTGATTTCTCATAACTCCTTATTGTTAAAAGCTATAAAAGTAGATAATTTAGGTAGCTGTATATTTTTTGGTCCTCCGGGCTCGGGCAAGTCTACCTTAGCGGGGATTATAGCCTCTTCAAGCAATGCAAATAGTGTATATCTTAATGCGGTATCTTCTGGCGTTGCAGATGCAAAAGCTGTTATCAAGCAAGCGCAGCAAGACTTGCAATTATATGGCAAAAAGACCTTTTTGATTTTAGACGAATGTCATAGATGGAGCAAGGCGCAGTCTGACAGCGTGCTATCCGCCATTGAAAAAGGCGAAATAATCTTTATTGGCACCACTACAGAAAATCCATATGTTTCTATGACCAATGCTTTTGTAAGCAGATGCCGCATTTTTGAATTTAATAAACTTAGTGAAAGCGAAATTCTAATAGGGTTAAACCGTGCCCTTGCCGATAAAGAAAATGGAATAGGGCATTATAATATTGAGCTTGAGGCAGGTGCGCTACAGCATATAGCTTGGGTTGCTTCTGGCGATATGCGCATGGCTTATAATGTTTTGGAGCTTTCTGTTACCAGTGCAGAAAAAAATGCGCAAGGTACAGTAGTTATAAACAAGCAAGCCGCAGAACAGGCAGCTCAAAAAAGGGCGCTTAGTATTGACCAAGATAACTATTACGATATATTAAGCGCATTTTGCAAAAGTTTAAGAGGCAGCGATGCCGATGCCGCACTTTATTACAGCCAAAGGCTAATTAAAGCGGGATGTGATCCAATGCTTATTTTTCGCAGGCTGGTAGTGCATTCTGCTGAAGATGTTGGGCTGGCTGACCCCAATGCGCTTACAATTGCTACCTCTGCAATGCTGGCATATGAGCGGATTGGATTGCCTGAGGGTGCTATTCCGCTATCTCAAGCCATTATTTATGTGAGTTTAGCACCAAAATCCAATAGCGTTGTCGTTGCACTTGGCAAAGCGGCGGAAGCGGTAGAAAAATATGAAGCTCCCGTACCTTTACATTTAAGAGATAATCATTATAATAAAGATGTACAAGGTTACAAATACCCTCACAATTTTGGCGGTTGGGTGCAGCAACAGTATCTTCCCGATAAAGTAGCAGACCAAATCTTTTACACCCCCAGCCAAAACGGACAAGAGGCAAATATAAAAATTAAAAAGTCTATAAAAAAGGAGAATTAAAATGAAAGACTTAAAAGGAACTAAAACGGAAAAGAATTTATGGGAAGCATTTTCCGGCGAAAGTCAGGCACGAAACAAATATGAATATTATTCTTCAAAAGCAAAAAAAGAAGGATATGTGCAAATAGCTAATATTTTTCAAGAAACCGCATTAAACGAAAAAGAGCATGCTAAACTATGGTTTAAGGCACTGGGCGAAAATAGTTTTGACACTTATAAGAATCTTTTACTTGCCGCCAGCGGGGAAAAATACGAATGGTCGGATATGTATGCCAGATTTGCTGCAGATGCCAGAGAGGAAGGGTTTACCGAATTGGCAGATGCCTTTGAAGGTGTAGCCAGAATCGAAAAAGAGCATGAGGAACGCTATTGCACACTTGCCAAAAATATTGAGGAAGGTACAGTCTTTAAGAAGGAAGCTGAAGTTGTTTGGAAATGCTCTAATTGCGGCCATTTTCATACAGGTAAAGAAGCTCCTGACCTTTGCCCTGTTTGCAAACATCCCAAAGCGTTCTTTGAGGTACTGGCAAAAAATTATTAAAGGTGAGTTATGATAAGAGTATCCAATTTAAGCAAAAGCTATGGCGGCAGCACGACTAAAGCGGTAGATGATATTTCATTTGTAGCCAATGGCGGCGAGATTATTGGGTTTCTTGGCCCTAACGGTGCGGGGAAGTCCACTACCATTAAGTGTATCACGGGGATATTGCCTTATAACGAAGGCAGCATAAATGTGTGCGGTATCAATTTGGCCGATAACCCCATTGCTGTCAAACAAATGATAGGGTATGTGCCTGATGAGCATGTTATTTATGACGGACTCACCGGATTTGAATATATCAATTTTATATGCGATATTTTTGGCGTGTCCAGCGAAGACAGAAAAGCACGGATTGCTCATTACGGTGAAATGTTTGATATGCAAGATAAACTTGGTTTGCAAATCAGCAAGTACAGCCATGGTATGAAACAAAAAATCAGCGTAATAAGTGCCTTAGTGCACGAGCCCGAAGTCTTTATTTTGGATGAGCCAATGACAGGGCTTGACCCGCAATCCTCTTTTATGCTAAAACAGGTAATGAACGAATATGTTAAGCGTGGCAAAGTTGTTTTCTTTTCCTCTCATGTGCTGGAAGTGGTGGAAAAAGTATGCTCCCGTATAATGATTATTGATAAAGGTAAGCTAATTACTGATTTTTCTATTGAGGAATTAAAGGAAAAGAGGAGCGAGGTATCGTTAGAGGAGATTTTCCTTAGCATTACTAAAGGTGGGGGCAATAATGCAATCGATTAAGGGATATTCTGCGCTTTTAAAGATTCTTATTAAGGATAAGCTAAGGACAGGTACTTTTTTTGGCTTTAAAAGAAGCGACAGCGCAAAGAAAAAAAGCAAAGCTACAAAAATCTTAACAGTAATAGGCATTGCTTTCTTAATAATACTGCTTAGTTCGTACTTAGTAATGTTTGTGCTTGGAGGCTCAATAGCTTCTTTAGAAATGGGCTTGCAAAACGAGTTTTTGATGCTGCTTATTGTTATGAGTCAGCTTGTAGTGTTCTTTTTTGGGATTAGCGCGGTTATGGGCTATCTCTATTTTTCTAAAGATAACAGCTTGTTGTCTACCTTGCCTATTGCTCATAAATCTATATTTTTAGCTAAATTTTCTATGGCGTATATTGCAGAGTTTGTGATTAGCGCATACTTTTTACTTATTTCTTTTGCCACTTATGGCATTGCAATGCTTTCTAATGGAGTAGCGCTTGGAGCAGAGTTCATTTTCGTTGGACTGCTCTGTATTTTGGCAGCGCCTATGATGCCTCTACTAATTATTACTTTTATTTCTATACCAGTAATGCAGGTAGTTAAAGTGCTTAAAAGGAATCCGCTACTGCAAAGCATTGTTGTAAGCGCAATATTTATAGGCATAATGGGTCTTTATTTTGGCGCATTAGGCTCTTTTATGGGCGGTTTTTCCGTTTCCGAAGAAGGGAGTTTCACGCTGCCTGCCGGACTTGTTAACGGGATGAAGAATCTTAAAAAGATTTTTATATACAATGCACCGGCAGTAGATGCAATGCTTGGAGAAAAAATCCTGGCAAAAACTTTCTTATATTTGGCTATAAATATTAGCGGATTGGCAGTAGCGGTGTTGCTATCATCTGTTTTTTACTCCCGAAGCATTAAAACAATCATTGAAGGTGCGGGATCAGCAAAAGAAAAGATCAAAATTACCGAAAACAATCAGCGCACTTTTGCATTGTCCTTTCTAAAAAAAGAGATAAAAACCTTAATTAATGTGCCAATGCTCTTTATGCAAAGCATAATGGGTATTGTTATGGCTCCGCTAATGGTGCTACTATTAGGCTCTTTTAATTTTGGGATGGGCAGCGATGACGGCTTGGTAGACAAAAGTATTTTATTCTCAGCAGGCTTTACTTTATATATTTCCAGCCTGTTAATCAATGCTACCAATGTTATATCTATGGTGGGCTTTTCCAGAGAAGGCAAGCATTTGCTTGTCTTAAAATCTTTGCCAATTAGCGCAAAGCAATTAGTGGACGGTAAGTTGTATTTAGCACTTTTGCAGAACTTTATTGCTGTTTTTTTGGTTACAATAACATTTATAATAAGAAATGATTTTAATATTTTGTTTGGGTTGGGGGTCTTTGCCACCTTAATTACCGTAAGCATGGCTTCTTCTTGTTTATCACTACAAAATGACCTTAAAAACCCTAACTTAAATTGGAAAAATATTACTGAGCTTACTAAGAATAATAAAAAATCGCTCAAACCCACATTGACAATTCTGTTGTTAGGGATGCTTTATATGATTTTGGGCTCGATTTTTGCATTTGTAGGAGGTATATCCTTAGTAGCGTCAGGGCTATCCTTCTTTGGAGCTTGTTTATTGATAAATATTATCTTAATGCTTATTTTTTACCGCAAGTTATATGACAATCCCGAAGCTTTGCTTAATGCTATTGAAGGATAAGAGATAAAAACAATTTTGTATTGCATAATTTTGCTCAATTTGTTAAAATAATAAGAGAGCAAGTATGCCTGAAAGGATAAAATGGGTAGGGTAATGGCCCTAGATTTGGGCAAAATAAGGATAGGCATAGCGCTAAGCGATATAATGGGCATAATTGCATCGGGCTATCAAACATTTGAGCGTACGCAAGATGAGCAAAAAGATATGTTAAGTTTGGCAAGTCTTGCTAAAGAAAAGGATTGCGCTACTATTGTTATCGGTCTGCCGCTAAATATGGATGGCTCAATAGGAGCTTCTGCCAAAGCAAGCTATGAGTTTGGAGAAAAGTTGCAAGCCTATACCAATGCAAAAATTGCTTATTGGGATGAGCGCTTAACTACCGCAAGCGCAGAGCGGGCTCTTCTTGCCGCTGATGTAAAAAGAGAAAAGCGAAAAAAAATAATAGACAAGGTAGCCGCAACAATTATTTTGCAAAGCTATCTGGATAAACTAGGCAATAAGATTTAGAGTTAGGAGGCGTGTTATGGCAAAAAAAGAAAAGAATGATATAAATATCATTGAAGACGAGATTATAACACTAATAGACGAAGACGGAGCTGAAATAGATTTCTTTGAGGTGGCAACCTTAGATTTTCAAGGCAATTGGTATATTTTATTAGAGCCGGTAGAGCCTTTTGAAAACCAAGAGGAAGGGGACTTAATACCGTTTCTATTAGGAGAAGACGCCGAAGGCAATGATACGTTTACTCCGGTTGAAAATCAGCGTATTGCCGAAGCTGTTTTTGAAGAATTTCAAAAAATGCTGGAAGAAGAGGCACCTATAGAAATTTAACAGCGTATAAGAAAAAGTTGCTATTTGTTTGCAAAATCTTTTTCATTATGCTAATATAGTCAAGGAATTCGCACCTGTGCTAAAACTGTTGCGCATTTTTTATGCGAAAGCGGCGCAGGGAGGAAAAAACAGGAGGTAGACAATGGCAGTAATTTCAATGAAACAGTTGCTCGAAGCAGGCGTGCACTTTGGGCATCAAACTAAACGGTGGAATCCGAAAATGGCAAAGTACATTTTTGATGCACGCAACGATATCCATATTATAGACCTGCAACTTACGGTAGGGCTAATCGAAGAAGCATACGCTTTTATTCGTGATATTGTCAAAGAGGGCGAAAGCGTGCTTTTTGTGGGCAGGAAAAAACAAGCTAAAGAGGCTATTCAGCAAGAGGCAGAGCGCTGCGGGATGTTTTATATCAGTCATCGTTGGCTGGGCGGCACTCTTACCAATTTTCACACCATTCGCAGTAGAATTGACAAGCTAAATAGGCTCAATCAGCAAGAGATTATGGGCGAGTTTGATTATCTCCCTAAAAAAGAGGTAATAAAGATAAAAGCAGAAAGGGATACGCTGGAGCGCAATTTAGGCGGCATTAAAAATATGCGCAATTTGCCCGGCGCTTTGTTTGTAGTGGACTTAAAAGCAGAACATATTGCAGTTAAGGAAGCACGCAAATTGGGCATTCCGATTGTGGGACTGGTAGATACCAATTGTGACCCGGAGGAAGTTGATTATGTAATACCCGGCAATGATGATGCCATTAGAGCAATCAAATTAATAGCCTCTATTATTGCTGATGCGGTCATTGAAGCTAAAGAAGGCGTACAAGGACTGCAACATGTGGATGAAGAAGAGGAAGAAGTAAACTTCGAAGTAGATTACAATGTAGAAGTTAAAGACGAGGATAAAGAGTAGGAGGAGCTATATGTCATTTACAGCACAAGATGTGCAAAAATTAAGGCTAAGTACAGGCGTAGGACTAATGGATTGCAAAAAGGCCTTACAAGAAACTGATGGGGATATGGACAAAGCGGTATTGTATCTTAGGGAAAAAGGTATAGCTAAAGCGGCAAAAAAGGCTGACCGTGTAGCTAGCCAAGGTATTGTAGACGCTTATATTCATATGGGAGGAAAGATTGGGGTTCTGATAGAAGTCAATTGCGAAACTGACTTTGTAGCAAGAGGAGATGCATTTCGGACGCTTGTACATGATTTAGCTTTGCAAATTGCTGCCAGCAAGCCCAGCTATATTGCTAAAGAAGAAGTGCCTCAAGAGGAAGTCGAAAGAGAAAAGCATATACTGCGAGCTCAAGCTCTTAATGAGCCCAATCCCAAGCCCGAAAAGATTATAGAAAAAATGGTAGAAGGTAGAGTTGAAAAATATTACAAGGAAGTGTGCTTGCTTGAGCAGCCTTTTGTTAAAGATTCTGCCAAGACTGTTTTGCAGCTAATCAACGAATCTATTATGGTTATAGGCGAAAAAATATCTGTAAGACGATTCGTAAGATATGAAATGGGAGAAGGGCTAGCGAAAAGAAAGGATGACTTTGCTGATGAAATCAATGAGCAGGTCGCCAAAATGAAGGCTGACTAAAAGACGAGACGCATATTTATTGCGTCTCTTTTTTTAAGGAGAGAGATATGACACCTAAGTACAAAAGGGTATTAATTAAATTAAGCGGCGAAGCGCTAAGCGGTAAAGATAAGTTTGGTATCAGCTATGAAAGGATTGAAAAAGTAATAGCTCAAATTAAGACATTGAGAGAGCTGGGAGTTGAAATAGGCATAGTAATAGGCGGCGGCAACTTTTGGCGGGGCAGAAATGCTCCTGCTAAAATGGATAGGACTACTGCCGACCATATGGGTATGTTAGCGACTATTATCAATGCTTTAGCTTTGCAAGACGCCTTAGAAAGTATAGAAATACCTACCAGAGTTCAAACCGCACTTACTATCACCAGAGTTGCCGAGCCATATATTTTAAGAAAAGCGTTAAGACATCTTGAAAAAGGGCGGGTAGTAATATTTGCCTGCGGTACAGGCAACCCATATTTTTCTACAGATACCGGGGCTGCACTTAGAGCTACCGAAATTCATGCTGAAGTGCTGCTGCTTGCTAAAAATGTGGATGGGGTGTATGATTCTGACCCCGTAGTCAATACAGGTGCAAAAAAGATAGATAAAATCTCACACCTTGATTTCATTACAAAAAAATTATCTGCTATGGACACTACTGCTGTAAGCCTTTGCATGGAAAATAATATACCTATTATTGCTTTTGGTCTTAATGGCGAAAGCAGCATTATTGATGTTGTGCTTGGCAAGCCTACCGGCACGGTTATCAGTTAAAGATAGCCAAAAGATTGAAACCTTGAAGCTAATATGTTATGATTAATGCAAGCGAGGTGATTTATGCAAATACAAAACGAAGAAGTAGCACTATTATTTGAGATTTTTGAAGACAATATTACTAAATCTATCGATGCCTTTGTAGCTGAACTGCTTAAAATGAGAGCAGGGAGGGCAAATCCTCACCTTTTGAACGGTATTGAAGTCAATTATTACGGGACAATGACGCCGCTGTATCAAATGGCTAATATTACAGTACCTGAAGCTAGGGTGTTAATGGTTTCTGTTTGGGACACTAGTGCATTAAAAAATGTAGAAAAAGCGATTATAGATGCCAATATAGGCATAATGCCCAATAATGACGGTAAAGTAATAAGGCTGATTTTCCCCGAATTGACAGAAGAAAGGCGCAAGATGCTTGTAAAAGAAGTTGCCACCTTAGCGGAAAAAATCAAAGTATCGGTGCGCAATGAACGTAGGGAGATTAATGCGCAGCTTAGAAAAGCTAAGAAAGACAGTTCTATTACAGAAGATGACCTGTTTTTATATGAAAAAGAAGTTGATGACAGGGTTAACGGTTTTATTACAAAGATAGATAAAATCTCTGCTGATAAAGAAAAGGAAATAATGAGTGTCTAATATAAAACACTTGGCAATTATCCCCGATGGCAATGGCAGATGGGCTCTTGCACACGGATTTGAACGAAGCGATGGCCATAGAGAGGGAGCTAAAAGGATAATTCCTTTACTTTCAAAGGTATGCGAATACAATATTCCTTACCTGACTTTTTATGCTTTAAGCACAGAAAATTTTGACAGAGAACCTGCCGAAATACAATCTTTACAAGAAATTATGCACTCTTGCCTAGACAAGAGTATACTGCCTTATGCGAGTAGCAACAACATTAAAATTAAGTTTATTGGCAAAAAAGACAGACTTATAGCGCCTTTAATTGAAATTATGCAACAAGCGGAAGAGCAAACTAAGAGCTTGAACGCTATGCAGGCTACTTTTGCCATAGATTATGGCAGCAGGCAAGAGATTGCTGATGCTTGCAAGGCTTGTGCCGCTCAATTCCCCAATAAGGATTTTGGCTATGATGATTTGCAAGCTAAGTTATATACTACAGATATACCCGACCCTGATATTGTGATTAGATACGGGGGGCACAAGAGGCTATCCAATTTTATGTTATTGCAGTCTGCCTATTCTGAGTTAGTGTTTATGGAAAAGTTTTGGCCTGACTTTAGTGCGCAGGATATAGATAATATTGTAAAGAGCTATCCTAAAGTTAAAAGGAACTACGGTAAATTATGAAAAGTAAAATTGTAATGGGCTTAATAATGTTTTCGCTTTTGCTATGCCTAATAGCCTTATCCAAACTTTGGCCTCCAATTATTAGTTTAACAATTATTATATTAAGCGTTTTTTGCACAAGAGAAATATATAACGCAATTAGAAAAGCAGGGCATAAGCCCATAGCTTATCCGCTTATTCTGATTATTGTAGCCGCTTATCCAATGATGTACTTTTATTCGCTTTCCGGCTTGATTCTTACTTTGCTTTTAACTTTTTTAATTTCTTTTTTATGGTATGTTTTTGATAACAAGCGCAATTTCAGCGATTTTATGACCACCTTATTTTTAGCTTATTATCCTTGTTTAATGTTTGTGGTAATGCTGTTTTTGTTTATGGAATATGGAATGTTGCCAATTTTGCTTGCAGTAGGAGGAGCAATAGGGTGCGATGTCTTTGCTTACTTTGGCGGCTCACTTATGAAAGGCCCTAAAATATATCCTAAAATCAGTCCTAAAAAAACAATTTCCGGCAGCATTACGGGCTTATTAGGCGGAGCGTTTGGTGCTTGGGTAATGTATAAAATATTCGAAGTAGGCAATTTTCCTTCCCATGTTGTTTTTCGCTTTGGCACTATTATGAACAATCCTTCGCTCACTTATGCGCTGCTTGGATTATGTAGCGCACTATTTGCAGAATTAGGCGACCTTGGGGCTAGTAAGATAAAAAGAGAAGTTGGGATAAAAGATTATTCAGGCGCATTGCGTTCGCATGGCGGTGTAATGGATAGGCTGGATTCTGTTTTGTTTTCCATGATATTTATTACTACTTATATGGTTTTGGTATACGGATATGCGTAAAAAGGTAGCCATATTGGGCTCTACAGGCTCAATTGGCACTCAAGCTCTGGATGTAATTTCAAAATTAGGGCATCAATTTGAAGTAGTATTATTATCCGGCTATTCTAATACAAAATTGCTTGCTAAGCAAAAACAGTACTTTGGGGCAAAACAAGTGTATGCCAAAACTGCCTTTTTGCCTCTTGAACATTTAGCAAAAGAGCAAACTTACACAAGTTGCGATATTGTGGTAAACGGTATATCGGGGCTGGCAGGACTTTTGCCGTCCATTGCTGCACTAAAGGCCGGGGCTGTGCTTGCTACCGCTAATAAGGAAAGTATAATTTGCGGCTGGCAATTCCTACAAAAGGCAAAAACGCAAGGTAGCAGTATGATAATTCCTATAGATAGCGAACACTCCGCTATTTTTAGATGCTTGCAAGGGCAAAGCGCTAAGCAAGTTGCCAAAATAATCTTGACAGCTTCGGGAGGCGCATTTAGGGACTCATCTAAAGCGGAAATAGCAGAAAAAAAGGCCGCAGATGCACTTTTGCATCCTGTTTGGAAAATGGGAAAAAAAGTTACCATAGACAGCGCTACGCTTATGAATAAAGGGATGGAAATAATTGAGGCTAAGCGCTTGTTCGGCATTGACAATATAGAGGTAATAGGGCATAGAGAAAGCATTATACATTCTATGTTGCAGCTTGCAGACAATAGTATTATTGCAGGGTTAAGCACTCCGGATATGCGTATTCCGATAGCTTATGCGCTAACTTATCCTGATATTGCTTATTCTGATATAGAGCGGCTTGATTTTGACAAGATTGGCAAGCTGCAATTCTTTGAAATTGAGCAAGAGAAATTCCCTTGCTTAGAAATTGCTAAACGGGTAGCGTTAGGGACTGAAGCTCAAGCAGTTGTACTTAATGCCGCAAATGAAGTAATGGTGCAAGCATATCTTGCTAATGCTGTTGGATTTTATGATATACCTTACTATATAGAAAAAGCATTAGAACATTTTGACAATTGCATTATTGGGGTGCTGCAAGATATCTTTAGTATTGATAAGGCTGTGAGGGAATATACTATAAAGAAATCAAACCTTGGAGGATTGATAGATTGAGTTTTAATTTTACAATGGCTATCACCTTTGCATCTGTATTGTCTACGCTGTGGCATATATTAGTAGCCCTTTTCTTTTTAATGGTTATGGTGGTAATCCATGAGCTTGGGCACTATGTAGCAGGCAAAAAACTGGGATTTAAGGTAGAGGAGTTCGGCATAGGTTTCGGACCGCCTATTTACAGAAAAGTCAATGCAAAAACAGGAGAGGTTTTTTCAATTCGTCCAATCCCGCTTGGCGGTTTTTGCAATTTTGAAGGCGAAGACGAAGATAAACAATCGCCTACTGCTTTTAATAAGCAAGCACCTTGGAAAAGGCTGGTTGTATTGTTTTCCGGCGCTTTTATGAACTTTGTTTTTGCCTTAGTTATTATCACCTTATTTTTTACTTTTTATGGGCAGCTTTTGCCTTCGGTGCACTCCTTGTACGAAGATAGCTATGCCGCTGTGCACAGCCAGTTGCAGGAAGGAGATGTTATCCTTAAAGTAAATGGTAAACAAATGAATGTAATGGATGCAGGCGATATATCCCGCCTAATTAAAAGTACTGACGATAGCGCAGAGTTTACTTTGTTGCGTGACGGTAAAATTGTAAAAGTAGTTGCAAACAAGTCCAATTATACTCCCAGGGATGAGCAAGGCAACTTGATTTATGATGAGCAAGGCGAGGTTGTTACCAATTACGGCTATGGATTTATCAGTAGCATTGCGCCTGTTAAGCTAAATTTCTTTTTGTCATTTGCAAGGTCATTTTCCTTTGGATTCTTTATAGTGTATAAGATACTTGCCGCTTTAGCCGGGCTTATTACCGGCTCTATTGGGCTGAGTTCTGCAGGCGGACCTATTACAGTTATTAGTATTATGGCGGATGCCACCAAATCAGGGTTTGCAATGATTATCTATATTGTTATGATTATTTCTGCCAACCTTGCAGTAATGAATTTGCTGCCTTTGCCTGCTTTAGATGGTGCAAGGATGGTTTTTGTAATAATCGAATGGATAAGAGGTAAGCCTATTAATCCAAAGGTGGAGGGTATTATCCATTTTGCGGGATTTATTTTGTTAATTGGGTTTGCCCTATTGGCGGATGTTTATCAATTGCTTTTGAATAAGTTATGAAAAAGGTTGTAAACATAGGAAAAGCGCAAATAGGCGGGGGCAATCGTATAGCTATTCAATCTATGACCAATACCCTTACTGCTGATGCCGCCTCTACAATTGCGCAAATTAATGCTTTGGAGCATGCGGGCGCTTTGCTTGTGCGCATTGCTGTCCCTGACCTGCAAAGTGTGCAAGCTATCCCCTCCATTATAAAAGGTGTTAATGTTCCTATAATTGGGGATTTTCATTTTAGTAGTGCAGATTTGGCTATAGAAGGAATAAAAAAAGGGCTTCATAAAATTAGGATTAACCCGGGCAATATGAGCAAGCGCACCATAGCGCAAATTGTAGCTTGCGCAAAAGACTACAATATTCCTATTAGAGTAGGGGTAAACAAAGGCAGTGTAAAAGGGCACAATTCCCCCTCTAAGTTAGCACAGTTGACTGCAGATTGTGCAAAGCTGATAGAGGATTTAGGCTATGATAATATTGTGCTTGCTGTAAAAAGCTCTAATGTGCTGCAAACTATCGAAGCTAACAGACACTTAGACAAGCTAAGCCGCTATCCTTTGCATATAGGGCTAACGGAGTCAGGCTATGGTGAGTTTGCGGCTATTAAGAGCGCCATTGCCATTGGTGCGCTGTTAGCTGATGGGATAGGGGATACTATTAGAGTTTCTATTGCCGGCAACCCAATAAAGGAAGTTGAGATTGCCAAATCCATTTTACGGGCTGCAGGCAAAGAGCAGGATTTTGCAGAAATTATAGCTTGTCCGACTTGTGCCCGTTGTACTGTTGATATAGAATATTTGGCACAAGAAATTGATGCTCTTGCCCAAAAGCTGACTATTCCATTGAAAATTGCAGTAATGGGGTGTATAGTAAATGGTATAGGCGAAGGTAAGGACGCTGATTTTGGAGTAGCGGCAGGCAAAGAAAGGAGTGTTATTTTTCTAAAGGGCAAGCCTTACAAAACTGTGGAAAACAATCAAATTCTAGAGGAAATAAAAGCACTTTTGGAGAAAATTGCTAAATGATACAAGTACAAAGCGGCTTTATAGAAAGGTTAAATGCTAAGCTGCAAGCAAATGAGCGTATTTTTAAGGTACATAAAGCGGAGTTGGCGGAGCAATCCTTTGTTATTACTTTACTGGTAAACAGCTATGACTATAAAAAAATGGTAAATGCTGAGTTTAAGGAGCGTTTATACCAATTTGCTTTAGAGATATTGCCTTCGGAGCTTCCCTTACTAACTATAAAATATAAAAAAACTATAACCGATGAAGATATAGTTTTACGAACCTTGCTTGTATATATTTATGATGAGTTTAATATCCTTACTCAAAAGGTTTCAAAAGATTTTATAGACATTGACATCAATAAAAACACAATTACCATTCGCGTTCGAATGCCGCGCTATATTTACAATTTTTGCGAAAGCAATCAATTTGCCGACAAAGTTACAGCTTATCTTGAGCATGAATTTATGGAAAGCGTGGAATGTGAACTTATAGTAGATGATACCCTAATAGAAGAAACTTTAGAGCCGCAAAATAAGTCCACTAAGCAAATGCTTGGGCTAATTGAAGCTGAGGTAAAAGAGAGCATTTTGCCCGGGGTCATTGCTAAAGCTCCCATTTATATTAAAAATGCTAAACTCAAGCCTTCTTCAGATGTGGTGATTTGCGGAAAAGTTAAATCTATAATGCAAAAACAAGCTAAAAGTTCGGGCAAGCCGTTCTTTACTC
Organism: uncultured Christensenellaceae bacterium; assembly: GCA_964432485.1. Classification (GTDB taxonomy): domain Bacteria; phylum Bacillota; class Clostridia; order Christensenellales; family DTU072; genus CAYSNP01. The sequence continues at coordinate 59,488 of CAYSNP010000001.1, read as the reverse complement.
TTATTTTGGACGATACTACTGATGCTATCAATGTTACGGTTTTTCCAAGAAGGGAGCAAGAGCTTGATAAATTAGCCGAGTTGGAGGAAAATGAAATCATTATAGCTTCCGGCAACATTAAATTCAGCATTTATGAGCGTGCTAACTCTATGATTGCCAATAAGCTAAGCTATTGCAGCGTTGATTTTGATAAGCTAAAAAAGGATTTGCATTACAAGGATGCACCGGAAGAATATCAGACAATAACCCCTCAGCCTTACATAGAACAAGAGCAAGCCGAAATATTTGATATCCTTTCCGCACCTGTTGCGGATACAATAGAGTATGTGGTATTTGACTTTGAAACTACCGGCCTTTACATCAGCGAAGGGGCAGAGCCAATTGAGTTGGGAGCGGTAAAGATTAAAGACGGTAAAATTGTGGAGCAATTTAACTCCTTTATTAAAATTAACAAGCCTCTTAGCAAAGAAATTGTTAACTTGACCGGTATAACCGACAAAGATTTAAAAAATGCGCCAACTATAGATTTAATAATTGCGGATTTTTTCAAATTCACCAGAGGCGCTACACTTATTGGACACAATATAGCTTTTGATATGACATTTTTGGATAAGTACTCTAAGCCGCTGGGATATGTATTCGATAATGATATTATCGATACGCTAAACTTGGCAAGATTAAAAATAAAGTCTAAAGATTATAAACTGGCTACCTTAATTGAGGAGTTTAATATACAAAATCATATAGCGCACAGAGCAGCTTACGATGCTATTGCTACTGCAAAATTATTTTTACGCTTAAACAATATGGTAGACCTATAAGTTTGGGCTGTGCTTGACTAAAACAAAGCGCAAATGTTATAATAATTAGTAATTAAAAGAAAAAAGAGCATCAGTTAAGCTGCATTATGAGGTATACATGATATTTAGTATTTTAAGGGCAACAGACAATTTATCTGAAATGTTGGTTTTGCTTTTAGCAGTTGTACTTGCTGCACTTATTGCAATTATTTTTCATGAAGTGGCACATGGGTATGTGGCACTAAAGTTTGGCGATGATACTGCAAAGTTGGCTGGGAGACTAACCTTAAATCCTGTTGCTCATTTTGATTTGCTGGGATTGGGGCTGTTGCTGCTTGTGGGATTTGGTTGGGCTAGACCTGTTCCGATTAATCCAAACAATTTTAGGAATTATCGTAAAGGAATGATTTGGGTTTCCGCCGCCGGCGTTGTGACTAATATTATATTAGGCGGTATCTTTTTGCTACTGCTGTATTTGCTTGCTCCTATTTTAACCTCTACTGCAGGCACCTCAGCGGTGTATCTTTTTAAGCAATTAGTTTTCAATTTTATTTTATATGCCATTCTTATCAATTTTATTTTAGCGTTTTTTAATATGTTGCCTATTTATCCTTTGGACGGATTTCGCTTGCTCAGCATGTATTTAAAACCGGGCAACAGATATGCAGTATTTATGTATAAATACGGGCTGCATGTGCTGATTGGACTAATAATTTTGGGCAGGATATTTTCTTCTTTTGGGCTGCAATTTTTGGATATTTTTCAGCATATATTCAATTTGATATATAAATTGATAATTATTACGCTTAATGCTGCGGGAATAGGGGCTTAAATGAAACAGCTTGTCTTTAACAATTCCATTGGCGATATAAGTTATCAGCTTGAAGTGCTTGATTCTCCTAAACCGCTAGATGTTATTTTGGATATGATTAAGGATGCGAAAATAAACATTAAAGATATTTTTATTTCGGATATTACCGAACAATACTTACAATATGTGGAGCAATTGCAGCAAACTGACTACGAATATTTAAGCGAATTCTTAGTTTTTGCCGCTACGCTCTTAGAAGCTAAATCAGGCTCTATGCTGCCCCGAATAGATATTTTTGAGCAAGAAGAGGATGCGCTAAGCGCACAACAGCGGCTGGTAATTCAGCTGGAAAATTACAAGCTATTCAAGGAGTCGGCGGAAAAGCTGGCTAATTTAGAAATACTTTGGCGCTTTTATCGAGAGCCAAAGTTTAGCGAGGATGACTATAGGTTCGTAGTTACCGACTTTAATTTGGATAAGCTAATCAACGCTTTCAAAAGTATACTTGAAAAGCTTGAATACCGTTCTAAAGATGAGCCTGCACCAAAAACAATAATAAAAGAAACTTATACAATAGTAGATAGCATAAAAACTATTATTGACCTTATCCGTTCTGAAAAGCAAATTAGCTTTTTTACCCTTTTTGCCTCTTCTTTTTCTAAAGCTGAAGTTATCACTATGTTTTTAGCTTTGCTTGAAGTAGTAAAACGCCAAATTGCAACATTTGAACAAGACACCCAAGGGGATATATTGCTATTTCACAACCCTAAGGGCGACCAATACAGCTATGTAGATATTGAGGAGTTGCTTGCTGATGTTGAAGAATAAAATTGAATCTCTGCTGTTTGCCAGCGGGCAAGGGCTAAAAATTGGCTATCTTTTACAATATTTTGCAGAGGATTATACCGAAGTAGATATAGAAAAAGCGCTTGCGGAGTTAAGCTACCAATATGCCGGCAATAGCGGGATATTATTAATTAAGTACAACGATAAATACCAATTTCAAACCAATCCGCAATATGGAGAAGAAATTGCCGATATACTTACACCAATTAAGGAAAAGGCTCTTTCAAAAACTTTGCTGGAGGTGCTTGCCATTGTGGCTTATCAGCAGCCTGTTACCAGAGCGGACATTGAATCAATTAGAGGGGTAGACCCTGATTATGCTTGCACGGTGCTTCAAAAGCTGGGATTGATAGAAGTTATAGGCAGGAAGGAAACTTTAGGCAGACCGCTATTGCTGGGAACAACAGAGGAGTTTTTGCGTAAGTTTGGGTTGGAATCTTTAGACGAGTTGCCGGATAAGGAATACTTGCTTAGCGAAATAAGGAATAACTTTGACAAATACTATCAAGAATCCGATATGTTGTTCCGCCCCAGACAGATTGAAGAAACAAATATAGCAGCGGATATTGAGGTTGAGCAGCAACAAGCAAAACAAGAGGTTGCTAGCGACACTCTTGATAATATTAACACCGAAATACCGGATTTTCTTAAAGATGAGGACTTTATTGTTATAGAATAACAGCTAAATTAGAATTATTTATTTTATTTCCTAAATACTATTCTTATGATAACAGCTTTAATAATTGCATTTGGCGTTACGCTGATTTTATTTGCGCCATTTAATACACAATTGCGCTTTTATATATCTGATTACAAGTTTTCTTTTTCTTTTTCATTAAAAATCGGCAAACTGCCGCCCGAATATGTGCTTGCTGTTCAAAATGGCGATATAGTGGATATGCAAGGCAACACCAAGCAAGAGTTGCAAAATATCAATATGGATACCGAACTAGGGCTAAATATGCAGGATTTAAAAAGTATTGTAAGATTTATTCCGTTAAATTATGCCCATATCCTTATATATTTTGGCGATAAAGAAAATGCAATGCGAACTGCGCTGCTTTTGAAAACAACTGATATTTTTTTGACTTTGCTAGAGACTGCTTTGCCTTTTCCAAAAGGAAAGGCAAGCCATACAATTATTCCTGAGTATACCGCAAATAAGCTATTTATTCAAAGTGAAATCAGATTTTCTGTTACGCTTTTTGTTATATTTTTGACCTTATATAAGATACTAAAAAAACAGAGGTTAGGTTATGAGCATAAATAGCATTAACGAAATGTTATCGAGCACTATAGAGAAATTGCGCAGCTTAGTGGATGTGGACGCAATAGTCGGCAAACCTATTGTTACAGCTGACAATATCACAATTGTGCCAATTACTAAAGTCTGCTTTGGGTTTTTAACAGGCGGGGGAGAAATAGGGAGCAAAAAAGAAGTAAGCGAGCCCTCTGACCCTTTTGCCGGCATAGGCGGCGGAGTCAGCCTTATGCCAATTGGCTTTTTGGTAGTTTCAAGCGAAGGAGCTTCAATTGTAAAACCTAAAGGAGACAATACAGATAAATGGTTGGATATATTGCAATCAGGGATAAAAAGCATCTTAAAAAAATAGCAATTTTTTTAGTTGCAATACTTACTTTTACCATATTTAATGTAAATATGCCACCAGCATGTGCGGCAGGTTCTGCTGAAATTGTTATGGAAGCTGAAAGCCTAAGAGTGCTTGAGGGAGCCAATATCCATTGCCGCTTGCCTATGGCAAGCACCACTAAGGCAATGACTTTGCTTGTAGCTGTAGAAAAAGGCAACTTGAATAAGGTTGTCACTATACCTAAAGAAGCGGTTGGCATAGAAGGCAGCAGTATTTATTTGCAGGCTGGCGAAAAGCTGACTTTAAGAGAACTTTGTTATGGGCTAATGCTCTCTAGCGGCAACGATGCGGCAGTAGCGGTAGCTATAGCTGTGGCAGGCAACCTAGAGAGTTTTGTTGCGCTAATGAATGATAAGGCAAAGGAGTTGCAGCTAAAAGATACCCATTTTACCAATCCGCACGGGCTGCATAATGACAATCATTATACCAGTGCCTATGACCTTGCAGTAATTTCGTGCTGCGGTATGCGCAACAAGGATTTTCGTTCAATTGTAGCAACTCAAAATGTAAAAATCACCGGCATAAATGGCGGAGTAAGATACCTTTCTAATAAAAATAAAATACTTAAACTTTATAAAGACAGCAACGGTATAAAAACAGGGTTTACAAAAAAAGCGGGCAGATGCTTTATTGCTTCCAGCCAAAGGGACGGAATGCAGCTTGTGTGCGTGCTGCTCAATGTTCCTGCAATGTTTGAGCGCAGTATGCAACTTATGGATAAGGCACATCAAAGTTATTTTATAAAGAAAATTGCCTTGCCGCATCAAAGTATTTGCGGCATAAATATTAAAGACGGGACTTGCTCTCGTATGGGCTTATGTTTATATGAAGAAGTGAACATACCAATAAGAAAAGACGACACCGAGACAATTAGCGCTAAGCTAAAGCTGCCTGACTACATTGCCGCCCCTCATAAAAAAGAAAACTCCGTAGGGACAATAGAAATCTATATTGATAATAACTTGATTTTTACCAAAAAACTTTATACAATGAGTGATATAAAGGAAAAAGGAGTTTTAGACCATTTTAATGACATTATCAAGAAATGGTGATCCTCATATTAGGATAAATAAATATTTAGCTGACTCCGGAGTAGCCTCCAGAAGAGAAGCTGATAAGATAATTCTAGAAGGGCGAGTAAAGCTAAATGGCAAGCCTGTGCAATCTTTATCTGTTAAAGTCAATGCTGATAACGATACTGTTACGGTAGACGGTATAAAGGTAAAGCCTGAAACAAATCTAGTCTATATAATGCTTAATAAACCAAAAGGTTGTGTAGTAAGCCTAAAGGACGAAAAGGGACGAAGAACCGTAATGGATTATATTCATATCACCGAAAAGAGAATTTTTCCTGTAGGTAGACTGGATTATGACTCGCAAGGCTTGCTTTTGTTGACCAATGACGGGGAGCTTGCTCACAAGCTAACTCATCCCGTCTTTGAAATCCCTAAAACTTATGTTGTTAGAATCGAGGGCGAACTAAGCAGTACGGAAATTGACAAACTTAAAAGAGGTATTGTGTTGGATGGCAAACAGCTTAATAGGTGTAAAATCAAGCATACTGAAAGCAAAAACGGCTTGGCTACCTATGAGGTCACAATAACACAAGGCAAAAACCGGCAAATCAAGCGTATGTTTGAAGCTATACAAAAAAATGTTGTATTCTTAAATCGTATCAGCATAGGCGAGCTGCGTTTAGGCGGGCTCTCCAGGGGCAGCGCACGCTTTTTGAATGAATATGAAATTGAATATCTAAAGAAGATTTAGTATTTTTAGATTTTATTTTTTATTGTTGTATCATTTAATTTTAGTCATCTTTTAATTTGTTTTTGATTGCTTTTATTCTTGATTTAATATTGGATTTGGTATATAATGGTATTTGTTGTAAATTTGGCTATTCTCAAGCCAAACTCCTAAGATAAAGACATGGAGGTATAGAATGAGCGGACTAGGCATACTCCGTGATAAAGAAAGTAAAATTGAAAAAGCAACTAGGGAAATTCGTGCCTTTATTGCTGAAATTGCCGACCAACAATCATTTGTACAAGCAAATGTCTTTATGGCAGGTCAATCTTATTTGGATGAGCAAGATGCGCTGGGAGAAGGCGTAATTACAGGGTATGCCTCAATCAAGGATTACCCTGTTACAATAATTGCGCAAAATGCTCAGGTTTTAGGCGGAAGCCTTGGCAAAGCACATGCTGAAAAAATTGCAAAAGCCATAGACAGAGCTGAAAAAACAAATACTCCGCTTATTTCTATAATAGACAGTATTGGCGCTCGGCTGGGCGAAGGGTTAGGAGTGTTGGAGGGTTATGGCAGCATTATTGCAAAAGTCTCCAATCTAAAACGAAAAGTACCTCATATTGCTATAATAAAAGGGGTAGCGGTAGGGCTAATAAGCACTTATGCGCTTACTGCTGATATTGTGTTTATGGGCAAAGATTGCGTTTTATCTTATGCGCCGCCAATGGTAGCCTCCACAGCCTCCGACAACAATAAAAATAGCAAAGATGTACTTGGTTTGTCCGCACATTGCAAAAATAACAGCGTTTGCACTTTTGCCTATAAAGAAGCAGGCGAAGTTAGGGACAAACTTGCATTGCTGTTTGACTATATTCAAAAGCCGATTATAGAAAATGAAGATGACCCTAACAGGGTGTCACCTGAATTAAACAAACAAATATCGCCAAGCTTGCTTTTAGAAGCTCTTTGTGACGATAAAAAATATTTAGAGCTTTTTGCTGATTTTGCGACTGATATCAAAGTTGCCCTTACAAGCATTAATTCAATTGCGGTAGGGATAGTACAAACTAATGCTTACGGCAAAGAAAATAAGCTAAATAAAGCAGGAATAGCTAAAATTAAAAAGTTTATAGCCTTTTTGCAAGCCTATCATATACCTTTGGTTACCTTAATTGATTGTAACGGTATAGAAAGTAATTTAGATGCAGAGTTAGGCGGTATTTCTATTGCAAGTGCAGAGCTTGCGGAAGCTGTTGCCTTATCCGACATTGCAAAAATAGCTGTTGTTACAGGTAGCGCCATAGGGTACGCATATACTGCTCTTTGCTCAAAGTCCATTGGGTTTGACTATGTTTTGGCTTTTGCGCAAAGTACAATTATCCCCATTACCGCCGAAGTTGCAGTTAGCGTTGCCAATGCTACTACAATTGAAGAATCAAAAGACCCTGTGGCAGCAAGGGCAAAATTAATTGAGTATTATAAATCCAGAGAAGGCAATCCATTTTTGGCAGGCAAAGAGGGTTTTATTGACAATATAGTAGAACCTGCCCTGCTTAGGCCTTATGTTGCAAGTATATTGACAGCTTTAGTGCGTTAGAGGCTAGGTATGGGTTTTGCAGCAATGGATTTTAATAGTATTATCAATCTGGGGTCTCTTACTACGCTGATAGGGATGGGCATTACTTTTATAATGCTATATGTTTTAGTTGTAGTAATCAGCTTGATTTCTAAACTTAACAATACTTCAAAAAAAATACCCAAAAATAAGCTAAAAATCGCAAAGAATGAGAATAGTCTTATAGATAGTGGGCTAAATGAGAATAATTTAGAGCTTATTGCCGCTATTGCGGCAGTATATGCTATGCTGGAGGATAGCGGCGAGCATATCCCCAAAGCAAATTTTGTAGTTAGATCAGTTAGAAGAATTTCATCCGGAGGACAATAATGCGTAACTTTAAAGTATATGTCAATGGTCAAGAGTATGAGGTAGCAATTGAGGAGATGCAGCCTAGCACGCCTGCACCTCAACCCCAAGCAGTAGAGACAAAGCCAATTGTACAAGAGCCGCCAAGACCAATTGTAGACACAAAAGCAAGTGTTGCTAGCGGCAGCGGGCAAGACGGGGAAAAAGTTGAAGCACCATTCCCCGGTGTTGTATTAAAAATCTTAAAAGCTAACGGGGATAAGGTAAAGAAAGGAGAAGCTGTCCTTGTAATTGAAGCTATGAAGATGGAAAATGATATTGCCGCTCCTATTGACGGTACTTTATTACTAAAGGTGCAAGCCGGCGCTAATGTAGAAACCGGAGAAACGCTGGCTATTATTAATTAAAGATTTAGATATGAGTAATTATATTTGCGCAACTTTATTAGAGTCACTTAAAAAATTATGGGAAAGCACAGGATTTACCGCTCAAGTTCAAGCTGACAATTATTATTTAGGTATATGGGGGCTACTTATAATGATAGGCATTGCCTGCCTATTAATTTATCTTGCCATAGTAAAGAAGTTTGAGCCCAATCTACTATTAGCAATAGCATTTGGTATGTTTTTAGTCAATATTCCCGGAGCATATAATATTTTATTTGCTCCTCACTCCCCCGGTACTGCGGGAGGACTGTTTACCTACTTTTATATGGGCGTGGAGCTTGTTATTTTTCCGCCTTTAATATTTCTGGGGATAGGGGCTATGACCGATTTTGGACCTTTAATTGCCAATCCTAAAAGTCTATTGCTTGGAGCAGCCGCACAATTTGGCATTTTTATTACTTTCTTTGGCGCATTATTTTTAGGTTTTATCGATAAACAGGCGGCTAGCATTGCAATTATCGGCGGCGCTGACGGTCCTACCGCCATTTATTTGACAAGCAAACTTGCTTCCGAGCTTTTACCGGCAATAGCCATTGCCGCATACTCATATATGGCGCTTGTGCCTGTTATTCAGCCGCCAATTATGAGAGCTTTAACTACAAAGAAAGAAAGACTTGTTAAAATGGAACAATTGCGTGCAGTTTCAAAAAAAGAAAAGGTGCTTTTTCCAATTGTCACTACTGCAGTTACCGGCATTGTGTTGCCTGCGGCTTTGCCTTTGATAGGAATGTTAATGCTGGGCAATCTTATGAAAGAATCCGGTGTTGTTCCCCGCTTAACTAATACTGCTAAAAATGAGTTAATTAATATTGTCACAATTTTCTTAGGCATTGCAGTTGGGGCTAAGGCTTATGCACCTGCTTTTCTACAACTTAATACCATTTTGATACTTATACTTGGCGTATTTGCATTTAGTATGGGGACTGCGGGAGGCGTGCTGCTTGGCAAGCTGATGTATAAGCTATCAGGCGGCAAGATTAACCCGCTGATTGGTGCGGCGGGTGTATCTGCTGTACCTATGGCGGCAAGAGTTGCTCAAGATGTTGGGGCTAAAGAGGATCCAAACAATTACCTATTAATGCATGCAATGGGCCCTAATGTGGCAGGAGTGATAGGCTCGGCAGTAGCGGCAGGCGTATTACTTGCTATGTTTGGTTAGGCAAGGAGAAGGAAATGGCAAAAATAAAAATTACAGAAACTATCTTAAGAGATGCGCATCAATCTCAAGCGGCTACCAGAATGCGGCTGGAAGATATGTTGCCTATTGCAGAAAAACTGGATAAGATAGGCTATCATTCTTTGGAATGCTGGGGTGGTGCTACCTTTGATACTGCTATACGCTATTTGAATGAAGACCCTTGGGACAGGCTAAAGGCTTTGCGGAAAGCATTGCCAAAAACTAAATTACAAATGCTTTTGCGAGGACAAAATTTGCTTGGATACAAACATTACTCCGATGATGTTGTAGATATGTTTGTAAAAAAGGCTCTAGATAACGGTATAGATATAGTTAGGGTATTTGATGCATTAAACGATTTAAGGAATTTGGAACAATCCATTACATCTATTAAAAAATATGGAGGAATATGCGAAGCCGCTTTTTGCTATACGATAAGCCCTATCCATAATATTGAGTACTTTGTTGGTCTTGCTCAATCGTTGCAGAAAATGGGAGCAGATATTATTTGCATTAAGGATATGGCTAATTTGCTGCTGCCTTATCCTGCCTATGAGCTGGTAAAAGCAATTAAAAGCAAGATTGACTTGCCAATTCATGTCCATACACACAATACTGCCGGGACAGGCGCAATGGTTTATCTTAAAGCAATTGAAGCAGGCGCAGGAATTATTGATACCGCTTTATCGCCTTTTGGAAATGGCACTAGCCAACCTTCCACCGAATCTTTAGTGGCTTCCTTAGCTGATACACAATATGATACTGGCTTGAGCTTAGCAGAGATGTTTCCGGTAGCACAGCATTTTGAAAGCGTTGCCGCTAGGCTAAAAAAAGAGGGTTATATTAGCGATAAAGTTATGACAACTGATGTAAATGCGCTAATTTATCAAGTTCCCGGCGGAATGATTAGCAATTTGATTTCTCAATTAGAAAAGCAAGGTTCGCTTGAACGCTATCTGGAAGTTATGAATGAAGTGCCGCAAGTGCGCAAAGATGTCGGATATCCGCCGCTGGTTACTCCCAGCAGCCAAATCGTAGGCATTCAAGCTGTGCTAAATGTGCTGTCTGGCGAAAGATATAAGCTGGTTACTAAAGAGTTCAAATCTTTAGTGCGTGGCGAATATGGTGCTCTTTTAACTCCTGTAAGTCAAGATTTGCTGGATAAAATCGGGCTTTCCGCTAATGAGTTGGTTACAGGCAGACCTGCAGATTTAATACCTAAAGAATATGATAAATTAAAATCAGAAATCAAACAATACTATATTAAGGAAGAAGATGTGCTCACTTATGCTATGTTTCCTCAAGTGGCGCTGGATTACTTCAAATGGAGACAAGCCCGAGACTATGGAGTAGACGCTACTCTTATGGACCAAGAGCACAATATACATCCTGTCTAAATGAGAATATTAATTGTAAATGATGATGGATATAAATCTGAAGGGATAAATATACTGGCCGAAAGGCTGCATAAAGAGCATATTGTTGTTATGGTAGCCCCTCGTTTTTGTTGTAGCGGCTTTAGTCACTCCTTAACTTTTTACCGTCCTATATATGTCAAGAAAATCCCCAACCCTCCATGGGAATGTTATTCTGTTGAAGGTACTCCCGCAGATTGCGTTAAAGTTGCGGTAAGGGAGTTGCTAAAAGAGCCGCCGGATTTAATAATTAGCGGAATAAACAATCGCCCCAACATAGGTACCGATGTCTTTTATTCGGGCACGGTGCATGCTGCAATTGAAGGTTGCCTGCTTAGGATACCGTCGCTTGCTGTAAGCGGTTATTTTTTTGATGAGCTTACTTTAGAAAGCGATTTAAGAAAAGCATGTGATTTTATTGCAAATAATTTGACTGTTCTTTATGAGGATTGCAAGGGTTGTGTGCCCATTAACTTAAACTTTCCTCCCAATATCAATGATATTAAAGGGGTAAAAGTGACTGCAATCGGGGTAAAAGCGTACGCTGACTATTACGAAGTTGACTCAAGCCTGCAAGATAATGTCGTAAGTTATACCTTAAAAGGTGAGCAAATCTTATATAAAGACAATCCCATAGATTGCGACACCAATTGGAATAGGCTGGGATATATAACTATTAGTCCCGTGGCTATGGACAATACCGATTATGCCGCTTTGCCAAAATTGAAAGATACTTACTTTTTGTAATCAAAGGATATAAATATTGAAAGCTATTGTATGCGGAGGCGGAGCATCGGGAATGATTTGCGCTATAGAAGCGGCAAAGTCAGGCTTGGATGTAACTTTAATAGAAAAAAATGAGCGTTTAGGTAAAAAGCTCTTTATAACAGGTAAAGGCAGATGTAACCTTACTAATATTGCCGAGAAGCAAGAGTTTTTTGCCAATATTGTCTCCAATCCAAAGTTTTTATTTTCCGCATTTAATAAGTTTTCGAACCATGATACTATAGCTTATTTTGAAAATCTTGGAGTGCGGCTTGCAATAGAGCAAGGCGGCAGGGTTTTTCCTGCTAGCGGAAAATCTAATGATATTATAAAAGTATTGCAAAATGAGCTAAAAAGAGTAGGCGTTAAAATTGTATATTGCGAAAAAATCGAAAAGCTGGAGACAGACAACAATAAGATTTGTAAGGCATGCACAAATAAGAGCGTTTATACTGCCGACAAATTTGTTTTGGCGTTGGGCGGCAGTAGCTATAAGGCAACCGGCAGTACCGGAGACGGATATGCACTTGCAAAAAGTTTGGGGCACACAATAGTGCGACCTGTGGCTGCATTAACCGGTATTGAACTGGGCAGCGCAAAGGGTGCAAAAAACACTTTTAGACTAAAAGATTTGCCTTCCTTAGAGGGGCTTAGCTTAAAAAATGTGCTTGCTACGGTATATTCTCAAAATGGCAAAGCGATAAAATCAGAGTTTGGGGAAATGCTTTTTACTGATAAGGGCGTAAGCGGGCCTATTATTCTTACCCTTAGCAGCTATATTAATAGATTGGATTCAAACGAACTAAGGCTGGCAATAGACCTTAAACCCGCACTTGATTACAACACTTTAGATGCAAGACTGCTTAGAGATTTTGAAAAGTTTTGCAATAAAATGTATAAGAATTCGTTGCATGAGCTATTGCCAAGCAAACTAATAGGGTTTATAATTACTTTATCCGATATAGATGCAGAAAAAAGTGTAAATGCAATAACCAAAGAAGAAAGGATGCAGTTAGTAAAGCTGCTAAAGAGCCTTACTTTTGAAATAAAAGGGCTGGCCGATATTAATTCTGCGGTAATTACAGCCGGCGGAGTGGACACACGAGAAATAAATCCTTCTACTATGCGCAGCAAGATTATTGGAAATTTAGCTTTTGCAGGTGAAATAATCGATGTTGATGCACTAACCGGAGGATATAACTTGCAAATTGCTTTTTCTACCGGTTACTTAGCAGGAATTAATTTGGCTGATGAGGAGAGAAAATGAAACTGAATATAGCTATTGACGGACCAAGCGGAGCGGGCAAAAGCACTTTTGCAAAGTATATGGCAAAAGAGCTGGGTATCCTTTATTTGGATACGGGAGCTATGTATAGAGGCGTAGCGTGGTATGTGATAAACAAAGGGATTGACCCTGAAAACGAAAAAGATGTCATTAGCATACTCAATGATATAGATATAAAAATAAAATATCATAACGGAGCGCAAAGAGTAATAATTTGCGAAAAAGATGTAACTGACTACTTAAGAGAACATAATATTTCTATGGGTGCTTCCACAGTTTCAAAAATTCGTGAAGTGCGGCTAAAATTGGTAGAATTGCAGCAAAAAATTGCAAGCGAAAATGATTGCGTACTAGACGGCAGGGATATTGGCTCATTTGTTTTGCCTAATGCTACTGTTAAGATTTTTTTAACTGCTCAGCCTGAGGAGCGCGCAAGGCGAAGGTATTTAGAACTTGTAGAAAAGGGCAGCTTGCTTAGTTATGAACAGGTATTAGCCGATACAATAGCACGAGATAAGCAAGACAGCACCAGAGCTTTTGCGCCTTTAGTTGCCGCTGCAGATGCTTTAGTTATAGACACAACGCATTTGAGTATTGAGCAAACAAAAAGGGAGTTTAATAAGATTATATGCAAATTAAAATAGCCCAAAATATAGGCTATTGTCAAGGCGTAAGCAGAGCTTTGCAGCTAGCATTGGAAGCTAGTGAAGAATATGGTAAAGTCTATACTTATGGGGATTTAATACACAATAAGGAGATAGTTCGCAAGTTAAGCAGCAAAGGGATAGTAAGCATCAAGGATATAGAGGCTATACCAAAGGGCAGTACAGTTATTACTCGTGCTCATGGGGTTTCGCCTCAAGTTATCAAGGCTTTACAAGATAGGAGGGCTACGATAATTGATGCAAGTTGCCAGTATATTCAAAGGATTCATAAAAAGGTTAATGAATATAGCGATAAAGGCTATACTATTGTAATTGTAGGGCATAAAGGGCATCCTGAAGTTGAAGGCATTGCAGGCTGGGGGAAAAAAGTCTTTATTGTGCAAGATGAGCAGGATTTTGCGAGCATAGAAGGCGAAAATATATTTTGGGTGGCGCAAACTACTTTTAACATAGAAAACTACCGTAATCTTAAAGAAAAATATACCGTTTATGCAAAAGATACCTGCAAAAAGGTTGTTTTCTTCGATAGTATTTGCTATACTACTGTTAAAAGACAAACCGAAGCAAAACAAATAGCGCAGGAAGCCGACACTACCATTATAGTAGGTGATAAAGGCAGTTCCAATGCAAATAGATTGTTGGAAATTTGCGCTAAAGAAAGTAGCAAGGTATATCTTATAGAGAATGTAAACGATTTAATATCGTTGCAAAATATACATATTGCAAAGCTGGGCATAGTATCCAGCGCTTCAGTTCCTAAGGAACTGATAACGGAGGTCCTAAACAAGATGGTCGAACTTAACCCTAACACTCAACCCAAACCGGAAGCGGAAGAAACCGCTCAAACAAAAGAAGAAGCAAACAATACTGCAGAATTACCGCAAAAAGAAGAAGAGTCTATTGAAAAAATTATTAAAGTGCCAGAAGTAGTAGCACAAGCAGAACCCGAGCCTTTAGCCAAACCTAAAGCTAAAAAAGAAGAAGTGCTTACAATGGCGGAAGGAATGAAGAAGTTTGCTCCCAAGTCTTATAAAAAAGGCGCTAAATTAAAAGTAAGAGTAATAAGTGCTGACCCCTCCGGGATTTCAGTAGCAATAGAAAGCGGTGCTGTCGGCAAGAATGACAGCGGCTTTATCGATAAGGACGAAGTGGAGCTAGAAGGTGAATATAATCCTGAGAATTTTCAGACAGGCGACATTTTAGAAGTTATTATTATTGCAAAGACCCAAGATAGCAGGTCAAAGGCTATTAACCTTTCTAAAAAAGATTTCGATGCTCTTAAGATAGATGACGAAAAAGTTAAAGGTATCCTGGAAGGGGAAGAATTTACTTTAGCATGCTATAAAGAAATTAAAGGCGGACTGCTTGGCAGGCTGGGAAGTTATACGATTTTTGTACCCGCAAGCCAAATTAAGATAGGGTATGTTAAAAATTTAGCCGATTATCTTAATAAGCCATTGCGACTAAAGATGCTCCCCCCCAAAGAAGTGCAGGAAGATGAGGAAGGAGAAAAACGCCGCATTAACCCTAAGAGGATAGTTGCCAGCCAAAGGATAGTATTAGAGCAAGAAAAGAAAGAAAAAGAGGACGAGTTTTGGGACAACCTTAATGTGGATACCGTAGTGCAAGGCAAGGTAAAAAGATTCTCTGCTTTTGGCGCTTTTGTAAGTGTAAATGGATTTGATTGTCTTGCTCATATCAGTGATTTATCTTGGACAAAAATCAATAGTCCTGCAGAAGTTTTGGAGCTTAACCAAACTTATGACTTCTTGGTGCTGCGTATTGACAGAGCTAATAATAAAGTGAGCATAGGCTATAAGCAGTTGCAGAAGCAACCTTATGAGATTGCGGCGGAAAAATATCCGGTAGGCAGCATAGTAAAGGGCAGAGTTGAGCGCATTAAACCTTACGGTGCTTTTGTGGAAATTGAACCGGGTGTAGACGGACTGGTACATGTCAGTCAAATAGGTCACAAGTGGATTAAGGATGCCAATGAAGCTCTTAAAGAGGGCGACGAAATAGAAGCCAAGATTATTGGATTTGAAGATAATAAAATTACTTTGTCAATAAAGGAGCTTTTGCCTGAAGAAGAAGTGGCAGAAGCAGAGGCCGAAACAGTTCAAGAAGACACTCAATCCGCCGAAGTTGTTACCAAAAAAGGCAGGCCTACAAAGGGCAAAGGCAGCAAAAAGGACAACGCGCAGGAAGAGATTCCCAGACAATATGTTTCGCAAAGTAACGGTGCAACTTTTGCCGATGTATTCAAAGACTTAAATCTTGCGGACTTTGAAGATAATTAAGAATTTGAACCACCGCAAGGTGGTTTTTAATTATAAGATGAGGAATAATGGAAATATACGCTAATCCTTTAGTTACCAGGTATGCCGGCAGAGAAATGTCAGAGCTATTTTCTGAAAAAAAGAGAATAGGGCTTTTTAGAAGACTTTGGTTAGCTTTGGCTGCTGCGCAAAAAGAGCTGGGGCTAAATATATCACAAGCACAAATTGACGAACTTGCAGCCAATCTTGACAATATCAATTTTGCAGCTGCGCAAGAGAGAGAAAAAGCTGTCAGGCATGATGTAATGGCGCATATTTATGCGCTTTCCTTACAATGCCCAAAGGCCGCACCTATTATTCATTTAGGTGCTACCAGCTGTTTTGTTACAGATAATGCTGACCTTATTATTTATTATGAAGCTCTCAATTTAATTAATGAGAAAATCGTTAGCGTTATGGCAAATCTTGCAAAGTTTGCCAAAAAATATAAAGATTTGCCCACTTTAGGTTTTACACATTTGCAGCCTGCGCAACTTATTACAGTAGGCAAAAGAGCTACTCTTTGGCTGCAAGACTTTTTGCTTGACTACTATAATATTGCTGATTTTATAAGTAATTTTAAGCTAAGAGGCATAAAAGGCACTACCGGCACGCAAGCAAGTTTTCTGCAACTGTTTGAAGGCGACCATACAAAGGTAGTGCATTTAGAGCAAAAAATACTAGAAAAAATGGGTTTTAAGCAGGCATTTGCAGTATCAGGACAAACTTATACTCGCAAATACGACTACAATATTACTTGCCTGTTAAGTATGCTAGCTCAAAGTGCTGCCAAGTTTGGCAACGATATACGCATCTTGCAAAGTATGAAAGAGTTAGAAGAGCCTTTTGAAAAAAGCCAAATCGGCTCAAGCGCTATGGCTTATAAGCGCAATCCAATGCGTACCGAGCGGATATGTTCTCTTGCTCGTTACTTAATTTCTTTGCCTGCCAATTGCGCCGCAACTGCTTGTACGCAATGGCTGGAGCGCACCTTAGACGACTCTGCCAACCGCAGGATAGTTATGGGGCAAGCATTCTTAGCCGCTGATGCTATTTTGGAGCTTATGCTTAATGTAACAAGCGGATTGGTAGTTTACCCAAAAATTATTGCAAAGCATATTGAGCAAGAGCTGCCCTTTATGGCAACGGAAAATATCTTAATGCAATGTGTAAAGGCTGGCGGTGACAGGCAAAAGTTGCACGAACAAATAAGGTTGCATTCTATGGAAGCAGGCAAAAGGGTTAAAGAAGAAGGCAAAGATAACGATTTAATAGAAAGGATTATAAAAGACAATGCCTTTGCCGCTGTCCATAGCAATATAGAGGAGCTTTTATCTGCTAAAAGGTATATTGGGCGCAGCATCGGCCAGGTGGATGAGTTTATCAATAAGTATATTGAGCCTATTGTAGCTGCTCATATCTTAAAGCAGGGCGGGGATATAAAAGTTTAGCAAACAAAAAGTGCGCCAAACAAAAAAGGCGCAAATGCGCCTTACGCTTTATGGCAGGGGAGACGCGATTCGAACACGCAACCAATGGTTTTGGAGACCACTACTCTACCGTTGAGCCACTCCCCTTCAGCCCGAATATTATAACTTAAAATACTGCCCTATGTCAAACATTAACGGAGGGTTTATGAAATTTAAGATTGGCTTTATAGGTGCCGGCGTTATGGCAGGCACAATAATAGATAGGATGCTTGCCAGCAAGCAGTTTAGCGCAGCTGAAATATGCGCTTTTGATATATCTGCCGAGCGAAGACAAGAGTTAGCAGCTAAAAAAATATATATCCCAAAAGATATAAATGAACTTGTAAACTCTTCCGATATAGTCTTGCTGGCAGTTAAACCGCAAAATTATACTCAAGTGCTTGCTGACCTTGACACAGCAAGGATTAATAACTTAGCCAGCATTATGGCAGGGGTTAAAATTAATAGCTTAAAGTCTAAACTTGCCAATAAAAATGTTGGTATAGCCCGCATTATGCCCAATACGCCTGCGGCTATTGGCGAAGGCATTAGTGCTGTTTGCTTTGACGGTATGGGTAAAGAGTACAAAGATTACTTAATAAAGATTTTATCCGCTTGCGGAGCAGTAATTGAGCTGACAGAAGAAAAATTCGATGCTTTTACTTGTATTTGCGGCAGCGGTCCTGCTTATGTGTATATGATTATGGATGCTATGATTAAAGCAGGCTGTAAAGGCGGCCTAACTGCAGACGAAAGCAAAAAAATGGCGGCGGCAACTCTAATTGGCTCCGCTAAGTTTGCGGCACTTTCTAGCATCCCTTTAGACCTAATGGTGGAAAAAGTTTGCAGCAAAGGCGGTACCACTATAGAAGCTGTACAAGTTTTTAAGCAAAAAAGGCTGCAGGAGATACTTATAGAAGGTATTGATGCTTGCAGAATGCGCTCCGCCGACCTTTCGGAGAACAGTTAGTGAAAAAGGTGGATATTTACACAGACGGTGCTTGCAGCGGCAATCCGGGAAAAGGCGGTTGGGCAGCCATACTTATTTACAAAGATAAGGAAAAGATTATTTCCGGCGGGCATGATAATACTACCAATAACCGAATGGAACTGCTTGCTATACTTAGCGGGCTTACGCAATTAAAAGAGCAATGCAATGTAACTGTTTATAGCGATAGCGCTTATGCCCTTAATCCCTTTATTAAAGGTTGGATATATGAGTGGCGCTTAAAGGATTGGAAGCATAAGGGAAATGATAGAAAAAATGCAGATATTTGGAAGCCTCTTTATGATATCGTGCAAAAACATAAGGTGACTTTTGTTAAAGTAAAAGCGCATTCGGATAATGAATATAATAACAAATGCGACAAGCTGGCAAAAGACGAAATTAAAAAGTTGCATTAGTAGGTTGGAATATGCTAAAAGTGATTAAAAGATTGTTCAAAAAAAAGAAAAAGGCCGAAATAGCAGAAAAACCTTTAGATGATAGCCAATTATTAAAAAAAATGCCTATTTCTACACAAGTTAAAGAAATAATTGACCAAGCATCTAACAATATCAAAGGACCGTATTAAGCCTTATATTGCAGATTTGCAATGGTATCTTTTGGATACAAAAAGTTGCCTGTATATCAACTGATAAACCACTAAGTTGGATAGTATCAGCCAAGGAGCGTAAAATAGGGGGTCTGTAAATGTTACGCCCAAATCAGGAGATACAATAAACAGTATTGAGCTTAAACTAATACATAAGAAAAATATTATTAGCGAAGCTAATGCAGAAATATAGAAGTTGTAATTGAGAAGTTGCCGAGCTTTGGGAGCAACTGCATAACGGATTGCTTGAAAATAGGGGAATGCCGCAAGAGCAATAGCAGGATATACATAACTCGGTAAAGTTAAGTAATCATTAAAAAAGTAAAGCAAGGCTAGCTCTGCTGCAAGGATTAAAAAAGTCAGCATAGCGGCAATGAATTTTATTTTATTGATTATTATAAAGTTATTCTTATAAAAAGCTACCCTATCTAAAGAATTATAAGATTGAAGCGCTATCCCTTGATTCTTATATGCAACAGCTAAATCATTAAAGTGCATTGCTTTAGGGCGAATGTTCACCATTTTGGGCTTTTCGTGGAATCTCTCCATAGATTCGGTAAAGATTTTATGAAAAATAGTATTTCTGCTCTTTGTGGCAGGGTTTTTAATACTATCATCAGTAATTTTATAGCCGGGCTTGGGCGCATATTTGCCTATACACAGCATTCGGCTTGCTTTATCTCGATTTTCTTTATCTTCTTCAAGCACTTCAGCGGCTTGAGGCGCTGAGGCAAGATAGGGCTTGGTCACAAATAAAGGCACTCTTTCTTTTTCCTTAGGAGCAAATTCTGTTTGGTCTTCAGCATCACTTTCTGGCTCATCTTCTTCTACCCTTGCCCTTTTAGTCAAAGGGCGCAAGGCGGAAGCATCAAAAGGCGGTGTGTAATTTTCCAAATCAATTTGTTCGCTGCTTATAAGACTATCAAGCAAGGTTCTAGTGTAAATCCAATCATTTTGATAGTTTTCTAAATATTCTTTACCTTCTGCGGTCAGCTTAAAATACTTGCGTTTTGCGCCTAAAGATTCTTCCCCGTCGTAGCTTTCTATCAGCCCTTGTTTTTCTAACCTTTTTAAGATATTGTACAGAGTCGGCTGCTTTATTTCGTATTTAGCGGCGCTGGCGTCGGTAACAGCGGCAAGTATTTCCAATCCGTATCTGTCTTCTTGCTCTAAGGTTTTGAGTACAATAATATCTACATGAACTCTTATTAAATCAGTAACAGCAGTATTCATATTTTCCTTAACTTATGTTATATATATTTATATCAAAATGATAACAAAAAAAAGATAAAAAGTCAAATATTGCGCAATATCCCAACGACCTTTCCTAGTATCATAACATTTTGCGAATAAATAGGCAACATATTGTCATTTGCAGGCATTAATTTGATTTGATTTTCCTCTTTATAAAAGCGTTTTACCGTACAATTCTCCTCGTCAATCCTTGCTACAACAATTTCACCGTTATTTGCGGTATTTTGGCTTCGCACAATAATTTTATCTCCGTCTAAAATGCCATCATTTATCATGCTTGAACCTATAACATCCAACATAAAAAGCTCGCCTTTGGCATTAAAAAGTCCGTTAGGCAAATAAAAAACTTCCATATCATCACTAAAAGCAAGCCGAGGCACGCCGGCAGGGACTCTGCCGATATAAGGCACTTTGACAGTGTCTTTAGGCTGCAACTGCTTAGCGGAAATACCGATAGCTCGGGATTTATTCTTATCAATGGCCAGCTTCCCCGCCTTTTGCAGCTTTTTTACATAGTAATGCGCCGAAGAGGTGGAACTAATTTGCAATCCGTCGCAAATCTCCCTAATGGTAGGCGGATACCCGTTTTGCTCTGTCCATTGAATAATAAAATCCAATATATCTTGCAGCTTTTCCTTCATTTCCAATCTTTTTGTCATAAAATAACCCTCCTTATAAAATAAGAACAAATAATCGTATTTAGTTTATCATAATGAAAATATAAATGCAATAAAAAAGTGAAAAATATTTACTTTTGTTTACGCAGAATTACTTTATTAGATGCTTCTCTTTTAATATCCTCGCTTATTGCGGCATAATGCTTTTTGGTTGTGTTAATATCCTTATGCCCAAGCACTTCTGCAACTACATATATATCTTTGGTGCTGCGATATAGCTGTGTGCCATAAGTACTCCTTAGCTTATGGGGCGAAATCTCTTTAAGCGGTGCGCTTATTGTGGCATACTTTTTAACTATGTTTTGAATAGCTCTAACGCTTAGACGCTTGTTTTGCAAAGAAAGGAATAGGGGACCTTGAATAGACTTGCCAAGAGAAGATAATTTAACTTCACGCTCATCAAAATATGCCTCAAGAGCTTGCGCTGTTTCATTAGAAAAATAGAGTATTGCTCTATTGCCGCCTTTGCGTGTCACTATAAAAGAGTGATTTTCTAAATCAATATCTTGAAAATCCAGCCCCGCACATTCGCTTATCCTTATACCTGTGGTAAGCATTAGCGTAATAATAGCATTATCTCTTATACGTGTATGTTTATTATATGTCCTTTGCCTATCAGAGGGGAAAGCGGTCTCATCAATATTGTCAAGCATAGTTACTATTTCGGCTTCATTTAGTCGTACAATTTCTTTGCTATGCAATTTAGGGGTTTGCACCTTTTCAGACACATTTTCAGGCAATAAGTCCTTATTATATAAGTACTTAAATAGGGAGCGAATTGCACTTAGTTTTCGTGCCTTTGCCCTTTCGCCATTGGATAGCCTTTTATTATTAAAGGTGTAATAAGAAAGATAACTTAAATACCGCTCTATATGTATAGCTTGCACCTTTGCCAAATCAGCTAAAGTAATATCAGCTACTTTACCCTTATCAAGGTCAGGCATTTCTTTGACTAAAAAATCAAAAAAAATCATTAAATCCCTAGCATAACCCAAGCGTGTAAGAACCTCCGTCCCCCCCTCAATACCAATAAAAAACATTCTGCAAAAAGAGGGTAGGGAGTTTAATAACTCATTTAGCTTAAAATATTGCTCTCTTTTTAGATTGCTAAAGTAATTGCTGTCCATACTTTGATTATAACACAAATCAGGAAGGAATCAAGATAATATTGTCTTTGCAAACATCGTGAAGCAATCCAGCCCCACGCAAGCAGGGCTTCACATAATACAATAAAATAGGGAGCAACCCTTTGGAGTCTGGATTGAGAACAATTATTCTTGTGCGGAAGGACTTGCGCTAGCACTTGCTCCTTGTTTATAAATCTCACCTTAATCATTTGCAAAAGCAAATGTATTTCACCACGCTTTAGCGTGTATTGCACCATTTATGCAATAAATGTATTTCAACACTTGCATATGGCAAGTGCATTTCATCGCGCCTTAGCGTGTATCGTGCCGAAGCAATCCAGTCCCACGAAGCACAGCTTCACCATAACTCAATAAAATAAAGAAGCATTCGAACAATTATTCTTGTGCAAAAAGCAATTAAGCAAAGTCAATTTGAATATGATTACGGACAATTATTCTTGTTCGAAAGCAATATGGCGATATTTAGCGAGGTTGCTGCTACTTAACAAGGAGCCGGCCTCCGAACTCTGGATTGCTTCGCTGTCGCTCGCAAAGACGAAATAGGGGCTTTCCATCATAAATAATTACCAACAAGGATTGGAAATCGTCATTGCGCGGAGCAAGCGCGACAAAGCAATCTAGGGCATACGCTAGCACAGCTTGTCTTTGCGAGGCACAAAGTGCCGAAGCAATCCAGTCCCGCGAAGCACTGCTGAATTTCAAATTAAAAAGAAGCACTTGAACAATTATTCTTGTGCAAAAGGACCTGCGCTAGTACTGCTCCTTGTTTATAAATCCAACCCCACGCAAGCAGGGCTTCACATAACACAATAAAATAGGGAGCAATCCAGTCGAAGCACATCTTCACAAAACACAATAAAACAGGCAGCACCCTTTGGAGTTTAGATTACGAACAATTATTCTTGTGTTGAAAGCAATTAAACAAATTCAATTTGAATAAATCAAAATATCTTTGTTTTGCTATCGCACACAAAGACAAAATAGGGATATTGCACCTTAAAAAACAACCGAAAAGGTTTATAAACCGTCATTGCGCGGAGCGAAAGCGACAAAGCAATCCAGGGTATACGCTAGCACAGCTTGTCTTTGCGAGGCACAAAGTGCCGAAGCAATCCAGGGCAAGCGTTAGCCTTGCTGAATTGCAGATTAAAAAAGAAGTATTCAAACAATTATTCTTGTGCAGAAGCAATTAAGCAAAGTCAATTTGAATATGATTGCGGACAATTATACTTGTGCGAAAGCAATATGGTGATATTTAGAGAGTTTGCTGCAACTTAACAGGGAGCAACCCTCTGGAGTCTGGATTGCTTCGTGCCTCGAAAAGACGGGGAGCAAGGCTCTGTGCAATGAGATTTTGCAACAAGTTGCAAAGTGAGATTTGCCTTGCAAATGAGATTATGAGCGGGGCTCATAATGAGATTTTTTGCCTTTGGCAAAAAGTTAAGGTGGGATTGGTAGGGCAAGAAGCAAAGCCTCTGGAGAACAGGGAGCAACCCTCTGGAGTCTGGATTGCTTCGCTACCGCTCGCAAAGACAAGAAAGCAAGGCTCTGTGCAATGAGATTTTGCGGACAAGCCGCAAAGTTATATTTGCTTATGCAAATGATATTATGAGCGAGGCTCATAATGAGATTTTTTGTCTTTGGCAAAAAGTTAAGGTGAGATTGGTAGGGCAGGGAGTAAGCCTCTGCAAATAAGGAGCAAGCCTCTGGAGAACAGGGAGCAACCCTCTGGAGTCTGGATTGCTTCGTGCCTCGCAAAGACAAGGAAGCAACCCTCTGGAGTCTGGATTGCTTCGCTAATTATACCCTCGCAATGCTCTCGCATTTGCTCGCGGGCTCCCCCTACAGACTTGCCACCGGCAAGCCTGCTTAACGCACCGCCTGCAATGACTTCCTAACTCGTCTTTGCGAGGAACGATAGTGCCGAAGCAATCCAGGATAAGTGTAAGCGTTGCCTAATTACAGATTAAAAAAGAGATATTGAACAATTATTCTTGTGCAAAAGCAATTAAGCAAATTCAATTTGAATATGATTGCGAACAATTATTATTGTACGAAAGCAATATGGCGATATTTAGAGAGTTTGCTACAACTTAACAAGGAGCAAGCCTCTGGAATCTGGATTGCTTCGCTACTGCTCGCAAAGACGAACTAGGGCATTGCACCATAAATATTTAAAAAAAAGTATTATAAACCGGCTTTGCGAAGAACATTAGTGCCGAAGCAATCCAAAGCAAGCGTTAGCCTTGCTAAATTGCAGATTAAAAAAGAAGTATTCAAACAATTATTCTTGTGCAAAAGCAATTAAGTAAATTCAATTTGAATGTGATTACTTACAATTTTTCTTGTGCAAAAGCAATATGGTGATATTTAGAGAGTTTGCTGCACTTAACAGGGAGCAAGCCTCAGCAATCAAGAAGTAGGGCTCTGGGGCTGGATTGCTTCACTGATTATACCCTCGCAATGCTCCCGCATTTGCTCGCGGGCTCCCCCTACAGACTTGCCACCGGCAAGCCTGTTTAACGCACCGCCTGCAATGACTTCCTAACTCGTCTTTGCGAGGAACGATAGTGCCGAAGCAAACCAGAGCAAACGCAAGCATAGCCTCACCATAACGCAATAAAACAAGAAGCAAAGCTTCTAGAGAACAAGGAGCAACCCTTTGGAGTCTGGATTGCGAACAATCATTCTTGTACAGAAAGCAATTAAGCAAATTCAATTTGAATATGATTACGGACAATTATTCTTGTTCGAAAGCAATATAGTGATATTTAGAGAGTTTGCTGCAATTTAACAAGGAGCCGGCCTCCGAACTCTGGATTGCTTCGCTGTCGCTCGCAAAGACGAAATAGGGGCTTTCCATCATAAATAATTACCAACAAGGATTGGAAATCGTCATTGCGCGGAGCAAGCGCGACAAAGCAATCTAGGGCATACGCTAGCACAGCTTGTCTTTGCGAGGCACAAAGTGCCGAAGCAATCCAGTCCCGCGAAGCACTGCTGAATTTCAAATTAAAAAGAAGCACTTGAACAATTATTCTTGTGCAGAGCACACAAGCAAATTCAATTTGAATGTAATAACGAACAATTATTCTTGTGCGAAAGCAATATGGTGATATTTAGAGAGTTTGCTGCAATTTAACAAGGAGCAAGCCTCAGCAATCAAGGAGTAGGGCTCTGGGGCTGGATTGCTTTACTGATTATAGCCTCGCAATGCTCCCGCATTTGCTCGTGGGCTCCCCCTACAGACTTGCCACTGGCAACTCAGCTTAACGCGTCGCCTGCAATGACTTTCTAACGTCTTTGCGAGGCACAAAGTGCCGAAGCAATCCAGCAATCAATCCCGCAAAGCACAGCTTCACCATAATACAATAAAATAAGGAGCAAGGCTCTGTGCAATGAGATTTTGCGGACAAGCCGCAAAGTTATATTTGCTTATGCAAATGATATTATGAGCGAGGCTCATAATGAGATTTTTTGTCTTTGGCAAAAAGTTAAGGTGGGATTGGTAGGGCAGGGAGGAAGCCTCTGCAAACAAGGAGCAAGCCTCTGGAGAACAGGGAGCAAAGCCTCTGGAGTCTGGATTGCTTCGTGCCTCGCAAAGACAAGGGAGCAAGGCTCTGTGCAATGAGATTTTGCGGACAAGCCGCAAAGTTATATTTGCTTATGCAAATGATATTATGAGCGAGGCTCATAATGAGATTTTTTGTCTTTGGCAAAAAGTTAAGGTGAGATTGGTAGGGCAGGGAGTAAGCCTCTGCAAATAAGGAGCAAGCCTCTGGAGAACAGGGAGCAACCCTCTGGAGTCTGGATTGCTTCGTGCCTCGCAATGACTTTTTAGGGGCCTGGATTGCTTTATGTAAAAGAGAAAATAGGGATTAAGGCTCTAGAACTGGATTGCTTCACTGATTATACCCTCGCAATGCTCCCGCATTTGCTCGTGGGCTCCCCCTACAGACTTGCCACCGGCAAGCCTGCTTAACGCGTCCCCTGCAAAGACGAAATCAGAATAGGGTACTAGGAAATTTAAGTTATAAATCTATTCGCAAAATACAGGTTTAACGAATAGATAGGGGGTATTGTTATCAAAATAGGGCTAAAAGGTAATTATATCTTATTGTAAGGCTTATTATCTATCCAGACTTTGCAATATCTTTATAAGAGCAATTTTAATATGCTCATAGGTTAGGCCGCCTTGCAGATATGCAATATATGGCTCTCTAATTGGAGCATCTGCGGTAAGCTCCAATGAGCCGCCTTGTACAAAAGTCCCTGCTGCCATAATTACTTCATGACTATATCCGGGCATTGGTCCGGGGCAAGCTGTAACAAAACCGTCTACCGGAGAGGCATATTGCACAGATTGGCAAAATGCAATTAATTCTTCTTTGGTATTAAACTTAATTGCTACAACTATATCGTGAGGTATCTCGCCGGGCAGAGGAAGCACATTATAGCCTAACTTGGTAAAGATATACGAAGCTAAAGCATTGCCTTTAAGGGCATAGCTTACGGTAGAAGGCGCCATAAAAAACCCTTGAAAATATGGTCGGTAGCTTGCCGCATACGAACCTACAGCCCGCCCTACTGACGGAGCGGTCAATTTGCCGGAAATTGCGTCAATATATGCCAGTTTACCTGCTACATAGCCGCCTGTCGGCGCTAGCCCCCCACCGGGATTTTTAATTAATGAGCCAATAATAAGGTCTGCGCCAACCTCGCTAGGCTCATATAATTCGGTAAACTCTCCATAGCAATTATCGCATAAAACTATACAATTTGGATCTATTTTCTTAATAATTGAGCAAACACGCCCTATTTGCTCTACGCTTAATGCTCTTCGGAACTCGTAACCTCTGGAGCGTTGTATATAAGCTAATTTTACCTTATTTTCTTTAATATATTTTGATATTGCTTGTAAATCAAAATCGCCATTAGCCAAAGCAATTTCGTGATATTTTATACCAAAATCTTGCAAAGAGCCTGTGCCAGAGCCGCTTATTACCCTAGAAAGGGTTTCATAAGGCTTGCCGCTAATAGATAGCATAAGGTCAGAAGGTCGCAACAGTCCAAATAAAGATAAGCAAAGAGCGCCTGTACCGCCTGAAATCAACGGTGAAACTAATGCATCCTCTATCTTAAAGCATTTTGCATACACTTCTGATAAGGTGCGCCTAGAAGCATCATCATATCCATAACCTGTTGAGGGATAGAAATGCCTTTGAGCTACTTTCGCTTTGCTAAATGCTTCCAGCACTTTTTCTTGATTATATAATGCTATTTGCTCTATGGTGCTAAAGCTGTCTTTTGCTTCTTGTTCGGCTTGTAATACTAAAAAGCGTGCTTGATTTATATCCATTCTTATCCTAATACTTCTATTTTAGGTTGATTTTTATAATTATATTATTTAATTCTGCCAAATAAGGCCTCTAATTCTTTTCTTTTAAACTTAATTAAGGTAGGTCTGCCATGAGGGCAATGCATTGGCAAAGAGTTGGCTATAAAGTAATCCATTACATAGGCAATTTCCTCTTTATTTAGGCTATCGCCGCCTTTAATTGCCGCTTTACAGCTTTTTTTGGCTATATATTCTTCTAAAAGCTCGTTGCTGTCGGAATATTTGTCTTTTAGTATGCTATCTAAAAATGCTGTAAGCTCCAGGCCCACAATATTATTAGGTATTGCACTAATTTTAAAATGATTGCCGCCAAACTCCTCAATTTCAAAGCCAACTTTAGCTAAATTAGGCAGAAAATCAGTTAAATATGATATATCATCATATGGACAACTGTAAATATAAGGAGTAAGCAACAGTTGTGACGGAGCGCCTTGCGCAAAATCAGAAAGCATCCTATCAAATATAATGCGCTCGTGAGCTGCATGCTGGTCAATAAAAATAAGCTCCTGTCCCATTTCTACTATAATATAAGTGTCAAAGGCTTGACCTATGATTTTATAGGTTGCATCTTGCGGCAGACTATGCATAGCATCTTGAATGGGCGCAGTTTTTTCTTTAAACTTGGCCGCAAGCAAAGGGTCGCTTGATTTGGCACTAACAATACCGACAGCCCTTTCTTGTGCAAAAGTGCTACTATTGCTTTCCTTTGGAGTGTATTTATATGCTTTCAAGAGCCTGTCTTGCAAGCTGCTGCTTTGGTCAAGAATTACGCTTTCTGCATTGTCATTGTCAGCGGCAACTTGCTCTTTTATAAATTGAGTAGCATCCGCTTTTAAGTTGCTTGCAGAGGTTAAAGGTGCTACTTGCGCCTTTTCATATTCCTCCAAAGCATTTTTTACTGCATAATAAACCACAGAACAAATGGTGCGGGCATTGGCTAACCTGACAGTTGCTTTTTGAGGATGTACATTTACATCTAAGGTGTCAAATGGCATAACAATATCCAAAACATATATTGGGTAGCAGCGAGTCATTAATCTATGAGCATAAGCATTATGTATTGCACCTTGCACTTCCGGAGCAGATAGTACTCTGGAATTAATAATTAGCGTTTGCTGCCTTTTATTATTCTTAAATATTTTTGGGCTGCTAATATATCCTTGTATAAATATTCCCCTATCCTCAATATCTATCTTAATTAAGTTTCCTACTATTTCTTTACCATATATAATATTTGCCGTTTCCTCCAGCCCATTGCCGTAAGTGGAAAAAACTTCTTTATCCTCTTGAAAATATCTAAATGCAATAAAAGGGTGCGAAAGCGCCAAGTTCTTTAAAGTATGCGTAATTGCCGCTTGTTCCGCTCCCGGAGATTTTAAAAACTTTAGGCGGGCAGGAGTGTTAAAGAATAAGTTGCCGACTTTTACCGAAGTGCCTTTAGCTAGAGAAGTTGAAAGGGAAGCTAGTATTTGGCCGCCTTTAATCTTTATCATTTTGGCATGCTCGGCATCTATATATTTGGATTTTATTTCCAACTCGGATACTGCGGCAATACTGGGCAGGGCTTCTCCTCTAAATCCAAGAGTTGCAATGCTTTGCAAATCTGGCGCTTCTTTAATTTTGCTTGTAGCATGGGGCAATGCCGCTTTTTCCAACTCATCGGGCTCTATCCCTACTCCGTTATCAGTAACAACAATAGATTTTATGCCGCCGCCATAAATATTCACGCTTATTTCGGTAGCTCCCGCATCTATGCTGTTTTCTACTAGCTCTTTTACAATAGAAGCAGGGTTCTCCACCACTTCACCGGCAGAAAGTAAGTTAAATATTGAGCTGTCAAGTAAGTTTATTTTAGCCATTTTTGCCTTCCGCCAAGGCTTTTAATTGCGCCAATGCTGATACTGCTTCCAAAGGTGTTATATCCTCTATTTTTACCTGCCCAACTATGTTTAACAGATTTTCTAACAAAATATTTTTATCATCGCTATAATCGCTTGTGCTGCTTGCTTC
The DNA here is from genome assembly GCA_964432485.1 of uncultured Christensenellaceae bacterium. GTDB lineage: Bacteria > Bacillota > Clostridia > Christensenellales > DTU072 > CAYSNP01. The sequence goes on along the minus strand of CAYSNP010000001.1, from coordinate 30,087 downwards.
ATTTTCATCTGCATTTTTTAGCTTTTCTCTAAGATTGCCGCCAAACTCATGCGATTGGAGCAAGGAGTTCATAATTGCCTTTGCCCTTTGAATAACTTGCCTTTTTACTCCTGCAAGTCCCGCAACTTCGATACCAAAACTTTTGTTAGTGCCCCCTCTCTTAATCTTGTAAAGAAAAACTACTCCGTCGCCTTCTTCTTTAACCAGAATTCTAAAGTTTTTTACATGAGGTGCAAAGTTTTCCAGCTCGGTAAGCTCATGAAAATGAGTAGCAAGCAATGCCTTTCCCTTTATTTTTTCGGTAATATACTCCATAATAGCCCATGCAATAGATAGTCCGTCAATGGTGCTTGTGCCTCGTCCTATTTCGTCTAAAATCAATAAACTTTTTTGAGTAGCGTTATTGAGAATATTAGCCACTTCTATCATTTCCAGCATAAAGGTGCTTTGCCTTTGCGCAAGGTTATCGCCTGCGCCTACCCTAGTAAAAATCTTATCCGTCAATGCAATCTCCGCCTTATCTGCAGGGACAAAACAACCTATATGCGCCATAAGCGTAATAAGCGCAACTTGTCGCATATATGTACTTTTGCCTGCCATATTCGGCCCCGTAATAATATGGGTGCGGTCTTGTTTATCTATAAAAGTATCATTGGCAATAAATTCATTTTCTGCCATTAGCGCTTCTAGCACGGGATGCCTGCCATTTTTGATATTTATTGCAGAAACCTTTTTATTAATTGTAGGCCTGCTGTAATTGTTACGAATGCTCACTTGTGCAAATGAGCATAACACATCAATTGCAGCAATGATTTTAGCATTGCTTTGCAGCGGCTGAATATATCCTTTTAAGATTTTGATAAGGTTGCTAAACAATTCCAGCTCTAAGGCAACAGCCTTTTCGCTTGCGCCCAAAATACGCTCCTCAACTGCTTTTAGCTCCTCAGTTATAAAGCGCTCGCCGGTAGAAAGTGTCTGCTTGCGCTGATAAGCATAAGGGGCAAGCGACAGTTGCGAATTGGGGATTTCTAAATAGTAACCAAAGACCCTATTGTAGCCGATTCTAAGTAGCTTTATACCGGTGCGCTCACGTTCTTGAGCTTCGTATTCCGCAATCCAACTTTTGCCCTTATTTTGTGCATCTCGATACTCATCAAGCAACTCGTTATATCCGCTTGCAATAAAGCCGCCATCTCTTATTTGCGCAGGCGGCTCTATACAAATTGCCGCAAAAAGTTCACTGTATAAATTCTCTAAAGAATTAAGATTTTCAGCACAAGCATTAAGTAAGCTACAGCGAAAACCGAAAAGTAGTTTCTTGAGTTTTGGAATTTGCTCCAAAGATTGCGCTATAGCTATGCAATCTCTGGGCTTAACAGAGCCTAAAGCAATCTTGCTTGCCATTCTTTCTATATCTTTTATCTTTTTAAGATATAGCACCAATTCTTCTCTAAGCGGAGCATATGCTATAAGCTCTTGCACAGCGTCAAGCCGCTTATTTATCTTATCAGAATCCAGCAGCGGATTTTCTATCACCTTAACAAGCTCTCTTGCGCCCATACTGGTATAAGTGTTATCAAGTACCCAAAGCAAGGTGTTTTGCTTGCTATTGTCGTACATCGAACGGGTAAGTTCTAAGTTACGCTTGCAATTGTAATCCAAAAACATATAGTCTTTATGATTCAAGTATACAATATTATTGATATGCGCAATAGCTGTCTTTTGCGTGGTATAAATATACTCTAGCAAAGCTCCGGCGCATCCTGCGGCAATAGGTTTGCCCTCCAGCCCAAAAACCTTTAAGTCATATGCTCCCGTATGGGTAAGTATGGCTGCTTTGGCGTTGTCTATATCAAAAGCATAATCGTAAAACTGCTGAAAAAAGACATTATGCGCACTTTTGAATAGCTCTAACTTTAACTTATTATCGGCAAAAAGGGTGTTGCCTATAATTTCACTGGGTTCGATTTTAAGAAGATGCTGCTCAATTTGTGCAAAATCATTGCCCTTTTGCTCAAACACCTGAAATTCGCCCGTTGAAATGTCGCACCAGGCTATTGCATACGCTTTATCGGTAAGATATACGCAAGCAAGGTAGTTGTTGGCGCGCTCGTCAAGCATACTTTCTTCTGTAAGAGTGCCTGCGGTAATTACTTTAATCACATCTCGCTCTACAAGCCCTTTTTGGTCTTCCGGGGCTGTCAGTTGCTCACAAATTGCAACTTTTTGCCCTGCATTAATCAGTTTGGCAATATAGCCTTCCGCCGCATGATAAGGCACTCCGCACATAGGCGCTCTTTGCTCCAGTCCGCAATCTCTGCCGGTTAGCGTAAGCCCAAGCAGTTCTGAAGCTATTAGCGCATCGTCAAAAAACATTTCGTAAAAGTCCCCTAACCTATAAAAAATAATAGTGTCAGGATAGTCCTTTTTAAGCTGTTTGTAATGAGTCATCATTGGTGATAATTTACTCACTTGCTACCCTCCCCCATAAAGAAGATGCTTTAGTATGAGTAATCAGCACATTGCAAAAGTCGCCTATGCGACTATCGGCATCCTCAATATTAACTAATCTCCCGGTATCTTCTCTGCCGCAAAGCGTATCAGCAGCTCGAGAGCTTTTGTCCTCTACAAGCACACGAACGGTCTTTCCGATATAGTCCTTACTAAGCTCAAGCGTAATTTGGTTTTGCGTGCTTATCAGCTCCCTTATCCTAGCCTTTTTAACATCTTCAGGTACTTGCTGCTCCATTTGGTCGGCAGTTGTCCCCTTGCGCCTGCTGTACTTAAAAGTAAATGCCGAACTAAAGCGTGCTTGCCGCACCAAATCAAGAGTATCTTGGAAGTCCTTATCTTGTTCACCGGGGAATCCCACCATAATATCTGTGGTAATCCCTGCCTTAGGCAGTTTGTTTCTAATCATTTCTATTAGTGATAGGTAATGCTCTCTGGTATACTTTCGATTCATACTTGCCAAAACTTTATTGCTGCCTGCTTGTACAGGCAAATGAATGAACTTAGAAATCTTTTCGCTGCAAGCAATAGCACAAACTACTTTTTCCGAAAGGTCTTTAGGATGAGAAGTAAGGAATCTTAGTCTAAAATCCCCGTCCAGCTTAGCGACCCTTTCAAGCAAAGCGGCAAAATCTACTCCGTTATAGTAATAGGAATTCACATTTTGACCTAATAAAGTAATTTCCTTATATCCTTGCGCTATAAGAGCGGCCGCTTCTTTTACTATCAATCCGTCATCTCTGCTTCTTTCTCTGCCTCTGACATAAGGCACTATACAATAAGAGCAAAAATTGTTACAACCGTAAGTGATATCCAGCCAAGCATTCGCTCCGCTAGTGCGGACAAGCGGATAGCCTTCGTCAATTAAAGGCTTTTCGTCCAGCCTGCGCCAACTAGTTCTAAGGTTTTCTCTTAACTTAGCATCTATAGCCTTGCTAAAAGCAGCAAGGTTGCCTGTGCCAAGCACAATATCTATAAAAGGATAAGAGTCCGTTAATAATTTATTAATTTCAGGTTGCTGACTCATACAGCCAACTACAGCAAGTATTATTTTTGGATTACTTTCTTTGAATTGCTTATATGCTGATATGTTGCCAAGTGCTTTTCTCTCGGCAGTATGTCTGATACAGCAAGTGTTAAAGACAATTATATCAGCCTTATTGTCGTCTGCAGTTGCAAGATAGCCCTTGTCCTCAAGCATACCTGCAATCTTTTCAGAGTCATGAAGGTTCATTTGACAACCATAAGTGATGATTTTATAAAACTTCTCCATATTATTAATTATATACTACCAACTAAGAGCAATTCAAGTATATCTGCAGCTTTACGCAAATTATTTACATATTACGCATTAAGGATTAAATACTATAGGAGATGAAATCAAAAGCAAAAAAAAGAAAGCCTAAAACTATTAAAAATATAATTGTCTTTTTACTTATTATCATTGCCATAATGGGCAGTATCAGCTTTTTGGAAACATTTTTTGGAGCGGGGCTAAATGACGAAAAAATAAAATCGCCCAGCGCTAAAGCAAAAGTTCTGGACTCTCAAGGGGAAGAAGTCCTATATCACTCCAGCCTAAATGAATATACCGAATACAAAGATATTAGCCCCAATATAGTAAATGCATTTGTAGCACTGGAAGACAAGCGCTTCTTTAAGCATAAAGGGGTTGATTTTTATAGGATTGGCGGTGCGCTTGTACACAATATCAAAGCAGGTTGCATTAAAGAAGGTGCTTCTACAATTTCGCAGCAACTGGCGAAAAATACACAGCTAGATAGTAAGAAAACCTTGGAGCGCAAGCTAAAAGAAGTACGGATTGCCCGCCAAATCGAAAAGAAGTATAAAAAAGAGGCTATATTAGAAATGTATCTCAATGCAATTTACTTTGGCAACGGAATATACGGTATAGATAAAGCCTGCAAGACGCTATTTGATAAGGAACCTAAAGATATAGAGATTGCAGAAGCAGCAATGCTTGCGGGAATCGTACGCAGCCCAAACAGTAATTCTCCACTCAATAACTTAGATAATGCGCAAAAAAGGATGAGCTTAACATTAAATGTAATGCTAAAGAACGATTTTATAAATGCCACTGATTACAATACGGCTATAAAATACTCTTATCAAAAACCAGTATTAGATGAAAATAATAAGTATAGCGGAAAATATGCAATTGCAGCAATAGCGCAAGCCGCAAAGATACTGGGTATTACAGAAAAGGCGTTAATTGAGAATAATTTTGTTATCCATACCTATATGGATAAGAGCTTGCAGCAGTCCACAGATAGAGCAATTGCTATTTCGGCATTGAAAAATGAAAAAACAGGGCAAGAAATACCGGGCTATATTTTGGTGGTGGATAACAATACCTTTGGAGTCAGTGCATTTAGTGCCAATTTTGACTATAATATATTTTTGCTTAGGCGGCAGCCCGGCAGTTGCATTAAGCCTATTATTTCTTATACGCCGGCGCTGGAGCAAGGCCTTATTACTCCTGCCTCAATAGTTATTGATGAGCCAAAGTCTTATAACGGCTATAACCCTAAAAATTACCGTGGCACTTATTACGGTAGAACGGATATAAGTACCGCTGTGTCAAAATCCTTAAACTCCGTACCTGTTGCACTATTAAATGATTTAGGACTTAACTATAGTATGCAAGTAGCTTCGGATATGGGACTTTCCTTTACGGAAGGCGATAATAATCTGGCTTTGGGGCTTGGCGGAATGCAATATGGAGTAACTCCGCTAGAAATAACTCAGGCTTATGCTACTTTAGCTTCTTTGGGCAAAAACAAGGCAGTCAATTTTATTAGCCGCATTTACGGACCAAACGGGGAGCTTCATTATGAAAATACTTCTGCATTTAAGCAAGCAATTACCCCTTCCGTCGCATATTTAATGACTGATATGTTAAGGGGGGCAGTAGCAAGCGGCACTGCCAGAAAACTTTCAAGTTTGGGATATCAAGTAGCGGCAAAGACAGGCACGGTTGGCTATAGCGGCTCTGAACTCAATAGTGATGCTTGGTGCATGAGCTATACTACTGCGCATACGGTAAGCGTATGGTGCGGCAATTTAACGCAAAAGGCAGAAAGTCGTTTGCCTAAGAGCTTTACAGGCGGCGCTATACCTACTTTAATTAGCAAGTATGTTTATGAAAACTTATATACTGCTAGCAAGCCCAAAGATTTTAGCATACCTTCTAATATAGTTATGTTAGATATAGACCTAAAAGCAAGAGATATTCAAGATGAACTTTTTTTAGCCAGCCCTCAAACTCCGGCAGGATTTTCTAAAGCATTTTATTTTGATATTAAAAATGCGCCCTTTGAATATTCTACACTTTATGATATAACTATGCCTGAGGATTTTTCTGTTAACTTAGTAGACGGCGTGCCAAAAGTTTCTTTTACTGCTTTAAGAGGACAAAAATACCAAATTGCTAAAGAATATCTTGACACTAAAACGATAGTTACACAAATAGAAGGACACGAAGGGCATTATGAATATTTTGATGAACAAAATGCAGATTCCGGGCTGGTGCGCTATCGGCTGATAATAGAAAATGAATATGGCGGGATAGAAGAAACCTCAGCGCAAAGTGTATTGCTTAGCAGTTATGAACGCAAGTTTCAATTTCAACATTTTCAATGGCGTTGGTAATAAGAGCATCTATATCCAGCGCTTGCTCTATCTTTTCCACTACCTCAATTTTTGGTCTGATTATTGGATTTTTAGGCACAAATATTGTGCAACAATCCTCATAAGGTAAAATGCTGGTTTCAAAAGTAGCTATCTTTTTGGCCAAAGCAATTATTTCCGTTTTGTCCATCCCAATCAGCGGCCTAAAAATCGGCAAATTGGTAACTGCACCGGTAGAAGTAAGACTTTCTAAAGTTTGGGAAGCTACTTGCCCTAAACTTTCACCGGTAATAAGAGCCCCTATTTCCTGATTTTTAGCAATCTTTTCCGCAATTCTTACCATAAATCTACGCATTATTGCAATCATATAATCAGCGGGACAAGATGTGCGGATAGCTTGCTGAATTTCGGTAAAAGGTACAATAAATACGCTAATCGGCAAAGTATATTTGCTAATAAGAGCGGCTAAATCTAACACTTTTTGTTTGGCAAGCTCGCTGGTATAAGGAAAGCTATGAAAGTAAACAGCGGATATGCGCATACCGCGCTTTGCCATTAGCCAGCCTGCAACGGGAGAGTCAATACCGCCGGAAAGCAGCAGTAACCCTTTGCCTGAACTGCCGACGGGCAAGCCGCCTTGAGCAAGTATATCGTGAAAATATATATACGAATACCCGTTTTCTCGCATATCTACCTTGACTTCAAAATCAAAATTAAATAAATCCACTTTTAACTTATCTGTATTGGCAAGCATATATGCACCAATATCGGCAGCTATATCCATAGAACGCTGGCTTATTTTTGGGTCTGCTCTGTTTACCGAAACCCTAAACTTGCCTTCTTTAGGAGAATGTGCTAAACAAGCCTCCTTAAGCTGTTGCATTTTCGAAGGTATTTTTATAGCAACACTTATGCTATAAATGCCAAAAACACAACTAAGAGCATTTATTATCTCATCTTGCACATTAAGCTCAAAATCTTCAATATAAATGCGGCTTTGGGTCTTGATAATTTTATGGCAAAAAGGTTTTAGGGCGGCTTCTATATTCCTTTGTAGCAGCGACTGAAAGAAGTGCCTATTAGCACCTTTTAAAAACAATTCTCCATATCTGACCACAATAGTTCTGCTCATATTATCTCCCGATAGTGCCTGCAAGCTCCAAATAGATATCCTCAAACTTTTCATTAAAATAAGCAACTTCGTCTAAGGTATTAAACTTGCCAAAACTTAGCCGCACAATCCCGTCACGGTACTCCCCTTGCAGTCCCAGCGCTTGAGGGATTCTGCCGGTTTTCTTAGAAGATGAGCAAGCACTGCCCGTGCCAATGAATATATCTTGCTTGCTAAGCGCATGCAGCAACACTTCTCCCCTGACCTTTTTAGAGGTAAAAGTAAGAATATTCGGCACGCAATCTTGGTTTGAAATAAAGCGAACTTCTGCATCAACCTCTTGTACTTTAGTCCTTATAGCTTGATTGATTGCGCTATATTTCTTTACTGCCTCCTCTCGTTCTGCTATTGCCAAATGACAAGCTCTGCCAAATGCCATAATGCCTGCCACATTTTCGGTAGAAGGCCTAAGCCCATATTCTTGCCCTCCCCCGTACATAATGTTAAATATCCTTACTCCGTCCTTAACAAATAATGCGCCCACACCTTTGGGTGCGTTTATTTTATGGGCACTTATAGAATATAAATCTATGCCCAACTCTTTTAAGTTGATATCCAATTTTCCTAATGCTTGTACTCCGTCGCTATGAACAATAGTATTTTTATTTATGCTTTTTACAACCTTAACAATCTCTGCAATATCATTAGCTGCTCCTGTTTCGTTGCAAATATGCATTACGGATACAAGCGCAGTATGCTCGTCAACAAGCTCTTTAATACTTTCTATATCAGCTTTGCCCGAAGAAGAGCAACGGCAAAAACGCACTTGATATCCTTGCTGCTTTAAGTAATTTGCAGTTTGGCATATTGCAGAGTGTTCAACGGGAGAAAGGACAAAGTTAGCCCCTTTAGGATAGCGCAGCCCTAAAAGCGCAAGATTGTCGGCTTCAGTACCGCTTGAAGTAAAAATTAGCTTCCCTTTGCCCGACAAGGACTCCAGCATTTGCTGTCTGCATTGCCGCAACAGCTTTGCAACCTCAATGCCCGCACTATAAAGTGTTGAAGGGTTGAAATAGTTTTCTATACAAAAATGTTCAAGCTCCTCTAAACATTCTTGCCTGACTTTGGTGGTGCTTGCATTGTCATAAAAAATCATTAGCTTTCCTCTTCCTTAGCTTTCTCCATTATTTCTACAATTTTGCTGTATAAGTATTTATCGGCAGTAATAACTGTATCCGGCTCGCCTTTTAGCTTTAAGAGCAAAATATATTCCAGTTGCATATTATCTTTTACGCCCAACCTAATGTCTTTTTTAGGTATTTGTTCAGGGGCGATAGGCTCGCAGCTAATCACTTTTGTAAGGTCAAGTTTGAACAGCTCCTTAAATCTAAGAACATTAGTAGTTCTTACAATTTTTAAGCTGGTACCGTACAAAATATAATCATAGCTAAAGTTAAATTGCCATTTTACAATATTGGCAAGGATGGATATTAAAAAGGCGCCAACAGCTACAAAAAAATATATCCAGCCTTTAAAAATTGAAACAAGAGCAAAGATTAAGGCAAGCAACTTTAGCGTAGGCGATGCCCTGTGCAAAAGATTAAAATACAGCGTATTTTGACTTTTAATAGTAAACCCATAATTTTTACCTAAACTTGACAACGGTTACCCCTCTTTCGCCTTCGCCATAGATTCCGTCCCGATATTCCTTAACAAAGGCGCATTGATTTAAATATTCTCTGGTAGCGGAGCGCAAGCGCCCCGACCCTCTCCCATGAATTATGCTTACTTCTCCATAGCCTGCTAAATATGCCCTATCCAGGTAAATGCTTAACTCGTATATTGCCTCATCAGCATTCTTGCCTATTAAATTAAGCTCACCCGATACAGCTTTTGGAGAAAAACTAATATTTGCAACCTTAGCGGTCTTGCCGGTTGTTACTGCTTCAACTTTTACGCAATCAGCAAGTTTGACATTGCTTGTAATCCCTGATAAGTTTACTTTAAGCTCTCCCTTTTTTGCGCTTATCTCCTCAACTTTTCCCTTTGCCCTAAGCGGCTTAATGTAAACCCAATCGCCCGCTTCTATCTCTCCCCCAAGCCCTTCAAGCAGCTCATAATCTATTTTAGTATGCAGTTGCTTTTTTAGACCCGCTACCAGCTTTCTGCCTTCAAACAGCTTGCTTTCGCTGGGATTCTCAAGAGTTTGCTTTAATGATTCTATTATTTGCTGTGCATCTTCAATAGTATCTCTTAAATATTCCTTTTTTTCCTTAGCCCATTGCGCTTCTAGCTTCTCTCTCTTTAAGTTTAGCGTAGCGCGCTCGTTTTTTGCCAGCTTTAACTCCTCTTTGCTTTTTTGCAAATTCCAAAACGCTTGCTCTTGCGCTTCTATTGCGGCTTTTTTTGACCGCTCCAGCTCCTTAATCATTTTTTCCAACTCTGCCTTATGAGGAGCAAGTCTTAGCCTTGCCTTTTCTATTATATTGCTGTCAAGTCCTAATTTTTCTGCAATTATTAACGCATTGCTGGAACCCGGAGTGCCAATCAGTAGCTTAAATGTAGGAGAATAAGTATTGGCTTCAAAGTCCATACAGGCATTTTCTATACCGTTTGAAGCTATGGCATACTCCTTTAGCTCGCTGTAATGAGTGGTAATAAATACCCTTGCTTTGCTTGCCAGCAAATACTCTGTTAGTGCAACAGCCAGCCCTGCGCCCTCTGACGGGTCAGTTCCTGCTCCCAGCTCATCAAGCAGCACTAGCGTTTGAGGGCTGATATTTTCAAGTATATGAATTATATTGACTATATGAGACGAAAAGGTAGAAAGGGATTGCTCAATGCTTTGCTCATCCCCAATATCGCAAAATATGTTGTCAAAAATCCCGCAATTAGCACTTTTTGCAGGTACAAAGATACCGCTTTGCGCCATTAGTTGTAGCAGCCCCACAGTTTTTAAGTATACAGTTTTGCCGCCGGTGTTTGGACCGGTAATAAGCAGCACATTGTATTCTTTTCCTATTAAAACCTCATTAGGTACAACTATATCCTTATTGATAAGGGGATGTCGAGCACCGCTTATTTGTATAAAATGTTTATCGTTAAGCTCAGGGCGAATTGCTTTGATATGCTCTGCATATTTTGCTTTGGCAAAGATTATATCTAAGGCTACAATACTTTGCAAACTTTGCTCAAGCATATTAGCAATGCCTGCTATCCTATTAGTAAAAGCGGCAAGAATCCTTTCTGTTTCTGCAGCTTCTGCAATTTGCTGCAACCGCAAATCATTGTTAAGCTCCACCACTTCCATAGGCTCAATATAAACAGTTTGTTTGGATGCGCTTTGGTCATGCACCAAACCGGGCAAGCTCCCCCTCTGTTCGGGCTTGACCGGTATTACAAAACGCTCATTGCGTATAGTTACTATATTGTCTTGAATTATGTTTTTATAATTAGGCGAGGTGATATAAGTCTTTAGCTTTTTCCTTATGTTATCGCTTATTTTCTTAATTGATTTTCTGATATTAAACAGCTCATTGCTTGCTGTATCTTTTAGCTCAGTTTCGCTCAATACAGCATTATTAATATCCTCCTCCAGCTTTTTATCAACCAGCATATCAAAAACAATTTCATTTAATAAAGGCAGTCCCGCTTCGCCTTCTTGCTCTATGGTATGCTTTATTATTCTGCCTGCTCTTAGATTATTGCGCACCTTTAGGATATCTGCTATTGATAAGGTGGAAAAAATTCGGGCTTTTTCTAAAATAGAAGCAATGTTTTCTATTGCAAATGACGGGCGCACGCTGCGCACATAAAGCAAATCAAATGCTTCCTGCACTTTGCTAAGCTCAACATTAGCCAGGGTTATATCCTTATAAATAGGCAATTGCTCCGCCTGCTTGCTTGCTAAGCTGGAATCGGTAAAATGACGGATAGCGGCTAAAACTTTGGCATATTCTAAAGTAGCAAGGGTTTTATAATACATTGTTCCGCCCTCTTTTTAGTAATGTTGCTATCCCTATCCGCACAAGCATTGCTTGCTGCTTTCCCTTGCTTTAACTTCACTTTCTAAGCTCCGCTGCAAACTTTTTGCTCAATTTAGCCAGTATTGCTTCAACAGCGGCAGCTACTTCCTTTTCGTTTAAGGTGCGGGACAAGTGTCTAAAATACAGCTTGATTGCCACGCTCTTTTTCCCTTGCTCAACTTGCGCACCTTGATAAATATCAAATATTTCTGCGCTTTCCAGTATATCGCCTTTAAAAGCGTTAATAGTGTCCAAAATGTCAGCAGCCAATATATGCTCCTCTACACTAATAGCTATATCACGCTCCATAAAAGGATATTTGCTATACGGTAAAAAGGGTTGCACCGTCACAGTATTTTCAATCAGCGTTGCCATATCAAGTTCGGCAATGTAAATACGGGCGGCACAATCGAACTCCTCCCCAATTTCATTTAGCACTTCGCCTATAAAGCCCACCTCCAATCCGCTACCAGTAGTAATCCTTGCGCTTCTGCCGGGGTGCAAGAAAGAGTATTTTGCAGGATAAAAGCTCACTTCAAAGCCTAAGGTGTCTGCAAGTTCCTGTACTGTTGATTTTAAGGAGTAAAAATCCTCATTTTCGCCATAAAGCCCTATTATTAACTTTTCCTGCTCTAAAGGCAGCTCAACTAAAGGCAATTCTTTAGGGATATACACCTTAGCTACCTCAAATAGCCTTACCGCTTTATTGCCTTTTACATAGTTTCCGGCAAGCGTGCTAATCATACTGTATGCTAAAGTAGTGCGCATAACAGAAAGGTCCTCACCAATGGGATTGGCAATTGTAATAGCTTTTCGAAGCGGGTCGTTGCTCTCTAGGCGCAAGGTGTCAAAGGCCTTTGGAGTAAAGAAGGAGTATGTTACAGCCTCAAAGCATCCTTGCCCAACCATAATATTTTTAATTTTGTCTACAATGTTTTGACTGTAACTCTTGCCTCCGGCAATTGTACCTCCGTCCTCAAGCAAAGTTGGAGTTATATTGTCATAGCCATATATCCTAATGATTTCCTCCGCTATATCATTATGATGCTCAAGGTCCTCTCTAAAGCGGGGTATAGAGCAAATAATTGTGTCCTTTTCTATATAAGAGTTAATCAGCAACCTATTTAAGATTTCTACCATTTTAGCAGGCGGTATTGTTATCCCCAATATTTTGTTAATTTTCTCCGGGTTGATATGCAATATATTTTTTGGGTTGTCCTCACTTGATAAATCTATATTAGAAGCGGCAATTTTGCCCCAACCGTATTTATCAATAAAGTGCAATGCCCTTGCAAGTCCAAACTCTTGAGAATAAAAGTCTATGCCCTTTTCAAATCTATGAGATGCGTCGGAGCGCAAGTTCAACCTTCTGGAAGTGTGCCTTACGCTATCTCTGGCAAACCTTGCAGATTCAAGTATAATGTCCTTAGTGTCGGCAGTAACAGCGCTATACAGTCCGCCCATTACGCCGGCTATGGCAACCGGATCTGAAGCATCGCAAATGGCAAGGTCGTCTTGGCTAAGCTGGTATTGCTCCTCATCTAAGGCAACAATACTCTCGCCGCACTTAGCGGAACGAATGATAATTTTATTGCCTTTTAGTTTATCGGCATCAAAAGCATGCATTGGCTGCCCGGTTTCTATCAAGATATAGTTGGTAATGTCAACTATATTGTTAATTGGTCTTAACCCTACTGCCCTTAGCCTTTTTTGTATTATGCCGGGCGAAGGCATAACTTTAATATCTTTGACTGCATGACCCATATAACGAGGGCACTTGGCATAATTTCGATTTTCTATTTCTATAAAGTCTTCGGTGGCAAAATCCGCTACAATATAAGAACAATCAATTTCTTTTAGCGGAGTATTTAATACCGCACTCACTTCCCGAGCAATCCCTACCACACTATTGGCATCAGGCCTGTTAGCTGTAATGGCAACATCCAGCACAATATCATTGTTATGCAGCAGCTTGTTAATATCTTGCCCCGGAATGCAATCTGCCTGTAATCTTAGCACCCCATCTCCGGCATTAGGATAATCTTGTAAAGTTAAATCCAACTCTTGTAGCCCGCAAAACATCCCGACAGAATATATACCTTTAATTTCTCCAGCTTTTATTTTTGGACCTTTTGCCAGCTTTGCACCTTCCATAGCAAGCGGAACATTATCCCCTACCGCAATAGCCCCATCGTTAGTTACTACTTGCACAACCCTACCGCCTATATCAACTTTGCAAACAAAGAGTTTATCCGCATGGGGATGCAAGGCTTTTTCCACAATTTTAGCAACTATTACATTTTGAATCTTTTTGGATAAATCTATTACTTCCTCTATTTCAAAACCGCAAGATACCAGTTTATCACACAAGGCGTCAACGGGTAAGTCAATATCTACAAAATCTTTTAACCAATTTAGGGAAATCTTCATATTTTTATTCATTCCTCCAATGTGCCCTTGTAAGCACAAAAACATGTTAAAATTATCTTTTACTTGTATTGCGCTAACAAACGTATATCGTTTTCGAATAACAAGCGCATATCCGGTATGCCATACTTTATCATAGTAATGCGCTCGATACCCATGCCAAAAGCAAATCCCGAATAGATATTGCTATCTATGCCACTAAGCTCCAGCACTTTAGGATTCACTACACCTGCTCCCAATATCTCTATCCAGCCTGTATTCTTGCAAAGCCTGCAGCCTTTGCCCTCACAAATAGCGCAACTTAAATCAACTTCTACGCTAGGCTCTGTAAAAGGGAAAAAGGAGGGACGCAAGCGTGTTTTGGTAGTTGGCAAGAAAAAGGAATGCGCAAACTCCTCTAAAATGCCTTTTAGGTCGCATAAAGTAATATCTTTATCAATTACCAGCCCTTCAATTTGCCCAAACATAGGCGAATGGGTGGCATCATCGTCGGCACGGTAAACTTTGCCCGGACAAACTACTCTGATTGGGGGCTTTTGTGCTTCCATTGTATGCACTTGCACCGTTGATGTTTGGGTACGCAACAATATATTATTAGTAATATAAAAAGTATCTTGAGCATCCCTTGCAGGATGGTCTGCAGGTGTATTTAGTGCTTCAAAGTTGTAATATTCGGTTTCGATTTCTCTGCCATCCATTACAGAAAAGCCTAACGAGATAAAAATATCAAGGATTTCATCCTTAACCTTTGTAAGCGGATGCACCGCGCCACGAGGCTGTCCCCTTTTGGAAAGAGTAACATCTATAGCCTCTTGCTTATAGCGCAAAGCGCGCTCTTGCTCTTTAAGGATAGCAAAGCCATTGGCAATACAATCCTCTATATGCACACGCAATTTATTCAATTCTGCACCAAGAAGCGGTCGAGCTTCGGCGGCGGTGTCTTTTAGCCCTTTTAACAGCAAAGTGAGCTTGCCGTTCTTACCCAAGTATTTTATTCGCAAATCGTTTAATTGGGTAATGGTGTTAGCTGAAGTTAGCTCAATTTCATACTCTTTTCTAAGAGATTTAATTTTTCCCAGCATCAAAAGCTCCTAATAATTTATAGACTCAATTATATCATTATTAACTTTTCAATGCAAGAAAAACAGTATTATTATGGAAGTAAGTCTAAATATGCGCCCGAACGTTCGCCAATTAGGTAAGCATCAGGAACTTTACCCACAATTAGATTTTCTGTAATAAAAATATCAGCTGCTTGCGTTATTGTAATAACCTTAAAGGACACAGCTATATCAATACTTGTGCTAACCTCAATATAATGACGATGAAGCGTTTGATTAACCCCTTGAGATACAAACTCAGAGCGCAAGCTGCATTTAGTTGACCCTATCCCAATCACTCTAAGCCTAACCTCCGGCCCTACTCCAAGCAAAAACGGACTGCCTAAAAACACTCCCAAAGGTACTTTTACATTGGAGCGCGCAAAGCTGCGTATTTCTTTTTGCATTTGCTCTAATGTTAAATAATTTAGCTGATTAATTAAATATGGATTGGCTCTTATTAGCACCACATCCCCGGCATCGTTTTTATCATAGTAATACAAATCTTTGTAATATTGCGCAAATACTAAAGACTTTTGCCCTTTTGCAATTGCTTCAGATTGCAGGGCTTTAACTTGTGCGCAAATAAGGTCAACTGCAACGGGGTACATAAAGAACCTATAAAACATAAAGACAGCAGCCAAAATACATATCAAAACAAATATCTTGATTTTTTTGGATTTTTTCTTATTATTAATCACATAATTCACATAAAGAATATATGCTAGAAGCAGCCCGATTGTGCAAGAATCAGCTTTTTATAATAGTTCTTCATAAAAACAGCATCTTCTGCTTGAGTTCCCTTACTTTCGCAAATAATATGAGGAGTGAGCCTAAAGTTGCAAATAGCTTCCAGCAAATGAAAGGGATTAGGTCCAAACAAATTATCTTCAAAGGTTAAGTGTCGTATTTCGCCTTTTGCGCCATACTCAATTTTGCTAAAATGAATATGCATTGATGCAACTTTTTCTTTTGGCATATTATCTAAAAGAATTGATAATATATTTTTGAAATCGTCAGCATTTGCCAAAATGCCTTGCTCTCTGGCGTTAATATGCCCAAAATCTATACAAGGATAAAAGAAAGGAGCAATAGAACAAAAGTCAATTATCTCTCTTAATGTCCCCATTTGCCCAATCTTACCCATAGTTTCCAAGCAAATTTTCTTATCAGTTTGTCCTGATGCAATAACAGCATCAGCCAGCAAAGTAAGCCCCTTTTTAGTGTTGGCTATAGCTTCTTCCCTGCTTACTTTTCCTTGCGATGCAGGATGTACTACTACTCTACTTGTATCAAAATAGGTAAGGACTTCTAAGCATTTTAGCACATAATTTATAGACAATTGTAATTTATCATCTTCTGTAGATGCAAAATTGGTGTAATATGGTGCATGTACAGAAAGCTCTACTCCATAACGGGCAAACTCCTTGCCAATATCTCTTGCGGTCGCCTCTGTCATTCGCACTCCTCTGCCAAAAGAGTATTCAAAAAGGTCTATTTCTCTTTGGGCGCACCATTTTGCGGCTTGCACCGTTTGAGTATAGCCTTGCTCATAAAAACTATCAGAATTGCCGGCAACGCCAAACTTTACCATAAACTTTCTACCTTTTTTATATCAGATTCAATTTGCGCTCTTAATGCTTGCGGCGAATCAAAGGTAACAATGTCCCTAATACGCTCTTTAAAGGATAATTTGAGTTCTTTGCCATAAATATGTTTATTAAACTCCAGCAAATGAACTTCTACACAAGGCTTTTCGCAACAAAAAGTGGGCTGGCTGCCAACATTGACTATCCCTTTATATTGCTCTCCTTCAATTTCTGCACGCGCGGCATAAACTCCCCATTTTGGCAGGAACTTATTGTCATTTGATTCTAAATTGGCAGTAGGTATGCCCATAGTACGCCCTATTCTTTTGCCGGGCACGACTTTACCGATTATAAAGAACTCATTCCCTAACAGCATATTTGCAGCAGCAAGATTACCTTGTGTTAAAAAAGACTTAATAAGACTGGAGGATACCTTTTGGCTGTCTAGCTCAAGCAAATCAACTACAAAGACTACTGTATCCTTATCTTTATAATACTCCTGCATATCAGCAGGATGCCATTTGCCTTTTGCCCCAAAGCTATAATCTTGCCCCATAAATAATGCTTGCGGGCTAAATTGGGTTAAATAATTATAAAAACCTTGAGCATCTAAGCTAAAGAATTGCTTTGTAGAGGTTATAACATAGTAATTTATGCCAAGAGTGCGCAGCAGCACCTTGCGTTCTGCAAGGGTATAAAGAGCCTTTTCCTTTTTGTTGATAAACTGATAAAAGTTGTCGTCAAAGGTTAAAAGCAAAAAGTCTAAACTATTATTTTTAGCATATTCCTGTGCAGTTTTAACTAAATACCTGTGTCCAATATGGATAGAATCAAATAAACCAAGCGCTAAAGCAGTCCCTTTTTTCATTTAGTTAACCTCGTTTTTATCTTTAGTTTATCGAATTTATCTTTTTCCCCCAATCCAAAAAGCTGACCTTTGCAATAAATGCTAAGCATTCCGTTTGGCGCGTTCGAAATGGATACTTGCGCCCCATTATATAGTTTATCGGCAAGAGAGTCTGCAATATCATATCTGGCAAAGGCATTGGTAAAAATCTGCATTGGCAAAATATAATCTGTTATGCTCTGCTCAAGCAGTTCAATTGGAACAGCGTCCTTAATATCAAAAATAGAGCTCTTTTCTCGCTTAATATACTTCATATATGCATAGGTGCCTAGCGCATAAGCCAAATCTCGGGCTATGGAACGAATATAAGTCCCTGAGCTGCATTCAATACGAAAGGAAAATGTATCAAAAGCAAGTTTTTCAATCAACTCAATACTATAAATATTTACCTTTGCTTTTGGCAAACTTACTTGTTTACCTTGTCTTGCTAATTTATATGCTCTTTGCCCATTTATTTGTTTTGCAGAGTAATTTGGCGGCAATTGTTCTATTATACCCTGTAATTTAGACAAAGTGTTCTCAATTTGTGCCTTATTTGGAATACTTCCCCCTTGAAATATTACCTGACCGCTTGCATCTAAAGTATCAGTTTCGCTGCCAAAACAAAACTCCGCATAATATACCTTCCTCTTTTCTAAATCATAAGAAAAAAGCCTAGTTGCATATCCCAATGCAATTGGCAATACCCCCTCTCCGTCTGGGTCAAGCGTACCAAAATGCCCTACTTTTGTTACAATGCCGCACTCTTTTAACAATCTTTTGACCTTAGCAACCGCCAAAGCAGAGCTAATGCCCGCTTCTTTATATAAATTGATAAAGCCGCTAACCATTAATGACATCCTTAACTGCAACAAGAATCTTATCTATTACATCCTCAAGGTATCCAAAAATCTTACAGCCAGCGGCATACTTGTGCCCTCCGCCGCCAAAACATCTGGCGCAAGCCTCTGCGCTTATATTGTTTTTGGAGCGGAAACTAACCTTATATGCCATTTTTTTTATTTCTATTACACTAACTGCAACTTTTACGCTTTCTATATTAATAATTTCGTTAATAAAACCTTCGGTATGCTCATTTTCGGTATTGGTATCCGCTAAATCTTTTAGATTGATATTGATTAGCCCAATTGTACCGTCTTCAAAAAACTTGGCATTATAAAGGATATTGCTTTTAAGGCGAAACACTTTGTATTCTGTATCTCTCATTAGGATTTGCGCCAATCCTGCGCTATCTGCTCCCTTTTTCAACAAGTTTGCAGCTACTTCAAAGGTGTGTGCTGAGGTAGAAGGAAAAATAAAGCTGCCCGAATCCATAAGCAGCCCGGCATATAACAAATCGGCAATTTGAGAATCTATAAGTTTTTCATTAAATTGTTCTAAAATGTCGTAAATAATTTGAGTAGTGGAAGCGGCATCAGTTTGAATAATATTAACATCGGCAAAGCCTACATTGCCTAAATGGTGGTCTATTAAGAGGGTTTTTTTTGCATCCTTAAACAATTTGCCGCAATTAGTGCCTAAGCGAGAAAAGTCGCCGCAATCCACGGCTATTGCTAAGTCATAAGTTTTCAAATTTTCTTTGTTAAACTCAGAAGTAAAAGGCAAAAAGCTAAGTTTATCCCCTACCGGCCGCAAGGTGTCCTCACTAAAGCAATGAACAATTTTCCCGATTTTTTTTAAGAATGCAAAGACTGCCAAGCAACTTCCCACCGCATCTCCGTCAGGCGAAGTATGCATAAAGACTGCAGCATTTTTGCATTTCTTCATTAATTCAATTGCCTTGCTATACAGCTTATTCATCTTTTTTTATATCCAATGACTTTAATATCTCATTGATATGAAAAGCATAATCCAAAGACTCGTCCACAAAGAACTTTAGCTCAGGTACAGTTCGTACCCTCAATCTTGAAAACAACTCCTTCCTTAAAAAGTTGGCGCTGCTTTGCAATGCCTTGATTATGCCTTCCTTATCTGCGTCTTGAGACATACTTATATACACTTTGCAATATTTTAAGTCCTTAGAAGTATTTACAAAGCTAATTGTTATAGTTTCGTCTATCCTGGGGTCATTAAGATTGTAGTTTATAAGCGAAAATAGCTCCTTTTTAATTTGAGCATTTACCCTGTCAATATTTGCCATTATTCCACCTTTTCCATTTTGAATGCTTCTATAACATCTCCCTGCTCGATATTGTTATAGTTTTCTATAGCTATACCGCATTCATATCCTGCTTGCACTTCTTTAATATCGTCTTTAAAGCGTTTAAGAGATGCAAATTTACCTTCAAAAACAACTATATTATCTCTCAGCAACCTCAGTTGAGCGCCTCTTTCCATCTTGCCTTCCTTTACCATACAGCCTGCCACAGTACCAACACTACTTAGCTTAAATACTTCTCTAACCTCCGATCTGCCTAAATGCACTTCCTTAAACTTAGGAGCAAGCAACCCTTTTATTGCTTTTTCCACATCATTTATGGCATCATATATAACTCTGTAATAGCGGATATCAATATTATTCTTTTCCGCCATACTTTTGGCATTGGTATCCGGGCGCACATTAAAGCCTATTATTATACTTTCGGAAGTCATTGCAAGCATTACATCCGTTTCGCTAATTGCGCCTACGCCACCATAGACTACCCCTACCTTAACTTCTTCCCCTGACAGTTCAACTAAACTTTGTTTTAATGCTTCTACGCTCCCCTGCACATCGGCTTTTATAATTAAATTAAGATTCTTGAACTTGCCTTCTTCAATCTTGCGAAAAACATCGTCCAAACTTATTTGAGAATATTGCAGTCTTGCAACTTTTTCTTTATTTTTTCGTTCTTCTACCACTTGCTTGCTTAGCTTATCATCTTCCACAACCATAATGGAATCGCCGGCATTAGGTACTGCTTGCAGACCTAATACCGATACAGCCATAGAAGGTCCTGCCTTGCTAACTTTATGCCCTTTATCATCTGTCATTGCTCTAATCTTGCCTGCGGTAGTACCCGCTACAATATTATCGCCTTGTTTAAGCGTACCGTTTTTAATAAGTATGGTAGCAACGGGACCCATGCCTTTATCCAGCTTTGCCTCAATAATAACGCCGCTTGCCGCTCTATTTGGATTGGCTTTAAGCTCCTCCAGCTCTGCAGTAATAAAGATTGTTTCCAACAGCTCGTCCACACCTTTTCCGGTAAGCGCGGATACATTGACCACAGGAATACTGCCCCCCCACGCTTCGGGGACAAGGTCATGCTCGGTAATTTGCTGCAATACCCGCTCCGGATTGGCATCTTCTTTATCTATCTTGTTAACTGCAATAATAATTGGTACTTTAGCGGCTTTAGCATGGCTGATTGCCTCTATTGTTTGGGGCATAATCCCATCGTCTGCCGCTACAATAATGATAACTATATCGGTAACATTAGCTCCCCTTGCCCGCATTGCCGCAAAAGCTGCATGTCCGGGGGTGTCCATAAAGGTAATTCGCCTATTGTCAAGTTTAATGCTATATGCTCCTATATGCTGAGTAATGCCGCCCGCTTCTCCGCCCACCACATTGGTTTTGCGAATGTAGTCCAGCAGCGAAGTTTTGCCATGGTCTACATGACCCATAATAGTAACAATGGGCGGCCTGAGCTCAAGCAGCCCCGCATCTGCATCTGCATCTTCTATATGCGATTCTATTAATTTTTCCTCGCTGGTTTTTACTGCCTGCAACTCCAAAGTTACGCCCAGCTCATTGGCCACCAACTCTGCTGTTTCGAAATCTATACTATCATTCAATGTCTTCAATATACCTAAATCAAATAATTGTTTTACTATTTCCGCTCCGGGCTTGCCGATTTTTTCGCTAAAAGCCCTGATAGTCAGCGTATCAGAAGTAAGTACCACATGGTCAATTTGTGTATAAACCGGTGCTAAAGGCTTCTTTTTAACCCCTCCCACCTTGCGAGTCCGAATCCTTCTTATCTCACCGCTGTCATCATATTCTATTGCACCGGCGGAGCTAAGCACAAAACCTTTGCGCTCTAAAGTCTTTCTGCTCATTGCCCTTTTGGGTGTGCTGTCGAACTTTGGTCCTTTATCTGCTGACTTCTTTTTAGTATCTTTGGAAAATGCCGGCGGCTCTATAAAAGTAGCAATATCCTTTAAGCTGGTAGGCTTGGCTGACGGTTTTGGCCTAAATGCCTTATTCTTATCAAAAGGCGCTTGCGACCTGGCAGCTTGTGAGCCGCCTCTTGGACGCCTTTCGTATGAAGGTTGCCGCCATAGCTTGCTGACTTTGACCTCATATTGCGGGGTTTCTTCCTTTGTTTCTTTGACAGTAGCCTCTTCTTTTTTTGTGCTCCTGCGCTTGCTGGGTTGCACTTCTGCTTCAGGTTTATTTATTATCTCTACTACAGACTTTTCTTTACTTGTATCACTTATATCCTCAACAGCTTGCTCTTGAACTGCAGCTTCCGCTGCCTTTTCTGTTTTGCTCTCTGCTTTCTTTGCTACCTTTCGCTCCGGCTTTTGTTGCATCAAAGATTCCTTAGCTTTTCTTATTTCCTCCTCTCTTTGCAAAGCCAGCAGCTCTTGTTCTTTTCTAATCCTTAGCTCTTCCAATAAAACAGCTTTTCTTTTTGAGACAGCGGCTAAAGCGTCCTCATAATCTGTTAAGGGCTTCCTTAAATAACTTAAAAGCATATTAATTTTATTGCGTGACTCATTTAGCTTTTTAATATTTTCTAAAACATCACTTTTCTTTTTTGGATCTTCGCCCATTTTATTCTCCTTTAACAATTTTGTTTATAGCCGCTGCCAAGTTTGGCTCTGTTACTCCTATTGCCTTTGCGCTCCTTCCTGTAAGGATGCTTAGGTCTTGATACTCTATTATGTCAATGCATTTAGTGAGGGCATAATTAGCTAGCTTTTTTGAGCTTCCTTCAGCTAAGGAAGAGTCTTTTAATAATATCAAGGACCGCTCCCTTTTTGCTGTAATATTGTCCACGCCCCAAATCACTTTGCCTGCCTTTATGGCAAACCCTATATAGGTAGCAATTTTATTTAAGTTGTTGTTCAAGTTCGCTATACACCTCTTGCACAATATTAGCAGAAAAACTCTTGTTTAGTAAGCGTTTCTTAATTGCTTTTTCTATACATTGACTCTCCTTACATATATATGCACCTCTGCCGGGCAACTTATAGGTATCATCAATTGCAACTGTTCCTAGCGGGCTCTTTACCACCTTAATTAAGCTGCCTTTTGGCTGCATTTGCCTGCAAGCTATGCACATCCTTAAAGGTATCCGCCTCACTCCTCGCCCTCACTATCCATAAAATCAGAGTCTGATTGCTCATTTAGGCTTTCTATAACAGCAGAATAAGGTTTGACATCAATTTTATATCCGGTAAGCCTGGCGGCTAAGCGTGCATTTTGCCCGCTTTTACCTATTGCCAAAGATAGCTTATCATCAGGCACTACCACTTTAGCTTTCATTTCTTCTTCATTTAATTGTACCATCATTACTTTGGCAGGGCTTAAAGCTCTGGAAATGTAATCAATTAGGTCATTAGTATACAAAATAACATCCACTTTTTCGCCGTTTAGTTCGCTGACAATGGCATTGACTCTTACCCCTTTTGCGCCTATGCAAGCGCCTATTGCGTCCAAATTGGGGTCTTCGGTATAAACAGACATTTTAGTACGATAGCCTGCTTCTCTAACAATATTTTTCACCTTAACCAGCCCCGATTTAAGCTCAGGCACTTCAATTTCAAACAAACGCTTGACAAAACCCGCATTACTTCGGCTAACCATTACTTGAGAGCCCCAACTGGTAGTACGAATCTTTTTAACATATACCTTTAACCTATCATTGACCGCATACTTTTCGCCCGGAACTTGGTCTGCCATATTCATAACGCCTTCCATTTGCGAACCAAGAATCTCCACATAAACAATATTGTTGTCTATGCGCCGAATAATTGCCATCATTATTTCGCCTTCTCGCTCGCTCATTTCTGCCATAATTCGAGCCTTTTTTGCTTCTGTTATACGCTGGGTAATAACTTGCTTAGCAGTTTGCGCAGCTATGCGGGAAAGGGTTCGTGGAGTAACATCTTCGCCTATTATATCCCCTACTTCCGCAGTAGGCTTAATTTTTCGTGCTTCTTCTAAAGTAATTTCGCTATCTTCAATTTCATCATAATACTCTACCACTTTATAGTAAGCCATATAAGAAATACGAGCGTGCTCCTCATCCAGCGTTACCTTAATAGCCCTTGGCTCTCCGCTTTCGTTTTTATAAGCTGATGCCAGCCCAGCTTCTAATGATTTTATCAGCTGCGGCTTGTCTATCTTTAGTTCTGCTTCAATTTGGTCTAGAGCCAAGAAAAATTCCTTATTAATCATTGTTTCCTCCGAAATCTATATGCGCTACCGCATTTTTAATGTTTTCATGTTTAATTGATAATTGCTCACCTTTAAGGTCTAATTGTATTTTTTCCTCATTTGCGGACAACAGTTTCCCTATAATTTTATACTTCCCTTCAAAGGGTTGGCGCAGCTTTACCTCTATTATGCTGTGCATCCGCCTTTGAAAATCCCTTACGGTAACCATTGGTCTATCCAGCCCTATGCTGGATATGTTTAAGTTGTAAGGCTTGCCTAAGGTAATATCGTGCGCTTCAAGCGGCGCATCTAGTGCTTTATTAACCAAGACGCAATCTTCAAGCGTTATGCCTTGCTCTCGAAATATTAAAACTTCCAGAGTGTCTTGCCCATAAATATTTTTGTACCTTACTTCTACTAATTCATATCCTAAGTTTTCTACAATAGGAGTGACAATTTGCTTTGCTTTTTGCTCAATATTTGCCATATTATTTCCTTGCATCTCCCCATACATTTAAGAGGGAGTGGCATTGCCACTCCCAGAAACTCTCTTATAGCATATCTAGTTTAACACAATTATTACCAATAATCAACTAATTATAGTATAATACTTAGTAAGTATCCACACTTTATTTGCATAAATACACAAAATGTGCTATAATTAGGACAACGAGTTAACTGGATAATCGCATTGCAAGATGAGGAAAGTCCGAGCACCACAGGGCAAGGGCGGCGGGTAACTCCCGCTGGAGGCGACTCTAAGGAAAGTGCAACAGAAATAAACCGCAGCATTATGCTGTAAGGGTGGAAAGGTGCGGTAAGAGCGCACCGGCAGTTCGGTGACGAAATTGGCCATGTAAACCCCGTCCGGTGCAAGAGAAGAAAGCGCAGGCTGCCCGCCAGCTTTCAAAAATCGCGCGAGCTTATAGGCAACTGTAGGCCAAGATAGATGATTATCGAAACAGAACTCGGCTTATAGGTTAGCTCGTTATTATTTAGAACTCTATTTTTTCTTTTTCAGCTGCAATCCTCAATTTTAGGATTGCTTTTTTTTCTATTCGAGACACATAAGAACGAGAAATGCCCAGCACTTCCGCCACTTGCTGCTGGGTATAGATTTGTGTATCTTTTAGCCCGTATCTATGCAGGATTATTTGTTTTTCCCTACTGTCTAAGTACTTATTAATTAAAAACATCAAATTATCGTATTTCATTTGAGTATCCAAACCTTCAAACATATCCGGTCCGTCTACCGCTAATATATCACCAAGAGGCTTTACATTGCCTTCCTTATCTTTGCCTATCGGCTCGTTAAAGCTAATTGTATTGCCTTGCCGCTTATAAGCGCGCATAGTCATTAAAATTTCATTTTCTATACAGCGAGAAGCGTAAGTGGCAAGTTGTGTGCCCTTGTCCAGCTTAAAAGTATTGATTGCTTTAATTAAGCCGATTGTGCCTACTGAAATTAAATCGTCAGGGTCTGGAAAATTCGTATATTTTTTTGCTATATATGCTACAAGCCGCAAGTTATGCTTGATAAGAATATCCCTAGCTTGCATATCTCCTTCTTGAAAACGCTTTAGATACTCTTGCTCTTTTTCGCTTGATAAAGGGTGAGGAAAGGTGTTTCTGCCCTCAAGTCTTGCGGTCAGTATTAAGATTTTGCTAAGTATAGAAAAAAACCCTTCCAATATCATACTAGTTCCTTAACCATATAATATATGCGGAAAGGCAAAATAAGTTTACAAGTCTGCTATTTTTCCTTAACTATATTGAGAATCTCTTTCATAAAGGTATCTAAATCTTTGAACTCCCTATGCACAGAGGCAAAGCGCACATAAGAAACATCGTCCAGCTCTTTTAGCTCCTGCATAACCAGTTCGCCAATTTTTTTACTGCTTACCTCTTGAGCCAATGAATTACTAAGTGACTTTTCAATTTTTGAAACAATGTTATCAACTTGCGCTACACTGATAGGGCGTTTTTCAGTAGCTTTAAGGATACCCGTCTTAATTTTAGAGCTGTCAAAAGTTTGCCTGTTGCCATTGCTCTTTATTACCATAAGCGGGGTAGATTCTACCTTTTCATAGGTAGTGAAGCGTCTTTTGCATATAACACATTCTCGCCTGCGCCTAATGGAAGCACCATCATCGCTTAGCCTGCTGTCAATTACTTTGCTATCTGCACTTTGGCAATAAATACATTTCATACTTTAATTATAGCTTATTTAGCACTTTTTGTAAAGAATTATGCGATTAGTCACCAAAAAACCTCACTTTTTCAATCTTGGCGTGCGGGGAAATCTCTGTCCTCACCCTCCCGCTCTCCCTCTCTATGGCAAACTAGCTCAACTAAAATCACATCATCCCCTATCCTTTTTATATTTACCCAGGGAATAAAAATGTTATCGTTAACAGAAAAGCACCTAAGGAATTTTCGCTCGCCGGGCACAATAATTCCAATAATGCGCCCTGAGCAATGCAATGCCAAATCAATGATTCTACCTAACTTTCTGCCATCAGCCATATTGATGACTTCTCTATCCCGCAGTTCGCAATAGGTAAAATCAATACCTTTCATACAATACCTCTTTTTTATTTTATTCTAAGGTATCTGCTTATATACTATATAAATATATATGATGTTACCGCTAAAATGCGGTCTTTAAGATGCTTAGGGCATTCTTTTCTATTCTGCTCACTTGGGCTTGGCTCATATTCATTACTGAAGAAATTTCCATTTGAGTTTTGCCTGAGTAATATCTTTGCTTAATTATATCCCTTTCCCGCTGGGGCAATTTTTCTATTTCGCTCTTTAGCACAAGATAATTTAGCATATCCTCGGGAGTCTTTTTATCGCTTACTTGATCAAGTACCATTATGGAATCGTCACTATCCGAATATGCGTTGTCATATAGAGAAATCGGCTCTGCAATAGCATCAAGTGCGCTGACGACTTCATTGTAAGGCACATCAATTTCGGACGCAATCTCCATTAATGAGGCTTCTCTAACATTAGCGCTTTCTATCCGCTCTCTTGCTTTTATGGCACGATACGCTATATCTCTAAGGTTGCGCCCTACCTTCATAGCAGTACCTTCACGCAGATACCGCCTAATCTCACCCAAAATCATTGGCACAGCATAAGTGGAAAACATTACGCCCAACTCGACATTAAAATTGTCAAGTGCTTTTATCAACCCTAACATGCCCACTTGAAAAAGGTCATCTCCGCATTCCTTTGAGTTGGAAAACCTTTGAATAAGGCTTAGCACCAGCCTCATATTACCCAGCAAAAACTCCTCTCGCAAGTCCTGTCTGCCTTCTAACTTTATTTTTTTAAGTAAGGCATCCCCTTCTTTAGCATTTAATTTTGGCAATGTGGAAGTATTAATACCGCTAATAACTACTTTTTTAGACATGTTTTCTCCTATGTAGCCGATGTAGTATTAGCTTTTTGTTAAATTATATGCATTATTCTACTTTTTCGAACTCCTTTTTTAGTTTGGTAAGTATCTTTTTTTCCAAGCGGCTTATGTAGGATTGAGATATATTCATCATATCTGCTATTTCTTTTTGCGTGCGCTCCTTGTTGCCATATAGCCCGTAGCGCATACCAACTATGCTTTTATCTCTTTCGTTTAACTTATGATATAAATCTTTTAAAATATCTTTTTCCGCTTCTGTTTCCATATCCCTATACACCGCTTCCGCATCTGTGCCCAGCACATCTGATAACAACAATCTATTGCCTTCCCAATCTACATTAAGCGGCTCATCTAAGCTGATTTCGCTCTTTATTTTTACAGTTTTCCTTAAAAACATTAATATTTCGTTTTCTATACATTTAGAAGCATAGGTTGCCAGCTTTATTTTTTTATCGCTGTTATAAGATTTCACCGCCTTAATCAGCCCTAAAGTGCCTACGGAAATCAGCTCCTCAATATCTATCCCAGTATTGGAAAACCTCTTTGCTATGTAGACAACCAGCCGCAAGTTCCTTTCCACAAGCAGCTTTTTTGCTTCTTCGTCGCCTGCAATCAGCGCTACTATAGCCTCTGCTTCTTCTTCGGGCGACAAGGGATTGGGCAAAGCTACAATGTAGTCAATTCTATCCTCGTGCTTTTTGAGTTTTTTTAATATTTTATTAAAAAAATACTTGATTTTATAGAAAATATTGCTCATTTTATCCTCCTATCATATCGGCATGAAGTATTACATCATAATCATGTTTGAGTTTGGTGGAAATACCCGCATTAATACTAAATATTCTATTCACATCCTTTTCAAGATATATCTTTAATTCTACTTTAATTATTTTAAGCAATTGCAATCCGCCTATAGTAGATACGCTAAGATACTCCTCTTCTCCTCCCTTTAGGGTATTATATAGTTGATTGGAAATAACTATAACCGGCTTATACTCCTTATCGTAAATGTTGTTGCCGCTATCGTAATATGCTTTGGCATTGCACTCTCCAAAAGCTGTAGAAACTTGTACATTATACTCTAAAGCATACTTTTGCCTTTTAGCATATAGCTGCTTTGCGACAAAACTAAATATGCAATAGGCCAGCATTATGGCAAGCGCAACAATAAGCGGTGCAAACTCTATTACTTTACTATGTTGCACTAAATATTTGCTTGCAGAAAGCATTAGCACCGCGCCGCCTAAACAAAAAGTTGCTAAATAAAATATTGCCAGCGAAACAATAAACTGCCAAATGCTTTTATATTTTACCAACAATAAAACCATTATAAATGAAAGTGCTACCCTTATGACTATTGTATAGCGGGCAAGCAAAGGGTATAGCACTGCAACTATTGCGCCAATTATGCTTACCAGTATTATCCGCCACCAGCAAAAGTTTAACTTTTGAGTTTTGTAAACTAAAAGGCAAATAACCAAATCTATGACAAAATTATTCAAAAAAACTGTTTCTACATAGATAACCAATCCTGCCTCCATAAAAAAAGACAAGCACGCCGCCTGTCTCTTCTTTAGTATACTTATCTTAGTTAATCAATTTGTGCTTATCAATTTTTTTATAAAAGGCGGTATTTCCTTATCGTCTATTTCAATTTTGTCCGATTGAAAAGCTCTTTTAGGCTCTTCTTCCTTGGGAGGAGCAGGCAGCGTAATATCATAAGTTTGGCTTTCGTCTCCGTTAAAGCCCGTAGCAATTACTGTAATTATTACCTCTGTCTTTCCTGCAAGCGTATCGTCAAAATCCAATCCTACTATTATATTGGCATCGGGAGATACCACCTCTTTTACCAGCGAAAGAGCCTCATTAATCTCATAAGTAGTAAGGTTGGGCAACCCTTTTACAAATACAATAAGCGAAGTAGCTCCTTCAATATCTGTTTCCAGCAGCGGACTGGAAACAGCTTGCTTTAAGGCTTGCCGCATCCTGTTATCGCCTGAACCTTCTCCAATGCCAATATGTGCTGTGCCGCTGTTTTGCACTACTTTTTTAACATCAGCGTAATCCAAATTAATAAATGATTTACAGGTGATTATATCGGTAATGCCTTGAATCCCTTGCCTAAGAGCTTCATCCGCACTTCTAAAAGCGTCAGCAAGCGAAAGGCCGGGCTCATTTATCATATTTAACTTTTCATTGGGTATAACCAGGAGCGAATCTACATAATGGCGCAATTCCTCAATGCCGCTAAGCGCATTTTGCATCCTTACTCTGCCTTCAAAAGTTTCAAAAGGCTTGGTGACAACAGCTATGGTAAGGATTTTCATATCTTTAGCCAGTTTTGCTATATACGGGGTAGCACCTGTCCCTGTTCCGCCTCCCATACCTGCTGTTAAAAATAGCAAATCAGTACCTTTTAGCAATTCCTGAAGTTCCTTTTCGCTTTCTTTAGCTGCTTCATAACCTATTTTGGGGTCACTGCCCGTACCAAAGCCCCTTGTAAGTTCCTTGCCGATTTGTATACGGTGCTCCTCGTCCGCTAAAGATAATGAAAGTGCTTGAGTATCGGTATTTACAGCATAAAACGATACATTTTTAATGTTGGCTTGCAGCATATTGTTAATTGCATTATTGCCTGCACCGCCTATCCCCAGCACTTTAATGTCTACTGCAACAGTACCTTTCAAATCCGCACTTGCATAGCTATGTATAGAATTGTTATCCAACTTTCTTCCTCCTAAATAAAGAAATTAGCCTATTGCTGCTCCTCTTTTTATTTGTTTTAGATTGAGGAACAATAGAGCTGCAATAATTTAACAATGCTTCTTCTTCTGGTTTGTCTTTGAAAAAGAAAGCATTTGTCGAAGCAAAAATAACATTTTTTGCAAGAGCTTTACTTGCCGCATCAATCAGCCCTTTCTCTTGCGAAAAACCTCTGCAAACTAAATAGACATCAACCTCTGGAT